>CAJMQS010000014.1 GCA_905215645.1 uncultured bacterium
GGGCGGCCTAGGGACTTTCACCCATTAGAGTGCGCCCATGCCGGGCGCACCAAAATGAGGCTGTTGCACAGAACGTGCAACAGCCTCTAGCTGTAGAGCCGCATAGCGGCTCAAGTCTGGAGTCTGAAGTCTGAAGCCAAATGATAAATTTGCAGGCAAATTTTTGAATGTGTAGAACCTTTGGATTAAAGGATATCCCAGGTCGATTTCGAGTCTAGTTCCATATAATCGAGAGGATCCGTCCAACCAGGCGGATCCTTTCCTGAGGCTTCCGACTCCCGACTCCAGGCTTCCGACTCAAAGGGGGTGCTCACGCACCCCCGCCCTTCCCCACCTGTTCCCGATAGTTGGTGAGGATGTTCTCCATGCTCCGCTTCATGTGTTCGTCCATGAGCTTCCGGGCTTTTTCCGGATCGTGGGCCCGGAGGGCTTCCATCAGCTGCTCGTGTTCGAAGAAAGAAATCTTGGCATAATCGGTCTCTGTCACCAGGAAACCCAAGGACAGGCCGTTCCACAGGCTGGCCAGGATCTGGGTCAGCTTGGGATTGTCCGCCGCTTCCCACAGGGCCATGTGGAAACTTTCATTATAGTGCTTGTAGTCCCCGTACCGGTGCTCTTCCATACACTTTTCCATGCCGGCATAGACCCGTTCCACTTCCGTCAGGTCGCTGCCCGGCCGGGCGGCCAAGGACGCGGCTTCTCCCTCCAGCAGTTCCCGGAGGGCAAAGTGGTCCCGGATGGCTTTTTCGTCGATGCCCAGGACCACGGCTCCCTTGTTGGGCCGCAGTTTCACCAGTCCTTGGCTGGCCAGCAGCTGGAGGGCTTCCCGCACCGGGGTGGCAGATACTCCCATATGCCGGGCCGTCTCTTCCAGGGTCAGGATGCTCCCTTCCGGGATTTCCCGGCGGAGGATGGCTTTCCGGAGGTAGGAGGCCACTTGTTCCCGGGCCGGCAGGAGATGGATCTTCCCAACGGTTTTGACAGGGATTTCCGTTTCCGCCCGGGGATAAGCCGGGGATGCCTTCCCGGCCTCAGTCCGAGGGATCGTCTCCCCCTGCTGCCCTTCCCCGCCGGACTGGTCTTTCCGATGGTCCAGCAGCTCCCGGGCATGGGAGGAGACCACCGTGTGCCGGTTGCTGAGCCGGGTCACCAGCCCTTCCAGCTGCAGGCTCTGGAGGGCCTCCCGGATGGGCATCCGGGATACGCCGTAGGTCTTGGCCAGTTCCACCTGTTTCAGTTCCGTCCCCGCTGCCAGTTCACCGGAGGCGATCCGTCCCCGGATGGACTGGCAGATCAGTTCCTGGGTCGATTTCTGCAGGGTCACCATAGGCTTTCTCCCTCCTCCGGTTATTTGTCGTCCATTTTCAGGATGGCCATGAAAGCTTCTTGGGGAAGTTCCACGCTTCCCACCTGCTTCATGCGCTTTTTCCCGGCCTTCTGCTTTTCCAGCAGCTTCCGTTTCCGGGTGATATCCCCTCCATAGCACTTGGCCAGCACGTCCTTGCGGAGGGCACTGACATTTTCCCGGGCGATGATCTTGCTGCCGATGGCCGCCTGGATGGGGATTTCAAACAATTGCCGGGGAATCAATTTCCGCAGCTTCTCCACCAGGGCACGGCCCCAATACTGGGCCCGGTCCCGATGGACGATGGCACTGAGGGCATCCACCGGATCCCCATTCAAAAGGATATCCACCTTCACCATATCGGAAGCCCGGTAGCCGCTGAGTTCATAGTCCAGGGATGCATACCCCCGGGAAACGCTTTTCAGCCGGTCGAAGTAATCGAAGATGATTTCCGACAGAGGCAGGGCATAGTGGATCATCACCCGGTTCTCGTCCAGATAGGTCATGTTCTGGTACTCTCCCCGTTTTTCCTGGGACAGTTCCATGATGGGGCCCACGAAGTCCTTGGGCACGATGATGGTAGCATTCACGAAAGGTTCTTCCACATGCTCGATTACGGTGGGATTGGGGAACTGGGAAGGATTGTCCACCATTTCGATATCCCCATTGGTCTTCACCACCTCATAGATGACGTTGGTGGCGGTGGTGATCAGGGTCAGGTTGTATTCCCGTTCCAGCCGTTCTTTGATCACGTCCATATGGAGCAGGCCCAAAAAGCCGCAGCGGAACCCGAAGCCCAGGGCCGTAGAAGTTTCCGGCTCAAAGGTCAGGGAAGCGTCGTTGAGCTGGAGTTTTTCCAGGGCGTCCCGGAGATTGTCGTAATCGGAATTTTCCACAGGGTACAGGCCGCAGTACACCATGGGGGTGGCTTTCCGGTAGCCAGGGAGAGGTTCCTTGGCCGGCCGATTGTTGTCGGTGACGGTATCCCCCACCCGAGCATCCTTCACGGTCTTGATGGAAGCGGCCAAAAAGCCCACCTGGCCTTCTCCCAATTCCGGCACGTTGACCATGGCCGGCTTGAAGACCCCTACTTCCGTCACTTCATAGACCTTGCCGGTGGCCATGAGCCGGATGGACATGCCTTTCTTCAGGCAGCCGTTCACCACCCGCACGTACAGCATGACCCCCTTGTAGGCATCGAATTTGGAATCGAAGATCAGGGCCTGGAGGGGAGCTGCCGGGTCCCCTTTGGGCGGGGGCACCCGTTTCACCACCGCTTCCAGCACCTGGTCCACCCCCAGGCCGGTCTTGGCGCTGCAGAGCACACAGTCGCTTTTGTCGATGCCCAGCACATCCTCGATTTCCTTTTCTACCAGAGGAACATCGGCACTGGGCAGGTCGATCTTGTTGATCACCGGGATGATCTCCAGGTCATGGTCCATGGCCAGATACACATTGGCCAAAGTCTGGGCCTCGATGCCCTGGGTGGCGTCGATGACCAGGAGGGCCCCTTCGCAGGCCGCCAGGGCCCGGGAGACTTCATAGGAGAAGTCCACATGCCCCGGGGTGTCGATCAGGTTCAGGATATAGTCATTCCCGTCCTTGGCCTTATAGTCCAGCTGGACGGCCTGATCCTTGATGGTGATGCCCCGTTCCCGTTCCAGGCTCATGGAGTCCAGGATCTGGTCCTCCATTTCCCGTTTGGACAGGGTCCCGGTCATTTCAATGAGCCGGTCGGCCAGGGTGGATTTCCCGTGGTCGATATGGGCGATGATGGAAAAATTACGGATATGATCACGTTTTGCCATGGGTTCTCTCACTTTCTATGATTCACCTGCAGTGCAGGCTGGAATTTCAATATTTTATTATATCATGCTTTTCGATGGATTGTCGAAACTCCTTTTCCATGCAACAAAAAAGGCCGGCAACCAATGTTGTCAGCCTTCCTGCTGTTCAGCCTTATTTTACTGCGTTGACTTTCTTAGCTAAACGGGATTTCTTGCGAGCTGCGGCTTTTTTGTTCACCGTGCCCTTCCGAGCAGCTTTATCTAATAAGCTCGCTGCTACTTTCAAAGTGGCCTGGGCCTCTTCTTTGGATCCTGCAGCAGCAAAAGCTTCAACCTTGCGTGCGGTGCTGCGGATTTCAGCTTTCACCGGGCCATTGGCAGCGCGCCGTTCGGCATCAGTCTTGACACTACGAATGGAAGACTTAATATTCGGCATGTTCTCACCTCCACCAATAAGCTTTACCAAAATATAATATCATGGATGGACCCTTTGTGCAAGGGATTTTTCCATTTATTTCTTTTCCTGGGTCCCGGCTCCTTCCTGAGCCAGCAAAAGCCCTTGGGCCATCCGGGCATCTTCCTGGAGCTGCTCCCGGAGTTTTTCCAAAGAGGAGAACTTCTGTTCCCCTCGCAGCCGTACCAGCAGCTGCACCCGGAGCTCTTTTCCATACAAGTTGTCATGGTAATGGAAGAGATGGGCTTCCAGCCGGGTTTCCTGATTGGCGAAGGTGGGATTGTCCCCCACATTCACCATGGCCCCGTACCAAGCAGCATCCACCAGCACCCTGCCTGCATAGACCCCGAAGGCTGGGATGGCGAAATGCTGTCCCAGGAGCCGGAGATTGGCCGTAGGGAAACCCAGCAGCCTGCCCCGCTGATCCCCCGGCACCACCTGGCCCCGGATTTCATAAGGACGGCCCAGCATCGCCGCTGCCAGTTCCACCCTTCCGGCCGCGATGGCCTTCCGGATGTTGGTACTGCTCACCACCAGCCCGTCTTTTTTCAAAAGGGGGCGGGACAGGATGGTGAGTCCAAAGCGGGTGTGCTCCGTCTTCAAGAGACGGACATTGCCCTTGCCTCCTGCACCGAAGCTGAAATTATCCCCGATGCCCACGGCCCGGACCCCGCAGCCAACCAGCATTTCCAGGAAAGCATCGGCACTCATGGCCGCCAATTCCCGGGTGAAGGGGATGTTCACCAAAATGTCCACCCCCAGTTCCACCATCAGTTTCACCTTGGTAGCGTTGTCCAGCAGCCGGGGCGGTTCCAGTTCCGGCTTCAGGCTGGCCAGTGGATGGGTGCTGAAGGTAAAGACCATCAGCTGCAGGTTGTGCTGCCGGGCGTAGGTCCGGGTGGTCCCGATGACTTCCTGGTGTCCCAGATGGACGCCGTCAAAGGTCCCCAGGGCTGCTGCGGAAGGCAGGAGATGGGCTCTATGCAGTTCGTCCAGTGTTGTGATCAGTTTCATGGTTCTTTCCCTGTCCTGTCTTCCACTTCCGGGATATGGATGATCTTATGGGCCCGGAGACGCCCATCCACTGCCCGGGCCAGCCCCACCAGGAGCCCTTCCCGGGTCCAGAGCTGGTAAAGGACCCCATCCTGGATCCCCGGCAGGGTGGTAGCGACCCCCTGGGCGATCCGCCGTCCCTGGAGGCTGTTCACCGTCAGCCTAGGAAAAGCCGCCAAGATGGGTTCGATGCCCTCGCAGCAGCCAGCAGGATCCGCCGCAATCTCCTGGAGGGTATGGGCGTCTTCCAGCCGGAACACCCCGGCTTTCCGCCGGAGCAGGAAACTCATGGTCCCTGCCATCCCCAGTTTGGCTGCCAGATCTTCGCACAGGGTCCGGATGAAGGTCCCCTTGGAACAGGTCACGTCGAACACCAGGGTCTTTCCGGTATAGTCCACCAGCTCCAATGCATAGAGGGTGATGGGGCGGGGTTCCCGCTTGACTTCGATGCCCTGCCGGGCCAATTTGTACAGCTTGGTCCCTTTCACGCTGATGGCAGAGTACATGGGCGGGATCTGGGTCCCCTCTCCCCGGAAGGAAGCCAGGGCCCCTTCGATTTCCTGCTCGGCCAGCTGCCGCACCGGACTCTGGGCGATGACTTGCCCTTCCGTATCCCCGGTATCCGTCCGGATCCCGAAAGTCAATTCGGCCCGATAGCTCTTTTCCTCATGGGCCGCATATTCCAAGAAACGGGTGGCGGTGCCGGTAAAGACCGGCAGCACGCCGGCAGCCAGGGGATCCAGGGTCCCCCCGTGGCCGATTTTCTTCATATTGAGGATTTTCCGCAGGGCCCCTACCACATCATGGCTGGTCATGCCCGGTGGTTTGAGTACGTTGAAAATCCCATCCATCACAATGCCTCCAGTGCCTTTTCCAGGGCCTCCAGGAGAGCCTTCTTGGCTTCTTCCAAAGGCAGGCCGATGGTACAGCCCGCTGCCTTGGGATGGCCTCCTCCGTTGAAGGCCACGGCCACTTTGCTCACATCCACCTGCTTGGAGCGCATGCTCACCCGGGTGGATTTGGGTTCCACCTGCTTGAAGAGCACGGCTACATCCACCCCGGCAATATAGCGGGGATGGTAGATGAAGCTTTCTGTGGAAATGGTCTTGTCATAGAGGGCAAAAGGCACTTCCAGGGTAGCGATCCTGCCCCCTGCATAAAAATGCAGGCTGGGCAGTACCTTGGCCAAAAGCTCCACCGAATTCCGGGCCTTCAGCTCCAGCTGGTCAGAGATCTCGTCCGGCCGGACGCCCCGTTCCAAAAGGTCCGCCGCCACCCGCATGCACCGAGGGGTGGTGTTGGCGTATTTGAAATAGCCGCAGTCGGTGACGATGGCCGTATACAGGTCCGTGGCCAGTTCCTGGTCCACGGGCACCCCGCTCTCTTCCAGCATCAGGTACATGATTTCCCCGGTGGCCGCTGCTTTGTCATCCAGCAGCAGATAATCCGCATACCGGGTGTTGGACACATGGTGGTCGATATTCAGGATGGGCGCGGATAGGCATTTCTCTGCCTCCCCCATCCGGTCTTTGGAAGAAGCATCCACCACCACCGTCAAATCACAGTCGATCTTCTCTCCCGGTTTGGGCTGTTCATAGGCTTCCAGCCCTGGGAGGAACTGGTACACGGCCGGCAGGATGTCATCCACCAGCAGCCGCACCCGTTTCCCAGCCAGCTTCAGGGCACGGGCCAGGCCCAAGGTGGACCCCAGGGTATCCCCGTCCGGGCCCACATGGCTCACCAATACCAGGCTCTGGGCCCCCATGAGCAGCTGCCAGGCCTCTCTCAGGCCCACCTCTTTACTCATGGTTCTCTTCTTTCTTCAGTTCATGGAGGATGGATTCGATATGGGCGCTGTATTCCATGGACGTATCCTTGTGGAAGCTGAGCACCGGAGCCACCCGCAGATCGATGCGCCGGGCGATTTCCCGTCGGAAGAAGCCCAGGGCGGACTGGAGGCCCTTCCAAGCCTCCGCCTGCTGTTCTTCACTGCCGTACAGGCTCACATAGATCTTGGCATAGCTCAGGTCGTTGCTGACTTCCACACCGGTAATGGTCACAAACTTCACCCGGGGATCCTTCACATCCCGGATCAGCATGTTGCTCATTTCCTGCTTGATCAGCGCCTGCAGTTTTTCCGCACGAAGTTTCGACATAGTATCTCCTTATTCTGCGGCCACTTCTTCCATCACGTAGACTTCCAGCTGGTCGCCTTCCTTGATGTCCCGGTAGTCGGCCAGGGTCAGCCCGCATTCGAAGTTGGCTGCCACTTCCTTCACATCGTCCTTGAACCGGCGCAGGGAATCCAGTTCCCCTTCGTGGATCACGATGCCGTCCCGGACCAGCCGCACCTTGGCGGACCGGGTGATCTTCCCGTCTTTCACATAGGCCCCGGCGATGAGGATCTTGTTGATAGGGATCACTTTCCGGATCTCCACATGGCCGATGATCTTTTCCTTGAACTTGGGAGCCAGCATCCCTTTGATGGCGGCTTCCGCATCGTTCAAGGCATCGTAGATGACCCGGTAGGTCCGGATATCCACTTTTTCTGCTTCGGCGGTCTTCCGGGCATTGGCATCCGGACGGACGTTGAAGCCGATGATCAGGGCGTTGGCTGCGGAAGCCAGCATCACGTCGGATTCATTGATGGCGCCCACGCCGGAATGGACGATGACCACTTTCACTTCATCGTTCTTGATCTTGGTGAGAGCCTGTTCCAGGGCCTGGATGGTGCCCTGCACATCGGCTTTCACCACGATGTTCAGATCCTTCAGTTCCCCTTCCTGGATCCGGTTGAAGATATCGTCCAGGGAAACCTTGGCCTTCTTCTGTTCTTCCATCTTCTGCTTGGCCAGGCGTTTTTCCGCCACGGACCGGGCCACATGTTCTTCGCAGGCATCCAGGATATCCCCAGCTTCCGGCACGTCGTTGAGCCCCAGGACTTCCACAGGGGTGGACGGCAGAGCCTTTTTCACCTTTTCGCCCCGGTCATTGACCATGGCCCGGACTTTGCCGTAGCAGGTGCCAGCCAGGATGGAATCCCCGATATGCAGGGTGCCCCGGTCGATGAGCACGGAAGCTACAGGGCCTCTGCCCTTATCCAGCTTGGCTTCGATGATGGTGCCATGGGCCGGCAGGTTGGGGTTGGCCTTCAGTTCCAGCATATCCGCCACCAAAAGGATCATTTCCAACAGGTCGGAAATGCCGGTCTTCTGCCGGGCAGAAACTGGGACCATGATGGTCTCCCCGCCCCAGGCTTCCGGGATCAGTCCGTGTTCTGACAGCTGCTGCATGACGAAATCTGGGTTGGCCCCTTCTTTATCGATTTTGTTGATGGCCACGATGATGGGCACCTTGGCCGCTTTGGCATGGTTGATGGCTTCGATGGTCTGGGGCATCACCCCGTCGTCAGCAGCCACCACCAATACGGCGATATCCGTCACCTGGGCCCCCCGGGCACGCATAGCCGTAAAGGCTTCATGCCCCGGGGTATCCAGGAACACGATAGGCCGGCCCTGGCACACCACCCGGTAAGCCCCGATGTGCTGGGTGATCCCGCCGGCTTCCCGGGCGGTCACATTGGTCTTCCGGATGGCATCCAGAAGGGAGGTCTTGCCGTGGTCCACGTGGCCCATGACTGTCACCACAGGGGGACGTGGCACCCGCAGGGCCGGATCATCTTCCACTTCCGGCACTTCCGTAGGATCCGCTTCAGGAGGCGGTTCCTTGATTTCACAGTTGAAGTCCATGCCCACCAGTTCTGCGGTCTCATGATCGATTTCCTGGTTGATGGTGACCATCTTGCCCAGCATGAACAGCTTCTTGATCACTTCGTTCACATCCCGGCACAGGAGCTTGGCGAAGTCCTTGACACTGATGCTCTCGCCCACTTCGATGCTGGTGGGGCGCACGACTTCTGCCTTTTTGGCCGGAGCCGTATGGGGATTGGTGTTGTTGTTCCGATGTTTGTGGTTCTTCATCATATGATCTGCACTGCGGGTAGGACGGTCCTCCCGGGTGGCGTAAGAGCCCTTGATCTTCTCCCGTTTTTCCTGATGGTTGTGGCCGCCGCTGCGTTTGCCCATATCCTTGCCGGCATGGGCACTGTTCATGTTCACAGGAGCTGCCGGTTTGGTGCTCCGGCCGTTCTGGGGTTTGTTCCGGTTATTGCCGGTGCGGCCGTTCTGTCCGCCGCTGCTGCGGTCGTTATGGCTGAATCGGTTCCCGCCGTTTCCGTTCCGGCTGTTCTGGCCGTTCTGGGAACGGTCGCCCCGCCGGCCGTTATCCCGGTTCTGGCTGTTCTGGGGACGGTCGCTGCGCCGGCCATTGTCCCGGTTCTGGCCGTTCCGATCCCGGTTCCGATCATTGTTCCGGTCATTGCCCCGCAGCTCTCCCCGGCTGTCGCTGCGCCGGTCATTCCGGTTTTCCTGGGCAGCCCGTTCCCCGCTGCGGGCCTGTTCCTTCTGCTGGGCATGGTGAGCCTGGATGGCCGCTTTGCCCACCGCCACGTCACTCTTGACCTGGGCCACTTTTTCCATGACGGGCTTCACCACCTGGGCCGCTTTATCCTGGGCCTTCTGGGCAGCTGCTTTCACCGTGCCCTGGTTGTTCTTCAGCCCCTTCACGATCATATCCCGCACGCTGGTCTCCACCGTGCTCATATGATTCTTCACGTTGATCTTATGGTCAGCCAGAAAGCCCAGGACTTTCTTGTTGTCCAGATTCAGTTCTTTGGCAATTTCATAGATTCTATATTTTGTCATCCGCACACCTCCATAGTTACAAGCCCATCATCTTTCGAAAATTGTCGTCCAGGAGAATGACAGCAGCCCGGGGAGCTTTCCCGATGGCGGCCCCCATCCGCGTCCGGTCCAACCGTTTTCCGTAAGGGACCTGGTTGGCGTCGCACCAGCGCTGGATCTTTTCCACCGTGCGCTGGGAGGCATCTGCGGCAATCAGCACATAGCGGGCACGCCCTTTTTTCAGCGTGTCCCATATGCCCTGATCGCCGGATGCCACTTTGCCGGCTCTCTGTGCCAGGCCCAGGGCAAAGCAGAGTTCCTCATCGGTTTTCATGAGACAGCTCCGCCAGCAATGCTTCCTTGGTTTCCGGAGGAACCTTCACCTGCAGGGCTTTTTCCAAGCTTTTGCTCTGGAAGGCCTTTTCAATGCAGGCAGGGTTGGGGCATACATAGGCGCCCCGGCCCGGTTTCTTGCCGGAACGGTCCAGGCTCACTTCCCCTTCCGGGGAACGGACGATCCGGACCATTTCTTTCTTATTGTGGGTCTCCCCGCAGCCGATGCAGGTCCGCTGGGGGATCTTTTTCACTTTCATGCGTCCTCACCACTTTCCTCAGGAGCCTCCTGGGCTTCCTGAGCCTGAGCCGCTTCTGCTTCTGCTGCCGCAGCCTGGCTTTCGCTCTTGATGTCGATCTTCCAGCCGGTGAGTTTGGCGGCCAGCCGGGCATTCTGCCCTTCCTTGCCGATGGCCAGGGACAGCTGGTAATCCGGCACCACCACCCGGCAGATCTTTTCTTCCTTGCTGGCCCGGGCAGAGACCACTTTGGAAGGTGACAGGGCGTTGGCCACATATTCTTCCGGGTCCTCGCTGTATTTCACGATATCGATTTTTTCACCCCGGAGTTCATCCACGATGGCCCGGACCCGCATGCCCTTCGGGCCCACACAGGCCCCCACCGGATCCACGCTGGGATTGGTGCTGTGGACAGCGATCTTGCTGCGCATCCCCGGCTCCCGAGCCACGCTGTCGATGACCACGGTGCCGTCCTGGATCTCAGAGACTTCCAGTTCGAACAGCCGTTTCAAGAGGCCGGGATGGGTCCGGGAAAGGATGATCTGGGGCCCCTTGGTGGTCTTCTTCACTTCCACCACATAACATTTCAGCCGCTGATGGTAGTCATAGGTTTCGTGGGGGATCTGTTCATTGGGCAGCAGCAGTCCTTCCGCCGTCCCCAAGTCGATGAACACATTGTGGCCTTCGATCCGCTGGACGGTCCCGGTGACGATATCATTTTCCCGGTCGGAATACCGTTCATACACCATGCCCCGTTCCGCTTCCCGGATCCGCTGGACGATCACCTGCTTGGCATTCTGGGCGGCAATCCGGCCAAAGTTCTTGGGGGTCACTTCCGTTTCCAGGATATCCCCCACCTGGTAGTGGGCATTGAGCTTCTGGGCATCGGCCAGGCTGATTTCCGTAGTGGGATCCGTGACTTCTTCTACAATGTTCTTCCGGGAGTACACATGGATCTCCCCGGTCTCTTTATGCATGGAAACTCGCACATTCTGGGCAGAACCGTAATTCTTCTTATACGCGGTGATCAGGGCTTCCTCCACTGCACTGTACAATACATCGGGAGAAATCCCCTTCTCCTTGGCCAAGAGCGCAATGGCTTTCACGAAATCCGCATTCACTTCAAAATTCCTCCTTAATAGTAGTCTCACTCAGTTAAAAATCGATATGGGGCCGGACAGAAGCAATGAGCTTCCGTTCAATGGTCCGTTCCTGCTGCTTGCCGTCTTCCACCACCAGATGATCTGCATCATGGCTCTTCAGCACGGCGGTCAGCTGTTTCTTCCCTTCATAAGGGACGAAAAAGGCCAGGTCCACCTTGGTTCCATAGTGGGCTGTCAGGTCTTTGTCCTTTTTCAGTGGACGGTCTATGCCGGGAGAAGAAACTTCCAGATAGTACTTTTCTTTAATGAAGTCTTCTTCATCCAGCTTTTTCGCCAGGGCATTGCTCACCGCCGAGCAGTCATCGATATCGATGCCGCCCTCTTTGTCGATGAACACCCGCAGGAACCAGTCCCGTTCCCGCACGTACTCCACATCCACCAGTTCAAGACCGGTCGCTTCCACGATGGGAGACACCAGTTCCGTCACTCGTTCTGTGATTTTCTTTTTGTCCATTCAGGCACCTCTGCTTCTTCCTTCCTAGTAAACGAAAGAGCGGGTATAAAATACCCACTCTCTAAGGTCTGCCTCAGTTTTCTAAGACATTATACCACTGCAGGACAGAAATGGCAACCAAAAGCCTTTTCTCTTCTAAACAGGGAGTTATACAACTAACAAGCCAAATGTGGTATAATATCCTGTAACTTATGTTCTCAATCTCTATTTCTATCTATTATAGGAGCTGACGTGATGACAAGCAACAAAAACAAGAACTGGAGGATGCCCTTCGGTTCCCCTTCCCCCCACAAACGCAAGAAACTGGGCGGGACGATTTTTTCAGCGATCATGGCCCTGATCCTGGTAGGTTTCCTGTCGGTTGCCGCCTTCTTCGCCGTGGCCAAATTCACCACTGCCAAGATCCTCACCAAGGACATGGCCCCCATGGCTTCTTCCCAGTTTTTTGATGCCAAGGGCAATCTGATCACCACCGTAGATTCTGAGGAAGACCGGATCCCGGTGACCATCGACAAGGTGCCCAAGAACCTGCAGCACGCTTTCCTGGCAGCGGAAGATATCCGTTTCTATGAACACGGCGGCATCGATTTCCGGGGCATCGGCCGTGCCATCTACACCTACATCCGGTGGGGCGAGGTCCAGGGCGGCAGCACCATTACCCAGCAGCTGGCCAAGAACTACTTCCTGACCCAGGAACAGACCCTGAGCCGGAAGCTCCACGAAGCCTTCATCGCTCTCCAGATCGAGCAGAAATACACCAAGAAGGAAATCTTGGAAATGTACATGAACCAGATTTACTTCGGCCAGGGCGCCTATGGGGTGGAAACCGCTTCCAACATCTATTTCGGCAAACATGTGGAAGATCTGGACCTGGCCCAAAGTGCCATGATCGCTGGGATCCCCAAGAGCCCCAACTACTATTCTCCTCTGTCTAATCCCAAGGCCGCCAAGGCCCGGCAGAAGACGGTGCTGGAACAGATGACCAAATACGGGTTCATCACCAAGGAAGAAGCGGATAAGGCTTATGCAGAACCTTTGACCTACAAGAGCCTGAACGAATCCCCGGGTTCCAAGAAATATTTCATCGACTACTGCATCCAGCTGCTGGTGGATAAATTCGGTCCCGATGCTGTATACAAGCAGGGGCTGAAGGTCTACACCACCCTGGATCCGGATATGCAGAAAGCCGCCGAAAAGGCTGCAGCCCTGACGCCCACCTACTACACGGACAGCAGCAAGCTGAAACAGCCCCAGAGCGCCATTGTAGCAGTGGATCCCAAGACCGGGTACATCAAAGCCATGATCGGGGGCCGGGGCACCGACCAGTTCAACCGGGCGGTGATGGCAGAACGGCAGCCAGGTTCTTCCTTCAAACCTTTTGTGTATCTGAACGCCCTGGAACAGGGTGCCACCCCTGGAGACACTGTCCAGGATTCCCCCATCTCCGGTGACTGGAACCCTCAGAACTACGATCGGAGATTCCACGGGACGGTCTCTTACCGGACGGCCCTCACCTATTCCTACAACGTACCCGCCATCAAGGTTGGCATGAAATACGGGACGGAAAAGACCCTGCAGCTGGCCAAAAGGCTGGGCATCACCACCTTGGTGGCAGATGACGACAATCCTGCAATGGCCGTAGGGGGCCTGACCCATGGGGTGACGCCTCTGGAAATGGCCGGTGCCTATGCGGGCATCGCCAATATGGGGAAATTCAACAAGCCCACCCCCATCATCAAGATCCTGGACCGGAACGGCAAGGTGCTCTATGAACACAAGACCAATCCCACCCAGGCCATCAAACCGGAAAGTGCGTACATGATGATCTCCATGATGGAAGACGTAATGACCCGGGGCACCGGGCGGGGCGCGGCCATCAGCCGGCCCTGTGCCGGGAAATCCGGGACCACCGACAATTACCATGACGCTTGGTTCGTAGGCTTCACCCCCAACCTGGCCTGTGCCGTATGGATCGGGGACGACAACAACGAATCCCTGGGCGGCATGACCGGTGGCGGCGAGCCGGCCACTCTGTGGCGGACCTTCATGAGCGGCGCCCTGGACGGCATCCCTGCCGAAGACTTCGAAAAGCCGGACGGCTTCAAGATGCCTGCGCCGAAATATGAAGCCCCTAAGGCCCAGCCCAAGAAAGAAACCAAGAAACAGGATACCAAGAAACAGAACAGCAAGAAGGAAGATTCCCTGCCGGGAGGCGGGAACGTCCCTCAGCCGCCTCGGTCCGGGAAAAGCTCTACGCCCCCGCCGGTACGGCCGCCGAAACAGTGAAGTTGTAAAGAAAAAATCCCTGCCGCAGCTGCGGCGGGGATTTTTTGTCTCACGCTCAATGTCTCAAGCTGTCCTGCTCTTCACTCTTCCCTCTGCACTCTTTTTTCCTTCCTCCACTGGCTCACGGTTTTCCCGGTCCAGACTGTGAAGGCTCTCAGAAAGGAGTTCAGCTCGGCGTAGCCCAGCAGGTAGGCGATGTCGCTGGTGCTCATATCCGTGTTGTCCAGATAATGGAGAGCCAGGACTTCCCGGGTGCTGTTCAGTTGTTTCTGAAAGGAGGTCCCTTCTTCCGCCAGTTTCCGCTGGAGAGTCCGGGTACTGAGGCCGAGTTTTTTGGCGGCGTCGTTGATGCTGAAATTCCCTCCCGGCAGCAGTTCCGTGAGAGCGCTGCGGACCCGTCCACTGGTGCTTTCGTCCACTTCCAGGTCGGCCAGACGCCGGTTCATCTCCGGTTCGAAATAATCCCATAAGGCTTCATTCCGGCTGATGAAAGGCAGTTCCATGTCCTTCCGGGCAAAGGTCATCCGATTGCGGTCTCCCGTTGTCAGTGCCACTCCTGCAAAGGCTTCCAGAGCTGGGGATGCGCATCCTGGCTGCAGCTGGATTTCCCGGGGCAGGATTTTTTCTCCCGTAGCTTTCCGGAGCATAGCCAACAGGAAAGCTGTCTCGGACTGGACCAGGAAAGCAGGCAGGGTCAGCGACGGATTCCCTGGCACCCATTCCGCCGAAAGGGCATCTCCCTGCTCCCCCAGCTGCAGTTCCATGGGGCCGATCAGCTTCTTGTACCGGGCCAGCCGTTCCAGGCATACCTTTCCGTTGGGACTGCACCAGGCTGCGAAGATGGGAGCAGAAAAAGCCTGGATCTGGGCGCCGGAAGCTAGCCGGATAGGCAGTTCCGGATCCGGAGCCACTTGCCCCACCGCTGCCAGGAACCGGTAGTACACGTCTTCCGTCAAGGTGATTTTTAGGTGGTTCAGCAGGTCTTCCGGCAGTCTTGCCTTTTTCAGCACCGCACCCAGATCGACGCCATATGCAGCAAACAGTTCTTTGTACTGTCCATCCAGGATGAATCGATTCATGGTACGCCTCCTTATTTTTTGCTGCTGCCGGCCACTTGCTGGTCATAGACGAAATCCAGCATGGGTTTCTGGGGGAAGAGCGGTGCCAGTTTCATCAGAGGTTTCTGCCAGCTGACCAGACCGGAGATTACATTGATTTCTCCCTTCAGCATGCCCTTGTACCCGTCTTCCGCCACTTTTAGGGGATCCACCGGATTGTCGAAGAGTTTGGTGTGATCCAGGCCTCCGGCCTTGGCAAAACCGGTGGACATGGCCCCAGGCATAAGGGCCGTCACAGAAACCCCGGTACCCTGGAGTTCCCTCCACAAGGCATTGGACCAGCTGGTCACATAGGCCTTGGTGGCATAGTACACAGCCTGGAGAGGGCCGGCCAGCATGGCGGCGGTGGAGCTCACGTTCAGCACGTACCCGCTTCCCCGGACGATCATATCCGGCAGGAAAAGTTTCAGCAGTCGGGTGGGCGTCTCCACATTCACGGCGATCATGGCCATATCCTGTTCCAGGGTCCGCTCCCGGGCAAAGTCTCCCCGTCCCCCGAACCCGGCGTTGTTGATCAGGATGTCCGGATTCCAGTGGTTTTTCCGGCAGGTGTCGTAGATGGTCTGGGCCGCTTCCGGCAGGGACAGGTCCACGGCGATGGTGTGGACGGTGACCCCGTATTTGGCCTGGGTCTCTTTGGCCTGTTGTTCCAGTTTGGTTCCGCTCCGGCCCACCAGGACCAGATTCCCGCCCCGCTGGGCATGGATCCGCACAAAGCAGCTCCCCAGTCCGCCGTAAGAACCCGTGATCAGCGCCAGTTGTTTTGTCATGATGTTTTCCTCCCTATCGGTTCGGGGGCCAGTTTTCCCCTTTCCCGTTTATTTGTTGGTTGATGATATAAGGATACCAGAACCAGTAGGGAGAATGAACATCAGCAGATGCCAATGCATAAGCAAAAGGCGCCAATAGCCAGTGAAGCGTGAAGAGTGCAGAGAAGCCCGACCGGCGGCCGGCACCAGCCATCTTTATTATCCTTTCATATATCGTTTCAGTTCTTCGTAAAAGTTTTCTCTGGTTCCGGCCATAATGACCACAATTATAGTATTCCCTTCCACAATCACCGTATAGGCCAACTCGTAATTGGTTTTGTTGTAATAAATATCATAGCTTCGGATACCAGCCAAATCCCCTGTTTTTTTCCTGACCTAGGGTGGGATCCTTGGCCAATTTTTCCAGGGCCTGCCGATACATTTCTTTTAATTTTTTATCTTTTATTTTTTTCAGGAACCTGGCTGCCGGCTTCATAAAACGTATTTCCGCCATCAGTCAATCCTCCGCTGCAAACACGTCATCCATAGTCTCATATTCCTTCTCCCCTTTGGCCACTTTCCGGGCATCGGAGAGCATGGCCTTTACAGCGGGAGCCACCTGGGCCTGTTTTTTCCGAAAGGCTTCCAGAAGCTCCTGGCCGGACAGCCCCTGGGCGATCAAATCCTCTAAAATGGATTCTGCCAGCTCCCCGCCCTGATTGGCTGCAATGGGACGGATAATGATGGCATCCCGGGTCAGGAGGCATTCTGCCTCTTTCCCAAAACCTACCTGGGCAAAATATTTTTGAGGAATGGTAAATTGTCTTTTGGAAGATATGGTCACCCGTTTCTGATCCAGGACCGGTTCCTTCAGCAGAGCATTGGTCATAGTGATTTCCCCCTTTATAGTAAAAGATGGTAAGATTTCCTTGTTTCAAGGAAATCTTACCATCTTTTGTATGGAAAAACAAGAGTCTTATAGTAACGGCATGCCTCCTGAGCGGCCGGGATGGGCTCCCCTGCGGCGAGCCCCTACACCGTCGCTGGCGATTGTTCGAGGACAACGGGATGCTCCGACAGCTCCTACAGATTTGCATGGAGCTGAACTCCGTCATCGTCCTTACGCTGCACTCTGTTCTTCTCCCATTAAAAAGGGGCTGTTGCGCATGCAACAGCCCCTTTCCTTCGGCCGCTGACTGTCGACAGCTGACCGCAGACCGGCTGCTGCCTCTGCAGCAGCCTTCTTACCGATTGTTCTTGAAATAAGCCAAGGCCACTTCGGGGAACAGTGCGTAAGACAGCACGTCTTCCACGGAGGCATTGGGATAGCCCTTGGCAGCCAGGTCGGCTTTCATCTTGTCCATTTGCGGCGGAATATCGTCGGCCGGTCTGTGGGTGATGGGAGCGATCGTGGTCTTGCCGGTCTTCTTGACGATCCAGCGGCGCACCACTTTCTTCAGATCTTCGCTGATGGGTCCCGGAGTCTTGCCGTATTTGCCCAAAACAATGTCCTGGATTTCTTTGGGGATCATCTTGTAGCGGCCCATCATCACGTTCATAGTGGCCATGGTGCCCACGATCTGGCTGGAAGGAGTCACCAGGGGAGGATACCCCAGGTCAGCCCGGACTCTGGGCACTTCCTTCAGCACTTCTTCGTACTTGTCGGCCATACCCATCTGGGTCAGCTGGTTCAGCATGTTGGACAGCATACCGCCGGGGATCTGGAAGCTCAGGACCTTGGGGTTGATGCTGATGTTGCTGGGCAGGTTGAAGGTCTTCACCAGGTCAGCCCGGACTTTCTTGAAGTGGTCTGCAATGGGCCCCAGTTTGTTCATGTCGATGCCCGTATCTCTGGGAGTCCCTTTCAGGGTGTAAACCAGAGATTCGGTGCAGGGATGGCTGGTGGTTTCCGCAAAGGGAGACAGGGCCGTATCCACAATGTCCGCACCGGCTTCAATGCCCTTCAGCAGAGCCATGGAAGCCATGCCGCTGGTGCAGTGGGAGTGGACGTTCACAGGGATGCTGATTTCTTTTTTCAGGGCATCTACCAGGGAAGAGCAGGCATAGGGAGCCAAGAGGCCGGACATGTCTTTGATGCAGATGGAGTCAGCCCCCATTTCCACCAGTTCCTTGGCCAGCTTCAGATAGTCGCTGTCTTTATGGTACGGGCTGATGGTGTACACCAGGGTACCTTGGGCATGGGCGCCGGCAGCTTTGGTGGCCTTCATAGCCGTTTCCAGGTTCCGGGTATCGTTGAAAGCGTCGAAGATACGGATGATGTCGATACCGTTGTCCACGCTCCGTTTTACGAATTCCGTCACCACATCATCTGCATAGTGGTTGTAGCCCAGGATGTTCTGGCCACGGAGCAGCATCTGCAGTTTGGTTTTTTTCACATGTTTCCGGATGGTACGCAGCCGTTCCCAGGGATCTTCGTTCAGGAAACGCAGGCAGGAATCGAAAGTGGCGCCGCCCCAGGCTTCCAGGGCATAGAAACCGCAGTCATCCAGGGCTTCCAGTACGGGCAGCATGTCGCTGGTGCGCATACGGGTAGCACAGAGGGACTGATGGCCATCTCTCAGAACCGTTTCCACGATTTTAACGGGGTTCGGATTGTTCATTGCTCAACCTCCTATAGTTAAGAACAGCCTAATGGTTTTATACAATATCCATTATAACATACAACTGTTCCAGGTGGTAATACAATGTATTTTATTTTAATTATTAGAATGTTCTTATTGCACCCTGGAAAGGGGCATCGTTTTCAGCAGCTGTACCGCCGGTACCATGCCAGATATTCCTGTTCCACTTCTGCAAAAGGCCGTACCCGGTAATCCACCGGCAGCACTAGGGTCCCTTCCTGTTCCCGGTTTTCCGGATGGTCCATGAGATGGTGCAGGTCGCTGTACATGAGCGCCCGATCGATCTGCTTCACTTCTGCCGTCTCTTCCGGCGTCAGCGGTCCCCCCAGGAATTGGGCGAATACCGCCTGGAGGAGCTGTTCCTCCAGTTCCCGGTACCGGGGCATATTGGCCTTGTAGGGATGGGGCACATCGGACAGATAACATTCCGTAGCATCGTGGAGCAGGGCCCCCAGGATCACCCGCCGGCTGTCTCCCCGGGCTTCCGCTTCTTGGGCCGCCGCCAGACAGTGCTGCCCTACGGAATAAAAGGTCTTTACGTGGCCGTTGCCCCGGCACAAAAAGCTCAAGGCATGGGCAATGTCTTCGATCCGGATCTTTTCCGGGTCTGGATGGAGGGGATCGAACTGGATCCCCGTATAAGTTGTGATTTCACCTGCAGTCATAACAGCGGGCAGGCCCTCCTTTCCGTCGTCCATCGTAGGTTTAAGAAGCCAGACCGGCCCTTCTGGCCTTTCAGTTGGGATGATTCTGCCTCCTGCTTTTCTTCCATTAAACCATAAAAAGAGAGAATAGAAAAGAGGGATGCTGCACGCAGCGTGCAGCACCCCCTTCGTCATACGTCGGTCGTCATACGTCATACGCTTTTGGAAATCAATTTTTCCAAATTGATTTTGAAATTTTAAAACCCGCTATAACATTCAACTGATTTTCTTAAATTCGAAGACAGCAGAGCTGGCTTCCATCGGCGTATGACGTATGACCTATGACATATGACGGGCTGTTGCTCATGCAACAGCCCCTCCTCTTCACGCCCCTACCGGCTCATACCGTTCCTGTCCCAGCACTTCCAGCATGAAGGCCATGGGGTCCAGGTTCCCTTCCCGGAGCATCTGGAAGATCTGGGGGCTGCAGCCGGAGACCAGCACCGCTCCCTGCTGGTTCTGGGTCACCGGCTGCTGGCGGGTCCGGCTGTCCACATTCCAGAAAATCACCTGGGGCAGTTCGTATCCCTGGGCCCGGAACTTTTCCCGGGCCCGCTGGAAGTTGGTCCCTTCTCCCCGGCAGCAGGCCGCGTCGAATTCCATGTCCGAGATCACATACAAACGCTGAGGCAGCTCTTCCTGGGTCATCCGTTTCCGGACGGCTTCCCGGAGGAGCAGATCGAATACCCCTTGGAGATCCGTATTGGCCACTTCATTGAAAGACATGGTGTACTGGATCTTTTCGGCGATATCCCGTCCCTTGATCTCCACCAACCGGGGATGTTCGCTGAAAGTGATGAAATGGTTCCGGAAAGGCCCCCGGTTCCGTTCGGCAAAATACACCGCCAGGGACTGGGCCACCGCCGCCGGCAGGGGATGGGACCCGCCGTACATGGAACCGGATCCATCTGCCACTACCAGGGCGTTCTCTCCCCGGGTGAAATCTTCTTGGGCCTTCCAGGTCACATCCAGGGAACGCCGCTGCTCTTCCGTAAGAGGCTGGGCCGGCCGTCCCCAGAATCCGTTGTTTTCCACCAAAGGAGCCACGATATCATAGGGAGCCAGGGTGCCGGTGTGGAGCTTCTTCTCTCCCTTTTCCACCTGGTCCAGGAAGGCCTGGTACCGTTCGCCATCATTCCGCCAGAAGGCCTGCCGGTATTTGAACAGGGCTTTGGAAGGCTGCCGGTCATAGGCAAAGGTGTAGTCCCGGTTCCGGAGATGGTTCTCCAGGAGATGGATTTCCCGCCGCAGCCCGGTGAGAAGCTGCCGGTACTCCCGTTCCGTCAGATGGAACTGCCGGGCCAGGTGGCGGGCCTGGTTCACCGTCCGGGCGCAGGAAGCGTTCACCGAAGGCAGCCATTTGGCCAAAAGGGAAACCGGCTGGCCTTCTTTTGCGGACCGTTCGTCCGCTTCCAGCTGCTGCTGGAAGAAAGAAACTGCCTGTTTTTCACAGGGCGTGCCCAACAATTCCAACAAATCATCATACCGGCCATAGTCCGGCACCCGGGGCAGATTTTTCTCGGCCGCTTCCGGGGCAAAAAGTGCCAGCCAATGGAAAATGATCCGGAACACCCGCCGTTCCCCCAAGCCTCCCCGGATATCCCGGGCAAAGAACAGGGTCTTCAGGGCCAGGTCCCGGTTTTCCCCATAGGCCGCCTGGAAAAGCCGGAGGATTTCCCTTTTGGGACTGTGGCGCAGAGCCCCGATAGAAGCAAACAGATCCAGGCACGGTGAGCCTGTGCTGGTATAAGTCAGGGCCCCGTTCTCCGTCCGGGTCCAATTGGTTTCTTCCTGCAGCAGTCCTGCCATGATGATTCTCCTTTCCATCCCTGCCAAGGTACCCTTCCACCCGGAGAATGGCTGCCAGAGCAGCTCTCCTCGCCGGGCAGACTTTCGGCTTTCGCAGTTTCTGAAATAGAAAAGCGCTGTAGGTACCTTTCAAGACACGTTTTCCATAATGATCTTGGAAATGTTGGCTGTCCGTGTCTTCCAAAGCATCAAAAGGTTCGGGATCCCTCCCGCAGACACTTGAAAAGTGCCCAACCCCATTTTCATACTTGTTTTTGCTGTAGATGCTTTCGATGGTTCCATTCTACCGAGAAAAGCCTTTTCCATCATGGAAAAAAAGGTACGAACGATGTTCGCTACCGTTCGTACCTTTGCTGTCTCTCCAGCCGCTCTTTGATTTTCTGCACCAGTCCCGGCGGATCCACCGCCTTCAGGAAAGGACCGAAGGCCAGGATCCGGATCAGCAGTTCTGTCTCATCCGGCTTGTAGTAAAAAAGGGTCAGCCGATAATGGTCCTCATCCAGCTGCACCGTTTCCTTTTCCAGATCAGAAAAATGCAGGAGGGCCCGTTCCAGGGCTTTCCGCCGGTCCACCAGTTCCAGCACAGCCCGGGTCTTCCAGCGTTTCCGTTCCCGCTGGCGGGCTGATCCCGGCTCCTTCAAGTGGATTGCCTGGAGGGAGGATACCCGGAGGGTATAAAGGGTCCCCCGGTCTGAATGGGCCAGGAACCGGAACTTATCGTCCAATCCGGAATATTCCAGGCCGTCCGGATCCGCCTCCAGGGCTTGGATCCCTTTCCGACCCTGGAACTGGACCTGGAGCTTCCGTTTTTCCCGAAGAGCCGTCAGCAGCTGGCGGAAATGGGCTTGATAGACCGGGTCCCCATAAGGATCCCCATCCTGGTACCGGTCATAATAGACGAAGAAATCCCGTGAAAACAGCGGCTCCCCCAAAGAAAAAGGAAGTGCCGGAGGCTGGAACAACTGCATCCGGGGATCCTGGAGGACTGCTGCCAGCCAGCGTTTCTCCAAGACGGTCAGAGGGCAGTCCGGGACACTGGCCAGGGGCGTCTTCCCTTCCCGGGTGAGGAGATGGCTTTCTGCCAGGATCCGGGGCAGTTCCAAGGTGCTTTCCCCGAAGGACCCTTCCCGGATCAGTCCATAGAGCTTTTCCCGGGTCAGCGTTCCCCGGCAGGCTTCCCGGAGCACTTTTGCCAGCACTTGGTAATACCGGCCGTAGATCTCATGGAACAGCATGGTCACCCCTCCTCATACAGGGCCCGGAGCCGGTCCAAGTCCTTCCAGAAACGTCGGGTCACCCGCGGGTCAGAACATTCCAGCCGAAGGATCCGGCCGAGGAAAGTCCGGAGCCAGGGCAGCATTTCCCGAGCATCGTACACATCGATGGAAAAACGCCATACCGTTGGGCTCACCTGGACCACTTTCCCCTGCCGCTTTTCCCGCAGGAGCCGTTCCGGGATATAGGATTCTTCCGGACCTGCATAAAGATCCAGTTCCACATGATCCGGCCGGGATTTTTTCCCGGAACCGGCTCCGACGCCCCACAGATACCGGATAAACTGCTTTCCCTCTTTTTCCCGTTCCGCCCACTCTGGGTCCGGTTCCCCTGGTGTTGCTTTTTCCAGCCGGTCCAGGCGGAACAGCTGGGGCCGTTTTCCCTTTCCCCGGCCGGCCAGCAGATAATTCCGCCCCGTAGCCGTGCTGCAGTAGACTTTCAGCGGATAGACCTCCAAGGTCTCTCCAGCTTTTCCTTCCTTTTTCTGGAATTCCAGCCGGACCTTCCGTTTTTCTTCATGAGCAGCTGCCAGCTGGCAGAGGATTTCTTGATCCAACGCCCCGGAAAGGTAATGGTGCTTGAAGGAAAGGAAGGCCTCCTGCTCCGGGCACCGGTCCAAGAGATAGGCTCCCACGATTCCCAGGGGCAGCGCCTCTGAGGCAAAACACAGGGCAGCGGACCAGCCGGCTGGATCCCAAGCTGCATCTGCCAGACGGTAATACAGGCTCTTCCCCACTTTCCGGCTGCAGAAGATGCCCAATTCCACCCCTTCCTTCAGTTTGTTCCGGATGGTGGACGCATCGGGCAGCGGACAGTCCGGATCTGCCTGGAGAAGGGCCCCGCAGACCTGGTCCGCCACAGCTGCAAAGGAAAGTTCTCCCTGCCGATGGAAAAGATCCAGCAGCAGGAAGTGGAGAGCTGCATCCCAGGGGGTGAAGCTTTTGGCCCGGAAAGCCTCGTACAAGGGATTATGACGGACGGTCCGGCAGTCCACTGTCAGGAACACCACTTTCCCTTCCGGTTCTTGGCGGAAACCCATGGCATCCCGGAGCCAGCTTTCCACCCGGCGCCGTTCATTGTCATAGCTCCGGAGGCTCTTGAGCCGAAAATCCTGCCGGGTATGGAAGCCCTGCACATAGAAATCCCGCAGGACGGAACGAGTGGTGTTGAAATCTTTGATCAGTTCCTGATAAGCCATGATACATCCTTACCTCCCAATCCCTCTTCCCTCTTGCCTCTCCACTCTGCCCTGTTTCTGCTCCAGATCCCGCATCACCCACTGCCAGGCAAACCAGGCAAAAAGACCGGCCACCAGCCAGGCCATGGGGTCGCAGGCGGCAGAGATGGCGTAGCTGTGGGTGCGCATCCCCACAAGAGCCGTAAGGCCCCGGGCCGCCAGTTCGAACACCCCGCACAAGGTGGGTGCCAGGGCGTACCCCACCCCCTGCATGGCATTCCGGTAGATGAAGATGCTGCTGAGCGGCAGGTAGAACCACATGGCGATATCCCCGTAGGTCTGGGCCCAGGGCAAAAGGGCCGCCGGGTCTGCCTCTCCGGAAAAGAAGAAGCCCACCAGGAAGGGCAGCAAAAAGTGGAGCACCACCGCCGCCAAGACCGAATAAAGGACCATCACCCGGAGGGCTTTCTTGACCCCTTCCCGGATCCGTCCCAGGTCCGCCTTCCCGAAGTTTTGTCCTGCATAGGTGGCCATGGTCTGGCCCATGGAAAGGCACCCCTGGGTCAGCAGCATGGAGACCTTGGAGGCCGCCGTATAAGCCGCCACCGCCGTGGATCCGAACAGGTTGATGGCCGCCTGGGCGATCATGACCCCGGAGGCAGTGATGGAAAACTGCAGGGCCATAGGGACCCCCATCCGGAGCTGTTCTTTGGTTTCATACCGGTACAGACCCCAATCCTGGGCTTTGGGCACCAATACCGGCACTTTTTTCAGGATGTAGGCTACGCACAGGAGCACGGAAATCCCCTGGCTCAGCACCGTAGCCAGGGCCGCCCCGGCCACCCCCATGCCGAACTGGATGATGCACAATAGATCCAGCCCCACATTGAGACAGGCGGAAAACACCAGGAAAAACAGCGGTGCTTTGCTGTTCCCCACGGACCGGAGGAACACAGAGGCCATGTTGTAGAACACATTGGTGAAGAGCCCCTGGAAAATGATGGTGATATAGGTCCGGGCATCGGTCCAGATGTCCGCCGGGGTGTTCATCAGGTCCAGGAGCCAGGGCACGGCGGCAGTGCTGAGAAAAGTCATGGCAAGGGACAGGAGTACCGCCAAAAGGGTGCCGTTGGCCACGCTTCGCCGGACCCCAGCCTCATCTTTGGCCCCGAACCGCTGGGAGGTGAGGATGCCGAACCCGGCAGTGATCCCCAGGGCGAAGCCTAGGACCAGGAACATCAAGGTGCCCGTAGACCCAACCGCCGCCAGGGCTCCGGCCCCCACATACCGACCCACGATGATCATATCCGCCATGTTGTACAGCTGCTGGAACACGTTGCCGATGAACATGGGGAAAAGAAATTGAAGGATCAGGGGAAGAATCGGTCCCCGGGTCATGTCTTTTTGCATGGTTGTCACACCTCATAAAAAAAGGAGGCTGTTGCGTGAGCAACAGCCCCGTCATATGTCATAGGTCATATGTCATACGCCGATGGAAGCCAGCTCTGCTGGCTCTGAATTTAAGGAATCAGTTGATTCATAGAACCAGATTTTGAAATTTCAAAATCAATTTGTAAAAAATTGATTTCCAAAAGCGTATGACGTATGACGTCTGACCTATGACGAAGGGGGTGTTGCACGCAACGTGCAACACCCCCTTTTTATCAGCACAATTTCGCGCCGGCGGGGATGTGGAGATCCAGCATCAGGAGATGGAGTTTCCGTTCTTCCCCTTCGTTATGTTCCGCGCTGAGCAGCATCCCGCAGGATTCGATGCCCATCATCTTCCGGGGCGGCAGGTTCACGATGGCCACACAGGTCTTGCCGATCAGGTCTTCCGGATCGTAGTAGGCCTTGATCCCGCTGAGGATGGTCCGGTCGGTGCCGGTACCGTCATCCAAAGTGAATTGGAGCAGCTTCTTGCTCTTGGGCACGGCGAAGCAGTCCTTCACCTTCACCACCCGGAAATCGCAGTCCGCAAACTTGTCGAAGTCCACATAGTCGGTGAAGAGCGGTTCGATGGTCACGTTGGAGAAGTCGATCTTCTCCGGTGCCGCCGTTTCAAAAGCCGGTGCGGCAACAGCCGTTTCTGCAGCCACAGGAGCGGCGGCCTTGGCGGCTTCGTTCTTGCCCCCGTCCAAAGGTTTCATGGTGGGGAACAGCAGCACGTCGCGGATGGATACAGCACCCGTCAGGAACATCACCAAACGGTCGATGCCGATGCCTAAGCCCCCTGTGGGAGGCAGTCCGTGCATCAGGGCATTGATGAAGTCTTCGTCCATCATGCCGGCTTCGTCATCCCCGGCAGCCCGTTCTTCCACCTGCTTTTCGAACCGTTCCTTCTGGTCCAGAGGGTCGTTCAATTCGGTGAAGCCGTTGCACAGTTCCCGGCCGAAGATATACCCTTCGAAACGATCGGTAATCTCCGGATCCGCCGCGCTGCTCTTAGCCAGCGGAGAGATTTCCTTGGGATGGCCAGTGATGAAGATGGGCTGGATCAGGTTCTTTTCCACGAATTCATCGAAGAAAGCGTTGATGATCTTGCCCACGCCCCAGGCGGGTTCCACGGCAACCCCGGCCTCTTTAGCCATCTGCCGGGCCGCTTCCACGTCCTTGACACCGGTGAAGTCCTTGCCGCTGTATTTCTTCACAGCGTCGATCATGGTCATCCGGGGCCAGGGACCGGTCAGGTCGATTTCCGTGCCTTCATACTGGATCTTCAGGGTACCCAGGACCTTTTCCGCACAGGTGGTGACGATCTTTTCCGTCAGGTCCATCATGGTGTTGAAGTCCCCGAAGGCTTCATAGCATTCCAGGGTGGTGAATTCCGGATTGTGTTTGATGTCCATCCCTTCGTTCCGGAATACCCGGCCCAGTTCGTACACCCGTTCCAGACCGCCCACCACCAGACGCTTCAAATTCAGTTCCGTAGCGATCCGGAGATACAGGTCGATGTCCAGGGCATTGTGATGGGTGATGAAGGGCCGTGCAGTGGCGCCCCCGGAGATGGTATTCAGCACAGGGGTCTCCACTTCCAGATAGCCCTGGTCGTCCAGCACCTGCCGGATGCATTTGATGATCTGGGTCCGTTTCACGAACACATCCCGGACTTCCGGGTTCACGATCAGATCCACATACCGCTGGCGGTAGCGGATTTCCTTATCTTTCAATCCATGCCATTTTTCCGGCAGGGGTTTCAGGGCTTTGGAGAGGAATTCCAGTTTCTGGACACGGATGGAGGGTTCCCCCATATGGGTCTTGAACACAGTGCCTTCCACTCCCACGATATCTCCGATATCCAGCAGCTTCACCACGCTGTAGGCCTCTTCGCCCATTTCGTCCTTCCGGACGTACAGCTGGATCTTGCCGGTCTTGTCCTGGAGATCCATGAAACAGGTCTTGCCGTGGCCTCGGATGGCCAGGAGACGGCCGGCCACCTTCACTACGGTGCCGGCTGCTTCCATGGCTTCCACCTGGTCGTGGACTTCTTTGGTGTGATGGGTCCACTGGTAGGCATGGCCAAAGGGCAGGATACCCTTTTCTTCTAATTTATGCATTTTGTCCAGACGGACCTGCATCTGTTCACTGACGTCTTCGTCCGCCAGTGCTTCTTTTTCTACGTCCGGTTGGTTCTTCTTTGCGTCGGACATGAAACCCCTCCTGCTTCTTTCTTTTTCTTCCCGTCTTTATTTTGCAGCCTTGTCCGCTGCCTTCTTCTTGGTGCCGGGCCGGCTCACAGATACGATCTTATAATCCAGTTCCCCGATGGGAGTGGTGACCTTCACCACAGCGCCCACCTTTTGCCCCAGGATGGCTTTGCCCACCGGAGATTCATTGGAGATCCGGGGCGGTTCCGCCATGGGGTCCGCTTCCGTGGTCCCTACGACCGTATATTCTTCCTGATCATGGGTCTCCATGTCTTCGATCTTCACCTTGCAGCCCAGAGAAACCACGTTCTTGGTGATTTCAGAATCCTTGATGACCTTGGCATTGCGGATCATGTTTTCCAGGGTCAGGATCCGGCCTTCCACAAAGGCCTGTTCATTCTTGGCATCATCATATTCGGAGTTTTCGCTGATATCACCATAGGAAATGGCGACCTTCAGCCGTTCGGCAACCTGCTGCCGTTTTTCAGAACGGAGATAATCCAGTTCATCTTCTAATTTTTTGAGACCTTCTTCGGTCAGGATTGTTTGCTCAGCCATATTTCACGACTCCTTTATAGGCTTATTGGCTTTTGCCATATCTTGTAAATTATAGATTTTTACAGGGCTTTTGTCAATGGGAGGGGCCCCGCTGGGGCGGGATCCAAGAACCGGCCCTTCGGGCCTTTCAAAGGTCAGATTTAAGAAGTCAGACCGGCCCTTCGGGCCTTTCAGATTACAGATTTAATAAGAAGTCAGACCGGCCCTGACGGGCCTTTCAGAAGTCAGATTTAAGCTTGTTGGCGATGAGCAGGACGGACCTGCATCTAAGCCGAACAAAGCTGACGTCTGACGTCTCAAGGCCCGTCAGGGCCGTTTCTGACTTCTTTTATGATGTCTCAAGGCCCGTCAGGGCCGTATCTGACTTCTTGTCATGACGTCTCAAGGCCCTCTGGGCCAGGGCAGACGTTTTCATTAAGATCTTTTCCAACACTTTCTGCTATCCTGAAAATGCTTCCCTGTCTGGAAGGAACTCTTTGCCACAGTGTTAAAGATTATTGCCGTGCAACTGCCTGCGCCCTCTACAGTTCGGTGCTCTGAACTCTGCACTTTTTCCTTATCACCCCAAATATGATAAAATGGATTATGATATGGTGTCCATGATGCTGATTTGCTTAGGGCAGCCGGACAGAAAGCAGGAAGATATCATCCACCTGCTCAGTGTTCTTTTGTCCACAGAAATGGACCCTGATGTAAAGAAAGAGATCTTGGAACGGGAATATGATATTCCCATGACCGTTGAGATGAAAAAGGAGGCGGAGACCATGTGCGGTATCGGACACGCCATTGCGAGAAAGAACTTGGAAAAGGGGATAGAACAAGGCCTTGAAAAAGGCCGCTTGGAAAAGGGGATAGAACAAGGCCTTGAAAAAGGCCGCCTGGAAGAACGGGAAGCCAACATTATTGCCATGCTGAAAGAAAAGGTCCCCATGGCGACCATTTCCCGGATCACCCATTATTCCCTGGACCAGATCCAGAAACTGGGGAAATTGCATGGGGTGCTGTAAGTAGGATAGCCCTTAATAAGAATTCAGACCGGCCCTGACGGGCCTTTCAGATGGCAGACGTCAGATTGACCCGCAATAAACAAATCGGTCCTGCTGCTAGACTGGACAAAGCTGACGTCTGACGTCTCAAGGCCCCCCTGGGGCCGTATCTGACTTCTATTTATGCCGTCTCAAGGCCCGTCAGGGCCGTTTCTGACTTCTTGTTTCTCTCTTACAACACTTTTTTCCACTTAATGACGGTCTTTTTCCACCCAGGAAGGAAGTTCTTGTTTCTTGACGAATGGTATCACCATTGAACCCTTGCAAATTTTATAGAAAGATGGTGATTCCATGAAAATCTCTACCACTGTTGCCCATGATCTGGACACGTGGCAGGAAGAACAAGCATTGGATGCCGCCTGCTGCCGGCTCCTGGCCAACAAAATCATTTTGGCCCACATCCTCCAGGGCTGTCTTCCAGAATACGAGCATTGTTCCATCCCGGAACTGCTCCCCTGTCTGGAAGGTACCCCTGCAGTCTGTTCTGTAGCTGTGGATCAGGATGTCCAGGATCCGGGACGCATCAGAGGCGAAAACACGGCGGACAAAAGCATCAAGGAAGGAAATGTGAATTTCGACATCCTATTTTCGGCGCGTACTCCTGATGGCAAGGAATCCCGGCAGATTTTCATCAACGTGGAAAGTCAGAATGACTGGAACCCGGGCTATCCCCTGCTGAAACGGGCTGTCTATTACTGTGGAAGGCTGCTTTCCCGTCAGAAAGGGATTGTCTTCCAGAATTCCGACTACCAGAAACTCCAGAAGGTCTATTCCCTCTGGATCTGTCTGGACCCTCCAAAGCCCAAACAGAACACCCTGACTTCTTTCCACATGATGGAAGAAAATTTGGTGGGCAACGCCAAATATGATAAAATGAATTATGATATGGTGTCCATGATGATGATTTGCCTGGGACAGCCGGACAGCAGGCAGGAGGATATTATCCACCTGCTCAGCGTCCTTCTGTCCACAGAAATGGACCCTGACGTGAAGAAACAAATCCTGGAACGGGAATACGACATTCCCCTGACCGTAGAGATGAAAAAGGAGGCGGAAACCATGTGCGGTATCGGACACGCCATTGCGAGAAAGAACTTGGAAAAGGGGATAGAACAAGGCCTTGAAAAAGGCCGCCTGGAAGGAAAACAGGAAGGCCGTTTGGAAGGTCGTTTGGAAGGCCGCCAAGAAGAACGGGAATCCAACATTCTTGCCATGCTGAAAGAAAAGATCCCCATGGAGACCATTTCCCGGATCACCCATTATTCCCTGGACCAGATCCAGGAACTGGGGAAATTGCATGGGGTGCTGTAAGTAGGATAGCCTTTAATAAGAAGTCAGAACGGCCCTGACGGGCCTTTCAGATGTCAGATTTAAGAAGTCAGACCGGCCCTTGCGGGCCTTTCAGATGGCAGACATAAGCTTGTTGGCGATGAGCAGGACGGACCTGCATCTAAGCCGAACAAAGCTGACGTCTGACGTCTCAAGGCCCGTCAGGGCCGTTTCTGACTTCTTGTTATGACGTCTTAAGGCCCTCTGGACGGCCGGGACGGGCTCCCCTGCGGGAAGCCCCTACCACGTTGGAGTCAGAGGCTCTCATTTAATCGGCTGGACGAGATTTCCGTGAGTACCGGCGTGGGCGGAATGACCGGGTGGCACGGCTTCGCCGGCCTGGGTCATCCCCTACGGATTCCTGCCGGACACCCGGTTATGATCCGTAGGTGCGGTTCAAGACTTTTGCCCCTGGCAAAATGTCGCCAGAACCGCCCGTGCACCGGGGGTACGATACACATCGAACCTCCCTGCCTCCCCGGTCCCTCGACCCTGACGCGGTAGGGGCGAGCCGAAGGCCCGCCCGTCCCGGCCTGCGGTTTTCCCACATTCAAAGCCATCTGCCCCCCGGCAGATGGTCTCCATATTTACATCGACTCCCCTTCTCTAAAAAATGGACCCTCTTTCCAGAAGGTCCGTTTTCTTTACGCTCTGTTTCCAAACTTCTCCTGGATCAGTTCGTCCAGCTTCCCCTCTTTGGCATAGGGGGTGGTGTCCGTCATGATGAAATTCCGGTGAGAAATCCCATTGGCACTTTTGTCGAAGCCGAAGATGTAGGCGATGGCAATGTCGTAGATGATCTGGCTGGGGGCAAAGCCGAACACCTGGTTTTCCAGGATATGTTTCAGCCGGGCCTGTCCTTCCGGGAACTGTTTCTTCAGCACCGGGCTCCGGAACAGCCGCTTCACGATTTCCGTAATATACAGACCGGATTTCATGTACAAATCCGCAAAGGTCCGGTTGGAGTCGTCAAAGATCCCAGGGTTCTCCTTTTCCAGAGCATCCACCATCTTCACCACCACATTCTTGGGGGTAAAGATCTGGTTGGTCTTCTGGGGCGGGATATAGTCGAAAATATCCTCGTCGTTGGCATCTGCAAAATAGTCGTTCAATTTCTCCTTCAGGTTTAAAAATTCCTGGATGGCTTCGTCGAATACCACTTCATCGAATACATGCCCGGCAAAGTGCATTTCCTTCCCGGTCTTTTCGTCGGTATAGGGCCCCCCGTCCCGAAGGAAACGGAATTCGTCTTCCGAAATCCCCGTCACTTCCTGGAACACATCGTCGGGAGTGTAATCGTCGAAATTGCTCAGTTTCAGGTTCCGGCCCCCTTCCGTTCCTTCCTGTTCGCTGTAGGCCATGATGAAACTGGGAATGGTCCGGGCAAATCCCCGCAAATGGGCCCGCACATCCTCTTCGATGGCTCTGGCCTTTTTTTGCTCCTTTTGGGTCTCCAGCTGCTGGACCATGGCTTTCTGGCTTTCTTCCAGTGCCGTCTTTACCGTTTCCTGGATGGACTGCTGGAAGTCCTGATTGGCTTTAGTCAGGTCCTCCTGGAGCTTCTCATCCAGCTTCTGCTTTTCTTCCTGGGAAGCAGCCGCCTGGACTTTCTTTTCATGCTCGGCCTTCAGCACATTCTGTTTGATCTCGTGTTCGTCCGCCACCTTATCCAACGCATGCTGGATCTGCTGTTCACTGTGATTGAAAGCCCGCTGGGTCTGATTCTTGGTCAGATGGTATTCCCCTTTGATGGTATCTTCGCTGTTTTCCTTGAACTTCTGCATCACCGCCTGGGTAACCGCCGTCGTCACTTTATGGCTGTCATCTTTGTCCTTGGTTTTCTCCATGGCTTTGGCCACCGGCTGCTGGATGTCTTCAAACTTTTTCTCCCCAAAGAGATGTTTTGTCTGGTTGATGACCATAGCCCCGGGGATTTCCACTTCTCCCTGGGCATTGGTGTGGACATCTCCTGCATCATTCAGGGTAGCCGTATTCTTTTTGGGCTGTTCCTGGGCTTTGGGCAGGTGGTCCAAAATCTTCTGGACCACATTGGGTGCCCCGAAGACCGCCCCGATATTGGCAAAGAGCAGGTTGCTCATAAACCCTCTGTGGATCACTTCCTGGGCCTTGATGGTCTTGGGGATGGTGAGCACTTGGGCGGCATCCAGGGCCTCCATCCTCCCTTCGCTGTCTTCCCCGATTACCGGGAAGAAATTCAGCAGACGCCGGATGTGCTTTTCCCGTTCTTCCCGGGTGCCGTGGCCCCCAACCGTCCCGCTGTTCAGATTGTTGGCGAATTCATCGAAGATGATCAGGGTCCGTTCCGGGGCGAAATCGAACACATAGGCATTTTGCTTCTGAAAGCGCTTTTTGGTCTTGGGGTCCGTGTATTCGTAGGGATTCTGGGCCCGGAAGGCGGCCTGCATGTATTCTGCCGGGCTCTTCATGTTGCTCAGCATCAGCACCGCCGTCCAGGGCTTCACCGTAACCCCGGTGGTCAGCTGCCCCACGCTCAGGGTAATGGTCCTGTCATTTTTGTCGATGGCTTCCATTACCTTGTCGAAACTTTTCTTATTGGCTTCGTTGTCCTGGGTGGCTTCCGCTTCTTCTTCCTCGGCCGTGAGCTTTCCGTCTCCGGCCGCCACCACCACCTCGTAATGTTCAAACACCGGGTCCTTCTTCAACAGTTTGGCCATGGCCTTGACGCTTTCCACTCGGTGCATCAGCCAAAAGGTATGGGCCAGTTCCTTGCGCAGTTCCGGAGTAGAAAAAGGATATTTTTCATTGTGGGCCAGCATATTCAGGAAGTTCTTCACTTCTTTTTCGTGGACGAATCTTTCGTTTTCTGCCCGGAAAAATTCATTCAGATCAAAGGCAAATTCTGCATGCTCGTCTTCCGACAAATCCATCCCCTTCTGGATCTGGCCCTGGATCATATGGGACAGCTGATAGGTATAGAGATTCAACCGGGGCAGTTTCCCATAGGGATTGCTGCCCTGGGTATTTTCGTCCCAGTTGGCTTTTGCTTCCTGTTCATCTTCATAGGACCAGTTGAAAATCTGATCTGCCCGGAATTTGTTACTGGCAATGGCCTTGAAGGGGGTCCCGGAAAGGTGCAGGGTGAACTTCCGTTGGATCTTGTCAAAAGCCACATCCGTCTTGTAGGTATCCACCCCTTCATGGGCTTCGTCGATGATCAGCAGGTCCCATTTCTGTTTCTGGATCCAGTCCAGCTTGTCATACTGACCACCAAAATAGATGGATCCTTTCAACCCCTGGAGACTTTCAAAGGCCACTTCTCCCTTGATTTCGTCCTTCTTCATTTCGTCCAGTTCTTCCATATACTGCTGCCGGCTGATATACCCTTTTTTCCCCTTCAGGGAATCACTTTCGCTGATGAATTTCCATCCGGTCTGCCAGCCAATGAACTTTTGGAAATCGTCCAGCCAGGAATTGGCAATGCTGGGCCGGTTGGTGACGATCAGCACACGGGTGGCCTTCATTTGCCGGGCCAGGTCATAGGCCGTCAGGGTCTTCCCGAACCGGGGTTTGGCGTTCCAGAGGAATTCCCGAGGATAGGTCCCGGCCTGGTAGTAAGCCAGGGTCTGGGCCACTGCCTCCTGCTGTTCCTTCCGCAGGGTATAGGTGCTGCCCTGGGGGACGTTGGCATACCCATCATCCAGATCCTTCCCGGCAAACTGATAAAAATACTGCAGAGCCTTCTTCGGGTCAATACGGAACCACTCCGTCCTTTTTTCCCGTTCCACCCCATGCTGGGTCAGAAAGTCATGGAAATCATTGTCATCGAAATATCCCTCACTGCCGTCCGTATACCGGGCTTCCTTCTTCCATTCCAACTGGTAGGCAATATTGGCCGTGTGGGTCTGTTCCCGAATCCGCTTGTCCACATCCCGAATGGTATAGCCGATTTTCGTCCAGCCATCATGGGCCGGCACCCCCGGAGTGGTATAGGCGTAAATCATGGGAACCACGGATTTATAGCTTTTTACCTGTACCCCTGCCATTTACGCCATCTCCTTTACATGGGATTCAATAAAATCAATTTCCTCCTGGGACAGGCCATACTTTTTGTACAGCTGTTTGTCGATGTCCGGGATGGATTGGGACCAGTCGATGTCGGAGTGGGAAGTGAAGTCTTGAAGAGGAACATAGTGCCATTTAGGACCCGGGCAATCTTGAGTTGTTTTTAAAATTCCCAACATTGCCCTCAGAAATCTCGTTTTTATATATTTTTCTAGGTTCTTTGCTTCGATAAGATTATCAAATTTTCCTATACCAATGAAAGTTTGAAGATAACCTACTCCAGGTTCTGCAATCACCGCTTCAGATAAAGTTTCTCCAAATTTACCTGAGCCATTTGCTTTTGCCATTAATACCACATATTTATCTATAAGGCCTTTCGATTCATCAATATAGTCTTTTTGTATGAAACGCTTAACCCGTTTTTTGTTCTCATCGAGTCCAATGATTCCAATATACTGTTTACCATCGTCTGGAACTTTTTGATAAAAAATACGGGCAAGTTTTGTAAATGCACTGCTTCTCAATCTGGGTATTAAATCTGGATTCTCCTTTATCATTAATTCAGAAACTTTAAAACTTAATGGTGATGATATGATATTTTCAAGTGATTGAGGATTCTTTTTTTGTACCTTACTCAAAATAGAATTAAGTTCGGCAAATTTTGTGAAAATTTTAATAGGGCTAAAATTAGCTCGATTATCATAGTAAGTAATGGCTATACCACCTTTTACTGGTGTAGACAAATTAGGGAATACTTTATTGCTGTCTGGTTCATACATAAGAACTTTAAAATGTTTGTCGTTCAGCATTTTTTCATTCCAACTTTTTGGTGTATAACCTGCATTAAAAAGGAACCTTGCAGGATGAATAAATTCAGTTTTTTCAGCAATACCAAAAGATGAATCCATAAATTTATCATAGATTGGAGGCATTCTCGTACTTTCTGAATCAGTATCCTCCTGATACGGCGGATTCCCAATAATCACATCAAACTTGAATTTCTTCTTTTCTTCCATTTTCATCCCTCTTCTTCCCACATCCGTAATATGGACCGGATCCGAAATTCTTTTGGCTCATCCATAATTTCCTGTTCCCCAAACAAGTCTCCCATAGTATCCTCTTCCGACGGGAACAGGGAATCGAAGGAGAAAGGCCGGCGGATCACGCTGCGCCGGTGTTTGGGGCCTCCCTGGATCCACTGGTTCAGCATGATCCAGCTGCCGTCGTTCTTTTTATGGGTCAGGGTGTTGCCCTGGACAATGTTCCACTGGATGATGGTCCGGGCAGAGCGGTACAGATCCGAATCTTCTGCCAGCTCCCGTCCCGTCTTTTCCCGGTAGTTCTCCCCGAACACCTGGAGCATATTGGCCCGGGCGATTTTCAGGTTGTCTTCCAAAAATTCGATCCCGTAAATGCTCATCAGGGCCCACAGGGTGTTGTACTGCCAATGCCCGCCCCGGGAAGCCGGGTTCCGGTTCACATAGGCCAGTTTCTGCCGGAGGATTTCCGTCAAAAAGGCCCCTTCCCCGGCACTGGGTTCCAAAAAGGTGGCGTGCATATCCTGGAGTTTTTCCTGGATTTCTGGATAGGAAAGCATCTTCTTCACCATCCAGTCCGGGGTAAAGACCTCCCCATGCTTCTGCACCCGTTCCTTGGATTTGATCAGGGGAACGTCCTGGGCCTGATCCGTCTGCGGTACTGCTATGGCTTTATTCTCTTCCAACGGCAATCCCCTCGTCCTCCTTTGCTGTGTTCTGTGTTCTATTATAACAAATTTCTGTCTGTTCTTCTGTTACTTTTATTATACCCCACCCCCTGTCCAAAAAGGCGGACAAAAAAAGCCAGCGATCCCAAAAGTGGAACCGCCAGCTTTGTAAAGAAGTCAGACCGGCCCTGCCGGGCCTTTCAGATGTCAGATATAAGCTTGTTGGCGATAAAGCAGATCGGACCTACATCTATGCCGAACAAAGCTGACGTCTGACGTCTCAAGGCCCCCCTGGGGCCGTGTCTGACTTCTTTCTCCCCTATTCCTTCAGCCCCCTTTTCACCTTCTCCAACGCCCTTTTATAGCGTCCATAAAGGGTAGAGACTGGGCTCTGAAACGTTCTTCCCAGGGCTTTCCATGGGGTCCGCTGGCCGGCGGCAAGATAGACGAGCCGCTGTTCGGCGGGGGTAAGGCATTGGAGCGCGTCCTGTAGTTCCCTCCGTTGTAGCCGCAGGGTAAAGTCTTCCGTGTAACACGATTCCTGAGTCTGGTCATAGATTTTCTCCTTCAGTTTGTTCCAGCGTACCTCTTTCCGGATGTAATGGGACAGCAGGTAGGTCAAGTGGGTCTTCACGAAGCCAGGGAACTTTCTGGCATCTTCTCCCGGATATTTCCGGATGACTTCCAAAAGGCCCAGTACCAATTGGCTGGCCAGGTCCGTCCGCCGGGAAAGATTCCGCTCCTGGGCGGCCAGTTTCCGTACCAGGGGCCGAAAAGCGGTGACGATGGCCAGCTGGGCCTCCTGGTCTCCCTGTTTCGCCAAAACAAGCAATTCTTCCAGTTTTCTTTCTTTTTCCATGGGGCCTCCTTCCTTCATCCCTTCCTGAACAGTTCCATGGGTTCTCCCCTTCCCTGCCGGCTACAGCAGATTCCCCCAGGTTCCAATGCCCAGCGCCGGTCCAGCCCATAGAAGGGCAGGGGCACGGTCATCCCGGCCAGACGGCTGACGATCCGGGCCGCTGTTTCTGCATCCTGCTTCTCCCCATTGCCCTGCACCTGGGCCATCTTTTCTCCCAGGGCCTTCAGGCTGTCGTTACTGGTCACTAAGGTCAGCTTCTGCTGCCGGTACCGGCTGTCGATGACCCGGGCCAGCTGCTCCAGCCCCCAGGCATTGAACCGTTCCGATCCCAGGCCGTCGATGATCAGGCAGTCCGCATTTTCCAGGCTCCGGTCCGGGGCGTCCGGATGTCTCAGATTCTCCCGGAACCGGCACCGGAGCTGGGGAGTATTGGTGAAGAGGACCCGCTGGCCCTGCTGAAGCAGGAGATTCCCCACGATGGCCGCCAGCAAAGTCTTGCCGGTGCCTCGGCTGCCGTAAAGATACAGGCCCTTTCCCGGATCCTTCTGCCGGACCAAACGCTGGGCCATCCGCACCGCCAGCCGGTTGCCGTCCGTCACCTGGTAATCGGCAAAGGTCTTCCCCTGGAACAGCTTGGGAAGGTTGGCTTCCTGCCTCCGTTCCTGGATCCGGAGCTTCCGCTCCCGCAGCTTCTTCCGGGGGCAGGGAGTGAGAGGGAAATACAGATAGCCCCGATGGCCGGTCAAAAGAGGCATCATCCCCGGTATGGGCTGCCGGCAGGTTTCCCCGCTGCAATTCCGGCAGATTTCCTGCTGGGCTTTCACCTGTCCGATATGGAATCGGCTGTTTTCCACATACTCTTTTTTCACGTAAGCGGGATGACCGATGAGATTGGTCAATTCCACGTAATCCAGTTTTGCTTCTCCAGAAGCCTGTTTCTTTACTTCCACCACAATGTCTCCTTTCCAAAGACCCTGACGGCTCCATGGCTGTCGGGATTTTTTTCTTTTTTATCACTTTTTCTTTTCTGACTCTATCCTACCCTAAACTAACCTGTGGCTTCCGTTGGTATGCCCACGGGGATGTCAAAGCTTGCAGAGCCAGGCTGGATGGGCTTATCCCTCCTCCTTTCCAAAATCTTTTCCGGCCGCTTGGCTGTCACTGGACTGCCAATTGTCATCCGGTCCGTCATACCACGGGGCTTCCCCATGGCTGTCATCCAGGCAGTCCCAAGGGATGCCAGGATGGCTGTCAGGGCGGCTGCCCGAATGGCTGACGTAAGATTTACAATCATCCAATACGGCGTAGCTCCTATCCCGTAAGACTGTAACATAGCGTTTCTCCTGGTGGATACTCGGGGTGTACCGGTCTTTGCGGATCCAGTTGTGCTGCCCCCAGTGGGTGATGCAGAGGACTCCGCTGATGAAGGGGATCACAAAGCCGGATTGTTTCAGCTCTTCCAGAGATTCCGGCTGACATCCGGTGAGCCTCACAATGCCCAGGGGATTGCTGACGAACCCGTCATCATCGGCATGGAGGACCAGGTGCATATAGAGTGCCTGGGTATCAGGCGCCAACACCAGGAAGCGGTCATCATCGGTGATTTTTGAATTGATCATACGGCGGCAGGCCATAAGAAAAGCACTCCTTTCTCTTTCGCACTATTCTGTCTATAAGAAAAGCCAGGACCCCTGGAAGAGACCCTGGCTTCGGGACAGCAGTCACCGTTTGTCCCTGTCGTTTTTTTTCGATTCCCTCCTTTGCTGTCCTTAGGGCAGGTTGTCCATCATTTCTTCAATGGGCAGATTGGTTACTTTGCTGATTTCTTGCAGAGTCCTGATGGATGGCATATACTTGGGGTTCTGTTCCCTGGTCGCTTTCTTCATACGGGTCAGGGTACGGACGGAAATCCCCGTATCTTCTGACAGCTGTTTCATGGTGATCTCATGGAATGTGAGCCAGAAGAAAAGTGATTGGAAAACAGGCATCTGCAGCATCTCCTTCAAATAAGATTTTGATTATAGTACTTATTATATCTATGTGGAAATATCTGTAAATACTTTGGACACAAGTGGCCTGTCTGCCAGAAATAAATCCCTGGGAAACAAGCCAAACTGTAAACCTTATGAGCCAAAAGACAATCGATTGTCCATATTAGAGGCCGGAAGCCAGGATTGGTCCCCGCCAAAAAAGTTTTGCAAAAAAACTCGAAAAAATCCTGCTTCCCGTCTCTTATACAGTGTAAGGAGGCGGTGACATGGAAGCAATCAAACGGCAGGAAGTCTTGGAACTGGCCCACATGGCCCGTGGGCGCATCCAGAAAATCTACCTGCACTGGACGGCTGGACGGTATGACCAGCTGTTCCCCGACTATCACCTGCTGATCCGGGGGGACGGGAGCCTGGTCACCAGTACCCGGGACTGGACCCGGACCCTCCCCCACACCTGGAACCGGAATACCGGTGCCCTGGGCATTGCCCTGTGCTGTGCCAGAGATGCCGTGCTCTACGCCGACGGCACCTTCGATTTGGGGGACTATCCCCCCACTCCCCTGCAGGTGGAAAGCGCATCCATCCTGCTGGCTGCTCTGTCGGATGTCTGGAAACTCCCTCTGGAGCCTGCCCATGTCATGACCCATGCAGAGGCTGCCGACCTGGACGGTTACGGGCCGAGCATGGCCGGGACTCCCGCTTTTGAACGGTGGGATCTGTGGAAGCTGAAAGACTACGACGGGGTATGGCGCAGCGGCGGGGCGGTGCTCCGGGGCAAAGGGCTGTATTATCAGTGGCTGGCGAAGCATCCGGCCCGCCCTAGCGGGACGGGCAGATTCAAGAAGTCAGAACGGCCCTGACGGGCCTTTCAGATGTCAGATTTAATAAGACGTCAGAACAGCCCTGACGGGCCTTTCAGATGTCAGACGTCAGATTGACCCGCGATAAGCAAATCGGTCCTGCTGCTAGACTGGACAAAGCTGACGTCTGACGTCTCAAGGCCCGTTAGGGCCGTATCTGACTTCTTGTCATGACGTCTCAAGGCCCGTCAGGGCCGTGTCTGACTTCTTACCAGCCCCCGCCCCCTTACACTCTCTGACCTGGATCATCTTGTAAACAAAGGAGGAATGAACCAATGGCAGCAACGAAAGACCTGACTGCAGTGACCCTGCAGCTGGAAGTAAAGAATGGAGTGGACAAGAATGACCAGCCCAAATTCAAGAACATCAGCTATGACAACCTGGATACCAAAGCCACGGCGGACCAGCTGGCGGAAATGGGCAAAGAATTCGGCGGACTGATGGAAGAAGCTCCCCACGGCCTGTACGTGGTGGAACGGCATCAGCTCACGGAAGAAGCGTAAAGGAGGCATGACAGATGGCAGATTCCCGGAAATTGGACCTGATCTTCAAAGACAGCAAAAAAGCCACCAAGAACATCCGCATCCCCAATCCCCGCACGGACGTAGATAAGGAAGCGGTGCTCCCGGTGATGGAAAAGGTGGTGGAAAGCAAGATTTTCCTCTCCCGGAACAACCTTCCGGTGGAAACCGTCCAGGCAGCCAAGGTGACGGACGTACAGGACCTCTTGGCGGACCCGGCTTCTGACGAAAGCGCCGAGGGCTGACCATGGACGACCTGACCCTGCTGGCCGGCCAAGCTGCTCAGTACGGCTTCCCCATGGTCATCTCCTGGTACCTGTTGGTACGGATGGAAGAGAAACTGGAGAACCTGACCCAGAGCATCGAACGGCTGCGCATGGCAGTGAAGATGGAATAGAGAAGAAAGGGGTGCTGCACGTTGCATGCAGCACCCCCCTTCTTTTTCACCAGAGCCCCATGGTCTTCTGCAGAGCCAGGCTCACTGCCGTGATTCCCAGCCAGCAGCACCCTCCCAAGAGGAGGGGCTTGCCTCCGGTACGGATCAGCTTCACGATATTGCTGTTCGGTCCGATGGCGGCCATGGCCATGACGATCAGGAATTTGCTCAGGGTCTTCAAAGGAGCGAAGACACTGGCTCCGACTCCGACCTGGAGGGCCAGGGTGGTCACCAGGGAAGCCAGGATGAAATACAGCACGAAAACTGGTACGGCTTTCTTCACCTGGAATTTTTGGCCCGCTGCAGTACCTTTCTTACCATAATACACTGACAGGCCCAGAGTGATGGGGATGATGGCCAGGGTCCGGGTCAGTTTCACCGTCACCGCCTTGTCCAGGGTAGCTGTGCCCAGATTCCACATGCTGTCCCAGGTGGCTGCCGCCGCGGTTACCGAAGAAGTATCATTGACCGCCGTACCGGCAAAGATCCCGAAGCCTTCCCCACTGACGGTACTGAACCCCAGGGCTGTGCCAAGGATTGGAAACAGGATGGCTGCCAGCACGTTGAAGAAAAAGATCACGGAAATGGCCTGGGCCACTTCTTCATCGTCAGCCTGGATGGCCGGGGCGGCAGCAGCAATGGCAGAACCCCCGCAGATGGAGGACCCCACCCCCACCAGGGTGGAAATCTTGGTAGGGATCACCAGGAGACGGTGCAGTGCATAGGAAAGCACCAGGGAGGTGGTGATGGTGGAAAGGATGATGGGCAAGGACTGCTTTCCGGTGGCAGCCACTGCATGGAGGTCCAGTCCGAACCCCAGGAACACTACGGCTGCCTGGAGCACCACTTTGCTGGTCCACTGGATCCCCGGCCCGGCAGCCCCCTTCTCCTTCCAGAACAGGGTGATGACCATCCCCATCAGGATGGCGATGACGGCGCCCCCCACCACCGGGAACAGTTTCCCCAGGAGCCAGGCCGGCACAGCGATGGCCAGGCAGGCCAAGATTCCCTTTCCTCTTTTGTCCATTGCAGATTTCCCCTTTCATCAATTGGTTGTTTCCTGTATTATAAAGAAGTTGGCCAAAAAGATGAAATTATGGTTTATAATAGAATGATAAAATATCCTTATGGAGGAAATGATGGATACCCAGCTGCGCACCTTTCTCTGTGTCTGCCAGACCATGAACTTCACCCAAGCCGCCCGGCAGCTCTTCCTGACCCAGCCGGCCGTTTCCCAGCACATCCATGCCCTGGAAAAACGCTACGGCCTGCCCCTTTTCACCCATGAGGGAAAGGCCCTGGCCCTGACCCCTGCCGGGAAGACCCTGGCCGCCTATGCCCGGCTCCTGCAGAACGATGAGACCCTATTGGCCCGGAAAATGGAAGACTGCCAGAAAGGGACCCACCGGGTCACCTTCGGGGTCACCATGACCATTGGAGAATACGGCATCGCCCAGCCGGCGGCCCGCTACCTGAAAGCCCATCCAGATGTAGAACTGACCCTTGTTTTCGGGAATACCCGGGACCTGCTCCATCGGCTTGACCAGGGGGAATTGGATTTCGCCCTGGTGGAAGGGTATTATCCCCCGGAATCCTATGACCATCTGCTGTTCCGCCTGGAGCCATTCGTCCCCGTGGCTTCTGCTGTCCACCGTTTTCCCCGGGAACCGGAACTCTGCCGGGATCTTCTGGGAGAGCGGCTGCTGGTACGGGAACCTGGCTCCGGCACCCGGAACATCCTGGAACGGAACCTGTCCCTCCAGGGCCTCACCCTGGACCAGTTCGCCCACCGGATCCAGGTAGGGAACATGCATACCTTGATCCAATTGCTGGAAGAAGACTGCGGAATCACCTTCCTGTACCGGATCGCCGTAGAAAAAGAAATCGCAGACGGACGGATCCGTCTGCTTCCTTTGAAAGATTTCTCCATGGTGCACCCCTTCGATTTCATCTGGCCCAAAGACAGCATCTTCGCGCCAGAGTTCCGGGAGATCTGCCGAGAGCTGAAGGGGTAAAAGGGTTCATTCCCGCACCAAGCGATTGTACAATTCCCGTTTGGGCACTTTATAGGCTTTGGCCACCTGGGCCAAGGCCTCTTTTTTATCCATTCCCTGTTCCAGCAGGGCTTTCACCGCATCCAGGGGATCCCCCTGGGGTTCCTGTTTCTCCTCTTTTCCCTGTTCCACCACCAGGACGAATTCCCCCCGGGGCGGATTTTCCAGCAGATGCTGCCGGCAGGTGGAAATGGTCCCCCGGAAGAACTCTTCATGGAGCTTGGTCAGTTCCCGGCCCAGGGTCATTTTCCGGTCCCCCCACACTTCTTCCATATCTTGGAGCACATCCAGAATCCGGTGGGGGGCTTCGTAGAGGACCAGGGTGGCCGGGATGTTTTTCCATTCTTCCAGCTTCTCCTTCCGGTTCTTCCGGCTCTTGGGCAGAAAGGCGCCAAAGAAGAACGGGGTGCTGGGCAGACCGGAAGCCACCAAGGCCGTAAGACAGGCATTGGCCCCCGGCACAGGGACAACCTGGAACCCAGCGGCAATGGCCTGTTGGGCGATCAGTTCCCCTGGGTCCGAGATCCCCGGGAAACCCGCATCCGTCACCAACGCGATGTCTTTCCCGGCAGCCAGAGCTTCCAGCAGCACCGGCCCCTGTTTTTCTTTATTGTGTTCATGGTAGCTGAGCAGCTGGCCGTGGATGCCGAAATGGGTCAGCAGCTGCCGGGTATGCCGGGTATCTTCCGCCGCGATCAGGTCCGCCTCCTGGAGCACACGCACTGCTCGGGGCGTCATGTCTTCCAGGTTCCCGATGGGGGTAGCACACAGATACAGGGTCCCTTTTTCATTTTCCATGGGATTCCTCCCCTTTCATCGCATAATAGGCCAGAGTCTGCCGGCTGAAGGAGCCGTCTTTCTCGTACATGCATAAAGGTGGCAGCACCTCCAGCCCCGGCTTCCCTCCCTTGACGAATTCCGCCAAAAAGATCCAGGCCGGCCGGTCCACATAGGCATGGACCCACTGGAGCCGTTTCAGTTCCAATTGGTATCGGATCCCCAGCTTCACCGCATCGGTGAACCGTTCCGGCAACTGGACCAGAGCGAGCCGGCCCCGTGTCTTCAGGGCAAAGGCCGCCGCTGCGAAAAAGTCCTCCAGGGTAGTGCCCACTTCGTGGCAGGCTGCCTCCCCGATCTGCCTTTTCCGGCCTCCGATCCGATAGGGCGGATTGGCGGCCACCAGGTCCATGGCGTCACAGGGCAATAGCTGCCGGTACTCCCGGAGATCCGCCTGCCGGGCTTCCACCCGGTGTTCCAGGCCGTTTTCCCGGATGCTCCGCTGGAACAATTCCACCACATGGGGGTTGATGTCCACCCCCAGCACCTGTTCCGCGCCCCGGTTGGCCAGAAGCAGGCTGACCGCTCCGGTGCCGCAGCCCAGTTCCAGGACTTTTGCCCGGCGTACCAGATGGGGGAAAGCGGCCAGGAATACCGCATCCGTAGTGAAACAGAATTCCCGAGGATCCTGCCAGATCTTGGTGATCCCGTCAGGCAGGCAGTCCAGCCGTTCCGTCCCTTCCATTATTTCTCAGCCCGGGAGGCTTCTACGATTTCATCCCAGGAAACCACGATCCGGTTCCCAGGGGACAGTTCCACCGTCACCGTCTGTTCCCGGCGGCTGATGTTCATGACCATCCCTTCTCCTCCTGGGGTCACCACTTTCATGCCGGGACGGGGCACCATGGTCCGAGGTTCCTTTTTCTTTTCCCGTTTTTTGCAGCAGCCGCCGCAGTACAGGTCGCTTTCATATTTCAGGCAGCACAGGAGCCGGCCGCAAATCCCTGAGATCTTGGTGGGGTTCAGGGACAGGTTCTGTTCTTTGGCCATTTTGATAGAGACAGGCTCGAAATCCCCCAAGAAGGTGGCGCAGCACAAAGGCCGGCCGCAGCATCCGATGCCGCCCAGCATCTTGGCCTCGTCCCGGACCCCGATCTGCCGCAGTTCGATCCTGGTGCGGAACACCGCGGCCAGGTCCTTCACCAGTTCCCGAAAGTCGATCCGCCCATCCGCGGTGAAGTAGAAAATGATCTTCCCTACATCAAAGGTGTATTCCACATTGACCAGATGCATATCCAGCTTCCGGGCCGCGATTTTCTTTTCACAGATGACAAAGGCCTCTTTTTCCTTCCGGTGGTTTTCTTCCACCTTCCGGGCATCTTGTTCTGTGGCCTTGCGGATCACGGTCTTCAGGGGAGAGACGATTTTCCCTTCCTCCACTTCCTGCCGAGGGATCACCACTTCCCCGTATTCAATGCCCCGGGCCGTTTCCACGATGGCATGGTCGCCCTTTGCCAGATCGTATTCCCCCGGAGAGAAATAATAGATTTTTCCGGCTCGTTTGAACCGGATTCCAACGATGGTAACCAATTTCATATCTCCTTATCCAGTTGATGGATTTCCATAAACAATGCTTCTATGGCCATCCGGCGGACCACAAAGGATTGGAGGGCCCGCCGGCATTTTTCGGTCAGCACCAGGGCCTGCCGGATCTTCTTTTCCGACCAGTCGGCGAAGCACAGGCCCAGCCGGGACCGCAGGTCTTCATTATACAGAGGCTGAGGCAGCCGGCTCTGGAGGATCAGCCCGTCCCGCAGCAGCAGGAGCAGCAGTTCCATCATCACCAGGCTTTCCTCCCGGTCATTCTGGAGCAGCCAGGGCAGCCCGGCCGTATAGACCAGCAGATCTTCTCGGCCCGATTGTTCCAAAAGGTCCAGGATCTCTTCCCGGAGCTCCAGGGCATCCATCCGGAACCAGGCCAGGGCTTTCCCGGCCGAGCCCCCTGCCAGATGGGCCAGGATGGGCAGTTCCTGCTTCCATTTGGCCTCCGCCTGAGCAAGATCCCCTTCGGCCAAGCTTTCCGGCCGGTCGTTTTCTCCCAGCCGGATGGAGGCCAGGACCTGTTCCGTCTCCTTCTCTGTGAGGGGATCGAACCGGAGACCGATGACCCGGGACCGGATGGTGGGCAGCAGCTGTTCTGCCTGATCGGCCACCAGGAGGAACAGCCAATAATCCGGCGGTTCCTCCAAGAGCTTCAGCAGGCTGTTCTGGGCTTCTTCCCGGAGGGTATGGGCTTTGTCGATGAGACAGACCTTGTAGGGCGACAGCACCGGACCGAAAGCGGCTTTGGCAATCAGTCCGTGGATGGCATCCACCCCGATGGTCCGGCTCTTCCCCCCGGGCTCCACTTCGATGAAGTCCGGATGGCTGTCATTTTCCATGGCCCGGCAGCTCCGGCAGGTACAGGGGACCAGGGGATTTTCCAGACACAGGAAGCTCTGGGCAAAAGCCCGGGCCATTTTCCGTTTCCCGATGCCTTCCGGCCCGTAAAAAAGCAGAGAGGGCGTCTTCCGCGGGCCCGTGAGCATATGCTGCAGAAAGGCCTTCTCCGCCTCATGTCCGATGATGGTATCCCACATAGCCCTTCCTCCTGCCCTTAGATCCATTTCTCCAGTTTCTTGATGATCTCTTCCGTGACCACTTCCGGTTCCTCCAGGGCATCCACCACCAGGATCCGCTCCGGTTCCGCCTGGGCCAGCTGCAGATAGCCGGCCCGGACCCGGTCTTGGAAGGCCAGGCCCTGGAGTTCGAATTTATCCACGATGCCCCGGTCATTCCGCCGCTTCAGCAGCTCCCGGGGATCTCCGTCCAAGAGCAGGGTCACATCGGGACGCAGGCCCCGGGTGGCGAAATCGTTGAGTTTCCGCAGCTGGTCCAGGTCCATATCCCGGAGGATACCCTGATAGACCAGGGTGGAATCGCTGAACCGGTCGCAGAGGACCACTTTTCCCGCATCCAGGGCGGGACGGATCACCTGGCTCACATGGTCGGCCCGGGCGGCCAGCTGCAGCAGGCTTTCCGTTTCCGGGGACAGCTGCAGGGCCGGGTCCAGGACCAGTTCCCGGATGCTTTCCGCCGTTTCCGTCCCTCCCGGTTCCCGGGTGATCAGCACCTCCCGGCCATAGAGCCGGAACCAGCTGGCCAGCTGCTGGGCCTGGGTGGTCTTGCCTCCCCCGTCCGGCCCTTCCAGGGTAATGAACAAACCTTTTCCTTTTTTCATCGCAATACCTCGATCTGCCGGAGAGTACTGTCCCGAGGACCGCTGACCAGCAGTTTCTTTTTTTGCATTTCCCGGCAGTACCGGATCAATTCTTCCGTGATCCGCTCTCCCGGCATCACAAGGGGGATTCCCGGCGGGTAAAAGCTGATGGTCTCTCCGGCGATTTCCCCGGCCGCTTCTTCAAAGGACACCGGCCCATGGCTGGCAAAAAACGCTTCCCGGGGAGTGAGCACCATTTCGGGCAAGTCTGCTGCCGGAGGCACCGGTTCCAGTTTCCGTTCCGGTTTCCGGATCTCTTCCAGCACCCGGCAAAGGGCTTCTCCTACTTTTTCCAGTTCCGGTCCTGCATCAGCATACGTCACCAGCAGCAGCACATGGTCTTCATCCACCAGCTCCACGGCGATCCCTGCCTGACGGAAGGCATCCGCTGCTTCGGGACCGGTGACCCCCAGGGCACTCACCTGGAGGGTGATCTTCCCCGGATCCAGGGCCGTGACACCCCCCTTGCCCACCAGTTCCTGTTCCAGGACGGGAAGTCCCGGCACCTGATGGAGCCGGTGCCGGAGGGTCTCCGCAGCCCGCACAGACGCTTCGGCCATGGCTTTGCCCTGCTCCGCCAGCTGGGCCTGGGCCGCATCCAGTGCCCCCATCAGGAGATAATTGGGGCTGGTGGTGGTCACCAGGCTCATAGCCGCTTCCATGGCTTCCGGACGGATCCTGCCATAGCGGACCTGGAGCAGGCTGCACTGGGTCATGGCCCCCAAGATCTTGTGGGTGCTCTGGGCTGCTGCATCGGCGCCGGAAGCCATGGCACTGGGAGGCAGCTGGCTGGAAAAGCCCAGATGGGGCCCATGGGCTTCATCCACCAGCAGCACGGCCCCGTGGCGATGGGCGATTCCTGCGATTTTCCGGGTATCCGCTGCCAATCCGAAATAATTGGGAGTGGTCAGGAACACCGCCCGGATCTCCGGATCCTGTTCCAAAGCCGTTTCCACCTGTTCTGGGCTCACCTGGAGGGTCAAGCGCCACTGAGGATCATACGCCGGCTGCACATACACCGGCCGCAGCCCTCCCAGGATCAATCCCCCCAGCACGCTCCGATGGCTGTTCCGAGGCACCAGGATCTTCTCCCCCGGTGCCAGGGCTCCCAGCAGCATGCCGTGGATCACCCCGGTGGTCCCGTTGACTCCCAGGAAGCAACGGTCCGCCCTATACAGCCGGGCAGCCAGCTCTTCCGTTTCCCGGATACAGCCTTCCGGATGGTGGATGTCATCCAGTTCGGCCATCAGGGACACATCGCTGGCAAGGGCCACATCTCCCACCAGATGGCGCAGGGCCGGATCCGCTCCTCGTCCCCCCTTATGGCCTGGGGTATGGAGAGGATATACATGTTGAAGACGGTAGTTTTCCACAGCCGTCAGTAAAGGTCGTTTTGCATTCATGGTTTCACTCCTTGGTAACGTCTTATTGTACCATATGGATGAATTTGCCTGCAAATTTTACCGAAAATTAACAGGTTCTTGGCAGAACTTCCTTGTAAATTCTCTGGGAGAAAGGCATAATGTAACATAGAGATTGATTTTCTGGCAACAAGGAGGATTTTATGCGGGATTTAAATATCATCCGAGAGAAAAAAGGCTTCATCAGCGATATGGATGGAGTCATCTACCATGGCAGCACCCTGCTGCCCGGAGTCAAGGAATTCGTGGCTTGGCTCCAGAAAGAAAAGAAACAGTTCCTGTTCCTGACCAACTCCAGTGAACGTTCTCCCCTGGAACTGCGGAAAAAGCTCCAGGCCATGGGGCTGGATATCGAAGAGAACCATTTTTACACCAGCGCCCTGGCTACGGCCCATTTCCTGAAGACCCAGGCACCGGGCTGTTCCGCCTATATCATCGGGGCCCATGGGCTGATGAATGCCCTCTATGATGCGGGCATCACCTATAATGATGTGAACCCGGAGTATGTGGTGGTGGGCGAAACCACCGGCTACAATTATGAGATGATCATCAAGGCCACCGAGCTGATCCACAAAGGGGCCAAGCTCATCGGCACCAACAGCGATATGACCGGTCCCAGCGACCGGGGGATCATCCCGGCCTGCCGGGCCCTGATTGCTCCCATCGAACTGGCCACCGGAAAAAAAGCCTATTTCATCGGCAAACCCAACCCTCTCATGATGCGGACCGGCCTGAAACGGCTGGGGGTCCATTCGGAAGATGCCGTCATGATCGGGGACCGGATGGATACGGACGTGATCGGAGGTGTGGAATCCGGCATGGAAACCGTCCTGGTCCTCACCGGCGTCTCCACCCGGGAAAACATCAAACGGTTCTCCTACCAGCCCCATTACATCCTCAACGGTATCGGGGATCTGGTACCGACTAAATAACAGGAAAAGGGGCTGTTGCATGGGCAACAGCCCCTTAGTCGGAAGTCGGGAGTCTGAAG
>CAJMQS010000015.1 GCA_905215645.1 uncultured bacterium
TGACGAAGGGGTTGTTGCACGTGTGTGGTTTTCACACGTGCAACAACCCCCTTTTTTTAGTCTTCCTTCTTCAAAAATCCGGGAGTGGTCAGGTACCGGTCTCCGTTGTCCGGCAGCAGCACTACCAGGGTCTTGCCCTTGTTCTCTGGCCGTTTGGCTACTTCCACGGCAGCATACAAGGCTGCGCCGCCGGAGATGCCGATCAGGAACCCTTCATGATGGATGAAGTCCCGAGCGGTTTCGTAGGCCTGGTCTGTAGTGGCAGTGAGGATCTCATCGTAAATCTTGGTATTTAGGGTCTTGGGCAGGAAATTGGTGCCGATGCCCTGGATTTTGTGGGGACCGGGTTTGCCTTGGCTCAAGAGGGGAGAATCCGCCGGTTCCACAGCCACCACTTTTACGGATGGCTTCTTTTCCTTCAAATATTCTCCCACACCAGTCAGGGTGCCGCCGGTGCCAACCCCGGCTACGAAAATATCTACGGCACCGTCGGTGTCTTCATAGATTTCCGGGCCCGTGGTGGCTTTGTGGGCCGCCGGGTTGGCCGGGTTGTCGAACTGTTCGGGGATGAAGCTGCCGGGGATGGAGGCGGCCAGTTCCTTGGCTTTTTCTACAGAACCAGCAATGCCTTTCTTGGCTTCCGTCAGCACCACTTCTGCGCCGTAAGCGGCAATCATGTTCCGCCGTTCAATGGACATGGTTTCCGGCATCACCATGATGGCTCGGTAGCCTTTCATGGCTGCCACAGCTGCCAGGCCGATGCCCGTGTTGCCGCTGGTGGGTTCAATGATGACGCCGCCTTTTTTCAGCACGCCCCGTTTCTCCGCATCTTCGATCATGGCTTTGGCAATCCGGTCCTTGGCAGAACCTGCCGGGTTGAAGCTTTCCAGTTTCACCAGCAGACGAGCTTGGAGGTTTTTGTCCGCTCCGAATTTTACCGGTTCCAGCAGAGGGGTGTGGCCGATCAGATCCAATACGCTTGTATAAATTTTAGACATGATATTCGCTCCTTTTTTGGTTACAGAATGAAATCCATTGAAACTTCCTATTAAAAACTGCCTGCCTGGGAACTGCAACATCGGGGCCCCAGGGGCTTGTTCCACCAATTTTGCTGCAAGGGGAAAACCTCCTTTTCCAAGGAAAATACTAGGATATCGATCTCGAAAAAAAGCACCGGAGTACTTTTTTCGGAAGTTGGCTGAAAGATCAGCGGAAATTGACAACCTGTTTCAGAGCCGGCCTTTCTTGTTGGGCCTTCAGTTCATTGACCTGCCGTTTCAGCAGGGCCACCTGTTTTTCCAGGGCGGCAATCTGGTCTTCGATGGGGTCAGGCAGCCGGTTGTGGTTCAGGTCCACATCCCGTTCGGAATGGGCTGGGGCCACCCGTACGCCTTTCCGGGCTACCACATGACCTGGGATGCCCACCACTGTGGCATAGGGAGGGACTTCCTTCAGCACCACGCTGCCGGCACCGATTTTGGCACCTTCTCCCACCGTAAAAGAACCCAGGACTTTGGCCCCGCAGGCTACCACCACATAGTCTCCGATGGTGGGATGCCGTTTCCCCTTCTCTTTTCCGGTGCCCCCCAGGGTCACTCCCTGGTACAGGGAAACATTGTTGCCGATGATGGTAGTTTCTCCGATGACGATGCCGGAACCATGATCGATGAAAAGTCCTTCCCCGATCTGGGCACCGGGATGGATCTCGATGCCGGTCAGGAGCCGGGCCAGGGTGGAAATGAGACGGGCCGTGACGAACCAGGACTTTTGATAAAAGAAATGGGAAATCCGATAGGCCCAGATGGCATGGAGCCCAGAATAGCAAAGCAGGACTTCCAGAGTATTCTTTACGGCCGGATCCCGTTGTTTGATGACGCGGATATCATTGCGCATGGATGCAAACATACTTCTTTCCTCCCCTTTGGACACAAAAAAAGACCGCCTCCTGACAGAGGCGATCTTCTCGCGGTTCCACTCTGATTGCAGCTGGAATCCAGCTGCCACTCATACCGATAACGGCGGCTCCCCGGAAGGCCCTACTTTCTGTTCAGGTCTTCGGCTCCCAAAGGCATTCCATCTCCTCAAGCTTCGGCGCAAACTTTCAGCCGGTGATTCGCGCTCTCTGTGCCACTTTTCGAAGTGTACTTGTTTTGGTCATTGCCTTATGATTTTTTACGTTGCCTGTATAGTAATCTTTTTCGATACACTTGTCAAGAGGAATTTCTAAAAAATTTAAAGTCCGGGGATTGCAGGGAGGTACGGGGGATGGTATCATAGGGCTTACATGAAGAAAGAAGGATGCTGTATGGACGGAAAGCAAAAGGGGACGGAAAGGTCCCAGAACCGCAGAAGAAAGGGAATCATGCTGGGAGTCTGCACCTTGGTCTTTTTAGGGGTGCTGCTTACGGGCTGTTTTGCCCTGGGTTATAAAGGGGTGGGGGCGCCGGGTCCCACCGTGCCGGTCAAGAAGCCGGCAGCCAACCAGACGGATACGATGAAAAAAGATGCCTCTGGACTGCCGGAACAAAAAGAAACCCCGGTGGAAAGCCTCCAAAAAAAGCATGAAAATCCCCAGCAGACCGCACCCCAGCCTGCAGCAGTGCAGCCTCTGGAACCGGGAAAGAAATATTCCATCCTGATCGATAAAAGTGATCATAAACTGTATGTGAAGGACGGAGATACAGTAGTCCGGACCTGGGGCTGCGCCATCGGGAAGGGCGGCCTGGGCCAGAAGGAACGGCGGGGAGACAATATGACGCCTGTAGGGACTTTTGCCATCGACGAAATCGATGATGCTTCCGGCTGGACCCATGATTTCGGAGACGGCAACGGAGAGATCCAGGGAGCGTACGGGCCTTGGTTCCTGAGCCTGGATACGGAAGCACTGAGCCAGGGCAATTGGGACGGCATCGGAATCCACGGGACCCATGACCCAGCTTCTATTGGCACGGATGCTTCGGAAGGCTGCGTCCGTCTGGACAACAGCCATCTCCGTGAACTGGAAAAGGTGGCCTATGTGGGGATGCCGGTGACTATCCAAGATTAAAAAAAGATATTCATTGGCTGACCATCTGCAAAGGCGCAATGATCCTTCCAAGTCCGTAAAGTTTTACTGACTTGGAATGGATTTTATTTTTTTGTTTGAAGCAGGGACGCATAAGGGAAATATAAAATATTTAATAACTATTATTGAAAAGGCAAAAATCAACGCTATATCCAGCTTTCTGAAAAATAAAAAATAGTTGACAAAAACCATTTAAAAAGCTATATTAATTATAGTAATCATTATCAAAAAGTGTAATTAAAATAAGGGAACGGAGGTGTTGATTACGTTAACTGCTGCAGAACTGGCAAAATTGCTCCGGGACAACGGATGCAAGGTAACGCCTCAGAGACTGGCTGTCTATGATATGCTGGCCCATACAACGGAACATCCCACGGCGGAAATGATCTACAACAAAGTGAAGGAGAAATATCCTACCATGAGCTTTGCGACGGTCTATAAATCTGTGGAAATCTTCAGCAAGCTGCATGTGATCCAGGTATTGAACACCGGAGAGGACAGCTTCCGGTATGATGCCAATGTGATGGAACATCCGCATATCCGCTGCATGAAATGCGGCAAAGTCTGTGATGTGCCCCATCTGGATGCCAAAGCCATTGAAGACAAGGTGGCAAAAGAAACGGGCTTTACGGTCCAAGGCCATCAGTTCTACTTCTATGGCTTGTGTGCAGATTGTCAGCCTGAAAAAAACTGAGTGTGAAAGGAAAAATACCGGACTCTCGAGAGTTCGGTGTTTTTTTACATTTCTTTCAGGGTTTTTGCTATAATAATAAGTATAATAGCGGGGTATGAGAAGGGCACCCCGACATTTTTGTATAGAACGGTGTAACCATGACGATGACTGATTTTGAAGTGGATGTACTGGCCAGCGGCAGCAAGGGGAATTCTACCCTGATCCGGGCCGGCCAGACGGCGATCCTGATCGATGCGGGGATTTCCTGCCGGCGGATCGTCCAGGGACTGAAGGAATGTGGATTGGAACCGGAGGATCTGAGCGGAGTATTCCTGACCCATGAACACCGGGATCATATTGCTGGATTGGATGTATTTGCCCGGCATTACAGTACGGTCCCGATCTTTGCCAATGAAAGGACCTGGGCCCAGCTCCCTGTAAGACGGCTGCTGCCCCGGCCCCAGGTGCGGGTGATTCCCCGGAGCTGCAGCATGGGAAACCTGCGGATCGAACCGTTCCGGATCCCTCATGATGCAGCCGATCCGGTGGGGTATGAAATCTTCCATGGAGACGAAAAATGCACCTATCTCACGGACTGCGGGATCATCACAAAAACCGTGGAAATGGCGGCAGAAGGTGCAGCGGTCATGGTCCTGGAAGCCAATCATGACGAGGATATGCTGCGCCACGGTCCTTATCCACCGGCCCTGCAGAAGCGGATCCTGGGGAAAGAAGGCCATCTGTCCAACCGGACAGCGGGACAGTTCCTCACTTCCTTGGCAGAACCGCCGGCAGAAGTGTTCCTGGCCCATCTCAGTGAAAAGAACAATACACCGGATATTGCGTACCAGACGGTAAGGGATGTGCTCCGGGAGTGTCCCCGGACCCGGCAGATCCAGCTGTATGTGGCACAGCAGCAGGAAATGGTCAGCAATGTCCGCTGAAGAGGAGTGGAATCATGAAACATACCATTACGAAGAAAACCTTGAGCATGCTGGTGGCTCTTTCTCTCAGCGCTAGCTTCCTGACCAGTGGCTGCGGCCTGGCCAGCAACAAGACTGCCAGTAAGACCGAAGCGAAACCGGCTGTATCCACCCAGGAGCAGCAGACCAAGAAGGCGGAAGCCAGCATGAGTGCGGCCCGGAATACCCCCATCGTCCAGGCGGCCAAGAAAGTGGGTCCGGCTGTGGTAGGGATCACCAACAAGGCCCTGGTCCGGGATTATTTCAATCGGACCCAGCTGGTGGAACAGGGCAGCGGATCCGGGGTGATCTACAGCAAGGATGGCCTCATCGCTACCAACAACCATGTGGTGGCTGGGGCCCAGGAAATCGTGGTGAGCCTGCCGGACGGGAAGACGTATAGCGGGAAGGTGCTGGGGACGGATCCCAATACGGATCTGGCTGTGGTGAAAATCGAAGCCGACGGGGATCTGCCGGTAGCGGAATTCGGAGATTCCGATTCCCTGATGGTGGGGGAACCGGCCATTGCCATCGGGAACCCGCTGGGCATGGAATTCCGGGGCAGTGTGACTGCCGGGGTCATCAGCGCCCTGAACCGTTCCCTGGATATGGGTGAACGGCGCTTCCGGCTGATCCAGACCGATGCGGCCATCAACCCGGGGAATTCCGGCGGGGCCCTGGTGAATGCGGACGGCCAGGTCATCGGCATCAACAGCGCCAAAATCGCCGCTTCTGGCGTGGAAGGCATCGGGTTTGCCATTCCCATCAATGAAGCCAAACCTATCCTGAAGGAATTGGCGGAAAAAGGACGGGTGGTCCGTCCCTATCTGGGGGTCAGCCTATTGGATCAAACCCTGGCACAGCGTCTGGGCTTTGATCTGGACCTGAGAGGAGGGCTGTTCGTCGTAAAGATGTTTCAAGACGGCCCTGCATATCGTGGAGGCATTCGGCCAAATGATATTATCGTTAAGTTCAATGGTACTAAGGTGGATTCTGTAGCCGCCCTGCGGGAAGCCCTGGGCAAGTGCCAGGTGGGGCAGCAGGTGCCGGTGACGATCCTTCGGGGAGACGAAGAGGTCAATAAGATCGTGACCCTGACGGAAATGCCCCAGCAGAACAGCCAGCAATGATCCGGATCACGCTGGCCTGTGCAGGCAAACTGAAGGAAAATTATCTCCGGGAGGCGGAACAGGAGTTCACCAAACGGCTGGGCGCCTACTGTCAGCTGGAAACCCGCTGCATCCCGGAAGAAAAAATGCCAGAGAATCCCTCACCGGCGGTGAAGGAACAGGTGCTGGAAAAGGAAACGGAACGGATCTTGAAACTGATCCCAGAACACAGTTTTGTGGTCCTCTTGGACCTGCGGGGAAAAGAAATCTCTTCTCCCCAGCTGGCGGAAAAAATGGAACAGTGGATGGTGGAAGGGGTCAGCCATCTGACCTTTGTGATCGGAGGGCCTTTTGGCTACACGGATGCCCTGCGGAAGCGGGCAGATTTCCGGTGGAGCTTCTCACCCCTCACCTTCACTCACCAGATGATCCGGATCCTGCTTTTGGAGCAGATCTACCGGGCGTTCAAGATCATGCGGAAAGAAAAATACCATCACTGAAAAAGACCGGACTGGAACCTGCAGGTTGTGCAAAACCCGAGAGGGACCAGCCCGGCCTTTTGGAAAACAACGGACGGCGGGGATACTCCCGGATGTCCAGTAAGGGGAGAGAAAAAATGGAAAAGGCAAAAGTGTATTTTACGGATTTTCGCTGTCCGGTGGGCACCAGCGCCCTGGACAAGCTCCAGCGGCTGTGTAAGGCGGCCCATATGGGAGATATCGACTTCCAAGGGAAATTCACGGCCATCAAGATGCATTTCGGGGAACTGGGGAATTTGGCTACCATCCGGCCCCAGTATGTAAAAGCCGTAGCAGATATGGTAAAGGAATGGGGCGGTAAACCCTTCCTCACTGACTGTAACACCTTGTATCCCGGCAGCCGGAAGAACGCTCTGGACCATCTGGATTGTGCAGCCCTCAATGGGTACAACACCATTACCACTGGGTGCCAGGTGATCATCGGGGATGGACTGCGGGGCACTGATGAAGTGGAAGTACCGGTTCCCGGAGGGGAATACATCCAGAAGGCCAAGATCGGCCGGGCCATCATGGATGCAGATGTGTTCATCAGCCTGGCTCATTTCAAAGGCCATGAAGCCACTGGGTTCGGCGGAGCGGTGAAGAACATCGGCATGGGCTGCGGCAGCCGGGCCGGGAAGATGGAACAGCATTCTTCCGGGAAACCCAAGGTGGATGAAAAGCTTTGCCGGGGCTGCGGCCGCTGTGCCAAAGAATGCGGCAGTGATGCCATTTCTTACATCGATCACAAAGCTCACATCGATGAGGAAAAATGCGCCGGCTGCGGCCGCTGCATCGGTGCCTGTGGGTTCGATGCCATCCAGAGTGTCCAGTGGGATGCCAACGAGCTGCTGGACCGGAAAATGGCGGAATACGCCCTGGCAGTGGTCCATGGCCGTCCCTGCTTCTACATCAACATGGTGATGGATATTTCTCCCAACTGCGACTGCCACGGGGAAAACGATGCCCCCATCCTGCCCAATATCGGCATGTTCGCTTCTTTTGATCCCATCGCCCTGGACCAAGCCTGCGCTGATGCCTGCCAGAAGGCACAGCCTCTGCCCAACAGCCAGCTTGCGGACCATCTGGCCCGGAAGGACTGGGAATGCCATCATGACCATTTCTTAGACAGCAATCCCCGGGTAGACTGGGCTACGACTTTGGAACACGGAGAAAAGATCGGGCTGGGGACAAGAGAGTATGAATTGGTGAAACTGAAATGACAGGAGGGTTGCTGCATCTGCAGCAGCCCCCTTTTCTGCAGAAAGGAAGAATGTATGATCGTCACGGATGCCCTGCTCCGGAAGATCCCGGAGATGCGCTACCTGAATGCGGACAATGCAGACCGGTACCGCTGCATCATGCGGGCCTTTTATGAGCAATATGTAAAGCTCCGGTACAAGCTTTATGAGGAGGATGTCTTTGCCCTGCTCGCGGAGGACCCGTATTTTGCCGGGTATCAGGAAGAACAGTGCCGGCAGGATCTCAACGCCCTGGTGGAATGGAAGAACCTGGTGGTGGAACAGGATACGAAGAACGCCCGGACCTTGGAAGAATTCAAGAACCGGAGATACCGGTACATGCTGAGCAGTTACAGCGTGGAAATCGAACGGTTCGTAGAACATCTGGAAAAACTCCATATCGAAGGGGCCTCTTTGGAACCTTCCCTTTTGGAACGGATCCGGCTGGCCGTGGAAAAATTTCCGGCTATGGCAGGAAAATCACCGGAAACTGTCTATACTTGGTGGCAGGATCTGAACCAGGATTTCATCCGGTTGAATGAGAACTACCATGACTATATCCGGGACCTGAGCAGCGTAAAGGCAGAAGAGATGATGAAAAGCCAGGCTTTCCTGCTGTTCAAGGACCGGCTCATCGAATACCTGCGGAATTTCGTCCGGAGCCTCCAGATGAATGTGGGGACCATTGAAGAAATCCTGGAGAGCCTGGAGAAAGACCAAGCGGAAATGGTATTGGAAAAAGCCATGGAATATGATTTGTCCATTCCCCGGATGGACATGGAAGAAGTGACCCGGGAACAGCGCCTGGATTTGGCTCAGGGCCGTTTTGCCAGCATCCGGGACTGGTTTGTGGGAAAAGGCGGCGGAGACAATGAAGCTGGGAAGCTGTTCGATGCCACCAATGACATCATCCGGCGGATCACCCGGTATGCAGCCCGGATCAGTGAACAGAACACCTTGGGCATCAACCGACGGGAAGAATATCGGAAACTGGCGGAAATCTTTCTCCAATGCCGGGATTTGGCAGAAGCCCATTGTCTCGGGGCTTCTGTATTCGGGCTGGAACAGACCCGGCATATCCGGGGAGAAGGGAGCCGGGAAACGGACAGCATGAACAGTTCTGTCTATGAGGAGCCGGCCCTGGAAGTGGTGCTGCGGAACCGATCCCGGACTGGTCGGGAAAAAGAACACCGGTCCCCGGTCCAGGATACTTCTGCGGAGCGGGCCAGAGTGCTCCAAGAGGCCCTGGAAAAACAGGCGCAGGAACAAAAAAAACTGGCCGCCCTGGAACAGGATGGCCGGATCGATTTCGCCCATCTGCCGGTGGTGGAGCCCCAAGTACGGGAAATCCTCCTCCAGTGGATTTCCCGGGCCTTGGAAAACAGGGAGCGCGTGGGAAGAACGGAAAATGGGCGGAACTATCGACTGGAGCAGCTGCCGGACCGGCCTCCCTGTGTGCTCCGCTGTACGGATGGGGACCTGACCATGCCGGCCCTGGTACTGGTTTTTGAAGACTGAAGACTGAAGGAGAAAAGGATGCAGGAAGAACTGGAAGCTCTGCTGAACCGACGCTGGATCCGGAAAGCAGAAGATAAGGAGCTGTACTACAAGATCAGGGATCAGCTGGGAGAAATCCGGAAATTTGCAACAGAAAAATTGGGCTGTCCGGTGGTGGAAAATCCTCTCCTGGTGAAGCTGGAGAAGATTCCCGTCCAGCCCCAGCCCTTTATGGGGATCCAGGAATTCGCTTCCCAGGAAGAATATGCTTTTTTCTGTGTGCTGCTGATGTTCCTGGAGGACCGGGAAACGGGCGAACAGTTCATCCTGTCCCAGCTGACGGATTATGTGGCTGCCAATCTGCCGGGAGGGGCTCCGGACTGGACCAGCTATACCCAGCGCAGGAGGCTGGTCCGCGTCCTGCGGTATGCCCAGGAACAAGGGCTGCTGGATGTGACTGACGGCAGCGACGAGAATTTCATGAACGGTACAGAAGGGGATGTCCTCTATGAAACCACTGGGGCTTCCCGCTATTTTGTCCGGAATTTCAGCCGGGATATCCTGGGCTTTGAAAAACCGGAAGACTTTTCCCAGAGCCAGTGGGTGGACATCCAGGAGGACCGGGGAATCGCCCGGCGGCACCGGGTGTACAACCGACTGCTGTTTTCCCCTGGGGTCTATGCGGGAGATGGGGCCCAGGAAGATTTCGATTATCTCCGGAATTATGGCCGGCGGATGGAGGCGGAGGTAGAGGAAAAACTGGGCTGCAGCCTCCAGATCCACAAGGGCAGTGCTTTCCTGGTGGAAAGGGAGGATTGCCGGCTGGGAGAAACTCTGCCGGGGAACAGTGCGGCCAGTGACTGCATCCTGCTTTTCTGCAGCCTGGTGCGCCAAAAGGTGGAACAAGGAAGCTGGAATCCAGGACCGGATGAAATGATTTGGGTGGATCCTCTGGAGTTGGAAGCATTGCTCCGGGAACTCCGGGAAAAATGGCAGGGATCCTTGACGAAAAACTACCGGGAAATGACCGAAGGAGAATGGATCCGGGAAATGAAAGGCAACCTGGAAAGCTGGACCCTGATCCAGCCCTTTCCGGAACGGCGGCAGATCCGGATCTCGCCTCTGGCTGGGAAAATCGCAGGCCGCTATGCGGATCCGGAAGAGGAAGTATCCCAGGCACCGCAAGGGAAACGGAGAAGAAGGAGGAAAAAGGCATGAGCAGTCGATGGCAGGCCCATAAAATGGGACTCATCAACTTCTGGTATTATGATGAACAGGAATTTCCTTTTGTCAAGGGCCGGATGCTCCTTCGGGGATCCAACGGTTCGGGAAAATCCGTGACCATGCAGAGTGTGGTCCCTCTGCTTTTGGATGGGGACTTGAGCCCGGAACGGTTGGATCCCTTCGGATCCCGGGACCGGAAAATGGTGAACTATCTCCTGGAAGATGATGATCCTCGGGAAGAGCGGACGGGGTATCTGTATCTGGAATTCAAACGGGAAGACAGCCCCACTTACTGCACTGTGGGCATGGGGATCCGGGCCCGCCGGGGCCGTCCTTTGGAAAAATGGTATTTCGGGCTCCATGACGGCCGGCGGATCGGAGTGGATTTCCAGCTGTACAAAGAAGTGGGAGAAAAAATCACCCTTTCCCGGAAAGAACTGGAAAACCGCATCGGAGAAGGAGGACAGGTATTTGTTCGTCAGGCTGACTATATGGCTTATGTGAACCGGCAGATCTTCGGCTTTGAGACTCCGGAACAGTACCGGGAAATGATTGATCTGCTGATCCAGCTCCGGACCCCGAAACTATCCCGGGATTTCAAACCCACCGTGATCAATGACATCCTCAGCGACTCTCTCCGGCCCCTGTCCGATGAAGATCTGCGTCCCATGACGGAAGCCATCGACAATATGGACAACCTCCAGTTCAACCTAGAAGAACAAAAGAAGGCCAGAGAAGCTGCCCGGAAGATCCTGGATGTGTTTGACGGATACAATCGCAAGATGTTTTTGGAAAAGACCCAGGCCTTGACCCAGTGCCGAGAGAAACAGAAGGAAAGCCGAAAACAGCTGGAACAGGACAGGCAGGAACGGGAAAAGCAGCTGCAGGCTCGGGAAGCGGCCGTCCGAGCCAGGGAATCCCTGGAAACAGAAAAGAACGTCCGAGAGAGACAGCGGGACGAACTGCGCCGGAATGATGCTTTTGCCTTGAAGCAGCAGGTGGAGGAAACCAAAAAACGGAAAAAAGTCCTGGAAGAGAACCTGGCTGCCAAGGAACAACAGGTGGTCAAAAAGACCCGCCTCACGGGCCGGCTCCAGGAACAGACGGACCGGCTCCAAAGACAGGCGGAACAGAAGAAAACGGACCAGGAGGAGTTGCTCCGGGAAATGGAAGAACCGGCGAAAGCCATGGGTTTTGAGGAGCACGCCTTCTTTGCAGAAGACTGCCGGAAATGGCGGGAAGAGCCCTTGGACACAGCGACCCACCGGGTCCAGTTGGGAAAACTCCGGAAAGATTTCCAGGAAGGGATCCAGCTCCTGGAGCAGATCCGGTTCGTCCAGGGGTCCTTGGATCAGGAACAGCAGAAACGGGACCAGGTGCAAAAGAAAGCTGATCAGCAGGAACGGGCTGAGCGCAGTGCTCAGGATACCCTGGCACAGGGAATCTCCGATTGGAAGGAACAGCTCTTTGCCTGGAACAGTCGGAATCGGGAACTGCAGGTGCCTCGGGAAGTCTGCACGGAATTTGCCCGACAGATGGAAAACTACAGCCGGGATACGGATTTTGCGGCCCTGCTCCAGCAGGTGGATCAGGTCCGGTCCGTCCGGTTCGGCAGACTGGAAGTGGAACGGCAGGAGCTGGAAAAACAGCGGCAGGAGCTGGAAATCCAGCAGAAAGCCCTGCAGCAGGAACTGCGGGAATGGGAACAGCAGAAAGAACCGGAACCGGAACGGGAGGAAGCTGTCCAGCGGAACCGGGTGCGGCTGGCCCGTATGGGGATCCCCTGCCGGCCTCTGTACCAGCTCATCGATTTCCGGCCGGGCACAGCCCCGGAACTGGCTGACCATTTGGAAGAAGCCCTGCTCCGGATGGGCATCTTGGATGCGCTGGTGGTGGAAGAAAAAGATCGGGACCGGATCATGAAGCCAGTGGAAGGCCATGCAGACCGGTACCTTTTTCTCCAGGGAGAACCGACAAAGTGCTGTTTGCTGGATGTGCTCCAGCCCGAAATCCGAGAAGAGGCCTTCCAGGCAAAGACCCGTGCCATCCTGGGATCCATTGCCTGGAAGGGTGATGGATCTATGGCCGTCCGGGAAGATGGTTCCTATCGGCTGGGAATCCTGGAAGGCACCGGCAGCGGCCAGTACCAGGCCGGACTCATCGGGGTCCAGGCCCGGGAACGGAACCGGCAGCAGAAGATGACCCAGCTCCGGGATGAACTGGGAGAAATCCAGGAAAATCTCGCCGGCCTGGAAAAAGAAATCCGCAGCCGGAAAGATCGGCAGGGCCTGTTGGAAGACGAATTCCGGGCCTTTCCCCGGGAGCGGGAGCTCCTGGATGCCCTGAAGGGATTGGAACAGATCCAGCAGCGGCTGGAACAGCTGCGAACGGAACGGCAGGGCCTGGATGAACGGATCAGGAATCTGAACCAGGCCATCCGGTCCATGGGGAAAGAAGCGGCGGAATATGCTCGGAAGCTGTATTTGCCCTGCACCTATGAAGCCTTCCGAAAGGCACAGGATGCCCTGAACCGCTATGGAGAAAAGTTGACCCGGCTGGAAGGCGTCCATGAAAACTGGCTCCAGCTGCTGGCCCGGGCCCGTGACCAGGAAAGCCAGCGGCAGGAAGGAGAACGGGACCGGCAGCAGCTGGCCGGAGAACAGGCACGGATCCAGCTGGAACTGGAAGAGACTGGGAAGACCTTGGAAGCTATGGAAGAACAGCTGTCCTATACGGATTTTGCCCAGATCAAGGCAGCCTACGATGCCTGTACCCAGTGGCTGGACGGGTATTCCCAGCACCTGACGGACCTGATCCACCGCATCGATGGCTGTGATTCCTTCTGCCGGCAGCTGGAAGAGGAAGCAGCCCAGCTACAGGTACAGTTGGAAGAACTGGATGCCCGGGAAGCTTATCTGGCCGGATGCTGGCAGGAGGAAGCAGAGCTCCGGTATGTACCGGAATGTATCCAGGACGATGGGACCTTCTTGGGGCCGGAAGAGACGGAAAAAGTCCTCCGGAGCCAGGGAGTGAAACCTGGCAGCGATGACAAGGTGCATAAACTGAACGAGGCGTTTTATCAGAACCGGGAATTCCTGGGAGAGTATTTCCTGCATTTCCAAGCGATCTTCGAAAGGCCGGCGGATGAAAAGCACCCGGATTGGCCCAGTGCCCGGCGGCTGGACTTTTCCGCCCAGTATCTGGGCGTGCGGATCCAGCTGCCCCGACTGTCCCAGCTGCTGGATGAAGAAGTCCACCGGCTGGAAAGCCTGATCCAGGACAAAGATCGGGAACTGTTCGAGGATATCCTGTCCAATACTGTGGGCCGGAAAATCCGGAGCAGGATCTACGAATCACGGAACTGGGTGGAGAACATGAACCGGCTCATGGGCCGCATGGATACCTCCAGCGGACTCCGGCTTCGCCTCCGGTGGCGGGCCCGGACGGCGGAAACCGAAGAGGAAATGGATACGGCGGATCTGGTGGATCTGCTGAAAAAGGATTACCGAGTGATGAAACCAGAAGAAGCACGGCAGCTCAATGCCCATTTCCGATCCAAGGTGAAACAGGCCCACCGCCGAGCGAAAGACAGCGGAGGGGAAGTCTCTTTCCACCAGGTGATGCGGGAAACCCTGGACTATCGGAAATGGTTCGAATTCCAACTGTTCACCCAGAAAGGCGGAGAGAAGCTCCGGGAGTTGACCAACAGTGTCTTCGGGACCTTCAGCGGCGGGGAAAAGGCCATGAGCATGTATGTTCCCCTGTTTTCTGCTGTAGTGGCCCGGTACCAGGCAGCCCGGGAAGACGCACCCCGGCTCATTGCCCTGGATGAAGCCTTTGCCGGGGTGGACCGGCGGAACATCCGGGATATGTTCAAGCTGATGACGGAATTCCAGTTCAATTTCATCATCAATTCCCAGGTGCTTTGGGGAGATGTGGACACCCTGGATGCCCTGGCCATTTATGAGCTGATACGGCCCAACAATGTCAAATTCGTCAGCGTCCTGGCTTACCGATGGGACGGCCGGGTGCGCCATCTCCTTCACGGAGCCAAGGAGAACGAAACATCATGAGCCAGTTGGGAGAGTGTTTGGCGTATTTTAAGGGGAATCCGGTGTTTGGCCGGCTCCTCCAGGGATTCCGGGAAAAGTATGCCTCCTATGGCCGCTTTGAAGGTTCAGTCCAGGTGACGTTCAGGGATTGGGAAGAACGGGAAAGCCTAGAAGGTTTCCTCCAGAAGAATTTCCAGGGGCGGAAAAAGACCTCCGTTTCCGCCCGGCTTTTTACCAAGGCATTGGCTGAAAGCCGTTTTGCCGGGGTGGAACCAGAAGCCATCTTGGAAGCCTGGTTCGGGGCTTTGCCCCAGACCCGCGCCAGCCAGCGCAGCGAAAAACAGGAAGCCTGGCAAAGCTTCTTCCAGGAGCAGCTGGCAGCGGCAGAAGATCCTTTGACCCAGAACTGGCTGGCGGGGATCCTGGAGGAACAGCCGGAAACAGGAACCAGCCGCCGGGTGCTGCTCCGGGAGTGGAACCGGGCCTGGGAGACTGGCAGACAGGATGCCTTTAGAGACACAATCCGGCTGGCCTGCCAAATCCTGGAAAAACTGCCCAGCAGGCAGGATCAGTATCAGCCCCTGCCTGTTTTCGCTGCCAGGGTTACCGGCGATCCTCACTTTTTCGACCGGGGACGGGCCGGCTCCGGTCTCTTGAACCGTTTGCTGGCCTGGATCCAGAGAACTGGAGAAATCCGGGCAGATCTGCCGGATCAGGCATCTCTGGTCCGGCAGCAGCGGCTCCTCACCGGAGGCCTTCTGGTGGATGATATGTCCAATGGAGTGCTGGTCTACGGCTTGGAAGCTTTTGGAGAAAATGGATCGCCCCATCCGGGAATGGCCGGTTTTCTCCAAACCCAGGAAGCTCTCCAGGTCCCCCTGGGAGTGCTGGTCCGGTGGAAAGAAGTCCGCTGTTTTGGAGGAGAGGCTTTCATTGTAGAGAACCCTTCCCTTTTTGCTCGGCTTTGTGAAGGCCGGCGGACGGTACTGTGCTTCAACGGGCAGCCCCGGCTGGCAGCGATTTTCCTGCTGAAGCTGCTGGAACGGGGAAAGATCCCTATCCGGTATGGGGGAGATCTGGATCCGGAAGGACTGCTGATTGCCCAAAACTTGAAGCAGCTCTATGACGGTCCTTTTACTTTCTGGCATATGGATCTGGAAGATTATCGGAGCAGCCATCCCCGGGTGCCCCTTTCGGAACGGCGGCTGAAGATCTTAGACCGGATCCGGGAACCGGCCCTCCTGCCGGCTGCCCAAGCCATCCGCCAGCGGAAAAAGGCCGGCTACCAGGAAAACATCCCGGCCTTCTGGTACAGTAGGGATAAATAGAGTACAATAAAAGAAAAAGGGGGTGGAACAGATGGCACTTTTTGCGTTGGGGGATCTCCATCTGGCTTTTCAGCGGCCGGAGAAATCCATGGACGCCATGGGGCCCGTCTGGGTCCGCCACGAAGAAAAAATCTGGAAAAACTGCCAGGAACTGATTAAACCGGAGGACACCCTGGTGCTGGTAGGGGATCATTCCTGGGGCCGGAAACTGTTCCAATGCCGGGAGGATCTGGCTTTCATCGCCCGTCTTCCAGGCCGGAAGATCCTCGTCCGGGGAAATCATGATATGTTCTGGGAAGCCCAGAAAACAGATGTGCTGAATACGGAATATGCCGGGAAACTGTTCTTCCTCCAGAATAATTTTGCGGCTTATGGAGAGTATGCCCTGGTGGGGACCAAAGGCTTCACCTTCGAAGGGCCTTTCCTCATCAACCGTTTTACCGGAGAAGTGCTGAGCTGGGATCAGGATGCGGAAAAGCACGCTCAGAAACTGGTCCGTCGGGAGTCCATCCGGCTGGAAGATTCCTTCCGACAGGCTTGGGAAGCGGGCTACCGGAAGTTCCTGGTGTTCCTTCACTATCCACCTACCAACATCCTGGAAGAGGACAGCGTCTTTACCCGGATGGCGGAGAAATACGGAGCGGAACAGGTGATCTATGCCCACTGCCATGGGAAGAATCAGTTCCAGGACAGTATCCTGGGTTTCCACAACGGCATCCGGTATCGGCTGGTCTCTGGAGATTACCTGGACTTCCGGCCGGAGAAGATTTTGGATTGAAAACTGTTTTTAAGAGGAAAACAAAAAATGGGGATGTGAAAATATGAAGGATCATTTTTTCACATCCCCGTTTTTATACTTCTAATGGCAAAAATAATTTGCAATATTAAATTTATTCTTGCTTTTCAGTTGCCGTAGATTCGGATATAGTAGGATTGTAAGCAAAAAGATAAAATTTGCGGAGCGCGCGGCAAATTTTACTGAATACAATAAGGAATCTGGTAATGGAATAAGGAGGAGGACATATGCAGAAACAGGCACTGGAAGGTGTGCGGGTACTGGATATCGCCACGGTCATTGCTGCTCCTTGGGCAGCAGGACTTTTGGCAGATTTTGGAGCAGAGGTCATTAAAGTGGAAATGACGGGACGGGGAGATGCGTTCCGGGCCATGGGGCCTTTGAAGGATGGGAAGAGCATCCGCTGGCCCAGTATGGGAAGAAACAAAAAAAGCGTGACCCTGGACTTCCACTATGAGGAAGGGAAACAGCTTTTCCTGGATCTGGTCAAAAAAAGCGACGTGGTCATTGAAAATTTCAAGACAGGGACCCTTGAAAAATGGGGAATCGGTGTGGAGAAAATGCGGGAAGTCAACCCGGATATCATCGTGACCCATGTAACAGGCTACGGCCAGACCGGACCCTACAGAAAATTGGCCGGGTTGGGAACCCCGCTGCAGGCATTTTCCGGGTACACCTACATGCAGGGATATCCGGACCGCCCCCCTGTAAGCCCTCCTTTTGCCCTGGCAGATTATGTGGCCGGCCTGTATGCGGCGTTCGGGACCATGATGGCCCTGTATCACCGGGATGCCCTGAAAGGGAAACCCCAGGAAATCGATGTGAGCCTGTATGAAGGGATCTTCCGTATGGAAGAAGCTATGGTTGCCGAATATGATCTGATGGGCAAGATCAGACAGCGCAGCCCCATGCCCAGCGGAGCCTCCTGCCCCATCGGGACCTTTGAAACGGGAGACAACAAATATGTCATCATCGTCTGCAGCACCAACCCGGTGTTCGAGCATCTCTGCGATGCCATGGAAAAACGGGAAGAATGGCTGCCCAAATATGCCCTGGCCAAAGACCGTCTGGCGGATCCTAAACCCATTATGGATGCGGTGACCGCCTGGGTCAAGGACCATACCTTTGACGAACTGAAAGAGAAATGCAGCAAAGCCGGAGTCCCGATCTCTACCATATACAATATCAAAGACTGTTTCGAGGATCCTCAGTATCAGGCCCGTCATGATATCGTAGACGTTCCCTGCGAGGAATTCGGCCATGTGAAGATGCCGGGCATCGTACCCGTGCTGAGCGAAACCCCGGGCAGCATCCGGTGGCCAGGACAGAAACTGGGTTCGGCCAATGAGGAAGTATACGGGAAACTGCTGGGGCTCAGTGAAGAAAAACTGCAGGAACTGAAGGACAAGAAGATTATTTGAGAAAAGAAGGTGTAGCTATGGCACTGACATATCCAAAACAAATCCGTCTTTGTGAAGTGGGGCTCCGGGATGGGCTCCAAAATGAGAAAAAAATGATGACCACGGAACAAAAGATCAGCTATGTGAATGGGCTGACGGCTGCTGGCTTCCCGGTCATCGAGGTGGGGAGCTTCGTCAGCCCTAAAGCCGTACCCCAGGTCGCAGATACGGATGCAGTGTTCCAGGGAATCAATCAAAAACCAGGGGTGGAATACCGGGCCCTGATTGCCAACTTGAAAGGAGTGGAGCGGGCCATCGCCTGTGGCTGCAAAAAGGTGAAGCTCAATGTTTCTGCCTCTGTTGCCCATAATCTGGCCAACTTGAATTGCACCCCCGCTGAAAGCGTCGCCCGCTTCGCTGCCTGTGTGGAACGGGCAAAAGATGCCGGGATCGCAATTTCTGGATCCATTTCCATGGCCTTTGGATCTCCCTGGGACAAGGAAATCCCAATCAGTGTGGTGTGCAAGATCATCGAAGCCTATCGGGAAGTGGGCATCCGAGAAATCAGTCTGTCCGATGCTTCCGGCATGGCCTATCCCTCCCAGGTGGCCGATATTTGCCGGACCGTGAAGGAAAAATATCCGGATTGTACCTGGTGGCTCCATTTCCACAATACACGGGGATTGGGAATCGCCAATATCCTGGCCGGACTCAGCGAAGGGTTCACCCAGTTCGATACCAGTTTTGCCGGGACGGGAGGCTGTCCTTTTGTGCCGGGAGCAGCCGGCAACGTATCCAGTGAAGATGTGGTCCATATGTGCGAAGAAATGGGGATCGCCACGGGTATTGACTTGGATCGGCTGATGGATATCAGCCGCCATGTGGCTGAGTTTTTGGGTCATCCCACGGACAGTTATCTGCTCCGAGCCGGGAAAGCCAGCGATTTGATCCTGGATGTGCCCACCCGGCAGGGGAAAAATCATACCCAAAGTAAATGAATTTTCCATCAGTGCAGCAGATAATAACAAAGATTTGTTGTAGTATAGCAAAATTAACGTGTTGGATTATTACATTCAAATACACTACAATCCTGACATGCGGGAAATACATGTAGATACCGAATCATAAATTATTTTACACAAGGAAATATGAGCCTTTTCTAACTGTATTCTATAGGAAAAAGGCAAACATCATCATATTGTGGGGGAGATGAGAATATGCAAGCGTTGATAGGTTGGGCGACACTGATCGTTCTCGTTGCCTGTCTGCTGCGGGGAAAAATGTCCCCGGTAACAGTTTTTGGGACAATTCCGGTGATAGGTGCAATCCTTTTAGGCGCAGGACCTGCTCTTTTGGAAAAATGGATCACCAGTGGTCTGAATACGGTATGGAAAACCGCCGTCCTGTTCATTTTTTCAGTAGAGTATTTTGGCTTGATGTCAGATACAGGTATGTTTGACGCGGTCGTCAAAAAATTGACGGCTCATACCGGAAATAATGTCATCATCGTATCAGTGGCAACGGCAATCGTGGCTGTTATCGGGCATCTTGACGGGGCAACGGCAACTACAGCTTTGGTAACGATCCCTGCCATGCTTCCTTTGTGGAAACGGCTCCACATGCGGCCTACCGGTCTTCTGTTCATCTTAGGGACGGCCATGGGCGTGATGAATCTTGTCCCTTGGGGAGGTCCTATCGTACGAGTCGCTGCTGTACTTGGCCGGGATGTAGGAGAATTGTGGCATTATATCCTTCCCTTCCAGGGGGTTTGTCTGGTACTTACTTTTGTGGTCGCTGTCCTTGTCGGGATGAGTGAAATCAAAAATGGGGCAGGAAAAAATATCGAAAGCACGGATGTAGCGGAAACGGATACTGCGAAGGATGAAGAAGTAGAAGCATTGAAACGGCCGAAGCTGCTGTGGTTCAATGTCTTGCTGACGGCAGTCCTTTTGGTCGGCTTGTTGCTAGGAATCATGAAGCCTCATAACCTGTTCCTGATTGCACTGGCGATCGCCCTGATTGTCAACTATCCCAATGCCAAACTGCAGCGGAAACTGTTCCGCCGTCATGCGGGAGATGCACTGGATACTTCGGCTACCCTGCTGGCTGCTGCTGTATTCATCGGTGTCATGAACAAATCTGGCATGCTGGATGCCATGGTCAATGCTATGCTGTGGGTCATGCCGGCCTGGATGGGAAAATATATGAATATCATTGCGGGCATCATCTCTGTGCCTGTTGGCTGTATGTTGGGGGCAGATACGTTCTACTATGGCCTTTTCCCTCTGCTGGCAAAAGCGGGCGAAGCATATGGTGTACCGGCTATGGACATCGGTATAGCGATGCTGATTGGCAAAAACGTGGCTATGATCTGCAGTCCGCTGCAGCCTACTACATACCTCTCACTGGGGCTGGCTGGCGTGGAAATGAAAGACCATTTGAAAGCCAATTTCCCACGTACTTGGGTGCTGTCCCTGGTCATGTGTGCTATAGCAATGATTATGGGATATATGAAGATTTACTGATTCCTTTGATGAGGGATATATAAAATAAAGAGCTGTGGAAGGTACCGTCGATATGGGGAGCGGTACTCATCCACAGCTCTTTTTTATTCTCAGTGGGGAAGGATGTTCTCCGGATTGAAATCCACATAAAAGGTGCACTGTTTTCGGATCAGGCGGAGCAGTGCTTCTCCGTAAAGGGGAAAGTGCCGTTCTTTCCGGAATTCCAGCATGACCGGATTCGTCTCGTACAAATCTTTGATGGGGAAGGCATGGAGCTTGTTGTCTGTCTGACTGTTGATCCTTGCCAGGTTGGGAAGATACATGGAAAGACAGAAGCTAGCTGCGTAGTTTTCTGTGGTGAGCATATGATGGAGATCCGGATGGCTGGAGGTGTGGACGCAGTTCAGGGTAATCTGGAGTTTCTGCAGGAGCCGGTTCAGCATCTGGGAAGAATTGTATTGGGGGAGGTTGAAGGCAAAGGGAATATGGGTGAATTTCCGCAGATCCGCTCCTTTGCGGAATTCGTCGATGCAGGCTGGATACGTATCTGGAAAATATTTTTTCAGCATGCCGTCACTGAGGACCAGATAAAGGACTTCCCGCATGAGCAGTTTGCTTTGGATGAAATGGGACTGCTTTTTGGGTGCCCCCAAAATAATGATGTCCAGCTGGTTGTTCAGCAGCATTTCCTTCAGCTGCGAGGAATTGGCACTGGCTACCCGCAGCTGTACTTTGGGAAAAAGCTGACTGTATTCTTCAATCAGATTGGGCATCAGGATCCGGAAGCGGCCCTCCGTGGTTCCCAGACGGATGATTCCTGCATTTTCCTTTTTGCTTTCTGCAAAAGCTTGGGTAAGACTGTTTTCCAGGGCTTCCACCTGACGTACGGTATCGAGGAATTCCCGGCCTTCCGGAGTCAGGGAAAACTGCGGTTTCCGGTGGAAGAGGGCTACCCCGCATTCCTGTTCCAGTTTGGATAAATAACGGCTCAGCGCCTGATGGGTGATATGGAGCTTTTCGGCTGCCCGGGTCACGTTGTTTTCTTCGGCCAGCAGGAGAAAGTAAGGATAATTTTCAAACATAGAGATTCTCCTTATAGGGAAAGATAAGGGGTTACTGCCATATTGCTGATTTCATTTTACCATTCACAAAGAAAATCTCAACCGTCAGGATGGAAGATACCTTTTAGCAGACTTGGGAAACGGCTAATTTCTGGGGATTACCTGGATTTCCGGCCGGAGAAGATCCTGGATTGAAAAAAATATATAAAAAATAATAAAATGGAAAAAACAAAAGTTTTTAGTTTCCATGTTAAAAACTTTTGATTTTTTTATTTTTTTATGATAGAGTTTAAAGAAAGAAGGTGAGAACCATGATTTTGCGGCAGCAATATTTGCAGAAATTGGCAAAACTGCAGGATAAGCAACTGATTAAAGTAGTTACGGGAGTGCGCCGGTGTGGCAAGTCCACTCTTCTACAGCAGTTCCAGGAACAGCTCCAGCGGCAGGGGGTGGAAAGCAATCAAATTATTTCCATCAATTTTGAAAAAATCGAATATGAACCGCTTCTGGAATATCATAAACTCCATGACTTTATTGTGGACCGACTGCAACCGGGAAAAATGAATTATATTTTTCTGGATGAAATCCAGTTGGTCGGTGAATTCCAGAAAGCCGTAGATTCTCTGTACGTCCGCCCTCAGGTCGACTTATATATTACGGGATCCAATGCTCGGCTGTTGTCCGGCGAACTGGCTACTTTGCTCAGCGGCCGTTTCGTAGAGATCCAGATGCTGCCATTATCTTTTCGAGAGTATCGGCAGCTGACTGGAAAAGAGACAGCCACAGCCTGGAGAGAATATTACAGTTGGGGCGGCTTTCCTTATCTGCCTTCCATAGAAGCGGAAGAAATCCGGTATGATTATCTCCAGGGGATTTATTCTACGATTCTCCTGAAAGACCTGGTTCAGCGGAAAAAAATCCAAGATGTTGAGTTATTAGAAAGCATCATCCGATTTCTGGTGGACAATGTGGGGAATCTTGTCTCATTTTCTAAAATTGCCGGGTATCTGGTTTCCCATGGACGGAAGACTTCTTCCCAAACTATTGAACGGTATGTGAGGGCCCTGGAAGATGCCTTTTTTCTGTACAAAGCGTCCCGGTATGATATCAGGGGAAAAGAACAGCTGAAATCTTTGGAAAAATACTATGTGGTGGATATGGGGTTCCGTCGTCTGTTGATGGGGAATAGGCGGTCAGATGTTGGCCATATCCTGGAAAACATCATATATTTGGAGCTGCTTCGGCGGGGATTTCGGGTATATGTAGGTAAAGTCAATGAACTAGAAGTGGATTTTATTGCCGAAAGAGACGGAGAACGGCAGTATTATCAGGTTTCAGCCAGTGTGATGGATCCGCGGACTTTTGCAAGAGAAATCGCACCGCTCAAGCAAATCCGAGACAATTATCCAAAGACCTTGCTGACACTGGATACCCTGCCCCAGGAAGAGGATGGGATACCGCAGAAAAATATCCTGGAGTTTCTGCTGGAATCATAATTTAAACAGGGAAGGACTCCGACGCTGCTGTAGAGAAGAAAAACTGAAAAAGAAAAAAGTCCTTGCATTTTCCAAGAATCCGCCGTATACTATAAAAGTACTCTTTGAGAGAGCAAGAGTATTTACTCCGGGATGGTGTAATGGTAGCACAGGAGATTCTGGATCTTCTAGTCTGGGTTCGAGCCCTAGTCCCGGAGCCATTTTTTTATCTTGGCGCCATGGTCGACAGCTTGCAAGCAAGCAGCAGCTAAGACGTCGCGAAACAAGGCGTGGCCACGAGTTTGCTTCTCTCACCGCTACAAACCAATAGGAAACTTTAAGGCACTTAGGACATTTGTTCTAGGTGTCTTTTTTGCGTTGCTATCACACATAGAAGCACAAGAGACTACATTCTTAACGTCTTTCTGTGTGACCAAAAGGGGGTATATGTTATCGAAAAGAGCCCAAAATACAGCCTCACAGAGTCCCTGCAATTGTTCTATAGGCGTTGTATTGGTCTCAATTTAGCAGGTAGCACCTTAGAGAACTACAGGAAGCATTTAACCGACTATCTGTTATTCCTGTCTCAGACAAAGAACATAGAGACCATAGCAGAGACCACAGACAACACCATCCTACAATACCTTAAAAGCCTAAGAGGAAGGGGGCTTTCACCTGTCACAGTGTCAGATAGGTTCATTGTGTTGCGTGTCTTTTACAGCTTTTTGGTGGAATGGGGCTATCTGGAAATCAATCCTATGGAACACTTAAAGAAGCCTAAAGTACCTAAGAGACACGCCAGAACGTTCACCACAAGCGAGATAAGGGCAATCCTTAAGAGTTACGATAAGACCACATTCTTAGGTTATAGGAATTACACAATTATGTGTGTCCTATTCAGTACAGGTATGAGAAAGACAGAACTATTAAAGTTGTCTGTCTTAGATATTCACCTGCAGGAATGTTTCTTAGTTGTGTTACATGGAAAGGGTGATAAAACGAGGGAAATACCTATTGGGCTGTCATTGAAACGTATTCTAAAGAAGTACCTCAGAGACAGGGAAGAAGTGTTGCAGGAACATAGTGCTTTCACACCTCAATTCCTTGTTACTTTTACAGGGAAACCTTTGACAGCCTCAGGGCTTGACACAGTATTCAAGCGTCTAAAAGAGCATATGAAGGGCTTAGGGATACCTGCAAGTCGCCTATCAGCTCACACATGGCGTCATACGTTCGCTAAGACCTTTTTACTGAATGGTGGTGACCTATTCACCCTACAGAAAATACTGGGCCATGAAGACGTATCAACGACAAAGATTTATGTTGAATACACCAACAAAGAACTGAAAGTGCAGAATGACAAATACAATCCTTTGGATAATAACCAATGGCAATACCTGTAAAAAAGAAGGGAGACTAAAGACTATGGAAAGAACTATCAACAACGGCTTGCTTACATTCCATGAAATCACAGAGAAAGAGTATTTAGAAAAGTATGTTATGGGTAAAGGCTCTTATGTGACCTATAAGGAATTTGCTCGGAATATAGGGTGGGACCACAACAAAACAGACTTCCTTAAAACCTGTGTGAATCAGGTGACCAATAAAACCATTAAGGAACTTATGGTCACTGGAAAGCTGTCTTTTTACAGTCGTATGATGTGGGATGAAGGATTGTGGCTTATGTGGGATGGTGAATACAGAGACCCTGTTACACTGAATCGTATGTATGACAAATTGTTGCCAGAGGTGGAACTAATTGATATCACAGAGCCGGTAGAGGAGCTTTTAAGTGACTATTTGGGAATCAAAATAACGCTTTCAGAAGATTTGAATTTATCATCCATGAATACAGTGCAGGGAGTGAAAAGAATGACACAAATAACAGCTGACAACCTTTCTGTTTGTCTATGGGGTTATCGTGGTGGTGTTTACATTCAGAACTTTTAAGGATACTATAGGATACCATGTGATACCCTATAGTCACTCTAAGTTGCCTCATGACACAGTGAGAGTATAAAAGACAGCAGGAAGTTAAGACAAAAGTTTATAAAAACAGATAGAAGTAGATAGAAGTATAAATAGTAATTATTATTAAATTACTTTGTTTATTACCTCTATCTACTTCCTTTTTATTTTATATAGGCTGTGTGAATACCTCTCCTATTAGTCACCATGAGTTTACTATAGCTGCTATGAGACACTGAAGAATTCAGTAACTCATAGTCTCCTATAAGGTAACTCATGGAAACTAATACATGACAAAAGTAGTTGATTCACAACTACCACCTTGTTCACCCTCTTTGTTGTCTATTACCTTTTTCCTTTTACCTCTTACAAAAACAACTACCTTTGTCTTTTAAAAAAAGAGGTATAAAGTGTAATAAGTTTTGAAGGTGGTAAAGGTGGTATAAGTTTTTGAACATGGTAGAGGTAGTAGAGGACATAGACTTTAGATACCGCATGGAATCCATTAGTTACCATATGGAATCTATGTATCTGTGTGATTCTCCCTATAGTGGGGGAAAAGTTTAGAAAAAAGCCCCCAAAAGTGAAAAAAGAAGTAGTATCTATGCGCTTCTACAGCCTTTTCCCTTAAAGTATATAAAGAGAAAGTATAGGTAGTTGTGAATAAAGAACTATAAGAAAACTGAAACCCAAAAGTTACAATAATAAAAAATAAACAATAAAAGTGTAAACAAAGCTTATTTCTTCCTTGTCATTTATTCCTCTAACCACTGTGTGAATAAGTTCCTCATTCTCTCAGAGGGCAAGTATAAATGAATGTGGCTGTTGCTGTCATGAACACGGATATTTGAACGCCATATAAATTGTATGAGAAGTGACAAAGACCAATTATCAGCGTCTATAGGCTGTCCTAAAGTCTTCCAAAGGTTAGCAGTAAAGGGATTTAAGCATTTATTCACCCCATATATAATAACTGTCTTGCTGTCATAATCATTGGTCGCAAGTGCATTGTGTGCCAGAAAGTTATTTTTTGTGAGTCCCTTTTTACCATTGCTCAGCTTTCTTTCAGCATCTTTGAAAGTTGACCATAAAACTGTAGCACTCTTATAGTCTCTGGAAAAACTACTCATGTTGTCTTTTAGTCTCTTCATATCCTTTTGTGTAGCTTTCTGGTGATACCATGAATAAGACAATTCATAGCCTTTGTAACTTTTGGAATCTGGAATGGTCTCTACAATCATTCTTTCTAATCCTTTTGGCTTATCTCTTTTCAAACCTTTTACAAATGCTGTCATATCCTCATTCACATGGTAGAAGGTAATAGGAAGGTGGGATAAGTTACAGTAGGCATTAAAGAAGCTGTATTCTGTTCTGTAACTCATGACAGTAACAGTATCAAAGCAAGACCAAAAGTCTGCAGGTATGAAGTAGTTGAGTTTAAGTTTATTGTCTTGCTTAATCCCATACACGTCATATCGTTTGAAGAAGTCTCTAAAGCTGTCGTAAATTGTCCCTGTGTTATCATAAGGGTTAGTATACAGTCTGTGTGGGCTGTCTTCTGTCCCCTTCAATAACAGCCCTAAGGCTTCCATATTGTCTAAGTCTTTTTCACTCAGATTTGCTACAGGAACATAGAGGCCAGAAGATAACAGCCTATCAAGTTTTGAATCTGTCTCACTATCTCCTGTCTTTTCCTGCAGCTCTTGTAATACTGTGGGTTCTTCATCGATGAACAAAGAATACTTATAGGGAAAATTGGGGGCTGTTAAAGTGTCGTAAATGCGGTAAAAAGAACGTTGTAACAGTTCATGGGTGATAAAAACATTCTCCCCATGGGGCAATAAGGTTCCTATAAGTTCCTTTCCCTTCCCCCTCTCTCTGGTGGGCTGTGTCACGTCTACCCCCATACCCTTTAGGCGTTCCATGTTTGTTTCTATTTCTTTGATATAGGGTGATACACAGATAAATCTTTCCTTGTGGTCATCTTTGAATTGGGTGTACTTTTCCCCTAAAATATGTATGAGTGCTGTGGTTTTCCCTGCTCCTGTAGGGGCATCAACAATTCTAATTTCCTTCTTTTCTTTCATGGTTATTGCTCCTTTCTTTCTCTACTATGTGGGCCACTTAAAGTTATCTGATAATTCTATGTAATTATCTTCTTTCTTCCCCTATGTGTGCCACCTTAAATTATCTGATAATTCTGTTACAAACATTACACAATACCACTGAAAGAGTGAGAGTCTACGCCACTGTTCCACTTAGAGAAAAGAAGAATTTACATCTTTGTGTGTAATACCCCTTAGCCAGCTTCACACCTTGCGTTTAAATCGTTTATAAGCCTCTTTATTTCATTGTGAATGGAATTTTACACCTACAACACTATAAAACCTCTCAAAAACGAAATATGAACGTGTGAGAGGCATTACAAAGCCAAAATACTTCTAAATTTCCTCTATAAAGCCTTTATTTTCATGTGGACACACAAAGATACCTATAGACACTTTAAGAGCCTCAGAAACGAAATATGGACGTGTTAGAGGCATTGTAGAGAGGTCAAAAGTGTGGGAAGAATCACAGATAAGTGATAAACCATTCTCATGTGTCAAAATGCACACTTTTAGACAGAGAGAATTTAGAACTATTTTTATGTGTCTAAAAGTTAGACACAGAGTATTGAGATATATCAAAAATAAGATTGACATTTTGAAATATACGAATTAGAATTAAACCATAACAGGAAATGAAAACAAAGGGAGTGAAAGACAATGGCTAATGTGTGTTATATCAGAGTATCAACCAAAGACCAAAACACAGGGAGACAACACGCCTGCTTCACTGACAAAGGAATTAAGATTGATAAGACCTATGAAGAAAAGATAAGTGGGAAGGACAGACAAAGACCACAGCTAAAAGCAATGATGGAATACGTGAGAGAGGGAGACACAGTATATATTGAAAGTATTAGCAGACTGGCAAGAAATACCTTAGACTTCCTTAACATTGTGGATGAACTCACAAAGAAGAAGGTAAACCTTATCAGCCTTAAAGAACAAATTGACACCACCACACCACAGGGAAGGTTTATTCTGCACATATTTGCTTCACTGTCTGAACTGGAAAGAGAGACCATAAGACAGAGACAAAGGGAAGGGATTGACCTGTGTCTTTCTGAACATAGGCCCTATGGTAGACCAAAGGTGATTATTGATGATACATTCAAAGAAGCCTACAAAGAATGGAAAGCAGGAAAGGTAACAGCAGTGCAGGCAATGACCAAAGCAGGGATGAAGCCTAACACATGGTATAGAAGAGTCAAAGAGTTTGAAGGAAGACAATGAAATAAGGGTGACTGTCCTACGTGTGATGGTCACTCTTTTTCTGTGTGAATACTCCTTTAGGTATCTTTTGGCTGTCCCGGTGGTGTCTTGTGGGGGCTATGGGGGATTCACAGAAATGCGGGGCGAATATATATGGCCTCACAGATTTTTTGTAAATTTTCATTTTTAGGTTGACAGAGAGAAAAAGGGTGTAGTATACTATTCAAGCAACACAAGAGATTCTGGAACTTTTACAAGTCCAAAAGTGCATTAGAGTTTCCCGAAAGGTAGACGGGGCCTAATGTTTTGTTTCTTCCGGGATGGTGTAATGGTAGCACAGGAGATTCTGGATCTTCTAGTCTGGGTTCGAGCCCTAGTCCCGGAGCCATTTTTTTATCTTGGCGCCATGGTCAAGCGGCTAAGACGTCGCCCTCTCAAGGCGAAATCACGAGTTCGATTCTCGTTGGCGCTACCAGGTCAATACGTAGGAATCCCCTATGGGCCGTGCACTCGTGAGGATGGAACTGCATCATATAAAAAGCAAAGACGCTCCCGGCGGGGAACGTCTTTTTTGTTTGTTTCTTTGCCAAAGGGGGTACTCCATGAAGTTCAAGCGATGTTGGATCGTGCTCTGGCTGCTGCTGGTGCCAGTCTGTTTCTTATCCCTGTTCAGCGGGCAGGTCCCAGTGTCTCCTTGGGAGCCGTTCCAGGGAGGGTGGAGCCTTTTGGAACAGAATGTCCTGTGGAATCTCCGCCTTCCCCGGCTGCTCCTGGGGTTGGGAACGGGAGCGGCTTTGGGAGCTTCCGGCACAGCCCTCCAGGGGATTTTCGGGAATCCTCTGGCGGATCCCGGCATCCTGGGGGTTTCCGGCGGGGCTTCTTTGGGAGCGGTGATCCTGCTGCTGACCGGTCTGCCTCAAAAGGCCTATTGGTTCCTTCCCCTGGGAGCTTTCGCCGGGGCAGGGATGGCTTCTCTCGTGGTGGGCATCCTGGGCAGTGCCCGTGGCGGGACGGACCGGGTGAAGCTGCTGCTGGCCGGGGTGGCTGTCAGCCTGTTCTGCGGAGCATTGACGGCAGGACTCCTGAGTTTTGCCCCGGATGCAGTGATGCGCCAGTACTTTTTCTGGACCCTGGGCAACCTGGGAGTGGGGACCTGGCTCCAGGTAAAAGGGATCCTGCCGCTGCTGGCCGGCGTGCTGGCCGTCCTGTGCCTTTGGGGGAGGCAGCTGAATGTCCTGAGCCTGGGAGAGGAACAGGCACTGTCCCTGGGGATGGATGCGCCTTTCTGGCGGAAATTGTTCCTGGGATGGATTTCTCTCTTGATGGGACTGGCTGTCTGTGCAGGAGGGAATATCGGCTTCGTGGGACTATTGGTGCCCCACAGTCTGCGGCTCCTGACCGGCCCGGATCATCGGACCCTGCTGCCGCTCAGTGCCCTGGGGGGCGCGGTGTTCCTGGTATTCTGCGATGCCCTGGGCAAAATGGTCCTGCCGGGAGGAGAAATCCGGGTGGGGATCATTACGGCTCTGTTCGGGGCCCCTTACTTCCTTTGGCTGCTGTGCCGAAAAAAGTGACAGTTATGGTATAATGAAACCAAAGGAGTGTGATTTCCATGCGGAAAGATTTTGACGCAAAACCATTGACGTATCCTCAGCCGGTGTATATGATCGGGACCTATGACGAAAACGGGGTCCCGGATGTGATGAATGCAGCCTGGGGCGGCATCAGCAATGATACGGAGATTTCCTTTTGCCTGGCCCGGTCCCACAAAACCGTGGCCAACCTGAAGAAGACGGGAGCCTTTACCGTGAGTATGGCTACCGCGGATCAGCTGGCGGCCTGTGATTACCTAGGGCTGGTTTCCGGGAACAAGGTGCCGGATAAAGTGGCCCGGGCCGGCTTCCATGTGGAAAAATCCAACCGGGTAAACGCACCGGTGATCGCCGAACTGCCCATGGTGCTGGAATGCCGGGTCAAGAGCTACGATGAGGAAAGCGAACGGCTGGTAGGCGAAATCCTCAACGTCAGCGCCGACGAAAGCATCCTCACCGACGGAAAGATCGATCCCGCCAAACTCCGTCCTCTGGTGCTGGATCCGGTGAACCACACCTATCTGGTGGCGGAGCAGGCAGTGGGCAAGGCCTTCGCTCATACGGAAGCGCCGGCAGAAACAAAATAATATTAAAAAGCCAGCGGTGCTGGCTTCCCTCGGCAGTTGACAGCTGACCGTTGAATGGGCTTTGCTGCATTGGCAGCAGAGCCCTAAATTTTTCTCTTGATTATGCCACACCATAGTGATATAGTATACACTATATTAAAGAAATATCCGCCAATAGCGTAGAGCAAAGGAGCGTATACCATGGATAAGTCCAAAGCATATTTGTTGTGGTTCGAACAGCTGGAACGGAAAGACGTGGATATTGTGGGAGGGAAATCTTCTTCTTTGGGAGAAATGACTTCCAAGACCGATGTGCCGGTTCCCTATGGCTTTGCCACCACGGCTTACGCGTACCGCTATTTTATCAAAGCCACCGGGCTGGAAGAAAAAATGCGCAGCCTGCTGGCCAGCCTTACCGATGTGGAGGACAATGAACAGCTGAGTAGGGTGTGCGGCCAGCTGCGGGCTGCCATCATGGAACAGGAAATGCCCCAGGATCTCCAGGATGCCATCCGGAAAGCCTACGGGGAATTGGCTGCCAAGGTGGGCGAAGCTCAGCCTTATGTGGCCGTCCGCTCCAGCGCTACGGCGGAAGACCTGCCCGATGCCAGCTTTGCCGGACAGCAGGATACCTATCTGAACGTCCAGGGAGCCGACAGCGTAATCGCCAAGGTGAAGGAATGCTACGCTTCCTGCTTTACGGACCGGGCCGTGTATTACCGGGAAAAGCAGGGCTATGACCATCTGTCCCTGGCTCTTTCTGCTGTGGTCCAGATGATGGTGTTCTCCAAGGCCGCCGGGGTCATGTTCACCGTGAACGTGGCCAACGGGGACGATAAGAACATCATGATCGAAGGGGCCTGGGGCTTGGGCGAATATGTAGTGGGCGGCATCGTCACCCCGGATACCTACATCGTTTCCAAAGAAGATATGAAGATCCTCTCCGCCACCGTCAATGAACAGGATGTGATGCTGGTCCGGAAGAAGGGCGGGGATACGGAAGAAGTGCCGGTGCCGGAAGCGGACCGGAAGCGCCAGACCCTGACCAACCAGCAGATCTTGGAACTGGCCGGATATGCCAAGAAAATCGAAGCCCATTACGGCTGCTATATGGATATGGAATGGGGCATCGATGAACGGGACGGGAAGATCTGGATCCTCCAGGCTCGGCCGGAAACCGTATGGTCTCGGAGAAACAAGGAAAAGAAGGCGGAGGAAAAGATGGAAAAACAGGATGCAAAGAGTGCAAAGGTACTGGTCAAAGGACTGCCGGCCAGCCCGGGCATGGGCTATGGCAAGGTCCATGTAATCAAGGATCCTTCCGATATCGATGAATTCAAGGATGGGGAAATCCTGGTCACGGAAATGACTGCTCCGGACTGGGTGCCGGCCATGAAAAAGGCCCAGGCCATCGTTACGGATAGCGGCGGTATGACCTGTCATGCCTCCATCGTTTCCCGGGAATTGGGCATCCCATGCATCGTCGGGACCAAGAGCCGGGGTACGGCAGCTACCAGCCTGCTCCATACCGGAGATGAGATCACCGTGGATGCTTCCAACGGAGTGGTGTTCGCCGGCAACCTGCAGGTGAAGAAAGCCGCTGCAGCTGCTGCACCTCAGACCCAAATCGTGGCCCAGGAAACCTTCCCGGTCACTGGAACCAAGATCTACATGAACTTGGGCGATCCGGCCCTGGCGGAAAAATACAGCAGCCTGCCCTGCGATGGTATCGGCCTGATGCGGGAAGAATTCATCTGGACTACCTACATCCATGAACATCCCCTGTACCTGATCAAATCCGGCCATCCAGAAAAGGTGGTGGATGCCCTGGCAGACGGCTTCCGTAAAGTCTGTGCTGCCATGGCTCCCCGGCCGGTGACCCTCCGGTTCAGCGATTTCAAATCCAGTGAATACCGGGACCTGAAGGGCGGAGAAGAATTCGAACCCCATGAACCCAGTGCTCTCCTGGGCTGGAGAGGGGCTTCCCGGTATTATGATCCCAAGTACACCGCCGCTTTCCGGCTGGAAATCGCTGCGGTCCGGAAAGTACGGGAAGAATACGGGCTGAAGAATCTGAACGTGATGATCCCCTTCTGCCGCACGGTGGACGAAGCCCGGAAAGTGGTGGAGATCATGGCGGAGGAAGGACTCCACAGAGGACCGGATTTCAAGGTATGGCTCATGGCGGAGATCCCTGCCAACATCATCTTGGCGGACCAGTTCAACCAGTTTGTGGACGGCTATTCCATCGGATCCAATGATCTGACCATGCTGACCCTGGGCTGCGACCGGGACAATGACGTGATCTCCCATCTGTTCGATGAACGGAACCTAGCCGTGAAACGGGCCATCCGCCATCTGATCGAAGTGGCCCATAAAGATGGCAAGACGGTATCCCTCTGCGGACAGGCTGCCAGCGTGTATCCAGAGTTTGCCGCCTTCCTGGTCCAGAGCGGCATCGACAGCATGTCCGTGAACCCGGATGCCGTGAAATTCACCCGGAAGATGGTGGCCCAGGTGGAACAGCGTCTGATCTTGGACAAACTCACCGGACGGGGCCGGAACCTCCACGAGGAAGAATTGGCCTGGTAAAAGGGCCTTTATCTGTAACTGATGACAGGGGTGCTGCATGTGCGGCACCCCTTCTTGCACCCGAACGTTTTTTCTTCTATAATGAAGCCATGAATCCATTGGAAGGGAGATGAGTCCCATTCCTCTCAGCGAGAGACAAAAAAAGATTGCGGAAATCGTCCGACAGGCGGGGCCTGTGGCAGGGGAAGCCATTGCCCGGGAACTGGGGCTCAGCCGGGCTGCCCTGCGTTCGGACCTGGCCATCCTGACCATGAGCGGGATCCTGGATGCCCGTCCCCGGGTTGGGTATTATTACACGGGGAAAAATACCCTGGGGCTTTTGCAGGAAGAACTGTCCTCCATTACCGTGGAAGACATCAAGTCCGTGCCCATTGTGGTGGGCAGTGACAAAAGCGCTTATGATGCAGCCATCACCATGTTCTTGGAAGATGTGGGGACGGTGTTTGTAGTGGAAGGGCCGGAAGGGCTGCTCCACGGGATCGTTTCCCGGAAGGACCTGCTGAAAGCGGCCCTCAATCCCGGGTCCGATCTCCACAAACTGCCCATTGCCATGGTGATGACGCCGCTGAGCAAAATCGTCACGGCCAGCCCGGAAGAACCGGCTGCCTCAGCTGCCCGGCGGCTGGTGGATCACGAAATCGACTGCCTGCCGGTGGTGCGGCCCCTGGATGAGGAACACAGGCGGCTCCAGCTGGTGGGCCGGGTGACCAAGACCAATTTTACCCGGCTCCTGGTAGAATTGGCGGAAGGAAAAGGAGGGAGTTATCATAGCTAAAGCACCGATCATCTATGCCATTTCAGATTCTATCGGAGAAACTTCGGAATCGGTGGTGAAAGCCACCACCAGCCAGTTTGTCCAGGAAAAATTCGATATCATCCGGGTTCCCTATGTGAAGAGTGTGGAACAGATCGACAAGATCCTTACCGAAGCCAAGGAACAGAATGCCATTGTCTGCTACACCATCGTTTCTCCGGAAATGCGGGAAGCGGTGGCCCAGAAAGCCATAGAACTGGACGTGGAAGTGGTGGACATCCTGGGGCCCGTGCTGAAGGCCATCGAAAAGACTTCCGGCCTGCTGCCCAAGAACCAGCCCGGTCTGATCCATGCCCTGGACCATGAGTATTTCAAACGGGTGGCGGCAGTGGAATTCGCCATCAAATATGATGACGGCAAGAATCCCTGGGGCCTGGCCAAAGCGGATCTGGTCATCATCGGCGTTTCCCGGACGTCCAAGACGCCGCTTTCCATGTACCTGGCCAATAAACAGCTGAAAGTGGCCAATGTCCCCCTGGTGCCGGAGATCCCCCCGCCGGAGGAACTGTTCAAGGTGCCTTCCAGCCGGATCATCGGCCTTCTGATCGATCCCTACAAGCTCAATGAGATCCGCTGTGCCCGCTTGAAGGCCATGGGGCTCACCGATGGAGCCAACTATGCGGACATCCACCGGATCCAGGAAGAACTGGAATACGCCCGGGCCATCATGCAGCAGCTCCACTGCATGATCATCAATGTGTCCAACCGGGCCATCGAAGAAACCGCCAGCCTGATCCTGGAATATCTGCGGAAACGCTTTGACTATGAATCCTGAAAATTGAATCTGTCAAGGGGAATTCCTGTAAAAGCAGGAATTCCTTCTTTTTTGTCGAATAGATACAGTATTGCAGGAAAGAATAAGGATGAGTTCCATGGATGATATGAAAGAGAAATTTGCCAATTTCAAAGAGCAGGTGCGCCAGGCGGCGGACATCGTAAGCATCGTCTCGGAAACCGTGGACCTGAAGCGGAAGGGCAGCCGGTACTGGGGCTGCTGTCCCTTTCACGGGGAAAAGACACCTTCCTTTACGGTGGATCCGGCCCGAGGGCTGTACCACTGTTTCGGCTGCGGCGCAGGGGGAGATGTGTTTTCCTATGTAATGAAACGGGACAACCTGTCCTTTTTCGATGCCATGAAACAATTGGCAGAAAAGTACGGGATCCCAGTCCCGGAACGGGCCAAATCGGCCCAGGAAATCGCCCGGGAAAAGGAAACGAAGGAAGTCATGGCAGCCAACGATCTGGCTTCCCGTTTCTTCCATTCCTGCCTGGTGAATACCCGGTACGGGGAAAAAGGACTCAAGTATCTGGCCGGCCGGGGAATCGGAAGGGACATCATCGATTCCTTTGATCTGGGGATGGCGCCTCCGGATTTCCATACCTTATCTCAGGCCCTGGAAAAAAGAGGCGTCTCGGAAGCCGTGCTGCTCAAGGCTGGCCTGGTGAGCCAGCGGCAGCGGGGAAATGGCATTTATGACAAATTCCGGGCCAGGGTGATGATCCCCATCCGGAATCCCCGGGGCAAGGTGGTGGGCTTCACCGGAAGGATCCTGGATAAGGATGCATCTCCGGCCAAATACATGAATACGGGAGAAACGGCCTGGTTTCACAAGGGGAATCTGCTCTTTGGCCTGGATCGGGCTTCTGCCGCCATCCGGAAACGGCAGCAGGCCCTGATCGTAGAAGGCCATATGGATGCCATCAGCCTCCATGCTGCAGGGATCGACTGGGCGGTGGCTTCCATGGGGACGGCCTTTACGGAACACCAGGCGGCTCTTTTGAAACGGCTGGCACCGGAAGTGATCTTCTGCTTCGACAGTGACCGAGCCGGCCGGGCGGCTGCCATGCGGGCCATCCCCCTAGCCCTTCGGGCCGGGCTCAAATGCCGGGTGATGCATGTGACGGACGGGAAGGATCCGGATGAATTCATCCGGAAGGAAGGCCGGGAAGCTTTTGAAGAGCTGATGCGGAACGCCCGTCCGGGGATGGATTACCAGGTGGATACGGTGCTGGGGGAATGTGACACAGAAACCCTGGGAGGCAAAGTGGAGGCCGTGGACCGGGTGCTGCCCTTCTTCCTGGACTGCCAGAGCGATGTAGAAGTGGGGGAACGGATCCGGGATCTTTCCCGCCGCCTGTCCATCGAGGAGGGGCTGATCCAGAGTGAATACCGGAAGCTGACCCATCAGGAAACGGGGAAAAAGTACAACCCGGAATGGCTGACCCAGCGGACCGTGAAAGTGTCCAGTCCTACGGAACAGGCAGAACGGCTGGTGCTCCGTGCGTTCCTCCAGGGGATACCGCCCCAGCCGGGACAGGAGGGAATCGCCCATGTGGATTCCTTTACCACGTCGGCCCGGCAGGAAATCTTCACGGTATTCCTGCAGATGGTCCAGAACGGGACCTTCCAGGATCCCCGGGATCTCTTTTCCCGCCTGGACGGACCGGGGGCGGCAGAATTGACAGGGATCCTGAGCCTGAATGTCCAGGAGAGCACGCTGCCTTCCATCCTGACGGACTGCCTCAACCGGCTGCAGATTGCGGCCCTGGACCGGGAATATGAAAAACACAGCCAACTGGCGGAAAAGTATGAAAAAGAGGGAAATGAAAAATTTTTGCAGGAATTAGAGGAATGCCGGCGAATAAAATTGGAGATAGGAAAATTAACAGCTCCGGTATAAATCCGGAACAGAAGGATTTTCCTCATTTGCAGGAAAGGAGGGAACGCCCCAATGACTGAAAAAGAAAAGAAAGAATTGGAGCCGCAGCTGACTGCCACGGCAGCAGCAAAGAAAGGACAGAGTGAGGCCCAGCCCACGGAAGTGGAGAAAGCCAAGGCTGCTCCCAAAAAGAAAAAGGCGGCAAAAACCACGGGAAAGGCGGGTTCAGGAACGAAAAGCAAGAGTAAGGCAGGCAAGAAGGATAAGCCCAAAACCGCGGCGGAATACTTAGCGGAATTCGAAGCGCTGGCCAAAAAGAATCACGGCGTTCTCACCTATAAAGAGATTCAGGACCGGCTGCAGAACGAAGATGCCGTCTCTGTGGATGAGATGGATGCTATCTATTCCAAACTGGCAGAAAAGAACATTGAAGTGATCGATGACGGGTCCGAAGATGAAGAACCGGAGACCATCGATGAAGAAGAGCTGAAGGTGGATGAAACGGAACTGGCCAACCTGTCCGTTCCGGAAGGGGTCATCGTGGATGACCCGGTCCGCATGTATCTGAAGGAAATCGGCCGGGTGCCTCTTTTGGCTGGGGACGATGAAATCAAGCTGGCCAAACGGGCCGACAAAGGCAACCAGGCCAAGGCCATCCTGAAGGGGGAAAAACCGGAGGGAGAATTCGAGCCGGTGAACAAACGGCTTTCCATCGGGAAACTGCTGGAAGAGGCCAATGAACTGCTGACCAAGGAAAGCATCTGGGTGGATAACCGGAGCGTCTCCCTGACCTACCGGAAAGCCCAGGAATTGGCTGGCGACGGCCATGTGCTGGAGTTTGACCAGTATCAGAAGCTGATCAACGCCTTTACCATGGATGAAAAGAAGCGGCTCCATCGGCTGCTGCAGGAAAACAAGTATAAGATCGCCCATGTGCAGAAGAATGCTCCGGATCCAACGGGAGAAGAAGCCGAAAACAGCTGCCTAGGGACGCTGCAGGAGCTTTTTGCGGTAATCGACGAAAAAGCCAGCCACCAAAAAGTGGATGACGAGACCCGGCAGCAGATCGAAACGGAGGAGAAACGGTTCAACCGGCTGCTCCACCGGATGGAATTCTGTGGGGACAATGCCAAGAAATGCCTGTCGGAGGCCAATCTCCGGCTGGTGGTCAGCATTGCCAAACGGTATGTGGGCCGCGGGATGCTGTTCCTGGATCTGATCCAGGAAGGGAACCTGGGGCTGATCAAAGCCGTTGAAAAGTTCGATTACAACAAAGGATTCAAATTCAGTACGTACGCCACCTGGTGGATCCGGCAGGCCATTACCCGTGCCATCGCCGACCAGGCCCGGACCATCCGGATCCCGGTGCATATGGTGGAAACCATCAATAAACTGGTGCGGGTATCCCGGCAGCTGCTCCAGGAGCTGGGACGGGAACCGACACCGGAAGAAATCGCCAAGGAAATGGATGTGCCTGTGGAACGGGTCCGGGAAATCCAGAAGATCGCCCAGGAACCGGTTTCCCTGGAAACTCCTATCGGAGAAGAGGAAGATTCCCATTTGGGAGACTTCATCGAGGATCAGGAAGCCCCTTCACCGGCAGATGCTGCTTCCTACACCCTGCTCCAGGAACAGCTGGGCAAGGTGCTCCAGGAGCATCTCAGCGCCCGGGAACGCCGGGTGCTGGAACTGCGGTTCGGCCTGCTGGACGGCCGTACCCGGACCCTGGAAGAAGTGGGCCAGTACTTCGGCGTGACCCGTGAACGGATCCGGCAGATCGAGGCCAAAGCCCTGCGGAAACTCCGGAGCCCCAAACGGAGCAAACCCCTGAAGGAATTCTTGGAATAAAAGGATATTATCCAATACAAAAAGGCTGCTGTATATCATGTACAGCAGCCTTTTTCCATGTATTTACAAAAAACGTCTTAATAATCAGATTTTCTTAGAAAATGTTTCTGATCATATTTACAAAATCTTATAAGAAGCCTATACTTTGCTTATATTCTATACTTTTCCCGCCACAATAGGTAGCAAGGTAGTTTATAGGAGGTGTTGATATTGGATGGGAAAAATAGCAAACGGGCAGGCGTGATTCTCCTGTCACTGATCTTGATCTTTTTGGGGCGTTTCTTTCCCCGACCGGCAGGCATGCCGGCTTCTGCCATGCAGGTATTCCTGCTGTTCATCGGGACGCTGATCCTTTGGCTGAAAATCGGGGTCCACTGGCCCAGCGCCCTGTGCCTGGGAGCCCTGGCCTTCATCCCGGAGCTGAATTTCAGCAAGATCTTGGCCGGTTCCGTAGGGTCCCAGATCGTTACGTTCCTGATCTTTACCTTCATGTGTTCCTACACCCTGGCCAGGACCCCTTTCATGAAGCGGGTGGCAGTCTGGTTCATCACCCGGAAACTGGCCCGGCGCAGCCCCTGGTGGTTCTGCACTTTTTATTTCATGTCCATGATGGTGGCGGCCTGGATCATGTCTCCTACGGTCCTGTTCGTGACGTATATCGCCATCAGTGAAGAAATCTTTGCCATGCTCCATCTGGAAAAGGGCAGCCGGCTGGCCTCCATGATCATGGTGGGACAGACCATGGCCTGCTGCCTGGGGTCCGGCATGACTCCCATTGCCCATGATGGGCCCATCCTGGGGCTGGGACTGTATGAAGCGGCCACCGGCCAGAATATCAGTTATACCAGTTATATGGGAGCCTGCATGCCGGTGGGAATCTTGGTATTCATCCTGATGATGGTCCTGTTCCGATTCCTGCTGAAACCGAATATGAGCCCCTTGGCCGATCTGGATATCAATAAGCTGACCGCAGGCATGCCGCCGGTGGGGCGGAAGGAATCCATCGTCTGCGGCGTGTTCCTGTGCGTAGTGGCCCTGTGGGTGCTGCCCAGCCTGACCATGTCTTTCCTGCCAGGGATCTCCAAATGGATCAGCAGCTTTGGCATTACCATGCCGCCCCTTCTGGGGACCATCATCCTGTGCATCCTCACTGATGAAGAAGGCAAGCCCCTGATGGATTATTCCGATGCCCTGGCCCATGGGGTATCCTGGGTCTGTGTCATCATGTCGGCGGCGGTGCTGGCTCTTTCCAGCGCCCTTTCCAACAGCCAGATCGGCTTTACCACCTACATCGGGGCTGCGGTGAAGCCCCTCATCGCAGGAGTGTCGCCCCTGGTCTGCGTATTCTTCCTGATTCTCCTGTGTGCCCTGATGACCAATATCTGTTCGAACCTGGTTCCCATCACCCTGGTGCTGTCCATCGGGCTGCCTCTTTTTGTGGCTTCGGGAGGCACCATGAACGGTGCTGCGCTGGCGGCTCTTGTGAGCTATGCCGGGGCCTTTGCCGTTGCGACGCCTTCGGCCCAGCCCCTGGTGGCCATTGGAATCGGACAGGGTTTTGTGCGGCAGGATATGCTCCTGAAATACGGCTATCTGGTGGTCGTCCTTTCGGCCATCCTGGCAGCAGCCATCGGGTATCCTCTGGCTTCCGCCTTTATGGCAGGCATGGTGTAAGAAAGGAGAAGGAGAAAAATGACGACTTCTTTGGATGAATGCAGAAAGATGGCCCCTGGTTATGGTATGGTACCGGTGGTGAAACGGGTACCGGCCGGGGGACATACGGTGGAAGATTTGGCTGAAATGGCCCGGAGCCTCAGCAAACAGGTCTATGTGATGGACCATACGGTGGATACCGGAAAAGAGATCCGCTGGGAACGGTATGCGGTGATCGGGTTTGCCCCGGCACTGGAATTTTCCTGTACCGACGGCGTCATGACTGTGGCCCAGGGAGAGACACGGATCTCCTATCCCTGTAAGGACCCTTCCCGGGTACTGGCAGGGGTCCTGGCGGCCCACAAGGCTCCTTATGCAGCAGGGATGCCTCCTTTTACAGGCGGGCTGGCGGGCTATTTTGCCTATGAATACATCAAATACGCAGAGCCGGAAATCCAGTGGGAGGAAGCCAATCCGGAACAGTTCAAGGATATGGATCTGTTCTTTTTTGACAGGCTCTTTGTCCTGGACCGGCAGCAGCAGGAGATTTTGCTCATCGTCAACATTGCCACGGATCACCTGGAAGAGAATTACCGGAAGGCCCTCTTCACTTTGGGTGAAATGGAAAACATGCTGGAAGAGGCGCCCCGGGATGGGGTCCCGCCTTTTGCCATCACCGGCAGCTTCCAGCCCATGTTCCAGCTCCAGGATTACATCCGGATGGTGGATCAGGCCCGGAACGACATCCGCAAAGGAGAGACCTGCCAGATCGTACTGTCCAATGCAGTGACGGCTCCTGCCCAGGGCAGTCTCCTGAGTGCCTACCGGGTGCTGCGGAAAAAGGATCCCACCCGGTATATGTGCTATTTCAGCAGTGATGACGCAGAATGTGCCATCGCTTCTCCGGAAGCCACCATCACCCTGCAGCAGGGACAGCTTTATATGAATCCCCTGGCCGGGACGGCAGCCCGGGGCAGAACAAAGGAAGAAGACCTAAAGAATGAAAGGGAACTGCTGGCGGATCAAAAATCCCTGGATGAGCACAATATGCTGGTGGATGATGCCCGGAACGAATTTGGCGCCGTCTGTGATTTCGATTCCATCGGCATCCGGGATTATCTGAAAGTCGTCCGCTGTGCCCGGGTCATGCATATCGGCACCACTGTGACTGGCCGGCTGCGGAGTGACAAGACGGCCCTGGACGTGATCGATATGACGGTGCCTGCCGGTGTGGTGTCCGGTTCGCCCAAGATCCATGGCTGCGAACTGATCAATGCCATCGAAAAGAACCGGCGGGGAATCTACGGCAGCACCTTGGGGCAGATCAGCCTGACAGGGGATGCAGATTTCTGCGTATTCATCCATTCTGCCTTCCTGAAAAACGGGAAAGTCACCGTGCGTTCCGGAGGCGGCATTGTCATCGACAGCGTCCCGGAAGAGGAACATCAGGAATGTTTGAACAAGGCCATGGCCATGGAAGGGGCTCTGTATGAAGCCAGTGCCCTGGATAAAGGAGGGGCGGAGAAATGATTGCATTGATCGACAATTACGATGGCTGTGTGTTCAACCTGTTCCAGCTCATCGGCCATTATCGCAGGGACATCCGGATCATCCGCAACGATCGGATGACGGTGGCAGAGCTCCAGGCCCTGCAGCCCGACCATATCGTGATTTCTGGAGGGGGCAGCCAGCCGGAAGCCACCGGGATGGTCCGGGAGATGATCAGGATGCTTACGGGCCAGGTGCCGATCCTGGGAATCTGCCTGGGGTATCGGGCGCTCCTCAGCGCCTATGGGGCTTCTATGAGCTATCTGGACGAAATCATGCAGGGACGGGCTTCCCAGATTTCCCTTGCCACGGACTGTCCTCTCTTCAAAGGACTGCCTGGAGAGATCCAGGGCATGCGCTACCATTCCATGACCGTTCCGGAAAAAGAGATCCCGGAAGGCTTCAGGATCATTGCCAGGGCGTCCGACGGAGAAGTGATGGGAGTCCAGGCCGGAAACAGCAGCACCTTCGGAATCCAGTTCCATCCGGAATCCTTCCTGACGCCGGAAGGGAGCCGGATCATGAAAAATTTCCTGGATCTGGCCTGAGGCAGGCCTGCTTGTGGGAATCTGCCAGGAATGTTCGGCAGTCCGCTGGGAGAGAATTGACAGAAATCGGATTTTTGGTATATAATTTCTGCATTGGGCCTATAGCTCAGCGGTAGAGCCCCCGGCTCATAACCGGTTGGTCCAAGGTTCGAATCCTTGTGGGCCCACCAACTGCAACACTGTAGGAACTCCCCCGGTCCTGACGCTGTGTCAGGGCAGGGGGAGTTTTTTGATACGCCATGGAAAAGGACGGCAGAATATGGAGTATTATCTTCTTGGATTCAAATATAACCATATCATGAAATACTGCATTTGGATGACAGATTACAAGGATAGAATCTATTGTGACGGGAAGCAGGCTGTCCTGACCTTTGACAGCCAATTTGAAGTACAGCAGTATGCACTTTCCAAAGGAATCAAGGTTGATACAAAAAATGGATATATATGTGACATGGACGGCTTGCAGATCGGCAGCAGCAGACTGGCAGACATCTTGGACTTCTGGAATTTAACAAGTGATATTACCAAAACGGTCGGGGCCAATTTCATCGGCAACAGGAAGAGTCCTGTCATCGACAAAATATATAACAAACTGTTCCACGGCTGCAATTTGTTGAAGAGGAAAGAGATGGCTCCTTATATTCCCAGATTCAACCAGGATGAGATCCGTATTTTGGAGAAAGTCCTGGAAGACGGCCAAAAAATCATCAAGAAATATATATTGAAGATCTGAAAGAAAGGCGGATGGACAGAAGCACCTTGACAACTTCCCCCTGATTTGTTATAGTTCCTCTGTAATCACGCAATGAGGGGGTTGGCATCCCTGAGCGTTTGCTTCACAAGAGAGGCCGCTTTCGGGCGGCAAACAGGGTGGAACCGCGGAACAACCTCCCGTCCCTGTAATGTAGAGTATCCTGTCTATATTACAGAGACGGGAGTTTTTGTATAGGAGGAGAGAAAATGGATTTTCAGACCATCATTTTGAACCTGCAGAAGTACTGGGCCAACCAGGGCTGCATCATGGCTCAGCCTTATGACGTGGAAAAGGGCGCCGGGACCATGAACCCGTCCACCTTCCTGCGGGTACTGGGGCCAGAACCCTGGAACGTGTGCTATGTGGAACCTTCCCGCCGTCCTGCTGACGGCCGGTATGGGGACAACCCCAACCGTCTGTACCAGCATCACCAGTTCCAGGTGATCATGCAGCCGTCCCCCAGCAATATCCAGGAACTGTACCTGGAAAGCCTGCGGGAACTGGGCATCCATCCGGAAGAACATGATATCCGGTTCGTGGAAGACAACTGGGAATCTCCCACCCTGGGCGCCTGGGGCATGGGCTGGGAAGTGTGGCTGGATGGGATGGAAATCACCCAGTTCACCTATTTCCAGCAGGTGGGTTCCATCGACATCAAACCGGTGGCTGTGGAAATCACGTACGGCCTGGAACGGCTGGCCATGTACATCCAGGGAGTGGAAAACGTCTACGACCTCCAGTGGGTGGGGGATGTGACCTACGGGGATGTGTTCCATACCAACGAAGTGGAACAATCCCGGTACAGCTTCGACATCGCCGACATCGACCTGCTGTTCGACCTGTTCGACAAGTACGAAAAGGAAGCCAAACGGGTCATCCTCACCGGGAACATCCGTCCGGCCTATGACTATGTGCTGAAATGCTCCCACACCTTCAACCTGCTGGATGCCCGGGGCGCCATCAGCGTCAGCGAACGGACCAACTACATCTCCCGGGTGCGGGCACTGGCCCGGCTGTGTGCGGCGGCCTATGTGGAACAACGGGAAAAACTGGGATTCCCTATGCTGAAGAGAGGGTAATGGATATGGCAAATTTATTATATGAAATCGGAACGGAAGAAATGCCGGCCCAATACATGCCCGGCATCCTGAAGGAATACAAGGAACTGGCCGGGAAGAAGCTGGCCGAAGCCCGGATCCCCTTCAGCACGGTGAAAGTATACGGGACTCCCCGCCGGATGGCTTTCTTGGCGGAAGGAGTAGCGGAAAAACAGGAAGATTCCAATGTGGAAAGCAAGGGACCTTCCCTGAAAATCGCCTTTGATAAGGACGGGAACCCCACCCGTGCCGCCCAGGGATTTGCCCGAGGCCAGGGTGTGGATGTGAAGGATCTGGTCCAGAAGGACGGCTATGTGTACGCCGTAAAACATCTGGAAGGCAAAAAGACCATCGACCTGCTGCCGGCCATCCTGGATGACATCCTCCATTCCCTGAACTTCCCCAAGACCATGCGGTGGGCGGATTATGATTTCGGCTTCGTCCGTCCTTTCCGCTGGATGGTGGCTCTCCTGGATGACCAGGTGATCCCAGTGGAAGCCAACGATGTGAAGAGCGGCAGAGAGGCCCGGGGCCACCGGTTCCTGAGCAACCATCTGATCACCATCCCTGATGCTGCCGCCTACGAAAAGACCATGGAAGACAATTTCGTCATGGTTGACGTGGACAAACGCCGGGAAACCATCCGGAAACAGATCGAAGACCTGGCTGTGGCCGAAGGAGGCAGAGCCGCCATTTCTCCCGACCTGCTGGAAGAAGTCACCTTCTTGGTGGAATATCCCACGGCTCTGTGCGGCCATATCGATGACAAGTACCTGCGTCTGCCGGACTGCGCCATCATCACCCCCATGCGGGATCACCAGCGGTACTTCCCCATGTTCGACAAGGATGGGAAACTGATGCCCAAGTTCATCACCGTCCGGAATGGCGGCAAGGAACATCTGGACATCGTGACCCACGGGAATGAACGGGTGCTCCGGGCCCGCCTGGACGATGCAGTGTTCTTCTTCGACAATGACCGGAAGAAATCCTTGGCCCAGCACCGGGAAGGGCTCCACGAGGTGGCTTTCCAGCACGGATTGGGGAACATGTATGACAAGACGGAACGGCTCCAGAAGCTGTGCGACGAACTGGTGAAAGCCACCGGTCTGGAAGCGGACGCCAAGGCCGTGGAACGGGCCGCCCTCCTGTCCAAGGCAGATCTGGTCACCGGCATGGTGACGGAATTCACCGAACTCCAGGGCACCATGGGCAAGGAATATGCTCTCCTGGATAACGAAGGGGAGAAAGTGGCCCAGGCCATCGGGGAACAGTACATGCCCCGGTTTGCCGGCGATGGACTGCCCCAGAGCAACGAAGGCCGGATCCTGGCTGTGGCGGACAAACTGGATAACATCGTGGCCACCTTCAGCCGGGGCATGGCGCCCACCGGGTCCCAGGATCCCTACGCCCTGCGCCGTCAGGCTCTGGGCATCCTGAACATCGTGGCCGACGGCGGGGTCCACTTCCCGCTCCGGGCAGTGCTGGCGGAAACCCTGAAGAACCTGCCGGTGGACGTGGAAAATGAAGCCAAACTGCTGGATGAAGTGGCCGACTTCTTCGCCCAGCGGGCCAAGAACATGTTGCTGGACAAAGGGGTCCGGTACGATGTAGTAGATGCGGTGCTGGCCGCTCCGGGACTGGACGACCTGGCAGATATCTTCGTCCGGGCCGATGCCCTGGCTGCTTATCTGGAAACGGATAAAGCCGCCGACAGCATCCAGGCCTTCACCCGGGTGGAAAACATCAGCAAGAACAATGTGGTGGAAGCCCCTGTGGATGCCGCCCTGTTCCAGGATGCCGCAGAAAAGGCCCTCTTCGAAGCTGTAGAAAAAGTGGCTGCCGCCACCGCTCCTCTGGCTGCAGAACGGAAGTACGCCGACCTGCTGGCTGCCAACGATGAACTGGCTGTTCCCGTCAATGCCTTCTTCGATGCGGTGATGGTCATGGACAAGGACGAAAAAGTAAAGAACAACCGTCTGGCCCTGCTGAACCAGGTGAAGAAACAGGTGAACCAGGTGGCCGACCTGAGCCAGCTGGTGATGAAATAAAAGAACTGTCCAGGGGCATGGCTGACTTTGGATGGAAATGAAAAAGCTGTGAAAGCGAAAAGCCATTATCTGGCGATAGGCTTTCACAGCCTTTTTATTTTCTGTTTATCAAAAATTCTCTTCAGTTTCTTTACATTGTAGATTGTTTTCGCAAATGTGGAGTCCTCGCTTTCTAAAAAATAAAAAATGTCTTTTTAGAAAAGACATGTGAAGGGACGGCTAATTGAAAAATAAGTAAATAGTATATGCACTTTACAGTAAAATAGAATGATGATAGAATCTTAAGTATAGCAATAATGCGGAATTATGCAAAGCATGAAGAAAATCGAAGGAGGAGAAATCTATGGGGAAAAGCTTGAAATGGGAAATCCTGCGGGAGCTGACCCATCGTAATTTGTCCACGGGGGGGGGACGTTAAAAGGAGAAAGGATTGTCTTGGCGGCAGCTGTCCTGGCGACGGGTATGGCCGGTACGGCCATGGCGGCAGAAAAAGATATTGTGGAGAAAGGCGCCCAGCCCATTGCTTACGATATCAGCCCAGCCAACGACGGGACCAATATCGCCATCGGCAAGAATGCCAAAGTCTTTATCGGCGGCGGGACCCAGGAGTCCATGCTTTCCTTCGGAGAAAAAGTCCATCAAGGTTTCTTTAGCATGCACATCCATGATAACGATCATGCAAAACAGAATCTGCCGGAAGCCATTGCCATAGGGACGAATTCTTATGCCCGCACAGGAGCTATTGAGATCGGTGCCCATACCCTGGAAGTAAACAAGATTGCCATTGGTGATACCACGGCTGACCAATTGCGGCAGTTTGGCGTAGCGTCTACTACGCTGGGAACCAATTCTTATGCAGGCGGAGGCTTTGCTACGACCATTGGCAGCTATAATGTGCAGAGCAGTCAGTATGAAGCAAAAAATAGCAGTGATACCTTGCGCAATGCGACGAAAAATGCATTTGCCACGGTTATCGGTACCTTTAATTCCAATGAATCCATGACAGGAAGCAGCAGCAGCGGTGTCGCTAATATGATTGCGGGGACTGCCAATAAAGTGACGAACAGCAATGGCACCATTGTCATGGGGGCCGGAAATAGTGTAAAAGAATCAAGCAGCTACATTGATGCCTCTCCTTACAGTACGCATTTTGATTCAGCTGCAGATATGCAGAAAGCTTTGATGGATGGTGTTGCTAAAAGCGCAGGCGGTGCCACCTTGGTCATCGGAGGTGCCAACAGCGCTGAAAAGACCCAGAATTCACAAATCATGGGCGTAGGGAACTCCATGAAATCTACCACTTCTAAGAAGATCCAGTACAACTATCTGGATGGGTTCAACAGTTCCATTACCGATGCCAGCCATGTAAAGGTGCTGGGCCAAAGCGTCACCATCAGCAAAGGGGCTGATTCCAATACGGTGATTGGCGATTACCGTACCGTGGCAGAAGACCAGACCAATAACGTCATCGTAGGCAATGGGGAGGAAAAAGCGCCGCTGACGACTTCTAATAAAGAAACGGTCATCCTGGGCTTCAAGGCCAATGCCTCTTTTGACGGCAGTGTAGCTCTTGGCGCCGGTTCCCTTGCCGACACGAAGGCAGGGATCTTTGGCTGGGACCCTGGAACGCAGCAGGCAAGCACCTTGGATTCTCCTGTCTGGAAATCTTCCTGGGCGGCCGTCTCCGTAGGGGACAGCAGCCATACCCGACAGATCACCCATGTGGCGGCAGGTTCTGCGGATACGGATGCGGTGAACGTGGCCCAGCTAAAAGTTGCCATGGAAAATGCAGCGCCCAAATTGGAACTGTTGGCAGGGGACGGTATCAAAATCGAGAAGGGGGCAGATGGAAAGCGCTATACCATCAGTGCCAATCTGACCGGTGGAGAAACGGAGACCGACATCACAAAAGTGAAACCCAAGACGGAAGGCACGGGCTCTGGATCCGGCGATCCCCAGGAAACGGTCCCTGGGACGGAGAACGGGAAACCCTTGGAAATCTTGGCAGAAACCAAGGCCACCAATTTTGCCGCAGATGAGGGGTCTGCAGCGGTCAAACCTTCGGAAACCCTGCATGTCGCAGGAGATGGGAAGAACCTGTCAACCAAAGTGGAAGGGAATACCCTTTCCGTGAATCTGAAAAAAGACCTTGTCGTGGACAGCGTAACCGCAGGGGGAACGAAACTTTCCTCTGATGGGGTAACCATTGCCGGCGGTCCTTCTATGACAAAGGATGGGCTGGATGCCGGCAGTAAAAAAATCACCAATGTAGCAGCGGGAACGGAAGAGACGGATGGAGTGAACTATGGGCAGCTGAAAGGCGTGGAAAACCGGGTGGAAGAAAATACCCGGAACATCAACCAGGTCAACGGCCGGATCTCCAACCTGGACAGCCGTCTGAACAAAGTGGGGGCCGGGGCCGCAGCTCTGGCAGCACTCCATCCCCAGGATTTCAATCCCGATGACAAATGGGACTTCGCCCTGGGCTTCGGCAACTACCGGGATGCCAATGCTATGGCTGTAGGGGCCTTCTACCGCCCAGATGCCCGGACTATGTTCAGTGTGGCCGGGAACTTCGGCAATGGAGAAAATATGGTCAACGCAGGGATCAGCGTGAAACTGGGGAAAAACAGCCCCTATGCGGGTATGGACCGGCAGGCCATGATCCATCGTCTGGCCAGCCAGGACCGGGAACTGGAGGCACAGAACCAGCGGATCGCCAAGCTGGAACAATTGGTGGCACAGCTGATGGCGAAGTAAGAGAATACAGGACGAAAGAGAAGGGGCTGCTGCACGTTGCGTACAACAGCCCCTCTTTTGGTGCGCCCGGCATGGGCGCACTCTAATGGGTGAAAGTCCCTAGGCCGCCC
>CAJMQS010000016.1 GCA_905215645.1 uncultured bacterium
AAGGGGCTGTTGCATGCGCAACAGCCCCTTTAGTCGGAAGTCAGGAGTCTGAAGTTGGAAGCCTCAGGACAGGATCCGCCTGGCTGGACGGATCCTTTTGATTATGTAAAACCAGAATCGAAATCAATCTGAGCAATCATTTCGTCCAAAGGTTCTACATATTCAAAAATTTGCATGCAAATTTAACATTCGGCTCCAGACTTCAGACTCCAGACTTGAGCCGCTACGCGGCTCTACAGCTAGGGGGTGTTGCACACAACGTGCAGCACCCCCTTCGTCATATGTCAGACGTCATACGTCATACGCTTTTGGAAATCAATTTTATAAATTGATTATGAAATTTCAAAACCTGGCGTAAAATTCAACTGTTTTTTAATTCGGAGCCAGCAAAGCTGGCTTCCATCGGCGTATGACCTATGACGTAGGACGTATGACCGGTCTGCTGCTCCTGCAGCAGACCTACTTCAAACTTTCATAGATCCTCTCCAGGTTCTCTTCCATCAGCTCCAGATAGCCGCCTTTTCCCTCACTGCCTTCCAAGGTATGGATGGGCACCACTTTCGCGCCCACTTCCCGGGCCAGGGATTCGCTGGTCTTGGGGCTGACTGCGGCCTCCGTAAAAATCGTACGGACCTGATGGGCTCTGCAGTATTCCACCAGTTTCGCCAGCTGCCGGGCATTGGGTTCCCCAGCGGCAAATACCCCTTCCACACTGTTCTGCTCCAGTCCGAAATCCCGGCACAGATACGCAAAAGCCGCATGACCGGTGACGAATTCTTTCCGAGAAAGGCCCTGGAATTTCCCTTTATACGTTCCTTCCATCTGCTGCAGACGGCTGATGAATTTTTTCCCATTGGCCTGATACTCAGCTACATGGTCCGGGTCTGCCTGGGACAGTCCCTGGACAATGGCCTCCGCTTCCAGCCGGGCGCAGGAAGGACTCAGCCAGGCATGGGGATCATATTGGCCATGTTCCCGGATTTCTTCCTGGTCTTCATTGGCAATGGGAGCCACATTCTGGGCCGCCACAATCCGGACCATATTTTTGTTTTCCGCCGCTCGGACCATCTCCTCCGCCCAGGGTTCCATGCCCAGCCCCTGCTGGACGAACACCCGAGCCCGGCTCAGTGCCTTCATGCTTTTGGTGGTGGGCTGGAACTCATGGGGTTCCGTCCCTTCCGGGATCAAAGAAGTCACTTCCACCCGATCCCCGCCGATGGCTTCCGTCATTTCTTTCATGGCATAAAAACTGGCCACCACCGGCAGTTTCCCCTGGCCATCTTTCTTCAGAGCCGGCTTCCCGCCGCACCCAGCCAGCAGCATCAAAAGACCCGCCAGCAGCAAAAATAAAATCCGTTTCATCACTCTGTTTCCTTTCGTTGGGATATTCCCATACTGTGCAGATCTGAACCGCGGGCGGCGAGTCCTGCCGCCCCTACGGATCCGCCTTGCACGTTCAAGAAATTTGCCTGCAAATTTTATCCGACCGCCGTTGACTGTTGACGGCTGACCGTTGACCGGGGACGACTCAGCACCCCCAATTGCAAACCATTTGCATTTTCGCGAGAGATATCATATCATATAGAATATATTCCGTCAATAAACGCAAATCATTTGCATTTGCAATTTACAGAAAGAAGAATCATTATGCTGCAAATTTCCCATCTTTCCTTTGCCTATGAGCAGGGTCCCTACCTGCTCCATGATCTGTCCATGGAAATCCGCGACGGCGACTATGTAGCCATCGTGGGTGAAAACGGCAGCGGCAAAAGCACTTTGGTGAAGCTGATCCTGGGACTCCTCTCCCCCAGCAGCGGCACCATCTCCAGTACCTTCCGCCGGCCGGCCTACGTACCCCAGCCCACGGATATGGTCAACAAACAGTTCCCCATCACCGTCCGGGAAGTCCTGGATTATACCCGCCAGGTCCTCCAGATCAAAGACCGGAACGCCGTGGACCGGGCCCTGGACCGGATGCACATTGCTTCCCTCCAGGATCATCTGATCGGTGCCCTTTCCGGCGGCCAGTACCAGAAGGTCATGATTGCCAAAGCCCTCTTGGGCAAACCGGATCTGATGATCTTCGACGAACCTTCCACCGGCATGGACCTGAAGAGCCAGGACGACCTATATCCCCTGATCCATCATCTCAACGAAGAACGGGGAATCACCGTCATCACCGTGGAACACAATCTCCGGTATGCCGCCCACAACGCTTCCAGCTTCTTCCATGTAGTCCGGGGTCAGGGCCATTTTTGCACCCCCCACGAATATATCCAGGAATACCTGGCCGAAAATGGAGGTGACTGCGCCCATGTTTGATTATGCCTTCATGCGGAATGCCTTCCTGATTTCCCTGCTGATTTCCCTGATCTGTCCCCTGATCGGGACCTTCCTGGTGCTCCGCCGTTATTCCATGATTGGGGATGCCCTGAGCCATGCGTCCCTGGCCGGCGTGGCCACCGGGCTCTTGTTCCATGCCAACCCCATCATCAGTGCCTTCTGCCTCACTTCCTTCTTCGGCCTGCTGATCGAAATGCTCCGGGAGAAATTCCGCCGGTGTGCGGAACTGACCCTGGTCATCGTCCTTTCCCTTTCCGTAGGGATTGCCATCACCATCATCAGTTCCGGCCTGGTCCACGCCAATGTGGATTCTTTCCTGTTCGGCAGTATCCTGACTGTCAGCCAGGGAGAAGTGACCACAGTGGCCATCCTGACGGTGGTTTCCCTGCTGACCATTTTCGGTCTTTTCCCCCAGCTGGTCCTCCTTTCCTTTGATGAAGACGGGGCCCGGATCCTGGGAGTCAAAGCCCGGGCCATCAATTACATCTTTTCCATCCTGGTGGCTGCCACCATCTCCGTCTCCATCCGGATCGTCGGGATCTTGGTGATCAGCTCCCTGATTGCCCTGCCAGTAGCCACCGCTCTCCAGCTCCGCCAGGGGTTCAAGAAGACCATGGCGCTGGCCGTCTTTTTCAGTTTCCTGGACGTCATGGCCGGTCTCCTCGCCTCCTATTACATCGGTGCCGCCCCGGGAGGGATCACGGCCATCGTCTCTGTACTACTGCTTCTCCTGGTGATTTTCTTCCAGTCCTGCAGCCAGAAACGGGAGGTGCCCCATGCCCAATCCTGAAACACCTCTCGATGCGGAACATCTGATCCGGCAAAGCGGCCTGAAATGCACCCGCGCCCGGCTCCAGGTGCTGGAGATGCTCCTGGCACAACGGGAAGTGCTCACGGCCGATGAAATCTATGAAAAACTGCTCCGGACCGGAGCCCGCCTGAATTTCTCCACGGTCTACCGGATCCTGGAAAATTTCACGGAAAAGAAACTGACGGAAAAAGTCCTGCTTCCCCAAAGCCGGAAATACGGATTCCTGCTGTATACCCTCAGCCACACCCATCACCTGATCTGCCTGGGCTGCCACAAAGTGGTGAACATCGACGGCTGCCCCCTCCACGGTTTCGAAGAAGACCTGGCCCAAAAGACCCATTTTGAAATCGTAGGCCATTATCTGGAACTGTATGGGTATTGTGAGGAGTGCAGGAAAAAGGGGCGCTGCTGACGCAGCGCCCCGTCAATGGTTAATTGACAGCTGTCAAGCAGGTCTGCCCTTACCGGGCAGACCTGCTTTTTATGAGCCCCCACCCCGGCAGCAAGATCAAATACACCGCCAAAAACACCGAACCATGAGGAGCCCCGGTAGAATCCAACACAGTGGCACAGGCGATGGACCAGGGAATGAGAGGCGATATCACCACGGCCGTGTTCTCCAGGTCCAGGGCCAGCTGTTCCCGATCCGGCACAAAAGGTCTGCAAAGCTGATGGGTCAGGATGATGCTCAGAGTCTGGTTACAAGAAATCATCCCGGTAAACAGAGCCGCCAGAATCAGGGAAGGATAAATCCCCGCCTTCTCCTTCAGATGCTGGAACAGATTCTCAATGCCCTGGAGCAGCCCGGTCCCTTTGAAAATGCCTCCGAAAGAAGCGGACAGGCACACAATGGCAGCTACCCGTACCATGGAAATGATCCCTCCGCCGCTGAGCATGTTGGCATATTCCGGATCTGACAGATGGTAGCCGGTCAAGAGGATCCGCACTATATGTTTCCAGGGCCAGCCTTGGACAAAATGGCTCAGGATCAGCGCACAAAAGATGCTGATTGCCATATTCTTTTTGACAGACACTCGAAAGCAGCTCAATACCAGGATGCTGGCAGCCGGCAGCACCAGCAAGGGAGTAAAATTGTAGATCTCATACAGGCCGCTGACCATGGATCCCACCTGCCCCGTGCCCGGCAGCCACAGGCCCAACACCAGGTAGGACAGACTGGCCAACCCAAAGGGCACTAAGGCAAAACGTGCCATGTTCCAGATGTTCTTATAGATATCCGTTACCGTCAACACGCTGACCAAAAGGGCGCTGGTGGAGACTGGGGACATCCGGTCCCCGAAATAGACTCCTGACAGCATGGCCCCGCCTGTATAAAGAGTGGGAATCCCCAGTGTCTCTCCCATGGACAGGGTGATCACCCCCATGGTAGCTGCCGTGCCGAAAGAGGTCCCCAGCAGGAAGGAAACAGCGCAGTTCAGCCAAAAAGTCAGCAGCAGGAATAGGGAAGGCCGGATGAACCGGACCGCCAGGGCAATGAGATAACCGATGGTCCCAGATGCCCGCCAGGATGCCGTCAGCATACCGATCAGAAGGAACACCAAGAAGATGGTTTTTACCGACAGGACCCCTCCCCAGGCCATTTCCACCACGGCCCGAAAAGAGTGGCTCCGATACAATCCATAACCAAAAAACAGTAGGAAGCCCAGAAACAGGGCTCCCAACAGAGGCAGTCCCGTAAAGATACAGACAAAAAGGATCAGGCAGAACGCCCCTAAGATGAGATTTTCCATAACATACGATAACTCCATAGATGAAATGCCTTCAACGATCATCATCGTCATATGACAAAAGGGTGTTGCCCAAAAGCAACACCCTTATTATATCACGTAATCGGTGCCGGATTGAAGATGCACAGGTCGTTGTGAAAGCCGTACTGGTCGCTGTAAGGTTTCTTCTTTCCGCTGGCCACATCCAGGATGAACCGGAAGATTTCCGCACCCACTTCCGGGATGGTGGCTTCCCCAGTGGCTACGCCCCCGGCGGAAATATCGATCAGATCGAACCAGTTGTCCTTCATTTCATTCCGGCTGCACACCTTGATCACCGGCGCAATGGCTAGGCCGTAGGGGGTGCCCCGTCCGGTCATGAACACCTGGAGCCCGATCCCCGAAGCCAGCTGGCTGGGGCCGCACACAATATCACTGGCGGGAGTGGCCGCATAGATCAGACCGTGTTTGGTGGGTTTTTCCGCCGGAGACAGCACTTCTACAATGGGACTGGTGCCGCTTTTGGCAATGGACCCCATGGCCTTTTCTACAATGTTGGCCAGACCGCCTTTCTTGTTCCCCGGAGTGGGATTGGCATCCCGGTCCACACCTCCTTCGGCCAGGTAGTCATCGTACCATTTCATTTCCGCAGCCAGTTTGTCCCGGACTTCCTTGTTCACTAACCGGGCCGCCAGCATGGGCACCCCGTCCCGGACTTCCGTCACTTCGCTGAACATCACTGTGGCGCCGCCTTTGACCAGCATGTCCGCCGCATAGCCGGCACTGGGATTGGCCGTGAGACCGGAAAAGGCATCGGAGCCTCCGCACTGCATCCCCACCACCAGTTCACTGAGAGGCAGTTCTTCCCGCCGGCGCTGATCCAGCTTCTGGAGCTTTTTTCCCGCCATGTCCAGGATGGCCTGCATCATGGCGTCATGGCCGTGGCAGTCCTGGAGGGTCAGGCAGTTGTCCGGATTGATTTCTTCCGGTTCCAGCAGCCGGTCATAGGTGAGTTTTTCACAGCCCAGGCCGATGAGCATGATTTCCCCGCCAAAATTGGGGTGCCGGATCAGGTTCCGGACGGCCCGGATGGGGATTTTGGCCATGGGGGCGTTGATGGCCACCCCGCAGCCGTAAGGATGGTTCACCGCAACCACATCATCCACATGGGGATACTTGGGAAGCAGTTCCCGACGGATCCGGTCCACTGCCACATTCACTACTCCTGCCGCACACTGGACGGTGGTCACCACCCCCAGCAGATTTCGGGTTCCCGCCGGCCCCTTTTTGTTCCGGTAGCCCCACCAAGTTGTCCTGACTGGATCCGGCAGTTCTTCCTGTGGCACGATGTGGGTGGCATAGGGCAGATCATGAAGAGCCGGGCTTTCCGGCAAATCCAGCATGTGTTCGTTGATCCAGCTGCCCTTAGGGATATCATTCTTGGCATAGCCCAAGACCACCCCATAACGGATAATTTCTCCCCCTTTGGGAATGTCCGTCAGGGCGATTTTGTGGGCCTGGGGAATAGGCTGGAGGGAGACCACTCCCGGCAGGACTTCCGTACCCACCGAAAGGTCATGGACGGCAATGGCCACATTGTCTTTCTCCTTGACTTTGATTACAAGAGGTGCAACCATAAGATTTCTTCCTTTCTCAGATTTTTGTCAGCAAGGTCCCTGCTGCATCGAATTCCAGGGTTTCCGGTTCATCCAGGGCTTCCAGATGAAGGTACTGCCCGGCTTTTACGGCGTCGTAATAGCTTTCGCTGAGCATCACCGTCCCGATATGGGAAGTGTTGGGGATCCGGACCACCCGGACTTTGGCCGGATTCCGGTCCACCCCGTTGGTGGTGCGGATGCAAAGCTGGATGGCTTCCTTGTCTGTGGGCACCACAAAGGGAATCATCCCGGATTTGAACACCGTGTTGGTGACAATGTTGGGATACATGGCATCCATGTCGATTTTGTTGAACAGCCGGGCGGTGATGCAGTTGGCCAGGCCGACGCCCAGGGCATTCCCATGGGAAGCTTCCGACAGGTCCAGGAAGCAGGTCCGCTGGACCTTTAGGCCTCCGTGAGCATATTCAGTGGAGAAGGTCCCGGCAATGTTGGGATCCACCCCGGTGCCGGAATAGTTCTTCCCGATTTCATCCACTACCAGTACATCCGCTTCCTTCACCAAAAGGGAAGGCATGTTGGCAAAAGCGTATTTCAGCCATTCCGCCTCTTCCTCGATCATGTGAGGGGTGTCGATTGCCACGATTTTGCAGGTTTCGTCGTAGGCGTTTTCAATGGAGGGGATGGCAAACAGGATGGGTGCCTTTTCCAGGAACACTTTGGCCATGGAGGGGATGTGTTCCGCAATCTTTCCCATGCCGTCCGCGTGGACGTTTTCCGCCCCTTTCTGTTTCCCCAGCCCCACCGCCATCATTTTGCAGGGGCCGCTTTCCACTTTCCCCCGAAAGGCATTGTGAGGCTTCAGCCGGCAAGAGATGATGATGCCGTCCGCCTGGGAAGCGTTCTTGTCCATGTACACCGGCCGGCCGGAACCGCTCATGCCCAGGTACACGGTTTCCATGCTGCTGCGGATTTCACAGCCCATAGTCTCTTCAGTGATTCCGTAGCCGGCCAGGATCTCCAGCTGGCCTTCCGCCGTGGCGCCCCCATGGCTCCCCATGGCCGGGACGATGAAGGGGTGGGTGCCCCGTTCTTTGCAGAATTCCACAATGGACCGGGTAATCAGGGCCACATTGGCAATGCCCCGACTCCCGGCGGTAATGGCAATGGACATCCCCGGTTTCAGCTTGCTCACAAAAGGTTCCCGGCTCATTTCCGCCCGGACCGCACCGGGAATCTCTTCCGGCTTCAGCACCGGCCGGGGAAAGGTCTGCCGGACCCGGAACATCCGAGGCAGCGGGACATTTTCCAGCAGCTGGGAAACGACTCCGCCTCTGGTGGTGATTTTCATGACTTCCAACCTCCTTCAGCCTCAGGCAAATCCCGAGCACCATCCGTACAGATTTTTCTGATACCTTTATTGTACGGTCCAAAGAAGTACAAATCAAATTCATTGTTTTTAGTCGATCCATTAGATATATTAAGAGACTCACACGATACGACGCAAGAGGCTGTCCTATATGTCAAAAAGGAAACCGATGATCCGTCCGCCCTTTGTTTTTCTATAATACAACAGACGCCGGATCCCCCATGGCAAAAGGGGTTCCGGCGTCGTTGATCAGAGGGGATGGTTTCTTACAATCGAGAGAGGGGTATTCACACTTTTTATTTGGTGAGATGGAAGGAAAAGCCACCGATGTCCCCATCTAAGTAGACAAATATGACTTTTCCATCAGCATCCCGGCGGATGGTTTCTTCTTTGAAACCGATTCCCTTCCGGGCCAGGTCCGCCATGGCCAACTCCACATCAGGAGTCTGGAGGGCAATATGGCCATGTTTTCCCCGAGTGCTGTCCTTCATCACCTCGAACATATTGGAAACAAAAATGTGTGTGTCATTTTCGTTTCCCGGTTCCAAGCCAAACAGGCTGCATAAGAGGGCTGCCAGCTGTTTGGCCTCTTTTTCGTTTTCACAGTTGATGCCTACATGCTTCAGCTTGTAGGTGATTTTCTCTGTCATAGGTTCTGCCTCCTGTCAAGAGGGGGGCGCTATTAGGGGAACGCCCCCGTTTTCTTTCTATTCTACCTGAAGGACAGCCCCTTTGTCAGCAGAAGACACCAAAGCTGCATATTTTTTTAGCATGGGGGAAGTGGCCTTCACCACCGGTTTGAAATGTTTCTTCCGTTCCGCCAGTTCCTCGTTGGACACTTCCATGGTCAGGCTCCGGTTGGGGATATCGATGTGGATCACATCCCCGTCCTGGATCAGGCCGATGGGGCCGCCGGCTGCCGCTTCCGGAGAAACGTGGCCGATACAGGGTCCCCGGGTAGACCCGGAGAAGCGCCCGTCGGTGACCAGAGCCGTGCTTTCGTCCATGCCCCGGCCCACTAGGAGGGCGGTGACCAGGAACATTTCCCGCATGCCCGGGCCGCCCTTGGGTCCTTCATACCGTAGGACAATCACCGTACCCGGCTGGATTTCTCCGGCTTCGATGGCAGTTATGGAATCTTCCATGCTGTCGAATACCCGGGCGGTACCGGTGAACACATGCATGTTGGGCTTTACGCCGCTGGCCTTCACCACGGCTCCGTCAGGAGCCAGGTTCCCCCGCAGGATGGCAATACCCCCTTCTTTGTTCTTGGGCTGGCTCCGGGGGAAGATCACGTCGTTTTCCACCAGGGGCTGGGCGGCAATGTTTTCCTTCAGGGTGTGGCCGGTGACGGTGATATGGTCATCCAGCTTGTCTTCGATGGCTTTCAGCACCGCCGGCACACCGCCGTTGGCGTGGAGCACATCCACTGCATATTGGCCAGAAGGACGCAGGTTGCATAGATAGGGAACTTCCCGGCTGATCCGGTCGAAGTCTTCCAGGGTCAGCTCCACATGGGCTTCATGGGCAATGGCCATCAGATGGAGCACCGAGTTGGTGGATGCCCCCATGGCCATCACCGCCTTCACCGCATCTAAGAGAGCCGTACGGGTCAGGATGTCCTGGGTAGTGATGCCTTCCTTCACCATAGCCACGATCCGTTTGCCGCTGGCCCGGGCCAGTCTCCGTTTTTCCGAAGAAACCGCCGGAGAAGTACCCATCCGAGGCAAAGTCAGCCCCAGCACTTCTGCCAGGCAGCTCATGGTATTGGCCGTCCCCATCATGGAACAGGATCCTACTGTGGGCAGGGAAGCCATTTCCATCTTCCGCAGTTCTTCATAGCTCATCTTGCCCACCTGATACTGGCCCACGAATTCCCGCAGGTTGCTCAAGCAGATGTTGGTGTAACCGTCACAGCTGCCGGCCAGCATAGGGCCGCCGGTGACGATGATGGCGGGTATCTTCATCCGGGCTGCCGCCAGGATCATCCCGGGGACGATTTTGTCACAGGAAGCCAGCATCACTACTGCATCCAGCTGGTTCCCTTCCACCACGGCTTCCACAGAGTCCGCGATGATTTCCCGGCTGGGCAGGGAATAGCGCATGCCGCTGTGCCCTTGGCACAAGCCGTCGCACAAAGCGATGGTATCGAATTCCCGGGGGATGCCCCCTGCTTCCAGGATGCCTTCGCTCACATCCCGGGCCAGCTCCCGCAGGTGGATATGGCCTGGCACCAGTTCACTGAAGGAATTGGCGATTCCGATGATGGGTTTCCGGAAGTCATCTTCTTCCAGCCCCATGCTGTACAGGAGGGCTCGGTTGCCGCTGCGGCCCACTCCATTGACCATGATTCCACTGCGGGTGTCCTTGTAATTCAATTCTTTTCCGCTCATGGATTTTACCTCAATTCATAGATTTTGGTAATTTTTATTTTATACCAGTGTCAGCCCTTTTTCAAAGGCTTTCCGGTTGCTGTCGATGACTTTTTGCTTGCCGGCGAACCGTTTGGCAATCCCCTGTTCCACGCTTTCCGGCTTCAGGAGACCGGTCTTTTTTACCATAACCCCCAGCGCGATGAAATTGGCGCTCTGGATGCTGCCCAATTCCACGGCCATTTGCCGGAAGGGATAGCCGATAGAAGTGCCTCTGGCCCCTTCTTTGAGCTTCACTTCGTCGGAATCATAGAACACCAATGTATCATCAGTGAATTTGTCCACATACCGGTCGTAAGCCACTTGTGCCAGGCACAGGATCAGGTCCGGCACAGCCACATTGGGATAGCCTACCATTCCATCGCTGAGGATGACATCAGTCTTGGTGAAGGTGCCCCGGGCTTCTGAACCATAGGAAGCACTCATGGTGGCGTTGAGATGCTCTTCATGCAGGGAGGCAAGGCCCATGACTTCCCCTATGGAAACAACGCCCTGGCCGCCGACTCCAGACAATACGATTTCTTTTTTCATAGTTATCCCTCGATTCTGTGCGCGTCGATGATTTTTTTGTAGTCGGTGTAATAATCGTCCCTCGGTGCATTCTTCAAACACCCCACCACCAGCTTGCCTTGCAGTTCTTCTTCGCTCATCTTAGCTGCCTGCTCTGCCGTTACACTCTGTTCATTCATCAGCTTCATCATCCGAGAGGCTTCTCCCAGTTTATTGAACTTCCCATAATGGGTGGGGCAGGCACTCATGACTTCCACCAGGGCAAAGCCCTTTACCTGCATAGCTTCTTTCATCAGTTTCCGCATCATCACCGGATTGTAGGGCGTAGCTCTCCCTACATAAGAAGCGCCGGCAGCAATGGCCAGTTTGCACACATCGAAGTTCTCTTCGATATGGCCATAAGGAGAAGTCTGGGTGATGCTGTGAGTCGGCGTTGTACTGGAATACTGTCCCCCGGTCTGCCCATAGTTGTAGTTGTTGGAAATGATGGCCGTCACATTGATGTTCCGGCGTGCCGCATGGATCAGATGGTTCCCGCCGATGGTCGCCCCGTCTCCATCGCCCATGGTGCATAATACATGCAGGTCGGGATTTCCCAAAGCTACTCCTGTAGCCGCTGCCAGAGCACGGCCGTGGGTCACGTGCATACAGTTGATATCCAGATAATCATCTACACGGCCGAAGCAGCCGATGCCGCTGACCAGGGCGATATCATGTTTATCCCAGCCCAAATCTGCCAGCGTTGCCGCAATGGACTGCAGGACAATCCCATGGCTGCAGCCCGCGCACCAGGTATGAGGCAATTTATCGAACAGCATATAATCTTTGTATGATTTCATTATTTTTCACTCTCCTCATAAACACCAACGATCTGCTGCGGAGTGATCAAGAGTCCATCCGTGCGGTTGGCCTGGAGGACTTTACAGCCATAGTCATTATATTTCCGGACTTCTCCTGCCAGCTGTCCCATGTTCAGTTCAACGACAACAGTAGTCTTCGCCTGCTTCAAAGCTTCCCGGATGGCTTTTTCCGGCATAGGCCATACGGTGACCAGCTGCAGGAGTCCAGCCTTGATGCCTTTTGCCCGGAGGGTTTCAATGGCATTCAAAGAAGGTCTCACGGAACAGCCAAAAGAAATCAGGACGACTTCTGCATCTTCCATCTGATAACGACGCACGATATCAATGTCATCCGCATGTTTTTCGATTTTATCCATCAGGAAATGGGTCACCCGGTTGATATTTTCCGGAGTGGGACGGAATTCGCCTTTTTCATCGTGGGTAGAACCAGTTGTCCGCATGAGCAGATTCGGATCCCCAACAGGGACCATAGGAGCCACTTCCGTGCTGCTGTAATCGTAGGGATGGAATTCTGCCTGATCCTTGGTTTCCGGTCTCTTCCGATCGATGATTTCATCTGGGTCCGGTTCCCGGATGGTTAGGGTTTCCCGCAGGTGCCCTACCACTTCATCCGCCAGAAAAATCACCGGAGTCCGGTATTTTTCCGCCAAATTGAAGGCCGTAATGGACAGATCATAGCAGTCCTGCACAGAAGAAGGACTGATGACGATGATGCTGTGGTCTCCATGGGTACCATATCTGGCCTGCATCAGATCCCCCTGGGCCGGTTTCGTTGCCGCACCAGTGGAAGGACCGCTTCTCTGCACATCATAGAGGACACAGGGCAGTTCTGACATAATCGCCAGTCCAAGATTTTCCTGCATCAGAGAAAACCCCGGTCCGCTAGTTGCCGTAAAGACTTTTTTCCCAGCCAAAGACGCGCCGCATAAAGCGGCCATAGAGCTCAGTTCGTCTTCCATCTGGATGTAGATCCCACCATGACGGGGCAGTTCTTTGGCAGCCGCCTTGGCTACTTCAGAACTGGGGGAAATGGGATAACCTGCAAAGAAACGGGCGCCGGCAGCAATGGCCCCTGCCGTCATCGCTTCATTGCCTTCCATGAATTTTTTCTCTATCTTAGCCATTTATTTGACCTCCACTTCAATCGCAAAATCAGGGCAGCGCATGGCGCACAGTTTGCAGCCGATGCAGGCATCCGGGTTTACCACCTTGGGATAACTGCCATAGCTTTGTTCCAATACCTGTTTGGGACAAAGGCTGGCGCAGATACCGCACTGCTTGCACAGCTTTTCATTGATATCGATGGTGATTTCTTTGCTCATTGTCGATCCTCCCCATACACTGGCTTTCCTGCAGCTAGGCTGCGGCTCTCTATCAGTCTTTCTTCGGATGGTTGATGATGAATCTGGGTTCCCGGCCGTTCAGCAGGTCATCGATGGCCTGGGCGCAGTTCATAGCCACTGCATCCACCGCCTCTTCCGTCAGAGCCGCCGTGTGGGGGCAGCCGATGTAGTTGGGCAGGCTGAACAGGGGCATGTCCGGAGTGGGCGGTTCCGTTTCGAACACATCCGCTCCCGCCGCTGCGATCCGTCCTTCCTTCAAGGCCTTGTATACGGCCTTTTCATCCCAGATGGCACCCCGGGACACATTCAGCAGCACCGCCGTAGGTTTCATGTGGGAAATGGCTTCCTCATCGATGATGTGGAAAGTCCCTTTGTTCAGGGGCAGATGGGGAGAAACCACATCGGCCTGTTCCATCAATTCGTCCAGGGTATCCACGAATTCCACCCAGTCCGGGAACTGGCTCCGATCCACGAACTTGTCATACACCACCGTCCGCATCTGGAACCCGAAATGGGCGATTTTTACAGCTTCCAGGCCGATAGGCCCGATGCCGATGCTGCCGAAGGTCTTGTACCGGGTTTCGTGGGTTTCGATGGCATCCCTGCTCTTCCAGTTGCCCTTCCGGACTTCCTGGTTGAACCGGGGGATCTGCCGGAAGCAGGCCAGCATCAGAGAAATAGCATGTTCCGCCACCGAATAGGTATTGCAGCCCCGGGCCAGGGTCACCGTTACGTTTTGGGCGTCGCAGGCAGCCAGGTCGATATTTTCATACCCGATGCCGTACCGGGCAATGATTTTCAGGTTCTTCCCGGCATCTACCACGGTCTTGGTGTATTTCTCTGTCCGAGCGATGACCGCATCCACATCGGCAATGGCTTTGGCCAGGGAGGCTTCGTCCGTTGCCTCTGGGCTCACCAATTCATACCCTTTCTTGGTCAGGAACTCACGGGCCACCGGTTTCAGGGCCTTGGGCACCAGGATTTTGTACATGCTTACCCCTCCTATAATTCTTGACAATCATGTGATTTCAGCAGTAGGAACAGAAAAGGATTTCCTCTGGGAAAGCCAGAGAATCTTCTCTGGCTTTCCCAGAGGAGCTGATGCATAGCAGCTCCTCCGTTTTTCTGTTAAATGAAATACTGGGCAACCAAGAGTTCCAGGAGCCCTACGCCAGCCATAATCATGGATACGGCAGTCTTGCACTGGAGCTGTTCTTTCAGATCGCTGACCCCAAACATCCCGTTCCAGACCCAGAATCCGGAATCGGTGAAATATCCAAAGGAAATGGCGCCGATGCAGCAGGACAGAGCCATGAGCAGCGGACTGATGGTCAATTGTCCCATAAGCGGCATGGTCAAAGAAGCGGACGTAACGATGGCCACCGTTGCAGAGCCCAGACAGATCCGCATGAGAGCGGCGATGCAGAAGGGAATCAGCACAGCCGGTACCGGCCAGTTCACAACCATCTGCCCCAGCACAGTACCAATACCGGAAGCTCGTACCACATAGCCCAGGGAACCCCCCACCCCAGTGATCAGCATGATGATGCCCGTATCTTTGATTCCATCATCCATCATCTTCAGCACTTCCTTGGTATCCCGGTTGGGTACCAGTCCATAGATAGCAATCAAACAGCCAATCATAAGAGCTACAATGGGACTGCCGAAAAGCGCTACAAAGTAATAGTACCCTGCACTCTTATCCGCTCCCAGCAGATCCAGTACCGTCTTGGTGAGGATCAGGATCAGGGGCAGGACAATGGGTGCTGCAGAAATGGCCAGCCCTGGCAAATCCGTCCGATTCAGGAATTGCTCCAGCAATTCGGTGGAAGCCAGTTTCACCTGCCCGTTCTCTTTCTGGGGACGGACATATTCATCATCTTCATTGACCACCTGGTAAATCTTCTTACCGATCCATTTGCAATAAGGGATGATTACCAGAAGCATGGGGATACTGATGATGGCACCACCGGCGATCATCTGCCCCACATCGATGCCCAGCATCCCGGCAGCGGTCAAGGGTCCAGGTGTCGGCGGCACCAGCACATGAGTCAACTGCAGGCCACAGGCCAGGGATAAGCCCAAGCTCACGACGGATTTGCCGGTTACCTTGGAAATAGCCTTGCACAGGGGGCACAGCATGACCACCGCAGAATCGGCGAAGACCGGAATGGAAACTACCCAGCCGGTGGCCCCCAAGGCCCATTCTTCATTACCTTTCCCCACCAGTTTGATGAAGCTTACAGCCAATTTTTCAGCCGCCCCAGATTTTTCCAGGATGGCCCCCATCATGACCCCCAAGCCGATGATGATGCCGGTGCTGGAGAGGGTGTTGCCAAAGCCGGTGCTGATGGCGTTGATCACGCCCACGGTGGTCGTACCCGCCACCTTCACGGTGAGGATGGGCATGCCTCCGATGATCCCGGTGATCAGGGCTGCTATCAGCATGGCGATAAAGCTGTGGACTTTCGTTTTAGCGACTAAGATGATCATGACCAGGATGCCAATGCCAAGGCCCAGGACCATCCGCGTAGATTCTGCCATTATAATTCCCTCCGATTCTCCTTAAGAGTTTTCGTTACCGTACCAGGCAAGGAGATTTTGCATCAAATTTCCAGCCGGGGATCAGATACTGCATGGTGATGGCGTCATTACGCACCCCCAGGCAGTGCTTTTTGTACAGTTCGTGGGCCTTCATGACCTGTTCTCGGTCCACTTCCACGCCCAGGCCTGGTTTATCCGGCACCTTGATGCCGCCGTCTACAATCTGCAGGGGTTCCTTGGTCAGCCGTTCCCGGCCTTCCTGCCAGATCCAGTGCGTATCCAGGGCATTGTAGAAGCCCGGTACCGCAGCTCCCACCTGGACGCACATGGCCAGGGAAATGTCGAAATGGTTGTTGGAATGGCTGCCCCAGGTATAGCCGAATTCGTGGCACATCTGAGCCACCCGTACAGAACCGTTCATGGTCCAGAAGTGAGGATCCGCCAGGATGATGTCTACTGCCTGGCTCTCCAGAGAATGGCCTACCTGCCGCCAATCGGTAGCAATCATGTTGGTGGCGGTGGGGAAGCCGGTGCGCCGGCGGAATTCGCTCATGATTTCCCGTCCGGAATACACCCCTTCCGCTCCGCAGGGATCTTCACAGTAGGTCAGGATGCCGTGCATGTCGGATACGTATTTTACCGCATCTTCCAGCAGCCAGGCCCCATTGGGATCCAGGTCCATCCGGGCATCCGGGAAAGCTTTCTTCATGGCCTTGATGACTTTCATTTCTTCATCCCCGGCCAGTACGCCGCCTTTCAGCTTGAAATCCTTGAACCCGTATTTTTCCTTAGCTGCCCGGCACAGGGCCACGATGCTGTCCGCATCCAGGGCTTCTTCATTCCGCAGCCGGTACCATTCACAGTCAGAATCTTCCTCATGGTCATAGGGCAAATCCGTCTTGTTTCCGTCCCCTACGAAGAACAGATAACCTAGGAACCGGACGAAATCCCGCTGCTGGCCATTGCCCAGCAGACGGCAAACCGGCATGTCCAGGAATTTCCCCAAAAGGTCCAGGCAGGGGGCTTCGATGGCGGTCAGCACATGGACTCCGGTGCGCAGGTCGAAAGTCTGATTTCCCCGGACATCTTCTTCTCCATTTTTGTCCAGATAGGCTTTTACCTTCAGCAAGGTATTCCGATAATCAGAAACTTTAGTGCCTACCACAATATCAGCCGCATCTTCCAGGGCATTGGTGATTTTTGGGCCCCCGGGTACTTCTCCCACCCCGGTGTTCCCTTCTGAATCTGTCAAGATCACGATGTTTCGGGTGAAATAGGGGGCATGCCCGCCGCTCAGGTTCAGTAGCATGCTGTCTTTGCCGGCAACCGGGTAAACTTCCATTTTGGTAATTATGGGTGTCATTGATTTGCTCCTCCTTGCTAAAAACCAACAGTATCCAACAATGTCACAGGCCCTTGACGATCCAATCCGACAGCTTCCCCGAAATTGCGCGTTTTCAGTTTATTGTGAATAGCGTTCGGATTCTGTGTTTGACTTTATTGTAATTTTCATGCTATTATAAATCAAATTGTTTATTTTTAGTTTATGAATTAGTTTTTCTTAGAGAGGTACACCCAATGGATCTGAAGCAGATCGAATACATTGTGAAGATTGCGGAAACCGGCAGCATCACCAAGGCCGCAGAGCAGCTGTTCATCACCCAGTCCGCCCTGAACCAGCAGCTGCTGAAATTGGAACAGCAGCTGGGAATCAAGTTGTTTGTCCGGCACAAACACGATCTGGCCCCCACCAGTGCCGGTCAGGTGTACTTGGAATACGGCCAGAACATGCTCCGAGAAAAAAGAGAAGCCTACAATATCATCCATGATATGGCCCAGAACAGCCTGGGAGACCTCCGGCTGACTTTTTCCAGAGAGCGGGGCATCGACATGCTGGTCTCCACCTATCCCCAGTTCCACCGACGTTTCCCTGGGATCACCCTGCGTCCCCACGAAATGTTCGTAGTGGATCAGCTGAATTATCTCAGCCGAGGAGATATAGATTTAGGTGTTGTGACCATAACAGAAAAACAGAAGCGGCAAGAACTGGAATTCGAATTGATACGGCGTGAACCCCTGCTGCTGGCAGTCCCCCGTGAGAGCCCCCGGGCAATCAATCCAGCCAAGCCTGGCGCCCCTTTGGAAGAACTGCCATACCTGCCCGTAGATCAATGTAAAGACAGTCCTTTCGTACTCATGTTTCCCAAGTCCACCATGCGTCAACTCATCGACCAGGTACTAAAGGAAGCAGACTACCATCCTTACGTGCTTTTCGAGAGTGCCAGTGTACGAGCTCTCCTTACCATGGTAAAGAACAACATGGCCTGTACCATGGTTGCTGCAGGCTATTATCGATACCAGGATAAAATCGCCTATTACCGGATTCCCGGAAATCCCTACTGGGAAATGTGCATCACTTACAAAAAAGGAGCCTACTTGAACAGAGCCATGCAATATTACAAAGAATTGATTCAAGAGTATTTCCGGACAAAAGATCCTTTGTTTGTAAAAAAATAGAGGAACTGCTGCACAAACAGCAGTCCCTCCATTTTTTATTTATTCTTTTATTCCACCTTCCCCTTCGTAAACCGATTGGCTGCCACAGTGATGCAGAAAGCACAGAAGGCGGACAGGAACATGCACAGGGCAAAGCCCAGTACATTGTTGGACAGGGTGGGCGCCACGATGCTGGGTACATAAGCCGTCCCCCGCACATTGAAGTAGCCCACGGCCACGCCGCCTACGCCGGCAGCAATGATGGCGCCGGCCATCACTACTTTATTGGAAAACATGAAGGGATACGCCGCTTCTACAAAGGTCCCGAAAGCCATGTTGATGAACAGCCCCGGGATGGCCAGGGCCCGGTCGTCTTTCCGCCGGGGTGCCAGGATGTTGGCGGCCATGATCCCGGCAGAGACCATCACCAGCCCCACCATATCGATGGCGCCCAGGAAGGAGTTCCCGGTCTTTTCCATTTCCAAAAGGATGATGGGCAGGATGGCTGCATGGTACATGCCGCCCATGATTGCCGGCCAGATCAGGAGGCCGGCCAGGCCCCCGCAGAGCACCGGATGGATGGAGAAGGCCCAGTCGATTACATAGCGGATCCCGTTGCCCACCGCTTCCGCCAGGGGAGCAATGAACAGATAGATCAACAGACCGGCCGCCAGCCCGGCAATGCCTCCGGCCACAATATTGGCCGTGGTAGCAGGGAAGTTCAGCTTCAGACATTTGAGCAGCAGGGACTGGACCAGAATACCGGCGATGATACCCCCGATGATGCCCCCGATGAGCCCGCCCTTGACGGACAGGATCCCGGTGACCACCCCGGCCACGATGGCTACATCCCCCATGCTGGAAACCTGTTTGGCAGCCACCGTGGCTACGATCACCGGCAGGGCGTCGATCATCACATTGAAGATTTTTTCAAAGTACTCCAGTCCAGGCACCTTGCTGAGGATCAATGTCAGTGCCATGGCGATGAACCCGGGCAGGGAGGCCATCAGGATGCCCCGGACGCTGATCCGTGCCAGGAGGCTGGCCTTTTCTCCCGGCCCTTCCGTGGTCACGCCTCCATTCATGGCCGGACGATAGCTCAAGTTCCAGTACTTGGCCAGGGCGAATACATTGGCAATGGCCCGGGTCCGGTTGGTGGTACCGGTGGTCCCGGAAACGGCCACCACATTGAGCCCCATGGATTGGGCCAGGGCCATGGAGGTCCCGCCGGTACCGGTGGCAGCCAGTTTCTTTTCCGCAGCAGCCGCCATGGCCCGGGCATTGGCACCCTTGGGGTCGCAGCTGGCCAGGATCAGCCCGTCCACTTTCCCGGCATCGATGAGCCCGGCGATCTTTTCATCTTCCAGGACCGCTTCCCGGTTCACTTCTTCCAAGGTTCCCCGGAAAATGACCCGAGGCTGCTCTCCATCCCAAGTCCACAATGCCGCCTTGGTTTCCGGTTTGGCCGTATCCATGGAGGCTTCTGCTGCGATGAACTGGATGGCCGCTAGCTGGATGCCTGCCGCCTTGATCTGCCTGACCATTTCCCCCAGCAGGGATTCCGGATCCTTGCCTCCCAGATTGTATAGGTTTCCCCCGCTGCTGCCCAAGATTGCTGCCGTTTTTGCCATATGCATGACCCCCTCAGAAATTGAAACGGTCCGTCTTCCTCAGCCGGACCGTTCAGTTGTTTTGCTTTACTCCGCTAGTGTACTAAAATATAGGGATCCTGTCAAGATACGGCTCCCGCAGCAGAGGAATCCTCTCTTCACTCGATCCACCGGATCCATTCTTCCCGGAACCGATGATGCTCCCTGATTTCCCCTGCTGGATACCCCAGGGAAAACATGGCAAAGGCTTCTTCTTCCGCCGGCAGGCCGGCAATTCCTCCTACAGCCGCCATCCGCTCTGCCCGGGGATAGACTCCCATCCAGACGCCCCCCAAGCCCTGGGCATCCGTTTCAATCCAAAGATTTTCCAAAGCCGCACTGGTGTCTACAGGGGCAAATTCCGGCAGCTGGCAGTCTTTGCGATAGCTGATGACCAGAAGCACCGGTGCCTCCGCTGCAAAGGCCGAAAAATGGCTGACAGCCGCCAGCTCCCGGATCTTTTCCCGGTCCGTCACCACCGTAAAGCGCCAGGGCTGTTGGTTGCAGGCGGAAGGGGCCGCCATGGCCGCCCGGAGGATCTCAAGGATTTTTGTTTTTTCCACCGGTTTTTCAAGATACTTTCTCACACTGGTACGATGAAACAGATTTTCCATAAGCCAGGATCTCCTTTTCCTATTTTCGTAAGTTTACTATACCAAAGCGGTATGCCTCCTGCAAGATTATTCCCTGAGAGATGCCCTTGACAGGATTTTTCTTTGACGCTATCCTGTCCCTAATGACACAAGTATGTCGTTTCTTCACGATTGGTATATTTTTCGATGGGATTGTCACTCCGTCCTTTCCATCGTCGTGGCCACCATCATGGCCAAAATCCTGTAAGAGCCGGCTGGCAAGGAGGAGAAAATGGATATCATCGAAGAATTCAAGGAACTGGTCATGATCGATTCGGCTTCCGGCAAAGAAAGAGCCATTGCCGATGCCTTGACAAAGAAGCTCCGGAATCTGGGTTTTTCCGTGAAAGAAGACCGGGCCGGAGATACCTTTGGGGGCGATACGGGGAACCTGATTGCCGTCCGGGAAGGGACCCGTCCCGGTGCCATCCTGTTCTGCAGCCACATGGACCGGGTGGCCAAAGGGCTCAGCATCCATCCTCAGGAAAAAGACGGCTATCTGGTATCTGACGGCACCACCATCTTGGCAGCCGACGATGTGAGCGGCATCTGTGCCATCTTGGACGGGGTACGGCGGGCCATCGCTTCCCAAAAGCCCCTGCCCCGGCTGGAAATCGCCTTCACTGTAGGAGAGGAAGCCGGTCTTTGGGGAGGACGGGCCCTGGACCTGTCCCAATTCCAGAGTCCCTTCTGCTATGTGCTGGACAGTCCCGGCACCCTGGGCCGGCTGATCAACGGAGCTCCCGGCCTGGCCAAACTCCAGGTGGAAGTCCAGGGCAAAGCGGCCCATGCAGGGAACGAGCCGGAAAAGGGCATCAATGCGGCCCATATCCTGTGCCATATCCTGGATACTTTGAAAGACGGCCGGCTGGATGAAGAGACCGTCTCCAACTTCCCCCTCCTGGGCACCGGCAACACGGCCACCAACATCGTCTGTGCCCAAGCCTGGGCCAAAGGCGAGAGCCGCAGCCGGGACCGGGAAAAGCTGGAAGCCTATATAGGCTACCTCCAATCCCATTGCCAGGAAAGTGCCCAAGGGACCGGAGCCACTGTCACCACCCAGGCAGAAATCTCTTTCGCTCCCTTCCTGCTGGAAGAAAACGAACCGGTGATCTGCCATGCCCGCAAAGCCCTGGAAGCCATGGGGATCGAGTCCCGGATCGAACAGGGAGGCGGCGGGATGGATGCCAACATCTACAATGCCAAAGGCCTGCCCTCCTTAGGAGTGGCCACCGGCTATACCAAAAACCACACCTTGGAAGAGAACCTGGACCTGGCCAGCTTCACCCGCAGCGGAGAACTGGTAGCAAAACTGATCGAAACCATCTCCTAAATGGACTGGATCCCAGCCCCCTATTGATACCCATCAATAGGGGGCTTTGCCATTTCTGTATTAGACGCAGACTTCTGTACAATTTATAATTAGAATATATTGTTTCACTTATTTTATGATACATTTCGTATACAGGAGGCAAACAATGATTGATTTAAGAAGCGACACACTCACCTTGCCGGACCGTCCCATGCTGGAAACGATCCTGACCGCTCACCTGGGAGATGATGGCCGTCTCAACGCTGCTGGCCGGGGAGAAGATGCCACCGTCAATCGGCTAGAAGACATGTCAGCTGCCCTGACGGGAAAAGAAGCAGGGCTCCTCTGCACCTCCGGGACTTTGGGGAACCAAGCGGCCGTCCTCACCTGGTGCCGGCCGGGCGATACCGTCCTGGTCAACGACCTGCAGCACCTGGACCGCAGTGAAAAGACGGCCTTTGATCCCCGTTTCGGCCAAATGAAAAAAGCCGTTTACCATTTGGATGCCAACTTCCAGCCAGATCTGGCTGAAATCGAAGCCCAGTGCAAAACGGGAAAGATCAAACTGCTCTGCCTGGAAAACACCCATAACTACACCGGTGGAACCTGTATCACGGAAGCCAGCCTGAAAAAGATCCATGACCTGGCCAGCCAGTACCATGTCCCGGTCCATATGGACGGAGCTCGTCTCTTCAATGCCGCTCTATACCTGAAGACACCGGTAGCGCAGCTCTGTCAGTATGTGGATTCCGTCCAATTCTGCTTTTCCAAAGGTCTGGGGGCACCGGTGGGTTCCGTACTGTGCGGCTCGCGGGATTTCATCCGGAATGCTAAAGAAACCCGGAAACTGATGGGCGGGGCCATGCGGCAGGCTGGCATCATCGCGGCCCCTGCCATCTATGCCCTGGAACACAATATCCAAAGGCTCCAAGAAGACCACGACAATTGCGCCGCCTGTGCTGCTCAGCTGCAGGATCTGAAAAAAATCACCGTCCAAAAAGATGTCCAAACCAATATCCTCATGCTGGACGTAGCCCCCTCAGGCATCACCCCCCAGGAATTCTGTGACCGGGCCAAAGCCAAAGGCCTTTGGATCCGCCCCATCATCAATACATCCGTCCGCCTTGTATTCTACAAAGGGATCACCCGCCAGGACGCCCTGGATGCAGCAGCCATCATCCGGCAGCTGGATGCGGAACTGTAAAATGACCTTATTCAGGCCGATCTGGAAAGGAGCATAAGATATGACCATCCACGGAAGGAAAATTTCTCTCACTACGCAGATTTTCACCGCCATGGTCCTGGGATCCCTGGCAGGACTGGTAGGCGGAAAAACAATGGTCCAGCTGGGCTTCATCGGGGATATCTGGCTGAACTGCATCAAAATGATCGTCATCCCCATGGTGGTCTGCACCATCGTAACAGGGATCATCTCCCAGGACAACCTGACTTCCCTGAAACGGGTCAGCCGCCGGATCATCACCTACTACGTCATCACCACCGTCCTAGCCTGTGTGGTGGGACTGGTGGTCGCTTCCATCCTGCAGCCCGGGCACTACGCCAACTTTGCAGGACTGGCCGCAAAAAAAGTGACGGGCAGCATCGACATTACCTTTGCTGGCTTCCTGAAGGATCTTTTTTCCACCAATATGATTGCCACTTTTGCCAAAGGCAACATCGTGCAGACCCTGGTCATTTCCATTCTCTTGGGGATTGCCATCCTGAAGATGAAAAACGAAGAACATAAAAAGACCATCAAACAGGTTTTTGAAGCCACCAACTCCATGATCTTTTCTCTCATCAATATGATCATGCAGGTTTCTCCCATCGGGATTTTCTTCCTCATGGGCAGTTCTTTCGGCAAATACGGCGCCGGCATCTTTACCAGTATGGCCGTACTGGTGGGAACTTATTATGCAGCCTGCCTGGCCCATGTACTGATTGTCTACGGAGGATTCCTGCTTGTCTTTGCCCATATGAATCCTTTGAAATTCCTGAAAGACAGTGCTGAACTGTGGATCTATACTTTATCTACCTGCAGTTCCATCGCTTCCATTCCGGTCAATATCAAAGTCGCCAAGGAGAAATTCGGGATCCCGGAAAAGATTTCCGGCTTCACCATCCCTCTGGGTTCCCAGATGAATACGGATGGATCCGTCCTGCTGTATGCCTGCGTCATCCTCTTTATCTGTCAGATGGTGGGCCAGCATATGTCCCTGCCCCAGCTGATCAATGTCATTTTCATTTCCACCATCATGTCCATGGGCGGCGGCGGTATCCCCGGCAGCGGTATCGTCAAGCTGATGGTCGTGGTCCAGGCGGTAGGCCTTCCCATTGAAGTCGTCGGCGTCATCGCAGCCTTTTACCGCCTGTTCGATATGGGAACCACCACCAACAACTGTCTGGGCGATCTGGTCGGCACTGTCATTGTCGGCAAGGCTGAAGAAAAAGCTGAAAAAGCGCCTGATCTCCCTGGCAAAGGAATCTGCCCCTATTATATAATGGGGGCAGATTTTATTTTGGAGGGTGAAAGCAGATGTTTCGCTATGTAGGCTACATTTATAACGTATACAAAGAAAAAAGTTTCAGCCGTGCCGCTGAAAAGCTGCACATTTCTCAGTCCTCCCTCAGTACGACGATCCGGAAAGCCGAACGGGAAATCGGAGCTCCCATTTTCAACCGGGAAACCACCCCCATCAGCCTGACGGAATTCGGCAGGAAATACATCCAGGCTTCCCAGACGCTCTATCTCCTGAAGAATGATCTGGACTGTTACATCTCAGAAATGAAAACCGCTGTCAAAGGCAGAGTAGCCATCGGAGCCAGCAGTTTTTTCTCCACCTATCTCCTGGCAGACGCCATTTCTGAATTCCGCAAGGAGTATCCGGAAGTAAAAATCGAGCTTTTTGAAAATGTGACACCTTACCTGCAGAAACGGCTGGACAGCGGCTTCATCGATCTGATGATCACCAACACCAAAATGGACAGGTCCCGCTACCGCAGCCTGCGCCTCTTTGATGATCATCTCTATGTCATGGTCCTTCCTCAGCTTTGTCCCGAACAGATTTCCTTGGAAAGACAGGCCGAATTCCAGAAGATCGGAACGGAAGAAGAAAACCGCCTGCCCGCCATCTCCCTGGCTGCTTTCGGACAGACGCCTTTTCTGCTCCTGCGGGAAGGGAACAATCTCCGCCACTGCACCGACGGCCTGTTCCAGGAAGCCGGTATCAAACCGCCCATTGTCCTGGAAATGGATCAGACCAACACCCTGTATTCCATGGCCCGGCTGGGAATGGGAGCCGCCGTAGTCGGAAGCTTCCTGATCCGCAAAATGGGGACTCCGTCCGATGCCCTTTTCTTCCGTCTGGACAGTCGGATTGCCGAACGGGGGACCTATGCCAACATCCTGCGCAATCGGATCCTGACCCCGGCCCTGGAACGTTTTCTGGACAGTCTCCAGCAGCAGTGCCGGGATCGGGAAATATAAAGAATCGGAAAAGTATGTTATAATAAAAGTTAACGACTATAAACTCTCCAAAAGGCAGGTGATTCCATGGTACATTCCAAGACGAAAGATATGACGGTGGGCAGCATTCCCCGCCTGATCCTGGAATTTGCCCTGCCCCTCATGATCGGCAATATTTTCCAGATGCTGTACAATACGGTGGATTCCATCGTCGTAGGGAATTTCGTAGGGACCCAGGCCCTTGCCGCCGTCAGTTCCACCACCATGATCACCAACATGTCCGTATTTTTCTTCAATGGGTTCTCCATCGGAGCCACGGTGATCATCGGCAAATATTTCGGAGCCAAAGACCACAAACTGCTCCACCGGGCCGTAGAGACCACCATGGGGGCCACCTTTGCCCTTTGTCTGCTATTTACCGTATTTTTCCTGGCCGGCACCGATTTCATGCTCCGTTTCATGAAGACCCCTGCCGATGTATTCGACCAGGCGGCGCTGTACCTCCGTATCTACTTTGCCGGCGTCACCGGCCTTCTCCTCTACAATATGGGCAGCGGCATCCTCCGGGCGGTGGGAGATACGAAACGGCCTTTGTACTTCCTGGTCCTCACCAGCATCCTGAATATTTTCCTGGACCTGCTCTTTGTCCTGGCTTTCCATTGGGGCATTGCCGGTGTAGCCTATGCCACCATCCTGGCCCAGTTCATCTCTGCCGGGGCCACCATGGCCGTCCTCCTGAGGACCCGGGATATCTACCGGTTCTCCTTTGCAGATCTGTGCCTGGACCGGGGGCTCCTGAGCCAGATTTTCCGGGTGGGCCTGCCCACCGCCATCCAGAGCATCATCACCTCCTTTTCCAATATTTTTGTCCAGTCCTATATCAATTTCTTTGGAGCTATCGTCATGGCTGGCTGGGGCTGTTACAACAAACTGGACCAGTTCATCATGCTGCCGGTCCTTTCCATGGCCATGGCTGCTACTACCTTCGTGGCACAGAATATGGGAGCCCACAATGAAAAGCGGGCCATCGACGGAACAGTTTCTTCCATCCTCATGAGCCTTGCCATCACAGGGGCCATCGCTGCTTTGCTCTTCGGTTTTGCCGATACATCCATGCGCCTGTTCACCGGGGACGAACCCGTCATCAAAGCTGGCGTGGCGTTCATCCACATCAACATTTTCTTCATGCTCTTCAACTGTGTGAACCAGGTCCTGGCCGGTGCCCTGCGGGGACGGGGCGATTCCATCGGTCCCATGGTCATCATGCTGCTGTCCTTCGTCCTGATCCGCCAGATCTACCTCTACCTCATGACCCGTTTCATCAGCAACACCCCCCTTACCGTCGGTTTCGGCTACCCAGTAGGCTGGATGACCTGCTGCGTGCTGGAGGTACTGTATTTCTATCTGTTTTGGAAACATAGGAAGTGAAAAAAGGGGAGCTGTTGCGCACGCAGCAGCTCCCCTTTTTTACAATACAAATGCCACGATGAAATTATAGGCAGCCGCCGTCAGTACACTGACAGGCACAGCCCGGAGCAGCAGCTTGTTGAACAACGTATTCCGGTCCTCCTCTTTAGGCGTGGACCCTAGGATCAGGGAACCGCCGGAAGAAAAAGGGCTGATGGCGCTGGACTGGGCGCCCAGTACGGTGCAGGCAAAAAGCACGGAAGCCGACAGCCCGGTACTTTCCGCCAGTCCCGGAATCAGCGGGAACAAAGCTGGTGTCACGACGCCAGTGGTGGAGCTGAAGAAGCTCATGATGGCGGCGATGATGGAGAAAGCCAGGGGAATCAGAGGCGTGGGCACATGGGCTCCCACCCAGGCACTGAGCATCTTGATGGTCCCAGCCTTCACCGCTACGGCAATCAGCATGCCGGCTCCGGCAATCATGATGATGGTATTCCAGGGAATCTTCGAAATGGCTTCCTTCTGGGGAGCCAGCTTCATCAGCAGGGCGATCACCGCGAAAATAATGGCTACCAGGCCCACATCCACTTTAGCGGCCAGGTAAGAGATGGCTGGATTCCCCGGCATCAGGATCTTCAGCAGCGGGAAAATCAGGACCACCACCATCATCACCAGCATCAAAGTCAGCGTCCGGCTCTGGATCGGGGTAAAAGGCTCCGGTTTTTGGAAGGTCACACCCTGGCCGATATTCCGGTTGGCTTTGATTCCATACCGGAACACCGTAATCAGGAGCAAGGAGAAAACAAGAGAAAGCAGGAAGATTTCCATTTCCATATTGAATGAATCCATAGGTGCCTTGACTTTCAGGGCCTCATAAGCGGAATCGGAGAGACCGCGGAAAATCACCCCCAGGTTGGACGTAGGGAAATTCCCGCCGCACAGGGCTCCGCAGTTGATGGCCACAGCCCCGGTCAGTTTGTCCATTTTGGATTCATCACAGATCAGCATAGTAATGGGCGCCAGGAAAGCCAGTACAGTAAAATACGTCGCTCCCATCACCGAAAGGATCACCGCCACTCCAAAAAGAGCGTAGGGCAGCAGACCCGGGAATTTCCGGCAGGAATACAGCAGGGATCCGGACATCTTTTCCAGAGTCCCGTTAATGGCAGCCACATTGTAGAACAGCGAAACGGATAAAATCACGAACATGGTACTGACAGGCCAAAAACCGATGATGGCCTTCGGTTTCAGCCCCATCACCAGGCACCCGATCAGATAGGCAAAGACGATACAGAACAGGCCGGTGTTCAGGCCGGTCTTATAACCCAGATAAATGGCGATGGCAATGGACAGGATAATGACGGCACTCAACATATGTGTTCCTCCTCCGGATCAGGCTTCAGTCCTTGGCTGCGCCCACAGGTTCCTCTTTAATGCCCAGCAGACGGTAGGGAATGGTCTTGGTCATGTAATAGACCTGTTCTTCCGGGATCCCGTATTCCACCAGGTAATGCATGTATTCATAGATTTCCGTTTCCCAATCCGGGTTTTCCGTCTGGCCTCCGTCCGTATCCACCATCACATGCTGGTACCCCACGGCCTGGATTAATTCGGCATTTTCCCGCAGATTCAGATGGTACCTCTTCCCTTTCCCCATATTTTGGGCATAGCACCGTTCCAGGATCACATCATAATCCTTCACTAGCCGGATCTGATCTTCCAGAGTATAGCCGCAGACCCACCATTCCGGATGGGTGATCACGATTTTTTCCACGCCGGCTTTCCGGGCCGCTTCCACCACCACAAAAGCTTCTTCCGGAGAAACATGGGCCGTTGCCAGCACCGCATCATGGTCTTTGATCAGACGGAATACGGTTTCCAGTTCCGGGATCACTTTCCCGTCTCGGATCAGCTGGATTCCGTCAGCGGGATCTTTCCCCATTTTTTCCAGATGCCGCCGGGCCGACTGGGTGGGCAGCCAGATGACCTTGGCTCCCAGTTTCAAACCCTTTTCCACGGCCTCCGGATTCACGCCCCCGATGACTTTGTTCATCACCACGCCGCCATACATGGTGAACGGAGTGTTTTCTCCATAGACTTTTTTCACATAGGCATTGGCAATGGCCGCCCGATTGACCGTAAAGCCCAGATGGGATTTGATGACAATGGCACGGGCCCCCACCCTGACGGCCGCATCAGCCAGCTCCAGATCGTTGTAGGCCCGCAGCCGCAGGTCCGGATTGGTGTGGACGTGCATATCGCAAATTCCCTGCAAAGATACTCTGCTCATGTTCTTCTCCCCTTATTTTATAAGTATTCTGAATAGCCTTGCTTTTAGTGTAGCTTGTGCAAGGCTATTGCAGAATGGGAGAATATGCTATATGATGTATCGGAAAAACCGATATCTAAGGAGGTCGCTATGGATCTGCGCGAACTGCATTACCTGATTGCCATTGCCGAAGAAAAAAGCATTTCCCGGGCAGCAGAGCGGCTGTATATGGCCCAGTCCAGCCTTTCTCAATTTTTAAGTGTGACAGAGGCCCATCTGGGCTATCGCCTGTTCATCCGGACCGCCAGCGGTGTCCGTCCCACGGATCAGGGCAAACGGCTGATCCAGTTTGCCCGGGATACCCTGGCGGAATTCCACAGAGCCAAAGATGAAATGCAGGACATCAGTGAACTGAAAGGAGGCAAGGTGATCCTGGGGATCAGTTCTTTCCGGGGGTCATTCCTGCTGCCCCCGGTCCTCCAGACCTTCCGGACCCGCTATCCGGGCATCCACGTCCAAATCGTAGAAGAAAATTCCCTGGATCTGGAACAGATGCTGCTGACCGGAGAAATCGACCTGGCCCTCCTGGTCATGCCGGAAAAGCACAGCCGCATCCAGACCCGTTTCCTGATGAACGATGAAATCTGCCTGATCACCCATCCCAGCCATCCAGTGATGGAGCTGGTGCACCAGGGCCAAGACGGGCAGCATCCCTCCCAGCTTTCCCAATACATCGATATCGAAGAAGCCGCCCAGTTCGAATTCCTGCTCAGCGGCTACGACACCATCCTGGGACGGGAAGCCCGCAGGATTTTCCTGCGCCATGGGATCAACCCTACAGCCTACAACGAAAATCTTACCGCCCTGTTCGCCGCGTCCCTGGGAGCCAACGGCCTTGGCCTGGCCTTTACCTACGCCAGTTCCCGCCAGTATTTCCATAAAGCCCAGCTGCTTTCCTTGGGCAAAGACGGCACCTCCATCGCCCTGGGTACCGCCATGGCCCCGGGCCGCTACCATTCCAAAGCCACCCAGGCCCTGGATCAGGTGATTTTCGAGACACTGGGGAGATGAGAGACAATCCATAAAAAAATAAATTTCGTACCAAAAATATTGCAAAATCAATATTTTTGGTACGAAATTTATTCTATGCGCAGCCTATTTCCCTTGAAAAATATTGTTTTAGGTAAGGAAAAAATCCTGAACCTGCCGTTCTATATGGGATTCCTGCTGACGGAAGTGTAAAAAGGGGCTGCTGCACGTGTGACCCCCCCCACACGTACAAGCAGCCCCTTGCTACAGAGCTAGGATCTGCATGCAGGAACGGCGCGTATTATTTCTTCCCAGCAGGCAGATATTTCTTCTCCAGATACCGGAGGAAAGGACGGGCATCCAGCCCCTTGCCCGTCAGACGCTGGAGCATTTCCGTCCCCGTAAACATACACCCGTACTGACGGATATGGCCATCCAGCCATTGGTTCAGCCGGGCAAAATTCCCCTGGCTCAGATCTTTTTCATAATCAGGGAGATCCTGCTGCAGCCGTTCCAAGATCTGCCCATCATAGATATTCCCCAGGGCATAGCTCTGGAAATACCCGATATAATCTCCGGCCCAATGCATATCCTGGAGGATCCCTTCCGTGTCATTGGGCGGTTCCACGCCCAGCCATGTCCGATATCCTTCATTCCAAGCATCCCGCAGTTCTTCTGCTTTGATTTTTCCTGCAAAGACATCCCGTTCCAGCTCGAACCGCAGGATGGCGTGGAGGCTGATAAAGCGGACGATGGTAATCCATTTCTCCCTGCTCTGCCGGATTTTTATGCAGCTGTTGGATATATAAGACCCGTATCAGATCCACTCCGATGGTTGTTTCACAGGTGAATCTGCAGGATTCCCCAATCAAGTTCTGGATCGCTGTCAGCGGCGAACAAGGATACGGGAGCCGGGCTGCCGTTTCTTCATACGTATCATCATAGTAATGGAGCATTTCAGTAACCACAGCTGCTTTAGAGGGGAAATGGATATAGAACGTCCTTTTGCCTGCTCTTCGATTTGACGCGACATAACGGCCTCCTGTTTCCTTATATTCTTTCTATTAGTATAGCAGATAGAAAATGGTACTGGGAACTGCCTGACTGGCCCGAAAAGAAAAACAGGGCTGCAGAAGCATCGGTCTTGCTCGCCGATATCTTCCGCAGCCCTCTTGCATAGGGAACGCTGTAGAGTCGTTTTTCAGTGCACAAACAGGACGGACAGGATGTATACCACAACGATGGTGGTGATTCCCATGACTCCGGTCATACCGGTCTGGCATTTATAAGCCTGGGAAGTACTCATATCCGAGAACTGGGAGACCACCCAGAAATAGGAATCATTGGCGTGGGAAACGGTCATGGAACCGGCGCCGATGGCCATGATGATCAGCACCCGACCCAGAGGAGAGGTGAAGCCCATGGCCCCCAGCATAGGAGCCACCATGGCAGATGTGGTGATCATGGCCACTGTGGAGGCCCCCATAGCGCATTTCAGCAGTGCCGCGATGATAAAGGGCAGGAACACCCCCACCCCCATGCCCATCAGAGAAGAGCTGATGACATCGGCAATGGGGAGCTTCTGGATGATGGCCCCAAAGGACCCGCCGGCCCCAGTAATGGCCAGGATCCCTGCGGAACTAGTGACCCCTTCCGTCACCCAGTCCAGCACATTTTTCTGTTCACTGTCGGGGATCAGGGTCATGGCCAGGAACACCCCTAGGATCAGGGCGATCACCGGATTCCCGATGAAGGAGAAGAAATATTTCACTGCCCCATTCCCAAAAGGAGCAGAAGGGAAATCCCCGATGGATTTGATGGCAATCAGCAGGATGGGAACCAGGATGGGAGAGAAACTGTGGAGAGCCCCCGGCAGTTTTCCGTATTTTTCCACCAGTTCTTCCACTGTGAATTCTGGATTGGCCGGAATATCGATCTTGGAAGAAATGTATTTGGCATAGAGATAGGCTGCCAAGGTAGCCGGGATGGAAATCACCAACCCCACCAGGATGGTCAGCCCCAGATCCGCATCCAGGGTCCCGGCCATGGCAATGGGGCCAGGGGTCGGCGGAACCAGGCAGTGGGTGGCATAAAGGCCTCCAGAAAGGGCCGTAGCCATGACCGCCAGGGAAATATTGGACCGAGCTGCCAAAGCCCGGGAAATGGGGCTCAGGATGACAAATCCAGAATCACAGAAAACCGGGATCCCGGTCACATACCCGGTAATGGCCATGGTCAGCACACTGCGGCTTTTCCCCACCAGCCCCAGGATGGTATTGGCCATGGTCAGAGCCGCACCGGTTTTTTCCAGGATGGTCCCGATGATGGTCCCGCAGAGGATGACGATACCGATATTCCCCATGATGCTGCCGAACCCATTTTTGATAATGACAATGACCTTTTCCGATGGAATCCCGCAGACCAGCCCCACCAGGACAGAAATCACCGTCATCACCAGGAACGGATGCATATTGAATTTCTGGATGGCAATGATCATCAGCAGTACAGCAACGAAAATCACCAGAAAATAGAACATGATACTCCTCCTTACTTTTTCCCCTTGTTCTCTGCCAGCAGCAGACGGATCACAAATTCTCTGGCAAACCCTGAAGTATTCTCCAGACCCAGTCCTTCATACAATCGGTGGAGCCGATACTGCAGGGTATTCTTATGGATGGCAAGTCTGTCCGCCGCTTTCTGGAGAGCTCCTTCTTCCTCATAATACGCCTGCGCCGTATCCAGCAGCATCCGTACCTGGCCGGGAGAGACTTCCTGCTCCAGTTGATGGAGTTTCCGCCGGGCCAGGGCACCACCCCCATGATTTTCCATCCGGGCCAAGAGATAACAGACGGCATCTTGGGGATTTTCTGCAGAAGCAACAACTCCTTCCCCCTCCTCCAGAAGGAGCTCCACTTCCCTCCCCGCTTCCGGCAGTTCTTCCAAAGTTCCGCAGCAATGGCTAGCCGCCAGCTTCAGAGAAGATTTCCGTTCTGCCTGATCCAGGAGTTTTCCCAAGAGACCCTCTCGGATTCCTCCTAGATTCCGGAGCCGGCCCCTTTCCCCTTTTTCCAGAGAATGGAGCACCAGCAGGATCTGGCCCGGCATCCCGAAAAGATTTCCCCGACGGAGCAGCTGGTCCTTTTCCCACCAACTGTCCATCTGTTCTGCCAAGTCCTGGAGCGTTTCCGTGTCCTGCTGCGCTCCGATCCCCAGCAGTATAAAAGGCGGCTGCAGCTGCAGTCCCAGCGCCCGGCAGAGGCTCCGGGCCTCATCATTTTCTTCCCGGATCCCGGAAAGCAGCATCTGCAGCAAACGGGTGCGGTTCTTCTGACGGGATTTCTTTTCCCGGTACTGCCTCTGCTGCCGGAAGAACTGGGTCACATAAACCCCCAGCAGATTCGCCGCATCCCGGATTTCTTTTTCTTCTCCGTAAAGTCCCACTACCCCGATGACCTGTCCGTTATCCAGTATGGGCAGATTGGCGCCTTCTTTGGCCCCAGGATATCGGCTCACATTCTGCGCATCGATGATCACCGGTTTTCCGGTTTCCGCCGCCAGCCGGGCTCCATGATGGTAGGTCCCGATCCGTTCCTTTTCTGTAGAAGCCAAGATGGTCCCATCCGCCGCCATGATGTTGATGGTCCGCCCACTGACCAGAGGAGATGTCGCTTCTACAAAAGCCTGGGCCAGAGCTGCAAATTCCGTCTGTTTCAAGTGGTTCATAGTCTTCCTTTCATTCCAGGAATAAGGTATCTCCAGCCCCGAGATACATGGCATGGAGATCCGGTTCTTTCCTGACCCGTTCCCGGAAGGCTTCCCCTGTACAGTGGTTGAAGCCGATCAATTTCATCCCGAACTTCTTCATCTGCACCAAGGTTTCCCCGATCCGTGCTTCGGAAGCTTCCATCAGGTGGGTACCACCGGCCACCCCGATGATGGGCTGTTGGAATTGTCCCTGTACAGAAGACAGGATGTTCAAGATCCCCGGATGGGAACAGCCCACCAACACGAACAGCCCTTCCTTCAGCTGATGGACCAAACAGATTTCATCGTCGAAGGGATCCGGTTTCCATTCCTCACCTTGACGCAGCCGGAACCGTTCCGGAATGGTTTCAAAGGAATGGCTCCGCCGGAATCCTGTCATCACGGAAACGGAAGGCGACAGCGGAAGCACTCCGCTGCACTCTTTGTGGAGGATACCCTTCTCTTCCAGGAAATTTTCGTCGAAACCCACCCCCAGATAGGTGGCCCGGATGTCTTCCACCGCGTATTTTTCTGTAAAATATCCCTTCCCGGTCACAAAAGGCGCCCGGACCCCCGCTTCCACAAAAGCCGGGTATCCGCCCCCATGGTCATAGTGCCCATGACTGCCCACAGCAAACTGGATGCTTTCCAGAGGTACATCCAGCTTCCGGGCATTTTCCACCGTGTCCGGTCCCGGTCCAAAATCGAACAGGACCTTTGCATCCGGGAACTGGGCATAGAAAGACAGGCCGTGTTCATGCTTCAGGCCAAGATTCTCTCCAGCGCAGTTGTCCATCAGCGTAACCAGTTTCATCGCCTCACCCCATTCTTCAACAGATGCTAATGAATAGACAAATAATTCTAACTTTATTATAGCAAACCCCGTTATTTTTTCATTGGTCTGGAGACTGAAATTCCAGGGTGTTTTTCAGTCCAACTTTTCCCAAAAAAGGAAAGAGGGTGTTGCTTGCGCTTTCATACAACACCCTCTTTCTGCCAAATGCCAACGGTCGGCTGTAAAAAACTTCTCCGTTATTTCTTAATTGTTTCTCCCTTCCGAATCATCCCCTGGAGCTTCTTTACAAAAGCCGCTGGAGTCGTTCCCATGTAGTCTTTAAAGATTTTGGTAAAGTAACTTTGGTCATAATATCCACAAGCCTGGGCCGTTTCTGCCAGGGAACAGAAAGGATTTTCCAGCAGCCGCCGCAACACGCTTTGGAAACGGATATTATTCAATGCGGTCTTAGGTGCCAGCCCCACATGTTCCAGCATCACCTTCTGGAGATACCGGGCACTGTAGCCGGTTTCTTTTTCCAGCTGGGCAATCTGTAGTGAACCGTGACGCTGCAGGGCGTCTTTCATCAGATACTGGACTAGTCCATCACTGGTATCTCTCAGTTTCCGATTCTTCCATTCTCCAATGAACCGTTTGACGATTTCCATCTGGTTGGCAAAGCCATCTGCCAGGGCAATTTCTTCTGGCACGCTTCCCACTCGGATAAAGTCTTCCAGAGGAGCTTCCACATCCGTCACTTCATGGCTTGGGATTCCGAACAAACGGGTGAACTGTCCGGGAAAAAATTGACAGCACAAGGTATGGTGCACCCCATACAGAGGGACCTTTTTGCTCTTATTCAGCAGCCCACAGATCATGGCCTGTGGTTTCTCCTTCTCCAAAGAGAACATGATTCCCAACAGGCCAATTCCCGGTACACTGGTCAATCCATCTATATCAGGCCCCGCCGCCAGTTCATAAGCCACTGCCACGGGTCCTCCCAGGTCAGGGTCCATCAGTATGGAACGATTTTTCTTTTCTGCCTCCCAAAAAGGCTGGACGGATAAGATTTTTACATATTTTTCTGTTTCTTCCATGCTGATTTCCCCTTACTCCCAACAGTGCAGTTCTGATTTTTACCAAAACCGTTTCCGAAAATTCCTAGATGGATATAGTATAAATATAATACGATATTGGCAAAAGAGCAAACAGAACATGATGAATCCAGTTTTTCTATGTCGTCCTCATTGTTTTCAGTTTATTAAAATTTTTCTATCATTTTATCTAGTCCATGCAAAACAGAAAGGAGTTTTATTATGCTGCTGGCAAGTTGGATCATCACATTTCTTCTCATCATCGGTTTTGGCATCTATGCCGGTACCCGTATCACAAAATCTGATCAGTGGAATGGCAGTGACCGATCCATGGGGATCTTTTCCGTAGGTGCCATGCTGGGGGCCTGGCAGATCGGCGGCATGAGCATCGTCGGGGCTGCTCAGAACGGCTACACCATGGGGATTGCCGGATGCTGGTATTCCATTGCCGGCGGGGTCTATTTCCTCTTGATGGCTGCTTTGGCCAAGCCTATGCGGAAATACATGAAGGCCAGTTCTCTTCCCGTCTTTTTGGAAAATCGTTACGGTTCCTCTGTTTCCAAAGTCCAGGCTTATATCTGGATCATCTTTGGCATCCTCTATGTTCCCATCCAGTTGAAAACGGTTGCTTCCGTCATCCAGATGGTCCTGCCTGGAATCAGCCTTAATCTAGCCATGTTCGTAGGTGTGACCATCGCTGCTGCTTATACAGGTTTTGCTGGCATGAAGGGCTCCGATATCATCGGTAGGATTGTCTGCATCGCCACCTATGTACTCCTGATTGGATTCGTTTATCAGAACCTGAATGACATGGGAGGCTACAGCGGACTGCTGACCCAGCTCCCCTCCGGCTATAACAATCTGACGGCCATGCCTGTCCAGCAAATCGTGGCCTGGGCCGTAGGCGGTGCTCTGACCACCATCGTCAGCCAGGCAGCCCTTCAGCCCATGTTTGCCGCCCAGAGTGACCATGATGCTACCTGGGGCTGCATCCTAGGCTATGTGATTGCCGCTCCCATCTGCATCCTTACTGCCATCATCGGTATGATGGCCAAAGCCAATACCAATGCCCTGGGAGACGGGGCCAGTGCCTTTGCCTGGAGCATCGCCCATCTGTCCCAGCCTGTTGTAGCAGGCATCATCTTCGCAGTCATTACGATGATTGTAGCCGCCACCATGGCCACCATGATGATGGCTACCGGCACTGTTATTTCCAATGTGTATTCCAAGCAGATCAATCCTCAGGCTTCTGATGCCACAGTACTGAAAGTATCCCGCTGGGGCACCATCGCCGTTGCCTATATCTCTCTGGCGGTAGGCTTCCTGATTCCTTCCGCCCAAATGGTCAATATGTTCCTGACCCTGAATTATCTGGTCTATGCACCTTTCAGTTTTACCGTTATCGCTGGGCTTTTCTGGGATAAAGTCACAGCCAAAGCTTCTTTGCTGAGTATCTTTTCCGGCATCATCATTGCCCTAATTTGGATCTTCGCCGGGCTCAACGGTAAAATCAATGTAGTTTATCCCACTATTGCCATCAGCTATCTGGTCGGTTATCTGGCCACGAAAAGCTGTCAGCGTTGATTGAAGCTGTTTTTATAAAGGAGGTCTTTCTTATGCCGAATCATCCTTACTTGGGCTATCAGCTGAATGATATCTTTTATTATCGTCCCTATCCGTACGGGAACCAGGGAGCGGTATCTTCCAACAGCCCTTATGCCACTGCCGCCGGTCTGGAAATCTTGAAAAAAGGCGGCACTGTATTTGATGCGGCCTGTGCCGTTTCTCTGACTCTGGGACTAGTAGGTCCCTATCATTCCGGCATCGGCGGCGGCTGTTTCTATGTCTTTTATCATAAAGACAGCAATCAATTCTATTGTTGTGATGCCCGAGGCGTTGCTCCAATCCACGCTTCTGCCGATATGTTCCTGGATGAAAATGGCGATGTAGATCTGAACCTGACCGAATTTTCCGGCCGTTCCACCGCTGTCCCAGCTTTATACCGAGCGTTGGATGAAATCCTGCAGAAATATGGAACCATGAACTGGGAAGAAGTTTCTGCCCCTGCCATCGATTTGGCCAGAAAAGGTTTCTATTGTGGCTTTCCTTATGCCCGCATTTCCGATACTCCGGAAGCCGAGCACAATCGGGATGCTTATGAAGGCTTCAGCAACTACTATCTCCATAATGGAAAGCCTCGGACCTATGGGGAAAAAATCACCAATCCCGACCTGGCGGATACCATGGAACAGGTGGCTCAAAAAGGCGTGGATTGGTTCTATACAGGCCCCATCGCCGATGAAATCGTCCAGTACGTGCAGAAGAACAAGGGTGTCATGGTCAAAGAAGACATGGTCAACTGCAAGCCGAAAGCCCGTATCCCAGTTCGAGGGACTTTCCGGGGATACGACATCATTTCCATGGCGCCTCCCTCTTCCGGGGGGACCCATGTGATCCAGATGCTGAATATCCTGGAAAACTTCGATCTGAAAGCCATGGGCTACCATTCGGCAGCGGCCACCCATGTGGTTGCGGAAACCATGAAAATGATGTTTGCCGACCGTTCTGTGGCTATGGGAGATCCGGATTTCGTGAAAATCCAGCTGGATAAACTGCTTTCCAAGGAATACGCCGCCCAATTGGCCCAAAAGATCGATATGGACCATGCCCAGGAATTTGCACCCACAGAAGGCATCGAAGCCAAATCCTATCCGGGATGTACCACCAGTTTCTCCATCATGGACCGGTATGGAAATGTCTTTGCCCAGACCCAGACCATCCGCAATTGGTGGGGCTGCGGGGTAGTGATTCCTCATCGGGGATTCATCATGAATAACGCCATGGCTGATTTCAGTCCCAAAGCCGGCGTCCGGACCACCCAAGGGCTGGCCTATGGGGAAGCCAATTCCGTCCAGCCCGGTAAGACACCATTATCCAGCATGTGTCCCACCCTGGTATTCAAAGACGGAAAACCGGTACTGGCTGTCGGATGTGCCGGCGGTCCCCGGATTATCACCAGCGTTCTCCAAATGATCATCAACACCCTGGAATACGGACGCATGATGGAACCAGCTGTCCGTACCCCCTTCATGTGCTGTCTCACAAAAGAACAAGGCCTGGAACTGGAAGATGGGTTCTCCCCTGACACCATTGCCCTCCTAGAAAAGAAGGGTCACAAAGTCATCGTTCCCCCCAATGTTGGTGTCATGTCCTGTATGCCCAACGGCATCATGTACAGAGATGGCCTGTTCTATCCAGCTGGCACCAACCGAGTAGACGGTGGCGGCGGAGTACTGACAGAGGAAGGGTCTATCGGAATCGATGGATTGTGCTTTAAATAAGGTTCTTTGTCAAATTTGGAGATAAGCTCCAATTCATCCACCACACACGGACGTGAGTGATATTTACTCACGTCCGTTTTTATTTTGACTCCACCATCGAAACGAGAAACTGTAGAAGTGAATCCCACGTAAAGGAAGAAGCTGGATTCCACCTTTCAAACTCCTTTATGGAACCCTTTTCCTAATGGAAGCTTTTTTTCAATAAACAAAACCCCAACATTTATTATAAAACCATGCAAAAGGCTATGAAAGCTTCCGGTCATTTTCCGGAAAGCATTTCACAGCCTTATGATTATCAGTAAATTATTCTATCTGTTTTTTATTCCGGTAGAATGCAGAAACGAAAAACAGTGTGCTTTCATACTTCATGGATCACATCGATGATGCTTCCATCCCGGTATTCCACCACGCCGCAGATTTTATCGCTGACTTCCAAGGGCGTGGCTTTGCCGGAGAGCTTCACGGCTTTTTCCCGCAAGGCTTCGATGGAAGTGAGGGGCAGCCCTTTGCCTTTCAGGCATTCAGCAATATCCGGGCGCCGAGGATTCACGGCGATTCCATATTCTGTCACCAGTACATCCACACTTTCGCCCGGGGTGACTACGGTGGTCACATGGTCCAGCAGCATGGGCAGGCGGCCCCGGAGGAGAGGCATGGTAATTAGGGTCATCTGTGCCCCGGCTGCCGCATCCGGATGGCCGCCGGGAGCTCCCAGCAGTTTGCCATAAGAATCTGTCAGTACATTCACGTTGAAATCCACATCGATTTCCGTAGCGCTGAGTACGGTGAAATCCAGCATATTCACATAGGGACAGGCGGAGAAGGGATTGGCATAGGCGGAAGCGGAGATCTCGTGATGTTTGATGTCCGTCCGCAGAGAATCGATGGCAGTCAAATCGAAATCCTGGGGATCATAGAAGGTCTTGATCAGCCCTTCTTTCAGCATCTGGACGTGGAAACCGGAAACCCCGCCGACCCCGGCAGCTGCTATATAGTTATTTTCCAGCATTTTCTGCCGGATGTAGCCGGCCGTAGCGATGGCCATGCCGCCGCTGCCGAACTGGAAGACCATATTGTCATGGAAGTAGGGCGTTGCAGCGATCACCTGGGCAGCATACCGGGAAATCAGCAGCTCCGCAGGGTTCTTGCTCACCCGGATGGAGCCAGTGGCAATGCCGGCAGGATCCCCGATGGAGTCCACGGTAGTCACATAATCCACCTGGGTCTGGGGAATGCTCACATAATCCAGTGGGGTATCGGAAAGCCCGTCGGTGACGGCAATCACATGGTCCGCATACTCTGCATCGGGCATGGCATAGCCCAGGGATCCGCAGGCACTTTTGCCTTCCACCCCGTTCAGGTTGCCGAACCGGTCGCAGGCAGGGGCTGCAATGAAGGCGGCATCGATATGGAGCTCTCCTGTTTCAATGGCCCGGGCCCGCCCTCCGTGGGTACGGAAGATGGCCGGTTTCTTCAGACCGCCTTTCTGGATGAAGCCGCCCAGCTTGCTCCGGGCACCGCTGGTATCCACGGCCGTGATCACACCGCTTTCAAAATAGGGCAGCAGGCAGTCTTGGACCTTGCTCAGGGAAGAGGCAGAGAGGGTCAGGTCTTTGATCCCTTTTTTGGCAATGGCGTCCACCACATACAGCATGACCGCATCTCCGTTCCGCAGGCAGTGATGGAAAGAGATGGTCATCCCGTCTTTCAGCCCAATGGCATCCAGGATGTAGTCCAGGCTTTTTACTTTGTCCGTACCGGGACGGAAGAATTTGACCGGGCGGGGAGCCATCCGAGAACCTTCCGGATGGGCCTTGTAGGCACCGGAAAAGGCCTGTTTTGTTTCCCATCCAGGGACTTTCCGGATTTGTTCCATATATTTTTCGTCAACCATGGGTCAGATCTCCTTTCCGGCTGCTTTGGCATAGGCCAGTACGTCCTTGGCCCGGGTCACGATGGGCATATCGATCATCTTCCCGTCCAGGGCGATGACACCGGAAGCGTTGGCCATGGCTTCTTCATAGACAGCTACCACCTTTTTAGCATGTTCGATTTCCTTATCAGTGGGAGTATAGACTTCATGGACCAGCCCGATCTGGGTGGGGTGGATCACGGATTTACAGGTGAAGCCCAGCATTTTCCCAAAGGCTACGTCTTTCTTGAAACCTTCCGGATCCTTGAAATTGCTGTTCACGTAATCCATGGGGATGACCTTGGCAGCATGGGCACAAAGGGAAATCTGGTTCCGGGCAAAAAGGATCTCTTCCGCATCTTCGCTGCGGGCCATCCGCATATCCGTGCGGAAATCTTCGGCCCCCAGGCCGATGGCGAAGACCCGGGGAGACGCTTTGGCAATCTGATAAGCATTATAAACGCCAAGAGCCGTCTCGATGGAGCAGGCAATTTTTATCGTCCCAACGGGAATCTTGTTGGCCTGTTCCACTTCTGTAATCAGCGCATCCAGAGCCTGGACATTTTCCGCGGTCTCCGATTTGGGCAGGCGGAGAAAATCCGGTTTCAGGGGGACCATAGCCCGGACATCGTCTTCATAATAGGGCGTATCCTGGCCGTTGATCCGGATCCCGATCCGGCAGTCCGGCCGGTACGTGGAAAGGAAACTGCTGACCAAATCCCTGGCAGCATCTTTTTCATTGACGGAAACCGCATCTTCCAGGTCATAGATTAAACAATCGGCTCCATAGATTTCTGCTTTGGCGATTTTTCCAGGGGCATTCCCCGGGACAAAGAACATGGTCCTATATAAAGAGTTCATGCCGGTTCGCCTCCTTTTTGCGCCAGTGCCCGCTTCACAGCGGTACGGACCCGTGCCTTGATAGCGAAGTCCCAGGCTCCCAGATCATCGATCTGGATCTTTACGCCGCAGATCCCGAATTCGTCCAGGACCTGTTCCACATCCTCCTGGATGGCTTCTCCGAATTTCTTTTCCACTTTGCTGTGGATTTCCACTTCTCTGGCATCTCCGCCCAGTTCCAGCTGGACCATCAGGTCGTGCTTGGCATCACTGCCTGCACGGACTGCGTTTGCAGAAAACTCCATCTGACAAGACCTCCTCTAAATCAAATCCAGCAATCAGTATCATTCAGCATGTTTCACATAACTGAAAATAAATGCAGCAAACATACAGACACTTGAAGCATTAGAAGCCCAGGGATATAACGTTTTCCGTATCCACACCAGCAGGCTCCCATTCCCACTAAAAATAGCCACCGTCTGAATCAGCACAAGGGCAATCCCCACCAGCATAAATAATGGCATCGTAATTTCAAAAATTGTCATGCACAACGTTTTTAATGTTTTCTTCATCTCTCCATCACCTCACGCACCAATAACAGGGATGATCCTTGCCATAATCAGAATCGCTAGAAACATGGTAGGCAGAACATAATAAACCATGATGGGACGGAAAATTTTAGAGGGGTCCTCCAATCCCGAAATCCCACTGGCAATGTAAAGAGGTGCCGCATTGGGAGGGATTGCGCCTTCATTAGAAATTAAATTCAAGAAAGCAACACAGCAGACGACGGGGGGCAGCCCAATGGCCCGTAAAGCTGCATATACGGCAGCTCCCAGTGCACTTGTAGTCGCAGTCCCTGAAAAAGGACCATCCATCATAGTGATCAGTACCGCAATGACGAGGATGACAAGGAGCGGTGAATAAGATCCCAGATGGGCAAAGATATTCTTGACTTCCTGGGTCATGCCTAATTGATTGAGGACCCCGGAAGCAGCGAATGCCGTGAAGAGCAGCATGCCAACATCTGCATATTTCCCGATGGATTCCTTGATCATTTTTCTCCATCCAGCGAAAGTATGGGGAAGATATTTCCATCCTTCAATCATGGTAAACAAAGACATCCAGATGGGAATCCAGAATACGATGGAAATAGATTTAAAAGCTTTCGGAAATGAACCATTCATAGCACTCTTTACCCACGCCCCAGTAGGTCCCATCGTCGCTGCCAAAGGAATCAGGACACCCAGGAAAATCAGCAGAGAAGAGCCATTTTCTTTCAAAGCCTGTCCAAAAGGCATGATTTTTTCGGCAGGAATGGGTTTCAATCCCGATTTTTTAGCAAAATAATAAATCACTGCCAAGCGATAAGCCAGGATAATAAAACCAGCCCCCAGCAAGCCTACATATAATGTCCCCGGAGACAATTCTTTTTCAATACTTTCCATCCCCAACAGGAGCAGCATGGAGGTAGAGGGTGGAAAAATCATTCCCATCCCGGCATTGCCGGCACAAATCAAGGTTGCCTGTTCAACAGACCAACCGGTCTGCATCATCCATGGAATCGTTATGGAACCGATGGCTGCTGCATTTCCCGATCCGGAACCTGACACCATACCAAAAAGAGCAGAACCAATGGTGGACACATAGCCGCTCCCTCCAGGCAGACGTCCGATTACACTGTTTAAGATATTGACCAACCGCATGATCACGCCTGTTTTTTCCATCAGATAAGACATGAATACAAATGCCATTGCTGCATAAACGACTTCAGCATGGATTCCGTAAGAAAAACTTTTTACAAAGACCGACTGCAGTGAATGTTTTGAAAAAGCTCCCGCAATGGCTACAATAATAAGATATGACCACATCATCGCTTCAGAAGCTCGGCGTTTGAATCCCACATTGAGTATTAAGATAATTGCAACATACAAAACCAATGAGATAATTCCCAATCCAATCATACCGCCCATTTACAATGCTCCTTTCATGAATCCTTTCCTGCCAGAACCGGTTCATCCTGTGCCTCTTATACTTCAAATATATCTGAATATTTTCAGTTTGTATAATGGAATAATTGGATGACCATCATAACCAAAGTGCATGGTAGAACTCACAAAAAAGCACCTTGCAAAAATCCTGCAAGGTGCTTTTACCAGTCATCCGTTAAAAGGGATTTCTTTAGGCTGCAAAAAATCTTTAAATTCTCGTTCTTTTATAAACTCAAGGAAATTTTTCAATAACGATGTATTGATATTCTTTTTCTTAAATATCAGCCAAGTATGCCGTTGAATCGGAGAACCATTCTTATCTTTTAAGATCAGCTGATGGAGAAAAGGCGCATCCGTGAGCAGCACAGAAGGCAAAAGTCCAAACCCGATGCCGCTGAACACCATCTCCCTGCAAAGATCCAGACTGTTGACCAGCACTTCCGTATGGGGAGGGGTCTTGAAATTATTGTCCCACCATAAGTCCAGCATTTTCATATAATATGCATCCGTTGTATAAGCAACACGGCTCATATTCGCCAAATCCGCCAGCTGAAAGGGCTGAGTGGAGGCCGCTGCAATGAAATTTGTCGCCAGATGGATCCGTTGACTCTCATCCCAGCCAAAATCATTCCGTAAAAAGCCAAAATGGCATTTGTTGTTGTTCATCAGCGAAACCACTTTGCTGGAAGGAGCCATCGTAATGGAAAATTTCACCTCAGGATAGATTTTCTTAAATTCCTTGATCAACGTCGGGAAATAATATTCACAAATAATATTGGGAGCCGTCAATTTGATGATGCCGGCATTCCTGTTGTCAATGGCCGTAATCCTTGTTTTTAATTCATCATAATGGCGCAGTGCCTCATCCGCATATGCTGCTGTTTCCATGCCGGTTGGTGTCAGTGCGATCCCTTTATTGGTACTCCGGATCAAATGAGTGCCCAGCTCTTTTTCCAATTGCTGGATTCTCTTTGTCAAGGCCGGCTGAGAAATAAACAATGCGTTTGCCGTCTTGGTGATATTTTTGAACTCCGCCAAATACTTTAAAATCAGTAAATCTCTGTCATCCATACTTCCAAATCCTCACAAATCGATCTGCTTCTGTTTGCTCTGCTTCGATTGGGTTGCTCCCTACCATATAAGCGTTCAGTATATCAAGGTCCCGCTCTTTTTCCCCTTTTCCATCAGGAGTTCCCGTCGCAAAAGGAATTCCATCTCCTATTATAAAGAAAAGCAGCTCATCTCTCAAGGAAGAGCTGCTTTAATGAATTCCTAAACGATAGTACAACAAAATGGAGGAATATCCTGCGTGTCATAGCAAGGATTGACTGCCCGACAAATGTCTTCTTCTGCAATCACTGCCATTCTTTTCAGGGATTCTCATTCAACTGTCACTTTATCGCAATTTCTAAAAGCTATATCAGACAATTCCTGTCCAATGCCCGGCAAATCTGGTATTGAAAAGGCCCCATTATGAGGTTGATAATCATATTTACACAGTTCTCTGTTACAGGGAGACAAATTATAATAGGTGTGGTGCTCATGGATTACAAAATTGGGAATGGCACACTCTACCTGCAGCGCTGCAGCTGTGGAAATGGGGCTGCCGCAGGCATGGATCTGGACTCCTACATCAAACGTATAGGCCATATCACAAATCTTCTTCACTTCGGTAATTCCACCACAGGTCCCTATATCCGGCTGGATGATCTGGATTGCATTTTGTTTGAAATATTCAATGTACTGCCACCGGGTATAGATCCTTTCTCCGTTGGCAATGGGCAGACCTGTTTCTTCATGGACAAATTTACAAAGTTGAGGCGTAGGAGTCGTCGGTTCTTCAAAATAAAAGATATTATATTTCTTCAGCATTTTTCCCAGCTGACTGGCAGATTGAGCATCAGTATAAGAATGGTTCTCTACAATCAAATCCACATCTTCACCAATGGCTTCCCGGACCGCCTGCACCCGTTTTTCAAACATACGCATGTATTTCGGCGCCAGGAGCCCAATCCTGTCTTCCGCCGTATAATTCCCCTCATCTGGCCTGAATGTAAAGAAATCGATTTTAATGGCATCATAGCCCTCCTGGACTGCTTTCACTGCTTCCCGAGCATACTCTTCCGGAGTCCGCTGCGGAATGATATCAGGACACCAGCCAAATTGAAGCTGACTGGCATAAGCTCTCAAGTTTTTTCTCCGTTTTCCACCCAGCAGCTGATAGACCGGTGCATGGTAATATTTCCCCTTGATATCCCACAAGGCAATGTCGATAGCACTGATACCTGCAAAAATGACGGGACCTCCATTTTGCCCCCAAAAAGTAGACCGATATAATTTATCCCATATGATTTCATGATCCAGGGGATTCATCCCAATGATTAGTTTTGAGAAATTTCTTAAAATACCAAAAGCAGCAAACTGTGCTTCCCCATAAGCCAGGGCGGCTTCTCCATCTCCATAGATTCCTTCATCTGTGTAAATACGGCAGACAATAGGCCGCCAATGGCCGCCTTTCTTCAAATTGGTTTTCAGATGCAGGATGTCAACCTTAACGATTTTCATGAAATTTCCCTCCTTATTCCATCTTATGGATACCAATCATCTCACAAAAACATGAGATGTTATCTCTTTCCTCTGTCTCTTATTCCAGCTTTTGCATCGACTCTTCTTTAGGATTTGACATCATAGGCTGAGGGATCCACTATATGAGGCCACCGTTCACCCTTGCAGACAGCGACACATCCTTTGGCACATTCCACGCACATATTCCGCAAGGCCTCTTGAGTAAGAGCCGCGCTATGAGGAGTCAGAACGGTATTCTTTGCGTAGAGCAGCGGATTGTCCCTGGTTATCGGTTCTGTACTGAACACATCGATTCCTGCTGCTGCGATACGATTGGCATTCAACGCATCAGCCAGGGCTTTCTCATCCACCACCGCTCCCCGGCTGGTATTGATCAGCATGGCACTTTCTTTCATCAGTGAGATTTCCCGTGCTCCCAGTAAATGCTCGGTATTTCCCTTCAATGGAACATGGAGCGTGATAACATCACATTCTGACAGCATGTCATCCAGGTTTTCACAATATGCACATCCAGCCGCTTCAACTTTGGCACGGTTATGGGAATGACTGTAACCGAAGCATTCCATTCCGATTGCAGAACACAGTTGTGCAACCAGTTTCCCAATAGCGCCTACCCCAATGATGCCTACTTTTCTGCCAGCCAATTCGATGGCTTTCCCCGCATCACGGATCAGCCAATTGCCCTTGCGGATCTCACTGTCCGCCTCTTTCATGTTTTTCGCACAGGCAAACATCAGTGCCAAAGCATGTTCCGCAACGGAACGGCTATTTGCTCCCGGTGTAATGACAACAGGGATGCCATGTTTCGCAGCATACGGTACATCTACGTTGTCATAGCCAACTCCAGTCCGTCCAATCACTTTTAAATTGGGGCACTGTTCTATAACGGAAGCATCACAGATTCCAACTCGAAGGATAAAAGCATCCGCTGTTTGGAGCTGATCGATTATACTGTACCCATAAGTGTGGACACTTTTCAAGAGTCACCCTTACCCAAAA
>CAJMQS010000017.1 GCA_905215645.1 uncultured bacterium
GAAGCCAGTAGAGCTGGCTTCCATCGGCGTATGACGTATGACCTATGACGTATGATGGGCTGTTGCTCATGCAACACCCCCTCTTTTTATTTATATACGAAAGTATAATTGAAAAATCTGAAAAATGTTGTATCATGTATAGTAAGAAGAAAACTAGAGTCATTACACTATGATACTTGGGGAGGCGAAGGGTATGCTTACGCAAAAGAAAAAACAATTTCTGCTTCTGGCCTGTACGGGAATGCTGCTTCAGCTGCCATTGCCGCAGATGGGATGGGCTGCCAATCCGACTGATGAAATCCACTATTACAGCAATACCTATGCCTTGATCCAGGACGGCAGCAACTATGCCAACGATGGGGCCACTGGGAATTATGCCATGGCCATCGGTGGGGAAGCCAAGGCAGTGGGCAATTGGTCCATCGCCATCGGGAACCTGGCAAAAGCCACAGCCAGTGAATCCGTTGTCCTAGGATACAACACGGATACGGGGACGGACGGGTCTTCCAAAGTGGCCATCGGATACCAAACTACGGCTACCGGTGGCCATAGTACGGCTCTGGGGGCGGAAGCCAAAGCATCCGGTACCAATTCTACGGCCATCGGCCGGACGACACGGGCGGAAGGAGATTCCAGTACGGCCGTCGGTTCCATTGCGGAAGCCAAAGGACAGAGAAGTACAGCTCTAGGGCAGGGCGCCCATGCCTTGGGAACAAAAAGTACGGCTGTGGGGAATGGCGCGCAAGTGAAGGAAGGGACAACGGATGCGGTGGCCTTGGGGGTTACGGCAGTTGCGTCCGCCGATAAAGCGGTGGCGCTGGGGAGTGTCAGTGAAGGCAAGGGAGAAAACGGCGTAGCCGTAGGGTATAATGCCATCAGTGCCCAGAAAGGAGCGGTGGCTCTGGGGTATGGGAGCCAGGCACAGGGACAGAACAGCATGGCCTTAGGTACCAACGCCACGGCTTCGGTGGATAAATCCGTAGCTCTGGGATACTATTCGAAAACGGAACCGGTGGTGAAGACTTCTTCCGCTTCCATCACCACCGTGGAAAGAAAGCGGCTGTATCTGTCCAGCTTTGCTGGGAAATCTCCGGTGGGGACCGTGAGCCTGGGGTGGACGGTAAATGGCAAATCTTCAGATCGGACCTTGACCCATGTAGCAGCAGGACGGATCAGCGAGACAAGCACCGATGCGGTGAACGGCAGCCAGCTCTACGCCTTGGGCAGACAGATCAGGAGCGGCTCCAGCATCAGCCTCCAGGCAGGGAAGGGAATCACCATTGAAAAAAGCGGCGATGGATATACTATCAGTGCCAGCCTGATCGGGCTGGATACGGAGGAGAACCGGACCCATGTGGTCTATGGAAAAGACCTGGAAGAGCACCATGCCAGTGAAAAAGAGGCTGGGGAGGCAGCTGGCAGCGGACAGACCGGAGATAGGAACGCCTATTATGTGGAAGTCCATGGGAATCCCCTCCAGCTCCAGGGAGATGAAGGGACGGCCCAGATCAACAATGGAGATACCCAGACCATTACCGGGGATGGAATCAATATCCATACAGTGGTGAAACAGAATGGCAGCGATGCAGCAGATGTGCAGGTGAAACTGGATCCCAATCTGAAAGTGGATTCGGTGACCATCCAGGATGGTGGCCCGGTGCTCAATGGAGAAGGCCTTGCCATGGAAGACCGGAAAATCACCGGACTGGCAGAGGGAGAAATCTCACAAACTTCCAAAGAAGCGGTGAACGGCAGCCAGCTGTATCAGGTGAAGCAGGATGTGTGGCAGAATGCGCAAAATATCAATCAACTGAACAACCGGGTGAGCAATCTGGATTCCAGGATCAATAAGGTGGGAGCAGGGGCAGCAGCCTTGGCGGCCCTCCATCCCCAAGATTTCGATCCGGATGACAAATGGGATTTCGCCGCTGGGTTCGGGAACTATCGGGATGCCAACGCGGCAGCCATCGGGGTGTTCTATCGGCCGGACCACAAGACCATGGTGTCGGCAGGAGGCACCTTTGGCAACGGGGAAAACATGGTGAACCTGGGCATCAGCCTGAAACTGGGGAAGAGCAGTCCCTATGCGGGGATGAGCCGCCATGCCCTCATCGGCAAAGTAGAGAGCCAGGCTCGGGAAATCAGTGACTTGCAGCAGCAGACCCAGAGCCAGAACGAAAGAATTGCCCAGCTGGAAAAAGCTGTGGCGGAATTGCTGGGACACAAATGAAAGTGGGGGAAGCGAGTCATGGATCGCTCCCGCGGCCGGGGTGTGAATTTTTTCACACCCCTCTATTTATGCTATAATAATACCCATCGAACAGGAGGTGGGGCTATGGGCCGTCGAGTGCTTTGGATGCTGTTGGTACTGCTGTTGGGGTTCATCTGGGGGCACTCTCTCCAAAATGGTACGGCATCCCAGGCGGAGAGCCAGTCGGTACTCCATTTGGCTCTGGCTCGGTGGGGGAACCTGCCGGGAATGAGCTGTCTGAACTTCTATACCATCCGGAAACTGGCCCATCTCACAGAATTTGCGGCCCTGGGGATGGTCCTTTCCGGGTTGGCAGGACTCTACGGGAAACGGAACTTCTTGTCGGTACTTTTCTGGGGAGCCTGTGTGGGAACTGTGGATGAAGGAATCCAGCTCTTCAGTCCAGGCCGCAGTGCCCAGGTGTCGGATGTACTGTTGGATACCTGCGGAGTGTTGGCCGGGGCCCTGGTGCTGCGCCTGGTGTGCCGGCTGGTGCGGGGAGAACGGACAAAGGAGAGAAGCAGACGATGACAAGATTGGAACAACTGAGCCGGGAGCTGGTGGATGTGGTGGTGAACCTAGGGTACCCGTCGGAACTGGGAGAGCTGATGGCCCAGAATCTGGGCACAGAAAGCACTGTGGAACGGATGATCCAGTATCTGCTCCATGTCCAGCCCGCCACAGCGGAAGAAATGGTGGACGAGATGCTGGCCATTTGCGACGAACGGGACAAATGGGTCCAAAAGAAAAAGAATGAGTACTACAACCGGAAGGTGAATGAGTGGATCAATCGGTAAAAGGCAACATCCCCTTGACAGCTCCTCTTTTTCCGTCTATGATATACACATCAATTACTACTAAAATAATATGAATTAAAGGGGAGCGATGAGATGAACGGGAAAAAGAAAGTTTTACTGTTTTTGGCGGGTTTGGCTGCGGCGGCGCTATTGACAGCCGGCTGCGGCGGCAGTGCCGGAGATAAGAAAAGTGCAGACAGCGGCAAGCCCATCAAAATCGGGGCTACGGCAGGTCCTCATGCAGATGTGGTCCATGCGGTAGCGGAGGAAGCTAAGAAACAAGGGCTGAAGGTGGAAGTGGTGGAGTTCTCCGACTACATTACCCCGGATAAAGCCCTGGCAGAAGGGGATCTGGATCTGAACAGCTACCAGCATGCACCCTTCCTGTCCAACTTCAACAAACAGAACGGGACCAAACTGGTGCCCATCGGGAATACCATCCTGATGCGCATGGGAATCTACAGCGACAAGATCCATGATCTGAAAGCCGTTCCCGAGGGGGCTACCGTGGCCATCCCCAATGATCCCACCAATGGAGGCAGGGGACTGGTGCTCCTGGAAAAGGCTGGCTTGATCAAACTGAAGGAAGGGGTAGGGTTCAAAGCTACGGTGAACGATGTGGTGGAAAACCCGAAGCACCTGAAATTCAAGGAACTGGAAGCCGCTCAGCTGCCTCGGAGCCTGGCCGATGTGGACTTGGCCGTAATCACGATGAACTATGTGATGAGTTCCGGCATGGACGTAAAGAAACAGGGACTTTTCTGGGAAAAGGATGACGAACCGCTGGCGGTGATGGTGCTGGCTGCCCGGGAAAAAGACAAGGACAAGGCAGAATACAAGAAAATCGCCGAAATCTTCCATTCCGAAGCGGTGAAGAAATTCATCGAAGAGAAATTCAAAGGGACGATCGTACCGGCGAAATGAAAGCGGGGGCTGTGAAGAAATGAAATCCTCATTTCTTCACAGCCCTCTAGTTTTGGTGTCCGTCGTGGCTAGTGTAGTTGGCTACTACATTCCCAAATGGTTAGACGGACACGACAAAGGCGGCAATTAGCCTAATGAAATACCCCCGGGCTGGCCCCCGGGGGTATTCGTGTAAGTATGCATTTCCTATCTTTTTGGCTGATTCCATTATAGGCCAGAAAGATAGGAAATGCAATTGACCGCTGACAAAAAAAGAGACGGCTGCAAATGCAACAGTCTCTTTTATCATTTTAATGGTGCCGAAGGCCGGACTCGAACCGGCACGCTTTGAGGGCGCTTGATTTTGAGTCAAGTGCGTCTGCCAATTCCGCCACTTCGGCAAGCGTGATGGATATCACAACAAAATTATTCTAGCATGGCTGGCTTCTCTTTGTCAAGCTGCAGATTTTACAAATCCACGTCCAGCACAATTTCTTCTCCCAGCTTGACGGGGCCGCCAATGGCAAGACCGGTGATGCGTCCCTCTTTCCAATCCGCTTCGATGTCGATCCGGCCGCCGGGCTCCTGGAGCGCGGCCGCCAGGGACCGGTTCTGGCGCAGGGCCAGGGCGGCTGCTACTGCAGCAGACCCGCTGCCGCAGCTTTTTTCTCGGTACAGGGTACCAGTGGACGAAACGTATACGATGGGCAGCACCTTCAGGGTGCTGATCTCCACCAGCATCAGCCCGTAGGCTTCCGGTTCTTTGCCCCGGGAAATTTCCCGCTGGAGAGAATAGAACAGCTGCTCCTGGTCCACTTCCTCCACGTTCAGGGTGAAATAGATATAATGGGTGATGCCAGGCAGGACCACTTCCTGGCACTCCACACTTTCCCGTTCATAAGAAAGATTGATTTTCTTCATCCCCAGAGGGGGCGCCAGTTGGACACTGGCTTCGAAAATGCGTTCTCGGATTTTCTTAGCCTTTACGGCAAGAGGAGTGGGGCAGCCGCTGCAGGTGACCTGGAAGGTCCCTTCTTTTTCCCCTGAGAGAAGGAGACCGTAGGCGCCGGCGGAACGGGTGGCATTGCCACAGAATTCTCCGCCCATCATTTCCACCAGGGGCTGGCCTTCTTTTAAGGAAAGACAGCCAATCTGTTCCACAGAGGGATCCAGGGACAGGAGCTTCTGGTTCAGGGCTTTGCGGACTTCCGGGGCTACCGGATCCAGTAAAAATAAGGTGATGTTGCCGCTGGGGTCGGCCTTGATGGTTCGGATTTGCATAGGCAACTTCCTTTCTTCCTACACGATTATATAGCGAATACTTCCAATTCTCTCATAATTGAATCTTATATTTTATATTATAGCGATGCACAAGGCTTTAGACAAGAGAAAATACTTGACTTTTAGGTAATTTCTGAAAATAAATAATCGATAGGTGTTTTGTGTTAGAATAGACATTGCGTCAATTAAATCAATTCGTTTTTATGGAGGGGCAAGCGTTGCATTATCGTAAATTTCTCAAACACTGGCTGTGTGCCGGTCTGGCCCTGCTGTTCCCCTTGGGGGCGCAGGCTTCTGTACAGGATCTTGCCTGGCAGGACGGGATCCCAGCCTACCAGGAAGTCAAGGGGTCCATCACCCACGATGGACCGAAACTGATTTTTTCAGACAGTCCGGAAATGGTGGGAAAAACGGGCATCATGTACCGGGATACGGTGGAGGGCCCTGTACGGCTGTTCTTCCATCATGTGAATGATACCCGCACGGACAAACGGCTGGCGGTGCTCCTGCGCCGGACCACCCTGCGGCCCAGCCAAGTGGCTTTTGGCAGGACCGGCATCTCCCGGCCCAATGAAGATTGGCTGGAGGCAGGGAAAGAAGCCCAGGAGCGGTATTACAGTTCGGTGCCCAACGGCCGGAAATTCCTGCTGAACGGACCCAGAGACATCCTGAACAATGGGAAAGGATACATCCTCCATCCCCAGGAACTGGTCACCGGAATCGTGGACCTGACCTTCGACAAGCCGGTGGAAGTGTCCTTTATCATGATGCCCGTGGAGGCGGATCCTCGGATCTCTGCGGAAGTGTATTCCATCCTGCCCCCCGATCAAGGGGGCCATGTGCTCCGGGGCACCTTTGAAGGAGCCAACGCCCATGTGACCTTGGCGGAATCTTTTGATGCGGATGCCGGGGTGATCTGGGGGATGGAACTGGCCGATGACAGCAAAGACCTTTATCTCCGGGGGAACGATGTGACCCGGAATGCCCCAGTGGTGAATTACGGGAACTATGGCGTCATGTATGATGTGAACTTCCGGACCCACGGAAAGAATGCCACCCAGCTGCGGTTCAATCCTTACGGAGGACCTTACGCCGGGGAAGGGATCCTGGCGGTGGAAGGGGAAACAGCCCGGTATCTGCGGATCCCGGAAAGCAGTCTTTCCTTTGGCTGGGATCACGACGGGGAGACCATGAAACTGGGGACGGTGCCTCCAGGCAAAAGCGGTTTCTTTTATTTTTCGCCGCCTGGCTCTTCCAACCTGCCGGTGCGGATTTTCTGGGAAGGGAAGGCCAGGAGCCGGTTGGAGGAAAAATCCGGCAAAGTACGGACAGCGGAACAGATCCTGGCGGAACGGCTGGCCCGAAATGAACATAAAGGAAATAACACTAAAAGAAAATAATTATTAAAAAGACTTGACTATTTTCTAAGTTTGTTGTACCATAAGGATGTCAAGAAAAGCAAACAACATCTGAAGGGAAACCAAGAGCCGTGCGTGCGCTGCACAGCCGTTCCCACACAGAGGCCCCTATGGGGGAAAAGAAAAAGAGGAGGATTTGACAATGGCTGAATTGAAAGGTTCTCAAACTGAAAAAAACTTATGGACTGCATTTGCTGGTGAATCCCAGGCATACAACAAATATGGCTATTATGCCAGTGTAGCCAAGAAGGAAGGATATGAACGGGTAGCCCAGAACTTCCTGGAAACTTCCGGCAACGAAAAGGAACATGCCAAGATTTGGTTCAAGGCTCTCCATGGGGGCTCCATCCCTGATACGGTGGAAAACCTGAAGGATGCTGCTGCCGGCGAAAATTATGAATGGACGGAAATGTACAAAGAATTTGCAGAAACCGCTGAAAAAGAAGGGTTCAAAGATCTGGCTTACAAGTTCAAAGCTGTGGGCGCCATTGAAAAGCACCATGAAGAACGCTACAGAGCCCTGCTGAAGAAAGTGGAAGATGGGACCATGTTCCAGCGCAGCGAAAAGACCGTTTGGATCTGCTCCAACTGCGGCCACATCGTGGAAGCCGAAAAGGCTCCGGAAGTCTGCCCGGTCTGCGCTCATCCCAAATCCTATTTCATGGTCAACTGTGAATGCTTCTGAGCATAAAGGGGGTGTTGCACGTTGCGTGCAACACCCTTGTCAACGGTCAGCTGTCAGCCGTCAACGGCCCAAGGAAGCCAGCATAACTGGCTTTGAACATCGACAAAACCAATTGAACGGAATGCTTTTGTTGATTCAAAATCAATTTGCTAAAATTGATTTCCATCGGCCGCTGACCGTTGACCGTTAGCCGCTGACAAAAAGGGGAATATCGCACGTTTGTGGTTTACACACATGCAATATTCCCCTTTTTTTAATGGTTGGTCAGTCCCAGTTCTTTCAGCATTTCCATATCTTCCTTGATGGTTGTGCCGCTGGTGGTGAGCATATTGCCGGTGATGGAGGCAGAGGCTCCGGCCAGGAGGGCAGTGGCCCCGTTCTGGGGCAGCAGCTTCCGCCCGGCAGCCAGACGGATGTTGGCGGTGGGGTTGATGAACCGGAAGATGGCAATGGTCCGGAGGATGTCTTCCGCCGGCAGGGGCTTGCGGCCTTCCATGCCGGTGCCGGGGATGGCCATCAAGGCGTTGATGGGGATGGATTCGATCCCCAGGCTCTGGAGGGTGAAGGCCATATCCAGCCGGTCCTGCCAGGTTTCTCCCATGCCGATGATGCCTCCGGAGCAGACACACATCCCTTCTGCCTGGGCAGCCTTGATGGTGCGGATCCGATCATCGAAGGTATGGCTGGTGCAGATCTGGGGGAAGTACCGGCGGGAGGTCTCGATGTTGTGATGATAGCTGGTGACTCCGGCTTCCCGGAGGCGGCGGAACTGTTCCCGGCTGATGATGCCGTGGGAGGCGCATAGGTCGATGGTCAGGTCCTTCTTCATGGCCCGGTAGATGTCCAGGGCCTTCTCGAAATCACTGCCGGTGAGGGCCCGTCCGGAAGTGACCATGGCGAACCGGTTGGCCCCGGCATCCTGGTCGGCTTTGGCAGTTTTCATCACTTCTTCTTTGGAAAGGAAGCCGTATTCTTCACAGCCCGTATGGTGGCAGGCAGCCTGGGCACAGTATTTGCAGTTTTCCCCGCAGCGGCCGCTCCGGGCGTTGATGATGGTGCAGAAATCTACATGGGTGCCGCAGAAGTGTTTCTGGAGCCGGCCGGCTTCCTGCTGGAGCTCTGCCAGAGGCTGGGTCAGCAGCTCTTGGACTTCCGGGTCCTCCGGCTTCAGCCGGTACCCTCCTATGATCCGATCGGTCAGCGCGCGCAGTGCTTCTATCTTCAATGATCTCATCCCTTCTGGTATAATATGGTTATCATTATAAAGAACTGGGAATTTGCGGTCAACTTTCTAAAATGTAAGGTTAACGCAAAACTGGGATACGCAAAGGAGGAAAATCATGGAACTGCTTTTTATCTATATGGATGGCTGCCCTTACTGCAAATTGGCCGGTGAGGTGCTGGAAGATCTCTTTGCCAAACATCCGGAATATCAAAAGATTCCCCTGGTGAAGGTGAACGAGAACCGGGAACCGGAAAAATTGAAGGGCCGGAACTATTACTACGTCCCTACCTTCTTCTATGGGGAAGAAAAAGTTTACGAAGCCCAGCCGGGGGATGACCGGGAGAAGATGGAAAAGATCTTGGGTGATTTTTTTCAAAAAATCAGTGAGGAATGAAAATGAGGTGCTGCGTGAGCGGCACCTCATTTTCATTCCATCAATATTTTCCGGCAGGTTTCGTTCTTCATGACCATTTTCAGCAGCAGGTTCCCCAGCACTGTGACGCTGAGGCATTCTCCAGCCCCGATGTAGATCATGGCAGCCCCCAGGGACAGATCCGGGGGCAGGGCCGCCAGTACATCTAGTTCAGCCCCGATCAGTACTCCATTGCTTACCACTGGACACAGGGAGGCCAGGAGAGGATTCCTCATCCGGTGCATGGGCCAGATTCCCAAGAAAGTGGCCAGGGTGCCCAGGAGCATATCCGGCAGTCCGAACGGGCTACCCAGGTTGGCCAGGAAGCATCCGGCCGTGAGACCGGGGATCCATTTGGGATTGTAGAAGGCCAAGAGGGTCAGACATTCGGAAAACCGTATCTGGACAGGTCCGTAGCTGAGAGGGGCCAGTCCCAGGGTGAGGGCGGCGTAGACCGCTGCCAAAAGGGCGTTCCGCAGCAGCCAAGTTTCCTTTCCCATCTTCAGGCCTGCCCTTTCAGCAGACGGGCTTTCAGTTCTTTGTATTTCCGGGAATAGAAAGGCTTCAGTTGGGCTTCCCGGTGGTCATAGCCGTAGGCCCGCTTGGAAATGGACAGGATGGGAGGCGCTTGGATCCGCTTGGCCACAGCCAGACCGCAGAACAGCTTCCACCACCGTTCAAGATCCTCGATGAAAGCCTGGGCGTCCGGGAACAGCTGTTCCACCAGGCCCTTTTCACAACCCAGATGTCCTTCCAGGGTCCCTTCCGCGTACCAGGTCAGGAGTTCTTCCGGAGAAGTCTTGTACCAGCTTTCCACAAAGGCTTGGAGCAAGTAATCATGGTAGGGATAGACCAGGGGATCTCCCCCTTTGCCCACGGTCTGGGCATCGGACAATTCCGCACTGGGCTTGATCTGGAAGATCTCTTCCGGGATGACCTCTTTCTGGAATACGGCTTCATTGAGATAACGGCCCAGGGCATAGACCTGGTGCTTCCACAGATCCCCGATGAGGGCCAGGACCCCGGCGATATCTCCGTAGAAGGTGGCGTAGCCTACAGTCATTTCTGCCTTGTTGGAGTTGCAGGAGAAGCCCCCGCCGAAAATGGAAGCCAGGCCGGCCAGCACCCGGGCACCCCGGTCTCGGGCCTGGATGTTTTCTGTAGCAAAGGGCGTGACTTTCAGGTGGAATTCCTCGCCGGTGCCGTAGTTGTGGATGGGTGCGCTGTTGAACTCGAGGATGGTCTTGTCCACCACTTCCTGGATGGGAAGGATGGTGTAATGGGTCCCTAGGGCTTCCGCCATTTTCTGGGCCAGCCCTTTGGTCAGTTCCGAATTGTACTGGCTGGGCATATTTACCAAGAGAACGTTTTCCGGCCCCAGGATGTCCACGTAAAAGGCAGCAGTGACGGCGGAATCGATGCCCCCGGAGACCCCGATGGTCATTTTCCGGATGCCCAGCTGTTCCAGGAACAGTGAGGCACCGTACCGGAGAGCCGTATAGACGGCTTGGGCATCGGTAAGGGCGGGCTGGAGGCCCTTTTCCCCCTGGAGCAGTCCCGTATCCGGATCCCAGAGGCTCACCAGCAGGTCTTCCTGGAAAGCCGGGGAATCGGTGACCATTTCTCCCCGGGCGTTGTACATGCAGCTGCAGCCGTCATAAGTGAATACATTCTTGCCATTGTTCTGGATCCCTACGTTGTTGCAGTAGACCAGAGGGATGCCGCAGGATCTGGACTGGTGCACGAACAGCTCATGGCGCTTCCGGTTCTTATGGAAAGTATAAGGAGAACAAGACAGGTTGCAGAGAATCTGGGCCCCGTTCTTTTTTAGCAGTTCCGGTACATTATAATAGTAGTTTTCTGTCCAGCCGTCTTCGCACAGGAGTACTCCCAGTTTCACTTCCCGGCCTCGGATGGACACCGGGACCGGTTTTACCAGGTCTTCGATGGTCACGTTCCGGCCCAGTTCCGGCAGCAGTTTGGCGATGCTGTGGAAGTACCGGCTGTCGTCGAATTCCCGGTAGTCCGGCAGGGATGTCTTGCTGATGAAGGGATAGGGCAGGCCGCCCTGGAGCAGTTTCCCGTCCTGGGCCACAAAGGCGGCGTTGTATTTCCGGATCCGGCTGTCTTCGTTGACTTTGGAAGGATCGGTGGCAATGTTGCCGAAAATCACGCAGATCCCTTCACTGGCGGCGATGATCTCTTTTCCCCAGGCTTCGCAGTCTTGGAGGAAGGCAGTCTGTTCCCACAGGTCCCCCAGCAGATAGCCCGGGACCATCAATTCCGGCAGGAGCAGGATATCCACCTGGGATCCACGGGCTCTGGCGATGGCATCCAGGGCCTTGCGGGTATTGGCTTCCGGGTTTCCCGGCTCCACTTGGATTTGTGCACAAGCAATTTTGATGTCCATTTGTTTCTCGCTCCATAAATTGATATAATGAATCAATAGCTGCTTCCATTATAGCAAAAGGGGACAGGATAGGAAAGACGGGGAACAGGGCCGCTTGAAAATGCGAACAAAGAAAAATCTTTTTCTGTAAATGTTGCGTATATACAGCGCATATGCTATGATACCTTATGCGATATGCAGAAAGTAGGGGGAACTATGTTATACATTAGCACAAGAGGGAAAACGGATATGGTGAGCTCGGCTCACGCAATCTCCAACGGACTGGCGGCAGATGGAGGACTTTTCGTTCCGAAAGAATTCCCGCCCATCAGCCTGGCGGAGATCGATGCCATGCGGGAAGCTCCTTACAGCGAACGGGCTCTGACGGTACTGGCCCGGTTCCTGACGGACTACAGCGAAGACGAACTGCGGAACTGTGTGGAAACGGCGTACAGCAAGGACCGTTTCGGGGATTTCCCGGCACCGCTGCACCTGCTGAAGGATAATCTGGATGTATTGGAGCTGTGGCATGGCCCCACTTGTGCTTTTAAAGACATGGCCCTGCAGATCCTGCCTCTGTTCCTGACCAAAGCGGTCCAGAAGACTGGGGAACAGAAGAAACTGGTGATCCTGGTGGCTACTTCCGGAGATACCGGAAAAGCGGCCATGGCCGGGTTCGCCGATGTGCCGGAAACGGAAGTCATCGTGTTCTATCCTCAGGAAGGGGTCAGCGATATCCAGAAACTCCAGATGGTGACCCAGAGAGGGGCCAACGTCCATGCGGTAGCGGTGGAAGGGAACTTCGACGATGCCCAGACCGGGGTGAAGATCCTGTTCGGCAGCCAGCCTTTGGCGGAAGAACTCCAGGAACACGGCTGCGCTTTCTCTTCCGCCAACTCCATCAACTGGGGACGCCTGGTGCCCCAGATCGTCTACTATTTCAGTGCCTATGCAGATGCGGTGAACAGCGGGCGGATCGAAAACGGGGCGCCGGTGAACTTTGCCGTGCCTACGGGGAATTTCGGAGACATCCTGGCCGGTTTCTATGCCAAGCTGATGGGCCTGCCGGTGAACAAGTTCATCTGTGCTTCCAACAGCAACAATGTGCTGACGGACTTCATCAACACTGGGGTCTACAACCGGAAGCGCCCCTTCCACAAGACCATTTCTCCTTCCATGGACATCTTGGTCTCCAGCAACCTGGAACGGCTGCTGTTCGAAGAGACAGGCCATGATGCGGCCCAGGTAGCAGAATGGATGAAGGAATTGAACGAAAAAGGCGAATATAAGATCAGCACCGAACTCCAGAACCAGATCCTGAAGGACTTCTTCGGCACCTGGGTGGATGAAGTGGAGACCCGGGAGACCATCGGGGATGTGTACAACAACTACGGGTATGTGATGGATCCCCATACGGCGGTAGCCTACAAGGCCATGGAAAAATACCGGCTGATGACCGGGGACGAAACTTACAGCATCGTCCTGAGCACTGCTAGCCCCTTCAAGTTCAATGATGTGGTCCTATCCTCCATCGATCCGGATACCTACGAAGGGAAGGAACTGGATCCTTTCGTGGCCATGGAAGACTTGAGCAAAGTGGCTAAGCTGCCCATCCCGGCCAGCATGCTGGAACTGCCCAAGCTCCAGAGACGCCAGAGCGATGTGGTAGATAAGACCCAACTGGAAGCGGAAGTGAAGAAGCTTTTAGGGCTGGAATAAAGAGCGACATAAGGGGGTGCTGCACGTAACGTGCAACACCCCCCTTGTTATACTGGTCATAAGCAAAAATCTATAGATAAGTGTAACTTTTGTGTCAGTTTCATTTAAAAATATACAGTTCCCAGCTTATTTTTTTGGGCAAAGTATGGTATGATAGAAGGCATATAGATTGATCGATTTTTTATATGATTCAAAGGGGAGCAAGAAATGGAAGTCACTGTTATTACAAACATCAGACGGAAAGTGCTGACCATGCTGTCGAAAATGGCCTATGACGGAAACCTGCCGGACCATGTCTATGACATCCTGCAGATCGTCAACGAGAACACTCCCAGGACCCGCTGCTGCGTCCACAAGGAACGGGCGGTCTTGAAGGAGCGGATCTGTGTGGCACTGGGTGTAGATACAGATATGAACATCATCGAAGCGGCCAACAAAGCCATTTCAGAACCAGTGGACCGGACCCAGCATGTCATTGCCGTGCTGCCGGAAGGCTGTTCTGCCTGCCCGGTGAACAAATATATGATCACCGATGTGTGCCGCCGCTGCCTGACCCACCGCTGCATGAACGGCTGCCCCAAGAAGGCCATTTCTGTGTATCAGGGCCGTGCCCACATCGATTATGATATGTGCATCGAATGCGGCAACTGCAAACGGGCCTGCCCCTACGGTGCGGTGGTGGAAATCGCCCGTCCCTGCGAAAACGCCTGCAAGGTCCATGCCCTCCATACCGGCGTGAACAAGAAGGCAGAAATCGATAAGAACATCTGCGTGGAATGCGGTGCCTGCCGGGGTGCCTGCCCCTTTGGCGCCATTGAGGAACGGAGCCACATCGTCCAATTGATTCAGGCCATCAAGAACGGCCAAGAAGTGGTGGCCCTCCTGGCACCCTCCTTCGTAGGCCAGTTCGGACTGAAGGTACAGCCGGGGCAGATCGTCAAGGCCTGCCAGGAATTGGGTTTTGCTTCCGTGAAAGAAGTGGCAGTGGGGGCCGATATGACCACCATCTCCGAAGCTGAGGAACTCCTGGAAAAGGTGCCTACCGGCAAGCAGAAGATCATGACCAGCTCCTGCTGCCCGGCTTTCGTGGCTACGGTGAAACGCCATGCTCCAGAACTGGCAGACTGCATCTCCGATGCCGTATCTCCTATGGTGGCCCGGAGCAAACTGGAGAAACACAACCATCCCGGTGCTCTTACCTGCTTCATCGGGCCTTGTATCGCCAAGAAGGTGGAAGCCCGGGAACATCCGGATGAAATCGATTTCGTCCTCACCTTCGAAGAACTGAAATGCATGATGGACAGCCAGGATATCGATCCGGCCAAATGCGAAGTGGCACCTTTCCATGCGGCTTCTTCTGCAGACGGATGCAGCTTCCCCCAGGCTGCAGGGGTCAGCACTGCCGTAAAGGATTATGTGAAGGCATTCCATCCGGAAGTGGACGTGGACTCTCTGAAGAGCCTCTACTGCAACGGGCTGGATGAATGCCTCCAGGCTCTGAAGGATGTGGAAGCCGGCAAGCTGGACATCCAGTACCTGGAAGGGATGGCCTGCCAGAAGGGCTGCCTCAATGGACCTGGCGCTCTTACGGAACCGGGACTCACCCGTGTGCTGCTGAAACGGTTCGCAGGCACCACCGAAGCCAATTGTTCCGGCGATATCAAGATGGCCATGGACGGCGTGAAGAACGTGGACATGGAACGGGTATATTTGCGCAAATAAACAGAGTGTGATAAAATAGCCGGGTATGAGTACGTTGAAACGAGGGCTCTTACCCGGCGTTTTCGAATTTATGTAGGAGGAATCAAGAATGTCAGGACATTCCAAGTGGGCTAATATCAAATTCAAAAAAGGCAAGGCTGATGCGCTCCGTGGGAAAATCACCACGAAGATCGGCCGTGAAATCACGATTGCTGTACGCATGGGCGGTCCTGATCCTACTGGCAATATGAGACTGAAGCTGGCTTTGTCCAAAGCCAAGGCCAACAACATCCCCAAGGACAACATCAAACGGGCCATCGCCAAAGGCCAGGGTGCTACCGAAGGATCCAACTACGAACAGATCACTTATGAAGGATACGGTCCCGCCGGGGTGGCCATCATGGTCAGCGCCCTGACGGACAACCGGAACCGGACGGCGGCAGATGTGCGCCACGTGTTCTCCAAAGGCGGGAACATGGGGGAATCCGGCTGCGTAGGCTGGATGTTCAAGAACAAAGGGGTATTCACCGTAGAAAAGGAAGGGGCTCCTTCTGAAGACGAAGTGATGGAAGTGGCTCTGGATGCCGGTGCGGAAGATATGGAAACCACCGATGATGCCTATGTGATCACCACGGCTCCGGAAGATTACGATGCAGTGGAAAAGGCTCTGGCTGATCATAACATCGAAGTGGCCATGAGCGAACTGTCCCTGATCCCGGACAATACTGTTGCAGTGGCCGGGGAAGACGCAGAGAAAGTCCAGAACATGATCGATGCGTTCAATGATCTGGATGATGTGCAGGACGTTTATACGAACGCTGACCTGCCTGATGAAGAATAAGGGGAACTGCTGTTGCTGCTGAACAGTCATCCCAGGAGTACATATGGCCGGCCAGCTGGGGAAATGTTCCCTGGAGGCCGGCTTTTTTACCATAAGGAGGGAATTGCACATGCTGGCATTGGGCATCGACCCGGGAACGGCAATCTGCGGCTACGGGCTGGTGCGGCTGGAAAGGAGCCGGCTGATCCCCGTCCATTATGGCGCCGTCTTTACGGACAAGGATATGCTGCCGGAACGGCGGCTGAACAAGATCTATGAGGAGCTGACGGAACTGATCCAGCGCTTCCGGCCGGATTTCATGTCCGTGGAAAAGCTCTTCTTCAACCGGAATGTGACCACGGCCATCGCCGTAGGGGAGGCCCGGGGCGTCATCCTGCTGACGGCGGCCCAGGCCGGCATCCCGGTCTACGGATATACGCCCATCCAGGTGAAGCAGGCCATCACCGGGACCGGGCGGGCCAACAAGGAACAGGTGACCTATATGGTGCAAAAATTGCTCCATATCGAGGAAAAGCCCAAACCGGACGATGTGGCCGACGCCCTGGCCATCGGCATCACAGGGCTGAACTTCATCCGGGAACAGGAACTGCGGGAGAGAATGCGATGATTGGATTCATTACCGGACGGGTGGACCATATTGGAACGAATTTCTGCCTGGTGGATACCCAGGGAGTGGGCTACCGGATCTTCCTGAACACCGGGGACCTTTCCCGGATCCAGGTGGACCAGAAGGTGAAGATCTATACCTATCTGTCCGTACGTGAGGATGCCCTCCAGCTTTTCGGCTTCCTCTCCTACGACGCCTATTCCCTGTTCACCCAGCTGATCACCGTCAGCGGCATCGGTCCCAAGATGGCCCAAGGGATCCTTTCTGCCTCCAAGGTGGATGCTTTCTACTTGGCGGTGAAGAACCGGGATCTGAAGTTCCTGACCAAGCTGCCGGGGATCGGGAAGAAAACGGCAGAACGGCTGCTGCTGGAACTGAAGGATATGACCGGGCCGGAAGGGCTGGAAGACGAAGGAACAGCAGGCGGCTATGCGGGCGATGTGCCGGACGATGACACCACGCCCCTGGGGGCTGTGGCCGAAGGGCTCAGCTATCTGGGCTACACCCAGGGGGAAATCGCCCAAGTATTGAAGAAACTGAAAGTGACCGCTGACAGCAAGGCAGAAGACCTTTTGAAAGAGGCACTGCGCCTGATGGCCAGGAGGAGTTAAATGGAAGATACCAATCGCGTGATCGCCGGGCACGAACAGGAGCAGGACGGCTGGCAGTACAGCCTGCGCCCTCGGCGGCTGGCGGAATACATCGGCCAGTCCAAAGTGAAGCGGAACATGGAGATTTTCATCCAGGCAGCCCTGAAACGGAAGGAAGCCCTGGACCATGTGCTGCTCTACGGGCCCCCGGGCCTGGGGAAGACCACCCTGGCCAATATCATCGCCAACGAACTGAATGTGAATATCCGGATCACCAGTGGGCCGGCGCTGGAGCGGCAGGGAGATCTGGCCGCCATCCTCACCAACCTCAGCGACAGCGATGTGCTGTTCATCGATGAAATCCACCGGCTGCCCAAGACTGTGGAGGAAATCCTCTATTCGGCCATGGAAGACTATGCCTTGGACATCATCATCGGGAAGGGGCCGGCGGCCCGGAGCGTCCGGCTGGATCTGCCCCGGTTCACCCTGATCGGGGCTACCACCCGGATGGGGTCCATTGCGGCTCCGCTCCGGGACCGGTTCGGAGTGATCTGCCATCTGGAATTCTATACTCCGGAAGAGCTCCAGATCATCGTTGAACGGGCGGCGGAGATCCTGGGGGTCTCCATCGAATCTGACGGAGCCTATGAAATCGGGCGCCGGAGCCGGGGTACGCCTCGGGTGGCCAATCGGCTGCTGAAACGGGTCCGGGATTTTGCGGAAGTGGCTGGTCATGAGGTAATCACCCGGGATGTATGCCGGCATGCCATGGAACGGCTGGAAATCGATGATTTGGGCCTGGACCAGAACGATCGGCGGCTGCTGCAGAAGCTGGTGAAGGATTTCGGGGGCCGTCCGGTGGGGGTGGATACCTTGGCAGCTTCCCTCAACGAAGAGACCGAGACTTTGGAAGATGTCTATGAACCCTACTTGATGCAGCTGGGCATGCTCCAGCGGACCCCCAAGGGCCGGCAGGCCACCTTGGCGGCCTATCAATATCTGGGAGTGCCTTATCCCACGGAGGACGGAAACAAATGAAAAAGACCCTGGGGATTTTTCTCTGCCTGTTCCTGCTGCTGTGCCAAAGCTTGGCCCTGGCGGCAGGGGGAGGCCCGAAGCTGCGGGTGGGACTGGCAGTGGATCAGTTCTCCGCCCAGATCAGTTCTGCCGGCAAGATCAAGGTGGTGGAGCCGGGCGGACGGACCACGGTGCTGCAGCCGGGGAGCCACTTCATCAGCGTGAAGGACGGCAGCCTCTATGCGGACCAGAAAAAACTGGGCAGCAGCCAGATATCCCTCTTGGCGGCCGATGCCAAGAATCCAGTGCTGGTCCATCAGAAAAAGTACCGGGGAGCCCTGACTGTGCTCCTGAACAGCGGGAAAAAGAACCTGACCCTGGTGAACACCCTGCCTTTGGAACAGTATCTCTATGGGGTGGTGGCCAAAGAAGTGCTGCCCTTGTGGCCGGATGAAGCCATCAAGGCCCAGGCTGTGGCCGCTCGGAGTTTTGCCCTTTACAGCCTGGACCACGGGAAGTATCCCAATTTCGACATCCGGGCCAACGAACTGGGCCAGGTGTACGGCGGGATCAACGCCGAGCATGCCAATACCACGAAACTGGTGGATGCCACCAGCGGGGTGGCCGCCCTTTATGAGGGGGACCCCATCCAGGCGGTGTTCCACAGCAGTGGAGGCGGCTATACGGAAGCGGCCAGTGCCGTCTGGGGCAAGGATATCCCCTACCTCCAGGCGGTGCCCGATTACGACCAGGATTCCCCCAAATTTTCCTGGAACCGGGTCTTCACCAAGGTCCAGCTTACCCGGCTCCTGAGCCAGGGCGGCTATGAGCTGGGAGACCTCCAGGGCATCCGGCTGTCCGCCCGGACAGCACCACCCATGCGCTGGACCCCGGACCGGGGAATCTCCGGCCGGGTGAAGCGGATGACCTTCGTGGGTTCGAAGAAAAGCATCACCCTCACAGGGAGCCAGGTCCGGTCTCTGCTGGATCTGGACAGCGCTCTCTTTGATATCCGGATCGGCCTGGAACGGCCCAAAGAATTGGATGTGACCATTACCAACGGCTATGGCTATCCCATCGGGAAGAAGACCATCCCCATCAGCGGGGACAAGAAATCTGGCACTGAGGGGGCCAGCGTGGGAGACATGCGCCTGTTCACCAATGTGGACGGGGAAAAGGTGATCTTCACCGGCAACGGGTTCGGCCACGGAGTGGGCCTCAGCCAATGGGGCGCCCGGGGCATGGCCCTCCAGAAAAACAAACGGGGAAAGCACAATGATTACAAGACCATCCTGTCCCATTACTACCAGGGGATCACGGTGAAACAGGTCTATTAGGAGAGAAGAAAGATGGAAGTTACTGATTTCGATTACGATCTGCCAGAGGAACTCATTGCCCAGACACCGGTGGAGCCCCGGGATTCTTCCCGGCTCCTGGTGATGGACAAAAAGACCGGGGAACTGGAACACCGGCATTTTTACGACCTGCCGGAATACCTGAAGCCCGGGGACCTGCTGGTGTTCAACGATACCCGGGTGATCCCGGCCCGGCTCCACGGGGTGAAGACCACGGGAGCCCATGTGGAAGTATTCCTGCTGACCCGGAAAAACGCCACGGACTGGGAAGTACTGGTGAAACCGGGAAAGAAGCTCCAAAAAGGAGCCCAGATCAAATTCAGCGATGAATTGAGCTGTGAGATCCTGGACACCACGGATTTCGGGGGCCGGATCGCCCGGTTCCACTATGAAGGGATCTTCGAAGAAATCCTGGACCGGCTGGGCGAGACTCCGCTGCCTCCTTACATCCACGAAAAGCTCAAGGACAGCGAACGCTACCAGACGGTGTACAACCGGGAACGGGGCAGCGCTGCTGCTCCCACCGCTGGGCTCCATTTCACCAAGGAACTGTTGAAGAAGATCAAAGATATGGGCGTGGAGGAAGTGTTCGTCACCCTCCATGTGGGCCTGGGGACCTTCCGTCCGGTGAATGAAAGCCGGATCGAGGACCACAAGATGCATCGGGAATTCTACACCGTCTCCCAGGAAGCTGCTGATGCCATCAACAAAGCCAAACGGGAAGGACGGCGGATCATCGCCGTGGGCACTACTTCCGTCCGGACCTTGGAAAGCGCCGGGGCCAGCGGAGAAATGAAAGCCGGGGGCAGCTGGACCAGCATCTTCATCTATCCCGGCTACCAGTTCCGGTTCGTAGATGCCCTGGTCACTAACTTCCACCTGCCCCAGAGCACCCTGATCATGCTGGTGTCCGCCCTCAGCTCCCGGGAGAACATCCTCCATGCCTATAAGGTGGCGGTCCAGGAAAAGTACCGGTTCTTCAGCTTCGGCGACGCCATGTTCATTCATTAAAGGAGATAAAATGCATTCCGTCTATTTCGAACTCATCAAGGAAGACCCCCGCAGCGGGGCCCGGCTGGGGAAACTGCACACTCCCCACGGGACTTTCGACACCCCCATGTTCATGCCGGTGGGGACCCAGGCTACGGTAAAGACCCTGACCCCGGAAGAGCTGTACGCCATGCATTCCCAGGTGATCCTGTCCAATACGTATCATTTATTCCTCCGGCCGGGCACGGAACTGATCCGGAAAGCCGGCGGCCTCCACAAGTTCATGAACTACCAGCGGGGGATGCTCACCGACAGCGGCGGTTTCCAAGTGTTCAGCTTGGGAGAGATGCGGAAGATCACCGAAGAAGGGGTGATGTTCCGGTCCCACCTGGACGGTTCCCGGCAGTTCCTGAACCCGGAAGTGGCTACCAAGGCCCAGGAGGACCTTGGTGCGGACATCATCATGGCTTTCGATGAATGCATCCCTTACCCGGCGGACCACGCCTATGCCAAACAGTCCACGGAAAGGACTACCCGCTGGGCCCGCCGGTGCTTGGAAGCCAAGACCCGAGAGGATCAAGGGCTCTTCGGCATCATCCAGGGAGGCATGTACCCGGATCTGCGGGAATACAGCGCCAAGGCCATCACGGATATGGATTTCGCCGGATTTGCCATCGGCGGCCTGTCTGTGGGAGAGCCCCATCCCCTGATGTACGACATCTTGGATAAGACCACCCAGCATATGCCCAAAGACAAGGCCCGGTACCTCATGGGAGTGGGTACCCCCGACTGCCTGGTAGAAGGGGTGAACCTGGGGGTGGACATGTTCGACTGTGTGTATCCTACTCGGGTGGCCCGGAACGGTACCGCCATGCTCCCTACCGGACGGCTGGTGGTGCGGAACGCCCAGTACGCCGAAGACTGGCGGCCCATCGACGAACACTGTGACTGCTATACCTGCCGCCATTTCAGCCGGGCCTACATACGCCACCTGTTCAAGGCGGAAGAGATCCTGGCCCTGCGGCTCTTATCTATACATAATCTCCATTTTCTGCTAAAATTTGCAGAGGATATGAGAACAGCCATCGCTAACGATACGTTCCCGGAATTCCGGGCAGCGTTCTTAGAGAATTATGAAACCACAAGGAGGTAATTTTTGATGGAAAATCTGCTTCAAATGGCCTGGCCCTTCATTCTCATGGGTGTGATCTTCTACCTGATGATCTACCGTCCCCAGAAACGGGACCAGAAGAAACGCGCTGAAATGCTGGATTCCCTGAAGGTTGGCACCAACATCGTCACCATCGGCGGCATCCTGGGCACCATCACCAAGGTCTATGAGGATAAAATCCGGATCAAAGTGGCAGAAGGGGTGGAAATGCACATCCGCAAGACAGCCGTGGGCGGCGTGATCACTTCCGCTTTCGACAAGAAGAACAGCCGGAAGGCCGCTAAGAAGGAAGAGGCAGCCAAGAAAGAAGAAGCTGCCAAGAAGGAAGAAGCCCCTAAGGCGGAACCGGAAGCCAAACCGGCAGAAGCTCCGGAAGCCCCGGCAGCAGAAGCCCCTAAGGCTGAAGGGAACGGAGAAGGAAAATAATGGATAAGAAAACGGCCCGCCAGGAAATCAGGGAGAAGATCCAGAAACTGAACCAGCGGGAAATCCATAAATACAACCGGGAAATCAACAGCCACATCGTCAACAGCCGGCTTTTCCTGGAAGGGAAAGTGATCATGGGCTACCTGGGAGAGCCGGGGGAAGTGAACATCGATCAGTCTCTCCAGACCGCCCTCAACATGGGCAAGACTGTGTGCGTGCCCCAGATCCTGGAAGGACCGGGGGAGATGGCAGCGGCCCGGCTGGTGACCTTGAAGAAGCTGGGGCGGGACCGTTACGGCATCCGTACGCCCCAGGAACCGGTGGAAACCATCGCCCCGGAAGACATCGACCTGGTGCTGACGCCCGGTCTGGGCTTTACCGCCCAGGGCGAACGGCTGGGCCGGGGAGCCGGGTATTACGATCGTTTCCTGCCACGGTGCACCAAAGGGGTTCCCATGGCAATCGGGTATGAGGTGCAGGTCCAGAAAGAGCTGCCCACCAATGCCCATGACGCGAAAGTCCGTTATCTGTGTACGGAAAAAGGACTGCGGGTATGCAAGAATAACGGAAAATAAGGAGGAATCGTTTTGGAGGGTAAAAATCGGGTCAAGCTGCTGGTTTCAGTGCTGGCCATCGTGATTGCATTTGCCGTATTCATCAAGCCTCTGGCCAGTACGGTAAAACAGGGCCTGGACCTGCAGGGCGGCACCCATGTGGTGCTCCAGGCCCAGGAAACGCCGGAGAGCAAGGTGGATGACGACGCCATCAACCGGTCCATCCAGATCATCGAACGCCGAGTCAATGAACTGGGCCTGACGGAACCGGTGATCCAGCGCCAGGGCAAGGACAAGATCATCGTGGAACTGCCCGGGGTGAAGGATCCGGAACAGGCCATTGCCATGCTGGGCAAGACGGCCATGCTGGAATTCAAGGACATGGAAGGGAACACCGTCCTCACCGGGAAAGATCTGAAAGATTCCAAAGCCAGTGCGGACCAGAGCGGCCAGCCAGTGGTCACCCTTCAGTTCAATGAAGAAGGGGCGAAGAAATTCGCCGACCTGACCGCCCGGAACGTGGGCCGGCAGATTGCCATCCTCCTGGACGGCAACGTGCTCACCGCTCCCCGGGTCAGCGAACCCATCACTGGGGGAAATGCCCAGATCACCGGGTCCAAGGACGCCAAAGAAGCAGAACATCTGGCCATCCTCCTGCGCAGCGGCTCTCTGCCGGTGAAGCTGGAAGTGGTGGAAAACCGCACCGTAGGTCCCACCCTGGGCCAGGATGCCAAGGACGCCAGCATGAAGGCTTTTGCCATCGGTCTGGCCGGAGTGTTCCTGTTCATGCTGCTGTATTACTGCTTGGCAGGGCTGGTGGCGGATATCGTCCTGCTGCTCTATACCCTGTTGCTCCTGGCGGTGATGAAGGGACTCAACGCTACCCTGACCCTGCCGGGAATCGCCGGGATCATCCTGTCCATCGGGATGGCCGTGGATGCCAACGTGCTGATCTTTGAACGGTTCAAGGAAGAGATCCAGGCCGGCAAGACCCTCCGGGCGGCTGTCAATTCCGGCTTCTCCCGGGCCTTCACCACCATCCTGGATTCCAACGTGACCACTCTCATGGCTGCGGCAGTGCTGTTCTATCTGGGCACTGGTCCCATCAAGGGCTTTGCCGTGACCTTGGCCCTTGGGGTATTGATCAGTATGTTCACGGCAGTGACGGTGACCAAGTTCATCCTCAGTGCCTTCATCGGCAGCAACTTTACAAAGAACCCGGCCTGGTTCGGTGTCCGGGGATATCAACCGAAAGAAAAAACCGGAAAAGGGGAGGCGGCACGATGAATAAGTTTTCCATAGTCAAGCATGCCAAAATCTTCTTTTCCATCACAGCCGTGGTGCTGATCGTGGGGATCGTATCCATGTTCACCCGGGGCTTCAACCTGGGGATCGATTTCACCGGGGGCAGTATCCTGGATATCAAGTTCGACCAGCCGGTATCCGTGGCCCAGGTCCGGACCGTGCTCAGCGACCATCAGCTGGGCAGCAGTGTGATCCAGCTGGGCAGCAGTGACCAGCAGGTAGAGACCAGCCAATCGGTGCTGATCCGTACCGGGATCATCAGCGACAGCCAGCGGGTGGAAGTGATGAACGACCTGACCGGCCGCCTGGGGAAAAATGAAGTGCTCCGGGTGGAAAACGTGGGCGCTACCGTAGGCGGCGACCTGGTGAAATCCGCCATCGGGGCGGTGGTCCTCAGCTGGGTGCTGATGATCATCTATATCACCATCCGGTTCGAACTGCGCTTTGCCCTGGCCGCCATCGTGGCCCTGATCATCGATGTATTGGTGACCCTCACCTGGTTCTCGGTGCTCCACCTGGAAATCGATTCTTCCTTCGTGGCAGCTCTTCTGACCGTAGTCGGGTATTCTGTCAACGGCACCATCGTGGTGTTCGACCGGATCCGGGAAAATCTCCATACCCATCGCCGGAACGAAAGCATGGGGGATTTGGTGGATGCCAGCATCTGGCAGACCATGACCCGGAGCGTGTACACCACCCTGACCACCTTGTTTGCGGTGGTGGCCATCTTCCTGTTCGGGGGAGAGACCATCCACAACTTCTCCTTCGCCATGCTGGTGGGCTTCTGCAGCGGGTTCTATACCTCCACTTTCCTGGCCGGGAGCATGTGGCTGTTCTTTAGGAAAAAACTGAGGAGATAAGGCGGCAAGGCGCCTTATCTCCAGATGGAAGTCAGGAGTCTGGAGTCGGAAGCCTCAGGTTAGGACCTGGCTTGATTGGCCAGGTCCTTTTTATTGTGTAAAACCGTAGGGGCGCAGGCCTGTCACACTGCTGGATGAACGAACTATCGGCGAATCTGTGGGCTCCCTGGCGTGGAGTTCCTACGGTACCGATTTACGCATCCAAAAAATTTGCCTGCAAATTTTCTCCATGGGCTTCCGACTTCAGACTCCGGACTTGAGCCGCTGTGCGGCTCTATAGCTGCGGGCCAAGCGCCCGCAGCGGAAAGGACCTGATACCATGAAAATCGCAGTGCCCATGTATGTACGGAACAAGGATAAAGAAGTCTTGGAAGCGGCGGCACCCGGAGCGGAGTTCGTTTATGGGAAGGATACGGAGGCTCTCCAGGGAGCGGAAGTGATCATCGGCAATGTTTCTCCCAAAAAGCTGGCGGGGCTCACGAGCTTAAAATGGCTCCAGCTGAATTCTGCCGGAGCCGATGCTTACTGCTGGCCGGGGATCCTGGCCCCTCAGGTGCAGCTGACCAACAGCACGGGAGCCTACGGCCAGGCCCTTTCGGAACATATGCTGGCCCTCCTCCTGTCCCTCCAGAAGAAGCTATACCTGTACCAGCGGAACCAGCTCCAGCACCAGTGGAAGGATGAAGGGGAAGTGACCAGTCTGGAAGGAGCCACTGTTGTAATCGTAGGCTTTGGGGATATCGGCCGGGCTTTCGGTCGTCTCTGCCGTCTCCTGGGGTCTCATGTGATCGGCATCCGGCGGCACCGGGGTGCGGTTCCTCCGGAAGCGGACGAAATGGGCACCCTGGAAGAACTGCCCCGGTTCCTGGCCCAGGCAGATGTAGTAGCCAGCGTGCTCCCAGGGACGCCGGAAACCACTCATCTGTATGATGGAGAGCTTTTCCAGGCCATGAAACCCGGAGCTTTCTTCCTCAACTGCGGCCGGGGGAATGCAGTGGTCCAGGAAGACCTGCGCCAGGCCCTTTTGGAAGGACATCTGGCCGGTGCGGCTCTGGATGTGACGGATCCAGAACCCCTGCCGGAAGACAGTCCTCTGTGGGATGCCCCCAACCTCCTGATCACTCCCCATATCAGCGGGGAACATCACTTGGCCCAAACCTGGGATAAGGTGGCAGCCATTGCCGCCCGGAACCTGGAACATTACCTGGCCGGCGAACCTCTGGAAAATGTGGTGGACCGGGAGACGGGGTATAAACGGTCCTGAAAGAAGGGGTTGCTGCACGTAAAAAATATATGTGCAACATCCCCGTAGTCGAAAGTCTGAAGTCGGAAGCCTCAGGACAGGATCCGCCTGGCTAGACGGATCCTTTTGATTCTGTAGAACCAGAATCGCAATCAATCTGAGAGATCATTTCGTCCAAAGGTTCTACATATTCAAAAATTTGCTTGCAAATTTAACCTCCGGCTCCAGACTTCAGACTCCAGACTTGAGCCGCTATGCGGCTCTACAGCTTGGGGTTGTTGCACACAACGTGCAGCAACCCCTTCTTTTTCTCTCCGAAATGCGATATAATAATACATCACGCTATTGTCGAACCGATATACCCTGGAGCCGGACAGAAAGGATGTGCTCATATGCTGTATGTAATCCTCATGGGAATCATTGCTCTTTTGGTAGCGATCTTCGCCCTCCAGAATGCCATGGCGGTGGAAGTCAGTTTCCTTTTCTGGCATTTTTCTATGAGCCTGGCCCTGATCATCCTGGGCTGCCTCCTGGCAGGGTTTTTCCTGGCCAGCCTGTGGACCCTGAAAGTCAAGGCCGGCCATTATATGAAGGACCGCAGGCTGAAAGAACAGCTGCGGCAGCTGGAAGATAAAAAAGCGGACTGGGAAGCGCGGCAGGAAAGACAGCCCCGCCGCCCGGTACCCCATATGGACCTGCCTCGGACGGAACACAAGGGAAAAAACTATGACCCGTCCCAGGACCAGGAACCCATCATCAAGCCCTTCCGGCCGAAAGAATAAGGGACAGGAGAAATATGATCTATTCGAAAATCAAGAACCTTACTGGGGAGGAAACGGACCAGATCCAGGCCCTCAGCCGGGAAATGGGCGTCTCTCCCCTCCTGGCCGGAGTCCTGGTGCGCCGGAACCTGACGGAACCGGAGCAGATCAAAGAATTCCTGAAAGGAAAAAAACAGCCCTATTATGACCCTTTCCTGTTAAAAGATATGGACCGGGCAGTGGAACGGATCCTGAAGGCTCTGCAGCAGGGCGAACCCATGACCATTTACGGGGACTATGACGTGGATGGTACATCGGCCAGCTCCCTGCTGTATTTGTTTTTACAGGCCCGGGGAGCCAAAGTGCAGGTCTATGTGCCCCGCCGGGATACGGAAGGGTATGGCCTGAACGGCCCGGCCTTGGAAAAGATCGCCGCCTCAGGCACCCGTCTGCTGATCACCGTGGATACGGGCATCAGCGGCGCCCGGGAAGTGGCGGAGGCTCCCAAGACCATGGATATCATCATTACGGACCACCATCTGGCTCCCCGGGAACTGCCCGCTGCCCTGGCGGTAGTGAACCCCAACCAGCCCGGGGACGGATATCCTTTCAAAGGGATCGCCGGGGTGGGGGTGGCCTTCAAATTGTGCCAGGCCCTGGAACAGAAGCTCACCGGGAACCCAGGATTTTACTGGGAGGACCTGATCGAGTTGGTGGCTCTGGGCACCGTAGCGGATATGGTGCCTCTCCGGGATGAAAACCGGGAAATCGTCCGGAAAGGCCTGGCCAAGATGCCCCACAGCCCTCTCTGCGGCCTCCAAGCCCTGCTCCAGGTGACCGTGGCTCCCGGCAGCACCGTGAACAGCGGTACCATCGGGTTCGGCCTGGGGCCCCGGATCAACGCCGCCGGCCGGCTGGATGACGCCATGACGGCGGTGCATCTCCTGACGGCCCAGGATCCGGAAAAAGCCCGGGAACTGGCGGCAGAACTGAATTCTGCCAACCAGGAACGGCAGGCCCTGAGCCAGAAGATCTTTGAAGAGGCTGAGCATCAGCTGGCTTCTTTGGGCAGCCCGGAATGGAGCATCGTCCTGGGAGAGGAAGGCTGGCACCCCGGTGTCATCGGCATCGTGGCCTCCCGGATGACGGAAAAATACCATCTGCCCTCGGTGCTCCTTTCCATCAGCGGAGATACTGCCAAAGGATCCTGCCGGAGCATCCCACCCCTGGACTTGTACCAGGCACTGGACCGGTGCCGGGACCATCTGGTCCAATTCGGCGGCCATGCCCAGGCAGCGGGACTGACCATGAAGACGTCGGAGATCCCTGCCTTCCGGGAAGTTTTTGCCAAGACAGTGGCGGATATGCTGGATCATCAGCCTTATGAGCCGGCAGCCGTGCCGGATTATTTCGTTCCGGAAGGAAGGGAAGTGACCCCGGAAGCCGTCCAGGAACTGGCGGAACTGGAACCTTTCGGAGTGGGGAATCCGGCACCGGTGCTGGGGTTTGCCAAGGCCAAGATCCAGGAAGTCTCCCTTTTGGGGCGGGACCAGAATCATCTGAAGTTCCTCCTGGAACAGGGCGAGTTCCATTATAAGGGCCTCCTGTGGCAGGAAGGGCCCCGGTTCCATTCCTTTTATCCGGGAGAAGTGGCGTCCATCGCTTTTTCTCCCCGGCTGAACACGTTCCGGGGCGTCACCGCGGTGGATCTGGAAGTGTCGGCGGTAGAAGCCCCGTACACCATTATTGACTGGCGGCATGAGAACCGGAATAAAGAGACAGAGCTAAATAATATTTTACAAAAAGATAAAAAGACGGTAGTATATGTAGAGGATACTGTTGCCCTGCAGCAGAAATTCCCGGGAATCCATAGTCTCCGGTACGGAGAACCTCTTCCGGGAGATGTCCATACCGTTGTATTCTATGACGGTGGGGCGGAAAAGGTCCTGACACCGGGAAAATTCCCTCTGGAAAAGGACCAGCAGGGCCGGCTGTACCTGATGTATGACCGAGAGGATCTGCTGGCTCGGCGGGATGCTCTTCGCCGGAAGTACCCTGACTTGACTGGGCTGCGCTTCTGCTATGCAGCCATCCGGAACCTGATCCGGCAGCAGGGGGCCTGCCAGGAAGTCCGGCTGCTCCACCTGACCACCCGGGAAGGGTATGGGATCAGCCAGGCCATCCTCGATATTTTTTATGAACTGCACCTGTTCACCCGAGAATCCGGTCTGGTTTCCTTGGGGGAGACAGGACACAAGAATATGCAGGAATCCAAAGGGTTCCAGGCACTCCAAGCGGCCTATGATGCCCGCTTCCAGGAACTGAACCGCAGCTGGAAGCTGCCGCCTGCGGAAATCGCCGCCCTTTGGATGACAGGAAGGTGAGACAATGGAACAGCTCGATGATAAGCCGATCAGTGCGGAAGAATTTTATGCCCGCATCGGCAAATATTTGACCCCGCGGCAGGTGGAATTCGTCCGGGAAGCCTATAACTTTGCGGCGGAAGCCCATGCCAAGCAGAAACGCGCTTCCGGGGAACCCTATATCATCCATCCTCTGGGCGTTGCCACCATCTTGGCTCAGCTCCAGATGGACGATGTGACGCTGGCCGCTGCCTTCCTGCATGATGTGGTGGAAGATACGGATGTGACCTTGGACCAGCTGGAGGACATCTTCGGCCGGGAAGTGGCCATGCTGGTGGACGGGGTCACCAAGCTGGGAAAGATCGAATACATCTCCCGGGAAGAGCAGCAGGTGGAGAACTACCGGAAAATGTTCCTGGCCATGGCCAAGGACATCCGGGTGGTCTTGATCAAACTGGCGGACCGGCTGCACAACATGCGGACCATGAAATACATGCCGGTGAACAAGCAGAAACGGATCTCTTCGGAGACCCTGGAGATTTATGCCCCTCTGGCTCACCGGCTGGGCATCTACGCCATCAAATGGGAACTGGAAGATCTGGCCTTCCGGTACATGGAACCCCAGCATTACTATGAATTGGTGGAGCAGGTGAAAATCAAGCGGCACGAACGGGAAGCCATGGTCCAGGAAGCCATGGATGAACTCCGGAAGCTGTGCGAGGAAGCTGGCATCAACTGCCAGATCCAGGGCCGTCCCAAGAGCTTCTATAGCATCTATAAGAAAATGCAGCGGGACCATAAGACCATCAATGAAATCTATGACCTGCTGGCCGTCCGGGTGCTGGTGGATACGGTGAAAGACTGCTACGGGGTCCTGGGCATCGTCCACGGGAAATGGAAACCCATCCCAGGCCGGTTCAAAGATTACATCGCCGTGCCCAAATCCAACGGCTACCAGTCCCTCCATACCACAGTAGTGGCTTCCAGCGGACAGCCTCTGGAAATCCAGATCCGGACCTTCGAGATGCACAAGATCTCGGAATACGGGGTAGCCGCCCACTGGCGGTATAAGGAAAGCGGCGGATCCAAGATGCCCAGTGCTTCCGACAAGAGCGTGGATGCCAAGATGGCCTGGCTGCGGCAGCTGCTGGAATGGCATAAGGATATGCGGGATCCCCATGAATTCGTGGATACCGTGAAGATGGACGTGTTTTCCGATGAAGTGTTCGTGTTCACGCCCCAGGGGGATGTGCTGGACCTGCCGGAAGGCTCCGTCCCCATCGATTTCGCCTACCGGGTCCATACCGGGGTGGGCAACAGTTGCGTGGGGGCCAAGGTGAACGGGAAGATCGTCCCCTTGGATTACCATCTGAAAAATGGGGACATCGTAGAAATCATTACGTCCAAACAGTCCCCCGGGCCTAGCCGGGACTGGATCAATATCGTGGGATCCAGCCAGACCAAGAACAAGATCAAACAGTTCTTCAAGAAGGAACGGCGGGAAGAGAATATCGTCAACGGCCGGGAAATGCTGGAACGGGAATGCCGGCGCCTGGGCTACGATGTGAACACCATGCTCACCCCGGACAACCTGAAGGAAGTGGCTTCCCGGTGCCATATGGACGGCAGTGTGGAGAACCTGCTGGCAGCCTTGGGTTATGGCGGGCTGATGGTCAACGGAGTCATGGTGAAATTGGTGGACCTGTACAAGAAGGCACAGCGCCAGAACACCACCAAGAACCTGTCCCAGCTCCTCAGCGAACTGAAACCCAAGACCGTGAAGACCCACAAGGGCAGCCACGGGATCCTGGTGAAGGGAGAGGACGACATCATGGTGAAGCTGGCCAAATGCTGCAACCCCATTCCCGGAGATCCTATCGTAGGCTATATCACCCGGGGTCACGGGGTTTCCGTCCACCGGGCGGATTGTCCCAACGTCCTTTCCAATACGGAAGATCCCAACCGGATGATCGAAGTCTCCTGGAATGTGGATACGGACGTGGCCTACAAGGTGGTGCTGCGGCTGACCGCCGTGGACCAGCCTGGCGTCATGGCCAATATCATGACCGTGGCCAGCGAGACCAAAGTGAACATCAATTCCATCAATGCCCATACCAATCCCAACAAGACGGCCTATGTGGATATGGGGCTGGATATCAGCAGCCTGGATCAGCTGAACTACATCATCGGCCGGCTGCGCCGGATCAAGGGCGTCTATAAAGTGGACAGGAAAGTGTCCGGAATGTGAGGCAGCCATGAGAGCAGTGGTACAGCGGGTTAGCGCGGCTTCCGTCACGGTGGAGGGCCGGAAAGTGGGTTCCATCGGACCAGGACTGCTGGTCCTTCTGGGCGTGGCCCGGGGAGATACAGAAAAAGACGGGGAATACCTGGCGGAGAAATTGGCCGGGCTCCGGATCTTTGAAGATGAAGAAGAAAAGATGAACCGGTCGGTGGCCCAAATCGGGGGAAGCATCCTTCTGGTATCCCAGTTCACCCTGTACGGGGATGTGCGCCATGGCAGGAGGCCTTCTTTCACCCAGGCGGCCCCGCCGGAAGAAGCCAACCGGCTCTATGAAAACCTGGCTCAGAAGCTCCGGGACAAAGGACTGACTGTGGAGACTGGACAGTTCCAGGCCCATATGGAAGTGGCCTTGGTGAACGACGGGCCGGTTACCATCCTGCTGGACAGCGGGAAAAGTTTTTAGGAGGAAATAGGAAACCATGAAAATCTATCGGGTGGTCGTTGGACCAATCCAGGAAAACTGCTATATCATCAAAAACGAAGCCAATAACGAAGGCATCATCGTGGACCCGGGAGACGAAGCCGACCGGATCATGGATGCGGTGAAGAAGGCCGGCATCGAGAAGGTGCCCGCCATCTTCATCACCCATGGCCACGGGGACCATATCTCCGCCCTGGACGAAGTGAAGGCTGCTACCGGCGCCAAAGTCTATATGAGTCGGGAAGATGCTCCCATGCTCCGGGTGTGGAACAGCAGCCTGTCCTATTCCACCAACCGGGATAAGAAATTCGATCCCCCCGATGAATTTTTTACCGATGGGGAAAAACTGACTGTTGCCGGCTTGGATTTCACCATCGCTGCCACTCCGGGCCATACCCGGGGCGGGGTGTGCATCATCGGGGACGGAGTGGTGTTCTGCGGGGATACGGTGTTCCTGGAAAGCATCGGCCGGACGGACCTGCCCGGGGGATCTTATGACGCCATCCTGGATTCCATCAAGACTAAGCTGCTGGTGCTGCCCGACGATTACAAACTGCTGCCCGGCCACGGACCGGCTACCACGGTGGGCTGGGAACGGCGCCGGAATCCGTTCCTCCAGTAAGGTCGTGAGCGCATGATGGAAGTGCAGCAAAGACCCAGGGGACTGGTGGCCAAACTGCTGGCGGGCCTTTTGGGGTTCGGTGTGTTCTATCTGCTGGGCCACTGGTTCCTGCCCGTGTTCCTGGCCGTGGGGATGAGCTTCCTGCTCTATCCCGTCGTAGACCGGCTGGAACGGCTGAAGATCAAGGGGCGGCCCTTTCCCAATACCCTGGCGGTATTGATCTCTTTCCTCGTATTCGGACTGTTCCTCTATGCGGCGGCCAATGTGCTGATCGTCCCCTTGGTGACCCAGGTGAACACCCTGCTGAAAGCCATGCCGGGGCTGGCGGCCAAAGCCAACGAGAGCATCAGCCTGTTTTTGGGCAGCGAAGCCCAGAAGCTGCCGCCCAACACCCGGGAAGTGCTCCAGCAGGCAGCCAGCAGCCTGAGCAGCTACATCATGGGCCTGTTGAAGGATATGTTGGCTTCCACGGTCCAGGCGGCCAAGAGCCTGGTGAGCCTGGCCCTGGTCCCCTTCCTCAGTTTTTACTTCCTGAAGGACTGGCGGACCCTGAAGAAAATGGTGGTGGGGCTCTTCGCTTATGAAAAGCAGCCTCTGGCGGATCGGGTGCTCACGGACATGGGGCACATGCTCTGTGCCTATGTGGACAACATGTTCAAACTGTGTTTCGTAGCGGCGGCCTGTCTCACTGCCGGGAATTCCATCCTGGGCGTCCAGTACACCTTGGTGCTGGGGTTCCTGGCCATGATCAGCGAGATGATCCCCCTGGTGGGATCGGTGGTAGGGACCCTGGCGGCGGTATTCATCGCCCTGCTCCAGAACCCGTCCTTGGCCTTGAAGGTGCTGATCCTCTATCTGGTGTACTATCAGATCGATGCCCAGGTGATCATGCCCAATCTCATGGGTCACAGCATCACCCTGCATCCGGTGCTGATCATCCTGGCCGTGATGATCGGAGGCCAGATCGGCGGCGTGGCCGGGCTGATCTTCGCCGTCCCCGTCCTTGCCATCATCAAAGTGCTCTATGGGTATTTCTGGCATGCGGGGGAGAAGAGTCCGGTTGATAAAAACCAATAAACTGTGTTAAAATTAATAAGTTCAAACAAGTCGTGTGGACGGAGGGGATTTTTATGTTAACAGGGGCACCGCGTGGTACCAAAGACATTCTGCCGGGCACCATCAATGGCTGGCGGTATGCGGAACAAATCATTCGTGAAGTTTGCCGGGAATTCAATTATCAGGAAATCAGGACCCCGATCTTCGAACATACCGAACTGTTCCAGAGAGGCATCGGGGATGGGACGGACGTGGTGGACAAGGAAATGTACACCTTTACGGACCGGAGTGGCCGCAGTCTGACCCTGCGTCCGGAAAACACCGCTTCCGTGGTACGTTCTTTCGTAGAAAACAAACTGTATGCGGAACCCATGCCGCTGAAGGTGTTCTATATCGGACCCATGTTCCGGTATGACCGTCCCCAGGCTGGGCGCATGAGACAGTTCCACCAGTTCGGGGTGGAAGCCCTGGGGGCAGAATCCCCTGTGGTGGATGCAGAAGTCATCCTGCTGGCCCTCACTGTGCTGAAACGGTTCGGCCTGAAGGATCTGAAACTGAAGATCAACTCTGTGGGCTGCCCCAACTGCCGGCCCCAGCACTGGAAGCTGCTCCAGGACTACTTCCGTCCGCACCTGGACGAACTGTGCGAAGACTGCCAGAGCCGGTTCGACCGGAGCCCGCTGCGGATCCTGGACTGCAAAGTGGATGCGGACAAGCCTTTCATGGCCGGCGCACCCAAGATCACTGACAGCCTGTGCGATGACTGCCGGGCCCATTTCGAAACCGTGAAGAAACTGCTGGACGAAGCCGGCGTGGAATATGAAGTGGACAGCAACCTGGTCCGGGGGCTGGATTACTACACCAAGACCGCTTTCGAGATCCAGTATTCTCCCCTGGGCGCCCAGAGCGCAGTAGGCGGCGGCGGACGGTATGACGGCCTGGTGGAAGAACTGGGCGGCCCCAGCACCCCCGGCGTAGGCTTTGCCATGGGTCTGGAACGGATTCTCTTGGCTCTGGAAAAACAGGACTTGCTGCCTTCCGGGAAGGAAGCCATCGACATCTTCGCCGTGATCCCTGATGAAGGGGGCGTGGCTGATGCCTTCCGGGTGATCACCGCCCTGCGGAACCAGGGCCTGGTGTGCGATATGAACCTGGTGGAACGGAGCATGAAGGCCCAGATGAAGCAGGCCAACCGGGAACAGGCCCGCTTCGCCCTGATCTTCGGGGAAGAAGAACGCTCCAGAGGGGCTGTCACCGTCCGGAACATGGCGGACAGCAGCCAGGAAGAAGTCTGCTTCGGAGCTTTGGAAGCCTATTTCAACAAATAATGACCAGAGGTGTTGACAAGAATGAGTATGGAACGCAGTCATCATTGCGGTGACTTGAGAAAAGCAGATGCCGGCAAGACGGTTACCTTGTGCGGCTGGGTAAGCAAACGGCGTGACCACGGCGGCATCATCTTCATCGATCTCCGGGACCGTCACGGTCTGGTGCAGGTGGTCATCGACCCGGCCCATGACGAAAAAGATTTCCACAAGGCCGAAGGGGTCCGCAGCGAATACGTGCTGCAGGTCAAAGGCCTGGTGCGGGAACGGAGTGCAGAAACCGTGAACCCCCACCTGCCCACCGGGGATGTGGAAGTGGTGGTGAAGGACCTGAACGTGCTGAATCCTTCCAAGACCCCGCCCTTCTATATCCAGGATGGCATCGATGTAGATGAAAACGTCCGTCTCCGCTACCGGTATTTGGATCTGCGGCGGCCGGAAATGCAGCAGAACCTGATCCTGCGCCACCGGGTGACCAAGGCGGTCCGGGACTTCCTGGATAAACAGGATTTCCTGGAAATCGAAACCCCGGATCTGATCCGGAGCACCCCGGAAGGGGCTCGGGACTACCTGGTGCCCAGCCGTGCGAACCCCGGCAAGTTCTATGCACTGCCTCAGTCTCCCCAGCTGTTCAAACAGCTGCTGATGATTGCGGGGATGGAACGGTACTTCCAGATTGCCCGGTGCTTCCGGGATGAAGACCTGCGGGCCGACCGCCAGCCGGAATTCACCCAGCTGGATATGGAAATGTCCTTTGTGGATCAGGATGACATCATGGCCCTCACCGAAAAGCTGATCGCTTATGTGTTCAAGGAAACTCTGGGCGTGGATGTGCCCGTGCCCATGGCCCGGATGACCTGGGATGAAGCCATGGACAAATACGGCAGCGACAAACCGGACCTGCGGTTCGGCATGCAGCTGATCAACATGAATGAAGCCCTCCAGGGGACCCAGTTCAAGGTGTTCAAGGACATCATCGAAAAGGGCGGCCTGGTGAAAGCCATCAATGTGAAAGGCTACAACAAGATCCCCCGGAGAGAACTGGACGGCCTGGTGGAATTCGTAGGCATCTACGGCGCCAAAGGCCTGGCCTGGATCATCGTCAACGATGACGGCACCATCAAGTCTCCTATCGCCAAATTCTTCTCCGACGAAGAAATGCAGCGGATCCTGGCTGCCGGCAAGGCGGAAAAAGGCGACGTGCTGCTATTCGTGGCCGACCGGAAACCTCTGGTAGTGGCGGCTGCCCTGGGCGCCCTGCGTCTGGAAATGGGCAAGCGCCTGGGCCTCATCGACAAGGACAAACTGTGCTTCACCTGGGTGGTGAAGTTCCCTATGTTCGAATACAGCGAAGAAGAACACCGCTATGTGGCCATGCACCATCCCTTCACCGCTCCCTGCGATGAAGATGTGGACAAGCTCCTTACCGATCCCGGCCATGTGTATGCCAAAGCCTACGACATGGTGCTGAACGGGGTGGAAATCGGCGGCGGTTCCGAACGTATCCATCGGGAAGATATCCAGAAGAAGGTCTTTGAAGCCATTGGCCTGACCGATGAACAGGCCCAGGAGAAATTCGGCTTCCTGCTGAAAGCCTTTGAATTCGGAGCACCCCCCCATGGAGGTCTGGCCTTCGGCCTGGACCGTCTGGTGATGCTCATGGCCAAACGGCCTTCCATCCGTGACGTGATCGCTTTCCCGAAATCCCAGAGTGCCATCGACCTGATGTGCCAGGCACCCAATGTGGTGGACGAAAAGCAGCTGCGGGAACTCCATATCCGGAGCACCGTGGTGAAGAAAGAAAAAGAAGAAAAGAAATAAATCCGGTCTGCATGTGGGATGAGGGGGAGCGCCCTGATCTTGCTTTGCGGAAGGACGCAACAGGGACCGGGATGCGAGGGAGCCCGTGGGCCGGGCTGAGAGGGTACCCAAGTACCGACCGCCGGAGGGAGGGATCCCTCTGCCGCATCCTGGGAACCGTACAAAAAACCGGCTGTCGCCAAGAAAGCGGCAGCCGGTTTTTGTGTGCATGAAAGGAGAACGTACCGTGAAAAATTGGAAGAAGATGTTGGGGGTGCTGCTGGCCGGGGCCCTGGTGCTGGGCGGCTGCGGCGGCACGAAAAAGGAACAGGCGGTTGGGAGCAGGACCATCCCGGAACTGAAAATCGCCATTTCTCCCTATCAAGATGCGGATACCCTGCGGACCAAGACCGAGCCCCTGGGGAAGATGCTCCAGGCAAAACTGAAGGAAAAGGGCTATGAGGTGCAGAAAATCACCTTGAATGTGGGCACTTCCTACAATGCCGTAGGGGAGGCACTCAGTGCAGGCAGTGCTGATGTGGGCTTCATTTCCGGGGCCACCTATGTGCTCTGCGACCGGGATGTGGATGTGCTGCTGACGGCGCTCCGGGAAGGCATCGACAAGGACACCACGGATCTTTCCGTATGGAACAACGGCCAGCCGGACAAATTCACCAAAAACCTGGTGAAGTATTACCGGTCCGCCCTGGTGGTGGGGCCAAGCCCCAAGGGACAGGCCCTCCTGGCCAAAGTGAAGCGGGGAGAAAAGCCCACTTGGGAGGAACTGGACAGCCTGAACTGGGCGGTGATGAGCCCTGCTTCTGCTTCCGGGTATCTGTATCCTTCCCTATGGCTGAAGGAAAACTACGGGAAGACCCTGAAAGACCTGTCCCATGTGGTCCAGTCCGATTCCTATACCACTTCAACGGCTCGGCTGGCTTCCGGCCAGGTGGATGTGATGGTGGCCTATTCCCATATCCGGGCCAAGATGGAAAAAGATTGGCAGGTCAAACTGGGGGGGACCGGGTCCATCTGGGATCAGACCGGGATCATCGGGGTCACGGGGAAAATCTTCAATGATACGGTGAGTGTGAGCAAGACCAGCAAAGTGATGCAGGATTCGGCCTTCCGGAAGGCACTGGGAGAAGCCCTGATCGAAATTGGGAAGACAGAAGAAGGACTGAAGGTGCTGAAGACCATCGGCCACAAGGGCTATGACTGGGCCCAGGCCTCCGATTACGATGGAGAACGGAAAATCCGGAAGGAACTCCAATGAACCCGACGGTACTGGAATTGAAAGCCGTTTCCCAAGCCTATGAAAAAGGACATCCCATTCTCCAGGGGGTGTCCCTTTCCGTACCCCAGGGTTCCTTTGTTTCCTTGATCGGCCCCAGCGGTGCCGGGAAGACCACCCTGCTCCGGCTGTTCAATGGCATGGTACGGCCGTTCTCCGGTGAAGTATGGGTGGAAGGCCGCCGGTTCGATACCTTGAAAGGGAAATGGCGCCGGCAGGTCCAGCAGCAGGTGGGGATGATCTTCCAGGACTTCTGCTTGGTGGAAGAGAGCAGCTGCCTGGAAAACGTACTTTGCGGGGCCCTGGGACGGATCAGCCTGTGGCGGGCCCTGTGGGGAAAATTTCCGGAACAGGAAGTGGCAAAGGCCCGGCAGGCTCTGGGTCTGGTTGGGCTGGGCGGACGGGAAGATACCTTGGCCGGCAGTCTCAGCGGGGGACAGAAACAGCGGGTGGCCATTGCTAGGACTTTGGTCCAGGAAGCATCCGTCATCCTGGCAGATGAACCGGTGGCTTCCTTGGATCCAGGGACGGGAAAAGCCATCCTGGAATTGCTCCGGCAGCTGCAGGAAACCCAGGGGCTTACCGTGGTGATGAACAGCCACAATGTGGAGCAGGCCATGATATTTTCCCAGCAGGTGGTGGGGCTCCGGCAGGGCCGGATCTTGTTCCAAGGGCCGGCGGATGCCTGGGATGCGGAGAAAGTCCGGGAATTGTACAGGAGGGAATCATGACCCAAAGATACCGACAGCGGATGGGATGGATCCTGCTGCTGGGACTGACGGCCGGATCCCTGGCAGAAATCGGCTGGGATCCGGCATTGCTGGGAGAGCGGGGCGGCCGGTTCTTTGATATTGCCCGGGCCATGCTGCCTCCGGATTGGGGATTTTTCCGGGAGGCAGCCGGGCCTCTTCTCAGCACTGTGCGCATGTCCTTGGCAGGTTCTTTCCTGGGCAGTTCCCTGGGCCTTTTGGGAGCTGTGCTGGGCAGCCGTTGGACCAATCCCCATGGCTGGATCCGGATCCCTTTCCTGTGTGCCATCCAGCTGCTGCGGACGGTGCCGGCCCTGATCCTGGCTCTTTTGTGCACCTTCCTGGTGGGACTGGGGAACCTGGCCGGTACCTTGGCCCTGACCCTCAGTACCTTTGGGGTGATGACCCGGCTGGGATATGAAGATATGGAAACCCTGGACTGGAAAACAGCCCGAGCCCTGGAAGCCTCTGGCTGCGGCCGGGGAAAAGCCTTCTGCCGGGCTCTCCTGCCCCGGCTGCTGCCCGGGTATCTGACCAACGCCCTGTACCTGTGGGAAGCCAATGTGCGTCAAGCGGCCATCTTGGGTTATGTGGGAGCCGGGGGCATCGGGCTGCTGCTGAACCAGCAGCTGGCCTGGCGGGCCTATGGCCGGGTGGGGACCTTGCTGGTACTGCTCTACGGTGCAGTGCTGGTTTCGGAAAGCCTCAGTGAAGCCCTGCAGAAAGTCCTGAGAGGCCAATGGAGACTCCAGCCTTGGATGAAAAAAGGCCTGGGTGTCTTGGGACTGCTGCTGTTCCTGGGCTCCCTGGGAACCCTGGAACCGGCAGGAAATGGCGGCATGGGTGCGGCCCGGGCCATACTGGTGGGACTTTTGGAACCGGATTCTTCCCTGCTGTTTTCTCTGGAAAAAGATGCTGTGCCCTGGCTGTTGGGAGAGACTTTCTGTATGGCGTTCCTGGGGACCTTGGGAGGAGGGCTGGCCGCTGGGTTCCTGGCTCTGGCATCCAGCTTCCGCTTCCTGCCAGTGGGGGCCGCTTTGGTGCCCCGGCTGGTGCTCCTGGGCATCCGGACGGTGCCGGTCTTTGTCTACGGCCTCATGTGGCTACGGGTCACTGGACCCGGGCCTTTTGCCGGTACCCTTACTTTGCTGGTGTGCAGCATCGGCCTTTTGGCCAAACGGTTCCAAATCGGGCTGGACAGTACGGATGCACGGCCTTTTGCCGCCAGCCGGGCCATGGGTACCGGGTGGGCTGCCGCTTTCCGGTGGACGGTCCTGCCCCAGCTGAAAAAAAGCGGAGCGGCTGCCCTGCTGTACAGACTGGATGTGAACCTTCGGGAGGCTTCCATCTTAGGCCTGGTAGGAGCTGGGGGCATCGGCACCCCGCTGATCCTGGCTCTCCAGCAGTACAAATGGCAGGAAGCCGGCGCCTTTCTTTGGGGCATGGCTGCCTTGGTGCTGGCGGTGGAATGGGGAAGTGAAAGATGCAGGAGATGAAAAACGGTAAGCCGCTTTCATCTCCTGCATCTTTTTATCTTCTACCAACCGATTCCTGTCCCCAAATTTTCCCATTTCTTTTGTTATACTGGAAGAAAAGAAATCCCATTGTAGGAGGTACGGGCCATGGAGAGCAATATGGAACAAAGAGGGATGCAGGCAGGGGAAAAAGGAACAGGGAGGGAAGAGACAGGAGAACTGGACCGGCTGTTCCTGGACCTTCCGCCCCGAGAGGCTTATCCTTTGATCCTGGCGAAAGCCTGGGAAGGCAGCGGCCGGGCTCTTTTCCTCCTAGCGCTGTACCTGGACGGGGGATATGGGACCTTCTTCTTGGATCAGGGTCAGGCCCGGGCTTATGCTTCCGCCGCTTCCCAGGCCGGAGATCCGGTGGCCCCTGCCTTTGGCGCACTGAAAGACCTGCCCAATGTGGGAGAGTCCGTCCGGGTGTTCGTCCGGCAGAGAGAAAGGATCCGGGCCCTGGCAGCAGAAGGAGACTTCCTGGCCCAGTACTATCTGGGAATCATGTACGCCTACGGGGAAGGAGAGGACCCTTCCTATGAAAAAGCCTTGGCTTGGTTCGAAAAATCTGCTGCCCAGGGCTTTGCGGCCGCCCAGCTGGCCATGGGTTCCTTCCTCCGGTTGGTGGATGGGGGAAAAATGGCAGCTGGCGGGAGAAGCGGCTGGAATGGTATCGAAAAGCCGCCGAAAAAGGCCATGCGGAAGCTCAGCTGCGCCTGGCCCAGGAATACCGGCTGCGCTGCCATGCCCTGGAACAGGCCAGGATCTGGTACGAAAGAGCCGCCCGCCAGGGCCATCCCGCTGCCTGTGAGATCATGGGAACCTTCTGGGAAAATGGCTACGTAGGCCAGGCAGACCCGGACCAGGCCTTGGCCTGGTATCGCAGAGCTTACCACAGAGGCAACTCCAGCGCCTGCTTCGCCATCGCCAGACTGTACGAAGAAGGCCGAGGCGTCCCCCAATCCTGGCAGCAGGCGGCACTGTGGTATAAAAAATTTTGGGAAAGATAGGAATTGTATTAATGGCCATTGAACGCTGACAAAAAAAGGGCTGCTGCATGCGCAGCATCCCCTTTTTAGGTTTCGAGACCTCTTTCCTCAATTATTCAACAAAAACCCTTTCAGCGCCTCACACAGCTCCATCCCCAGGGTATTGGGGCTCAGGGGATACCAGGAGGGATCCTCTGATTTCCCGTGGCTGATCTCTTTTCCGAGGCCGTTGTAGGTATACTGGTACAGATCGGCACAGACCCGCAGCCGTACATCGTACCGGCTCAACAGGAGGGTGGTCCGGGTACCGGTCAGGACCGTGCCTTTTTTCACCCATTTGTTCCACAGGGTCAGGATCCCTGTCTTTTCGTCGTACTGGATGCTCCGGGTATCGTAATAGACTTCATAATTGCTGTTGGCGCCGGCCAGGGTCCAGGCGGCCGTTTCGTCGGTGGGCGGCACTGGGGGCTGTTCTGCTGGAGCTGCTGGGGCTGCTGTGGAGTCCGCTGCCAAGGCTGTTCCAGGGGCTTTCCCTGTACCATTCGCCGGTGCAGCCGTTCCGTCTGGGGCTTTGGTCTCTTTTGCTTCATTCGTTACAGAAACGGCCGTTGGAGAAACGGCTTTTCCTTTTTCCTGGGCAAAAAGCAGGGAAGGGAACAGGAAAAGAGAAACAAACAATATAGGAAGAAAAAGATTTTTTTTCATGAATGACATCCTTTCTGTGAATCCATGGCATTATTGTACCACATCGTGTTATACTATAGGTGAATTAACTGAAAGATTAAATTAAATCTTTTCAAAAGGAGGCAGAATCTATGAAAATCACCTTCTTGGGAGCGGATAAAATCGTCACAGGCTCCTGCCACCTGCTGGAAGTCAACGGGAAGAAGATCCTCCTGGACTGCGGCATGTTCCAGGGTCCCAAGCTGATCCGGGACCTGAACCGGCGGGAATTTGCCTTCAACCCAGGTGAAATCGATGCCGTGATCCTCAGCCATGCCCACATCGACCACAGCGGCCTTTTGCCCAAGCTGATCCGGGAAGGGTTCAAAGGATTCATCCACTGCACCCATGTGACGGAAGAACTCTGCGAGATCCTGCTGCCGGACTGCGGCCACATCCAGGAATCCGATGCAGAGATCGCCACCCGGAAAGGGCTCCGTGCCGGGAAGCAGGCAGTGGAACCCCTCTATACCGCCGATGACGCCTACCTGGCCCTGAAGCACTTCATCCCCCACGATTACGATGAAGACATCGAGCTGTACCCGGGGATCACCTTCCGGTTCCGGGTGGCCGGCCATATCCTGGGCAGCGCCCTGGTGAACCTGATGATCGAAGAGAACGGCAAGAAGACCAAATTGATCTTCACCGGGGATATCGGCCAGCCCAACGTGCCCATCCTGGATGATCCCCACCAGATTTCGGGGGCGGATTTCATCATCACCGAATCCACCTACGGGAACCGGCTCCATGAACAGGTGGACCGGGAAAAGGAACTGTGCGACGTGATGAAGGAAGCCCTGAGCCGGGGCGGCAACGTGATCATACCCGCCTTCGCCGTAGGCCGTACCCAGGTGATGCTCTACTATTTCCAGAAGCTCATGTCCAGCGGGCAGCTGCCGGTGGTCCCCATCATGGTGGACAGCCCCATGGCCATCAAGGCCACCCAGGTGATGCTGTTCAACCCGGAGGAATACGATGAAGAAGCCCGGACCATCTTCAAGAAACAGGGAGGGCGGCTCATCGATATGCCCAATGTGAAATACACGGAAACAGCGGCGGAATCCAAGGCCATCAACGACATGCCCAGCCCCATGATCATCATTTCCGCCAGCGGCATGGCCGATGCCGGCCGGGTGCTCCACCACCTGAAACACAACCTGTGGCGGAAGGATTCTTCCGTGATCTTTGCCGGCTACCAGGCAGAAGGGAGCCTGGGACGGCGGCTCATCGACGGCGCCAAGAAGGTGAAGATCATGGGCGAAGACATCGCCGTGGGAGCCAAGATCTACAACCTCACCGGCTTTTCCGCCCATGCGGATCGGGATCAGATGCTGGCCTTCTATAAAGGGATGGAACGGAAGCCCAAAGCCTTCTTCGTGGTACACGGGGAATACGATGCGGCCAGCTCCTTTGCCCATCTGCTGAATACGGAACTGGGCACTGCCACCTACATCCCCAATTTCGGAGATGCAGCCATTATCGACGGCACCGACTGGCGGATCGAAGAGACCAAGGTCATCACCAGCGCACCGGCCATCCAGGCCATGCGGGATTACCTGCGGAACTTCGAAAAGGATTACCTGGTTTATAAGGGCCGGATGGAACAGCTCATCACCCACGATCCCCGTCGGATCCCCGATATCCGGGCCAAGATGGACAAGATCCGCAAGTATATCGACGATGTGATGAAGACCCTGTAAATGAATTTGACATACGGATGGGAAAAGCATATAATAGGAAAGTCGAAATGATGTAGTTTACTTTGAGGATGCTTCTTTGACGGGCATCCTCTTGATTTATCTGGAAATAAGAGGGGATTGGGCTTTTATGATTAGAAACGATTTGCGTAACATTGCCATCATCGCTCACGTCGACCACGGCAAGACCACTTTGGTGGATGCCATGCTGAAGCAGAGCGGTGTATTCCGTGCCAACCAGCAGGTGCAGGAACGGGTCATGGACTCCAACGATCAGGAAAGAGAACGTGGCATCACCATCCTGGCCAAGAATACCTCCGTCATGCATGATGGCTGCAAGATCAACATCCTGGATACTCCGGGCCATGCTGATTTCGGCGGCGAAGTGGAACGGGTGCTGAACATGGTGGATGGCGTGCTGCTGCTGGTAGACGCCTATGAAGGCCCCATGCCCCAGACCAAATACGTGCTGCGCAAAGCCCTGGAACATCATCTGAAACCGGTGGTGGTCATCAATAAAATCGACCGTCCGGATCAGCGGGTGGAAGAAGTGGTGGACGAAGTCCTGGATCTGTTCATCGAACTGAACGCCAACGATGACCAGCTGGATTTCCCAGTGGTCTATGCTTCCGCCAAGAAGGGCGTTGCCAAGCTGTCCATGGATGACGACAGCGACAACCTGGAACCTCTGTTCCGCACCATCATCGACAGCATCCCTGCTCCTGACGTGGATGTGGATGCACCGCTCCAGATGCTGGTGAACACTTTGGACCACGATGATTATGTGGGCCGGATCGTGGTAGGCCGTGTGGTCCGCGGGACCATCCGGAACGGCCAGAATGTATGCCTGATGCACGACGACCAGCGCTCCAACCAGAAGATCGGCCGTCTGTACACCTATGAAGGACTGAAACGGGTGGAAGTGCCGGAAGCCAAGGCCGGGGACATCATCGCCCTGATCGGTCTGAACACGGCAGAAATCGGCGACACCATCGCCGACGTGGACAACCCGGAACAGCTCCAGGGAATCAAAGTGGACGAACCCACCCTGTCCATGACTTTCTCCGTCAACGACAGTCCCTTTGCCGGCCAGGAAGGGGACTTCATCACCAGCCGTCACCTTCGTGACCGTCTGTATAAGGAAGTGGAGACCAACGTTTCCATGCGGGTAGAAGATACGGACAGCGCCGATACCTTCAAGGTATCCGGCCGTGGGGAACTGCATCTGTCCGTGCTCATCGAAGCCATGCGCCGGGAAGGGTTCGAACTCCAGGTCGGAAAACCCACCGTCATCATGCGCCGGGATGAAAACGGCAAGCTGCTGGAACCCATGGAAGCTCTGACCATCGAAGTACCCCAAGATTTCATGGGCGCTGTGATGGAAGGCCTGGGGATCCGGAAAGCGGAACTCCAGAACATGACCGAAATGGCCGGCTATCTGCGGATGGACTTCATCATCCCGGCCCGGGGCCTGATCGGCTTCCGGAACCAATTCCTCACCGATACCAAGGGCAACGGCATCATGAACCATGTGTTCGCTGGCTGGGGCGCCTACAAGGGTGATATCCCGGGCCGTACTCGGGGCAGCTTGGTGGCCTTCGAAGCTGGCACTACCACTGCTTACGGCATCGACAAATGCCAAGCCAGAGGCACCATGTATGTGAACCCTGGTGAAGAAGTGTACGAAGGGGAAATCGTCGGCGAAAACAGCCGGGAAGACGATATGGACGTAAACCCCTGCAAGAAGAAACACGTTTCCAACATGCGTGCTGCCGGGAGCGATGACGCGGTCCGTCTGGTTCCGCCCCAGACCTTCTCTCTGGAAGGGGCCCTGGAACACATCAACGACGACGAAACCGTAGAAGTCACCCCCAAGAGCATCCGTATGAGAAAACGGGTCCTGTCCCGCCTGGAACGGGCCCGCAACAGAGCACGGAACGCTCGGGCGTAATGAAAAGGGGGTGTTGCACGTGCAACACCCCCGTCATACGTCATAGGTCATACGTCATACGCCGAT
>CAJMQS010000018.1 GCA_905215645.1 uncultured bacterium
CAGACTTGAGCCGCTACGCGGCTCTACAGCTAGGGGGTGTTGCACACAACGTGCAACACCCCCCTCTTTTATTCCCCCCCACACCTCTTGGGCGATGGATCTCACCAAGGCCAATTTGGCCCATTGTTCTGCTTCAGTCAGTTTGTTGCCGATTTCGCAGGAGGCGAACCCGCACTGGGGACTGAGGCAGAGATTTTCCAGCGGTACATACTTTGCAGCTTCGTGGATCCTGGCGATGACCTGATCCCGATCTTCCAGTTCCGGACGCTTGGTAGTGATGAGCCCCAGCACCACCTGTTTCCTGGGAGCCACTTCCTTCAGCGGTTCGAAGCCCCCAGACCGTTCATCATCGAATTCCAGATAGAAAGCATCTACATTTTCCTTCCCGAACAACAGAGGAGCAATGGGTCCGTACCCGCCTCGGGCCGCCCAGGTGGAATGGTAGTTGCCCCGGCACACATGGGTGGTGATTGCCAGGTCCGCCGGATGGCCTTCCAGGGCCAAGTTGTTCAGCCGCAGATATTCCTCCGCGATTTCCTTTAAGGAAACAGCTCCCTTCTGCCGTTTGTTCCAGTATTCCGTGTCGCAGAACATACCCCAGGTGCAGTCATCCAGCTGGATGTTCCGGCAGCCGGCCTCATACAGATCTCGGAATACCTGCCGGTAAGCGGCGGCGATATCTTGGAGCAGTGCTTCCCGGTCCGGGTACACTGCATCAGTGATTTTCCCGTTGTTCCCCCGGTACAGTTCCGCCAGGAGCTGGGCCGGGGCTGGGAGGGTCTGCCGGGCCAAGGTGTTTTCATCCTCGAACCCTTTCACATATTTGAAATGTTCTACAAAGGGATGGTCCTTCCCGCTGATCTTCCCGGTGACGATGGCAGTGCCCCGGGCGGTCTCTTCCCCATGGAACAGATATCCTTGTTCCAGTTCGATGTGGGTGATGCCCTGGAACCCCCAGAAAAAGTCCAAGTGCCAGTAACTCCGCCGGAATTCCCCGTCGGTGAGGGTATGGAGCCCGGCGGCCTTCTGTCTTTCAATGAGTTGGGCGATTTCTTCGTCCTCCACCTGCTTCAAGTCCAAGGCCGCAATCTCTCCTCGGGCAAAATGGGCCCGGGCCTCTTTCAAACGGTCTGGCCGCAGGAAACTCCCTACTATATCAAAATGGAATGGTGCACGTAAAGTCATTGTTAAAACCCCTCTCTGTATTCCGAGCATTCTGCTCTGTTTTCTTTTTCATGGGTCTTATTGTAGCGGATGGAGAGGCGTTTGTATAATGGTTAAAAAGTTGGGGTTGATATAGATAAAAAGAATAGCAGAGTGCTGCAGATGCAGCACCCTGCTATTGTCAGCAGTCAACGGTCAGCGGTCAGCAGCCGTTGGAAATCAATTTTTGCAAATTGATTTTGAAATCATAAAGCAATGCCTGTTGAATATTCTTTCCGTTATTCAAAGCCAGCCTTACTGGCTTCCTTTGGCCGTTGACCATTGACAGCTGACCGTTGACAGTGCAGGGTAATTTTTATTTCCCTGCGCCCCCATGCTCCCGAAAATAATGAGGCGAATCTCCCCATTTCCCGAATCCAACCATGTCCCCCACCGAGGCCACCCGGGCAGAGAGACAGTTCCGGCACTGGTCGGGACTGTCCTCTACACAGGGTTTGTTGTCGTACAGCAGATAATCAGGCCGGAATTTGGGCAGGGTCACGATGGGCATGAGGATGTTGGCTCCGGCCTTCAGGCCCAGCTCCCGCCCCAGGGGATTCAGTGCCTGGAGGGCGGTGGTAGCAGCAATATTCACGTCCTTCAGGAAGAGCCGGGTCACAGCAATCATGTTCAGTCCCAAGATGAACCGGTGCTGCTGGGCTTCCGGGGTATTCCCTCCCGCTGCCACCACCTGTTTCCCCAAAGGAGTATTGTGATGGACCACATAGGGCCCCATGCCGATCATGTCGATGTCCATGTCCCGATAGAACAGGATATCATCCGCCAGGTCTTCTAAGGTCTGGCCCGGCAGGCCGATCATCACCCCGGTGCCTACCTGATACCCCAGTTTCCGGAGAATCTCCAGGCAGTGCTTCCGTACCGTCCATTCATGATGCCCATCCCGGGGATGGAGAGTAGCATACAAGGCCGGATTGCTGGTCTCGATCCGCAGCAGGTACCGGTGGGCCCCCGCTTCCTTCCAGCGCCGGTAGGTGTCTTCCGTCTGTTCTCCCAAGCACAGAGTAAGTCCCAGTTTTCCGTCACTGAACTTCTTGATGTCCCGGACCAGCCCTTCCACATAGGAGATGAATTCCTCATCCTGCCGTTCGCCGGACTGGAGGGTCAGGGATCCATGCTGGTTGTCCAGAGCCCACTTCGCCATGGCCAGGATGTCTTCCCGGGAAGTGTCGAACCGTTCCACTTCCTCATTGTCCCGGCGGATGCCGCAGTAAAGGCAATTTTTGATGCACCGGTTGGAAAATTCCAGGAGCCCTCGATAGTAGGCCACCCGGCCCACGGAAGCGCTTTTCACCGCATAGGCGGCGTCGTAGAGAGCCTTCCGGTCTTCCGGATCCGTCAGCCCCAGCAAGGCGACAAGATCCGCCCGGTCCAGTTTTTCTTTTTGCAGCAGTGTTTGGAGATCCATATAATTCCTTTCTTTATTCTTCCTTTTCTTTGATCAGTCCCCGCTTCTTCTTGCTGGCGTAGACGAAATAGTAGGGCAGGATCACCAGGCAGCCTCCCAGGCCCCAGATCAGCTGGATGGTCTTGGCATTGGACAGCATCCACAGGCTGGTGATGAGGGCGATCACCGGAATGGTGATGCCTCCGGGGATCTTATAGGTCCGAGGCCGGTCCGCCCATTTTTTCCGGAACACGATCACGGCCAGGCAGGTGGGCAGGTACTGGGTAAACCGGGATACGGCGCTGATAGCCGCCAAGGTAGTGAAACTGCCGCTCCAGGCCAGGGCGATGCTCAGCACGGCGATGACGATGCTGGCCACATAGGGAGTTCCCCAAGGCGTCCGTTTGGCCAGCACTGCCGGCAGCATCCCGTCTTCCGAGAGAGAGGTGCAGGCCCGGGGCGCAAAGAAAGATTCCGCCATATTGATGCCCCCCATGGAGAACAGGGTGCCCACCAGGATGATATAAGACCCTACCGGTCCTAGGATCCGTCCGAAGGCCGTCTGGATGGGTGCTTTATCCGTGGCCAATTCCGGCCCCAGGATCCCGATGGAAATAGCCACTACCAGCATGTAGATCACCGTCACCAGCACCATGGTCAGGATGATTCCCCGGGGCAGGTTTCTCTTGGGATCTTTGAAATCTTCCGCCCCCACGGCAATGGCTTCGAAGCCCGTAAAGGCAAAGAACATGGTAATGGCAGCGTTGGCAAAGGCTCCTTCTTCCAAATGGGTCGGTACAAGGGGGGTGAAGTTGCTTCCGTCGAGGAAGAAGATCCCCAAGGCGATGAACAGCACCAAAGGAACCAGTTTGGACACGGTAAGGATGTTGTTCAGGTATTTGGAAGCCTTGACCCCGGCAATATTCAGGGCGCTGAGGCCTCCGATCAGCACGGCGGCGATGAAGTCCTTGGCCTTGTCCCCGGCAAGGGCCGGGAAGGCAGCCCCCAAGGCGGTGGCAAACCCCACGGCCATGGCGGCCCAGGCGATGATGGTCACCACCAGTTTCAATACCCCGATCTCATAGCCCCAGAAATCCCCGAAAGCCGCTTTGGCATACAGGTAGGGCCCTCCGTTCCGGGAAAAGAACCCGGCAGCTTCTGCAAAGCACAGGGCCAGGGCTCCGGCCAGGAAGGCATCGAAGAGCAGGATGCCCAGGGAGGCTGTTCCCATCAAAGCATAGGCCCGATTGGGCAGCAGGAAGATCCCGGTACCGATGATGCTGTTGATGCCCAGGAGGATGATGCTGAACAGCCCGAATTTTTCTTTTTTCTCCGTCATACTATGCGTTCTCTCCTTGGGCCGCTGCGATGAAATCGACAAAAAGGGCTTTGGCCAGCTGGTTGTTGATGGACATCATCTCTGGATGGAACTGGTAGGCCATGAGATAGTTTTCCCCGGTCCCTTCCATGATTTCCACGGTGCCGTCTTTGGCCCGTCCGGTCACGGCCAGGCCCTGGCCCACTTGATGTACCGTCTGATGATGGTGGGTATTGGTGACCCATTCCGTCCGTCCCAAGATCCGGGCCGCCCGGCTGCCAGCCTGGATTTCTACCGTATGGGTAGGGGTGGCCGGATCTTGATTCTGGGAATGCTTCACAAAGGAGTTTTTGTCCAGAGACAGATCCTGGTACAAGGTCCCTCCATGGGCCACGTTGATGATCTGACAGCCCCGGCAGATCCCCATGACAGGGATGCCCCGCTTTTCCGCTTCCGCCAGGAGCAGCAGGTCGAATTTATCCCGTTCCGGCCACACCGGTCCGATCTGCCGGCAGGGTTCTTCTCCATACAGGAGGGGATACACATCATGGCCGCCGCTGAGCACCAGCCCGTCCACCCGGCTCATGATTTCCCGGGAGGCTCCTTCATCTTCCGTAAAGGGGACTAAAATCGCCACCCCGCCGGCTTCGTTCACAGAACGGATATAATCATCATTCACATAGGAACGGTGGTAGCCGGCAAAAACGCCGCGGCCATCCACCATATGGCTTCCTGATACGCCAATGAGAGGTCTCTTCATAGATTCTTTCGCTTCTTTCTGCTCGGTTTTATTTGTGGAACAACTGGTTGGCATAGTTGACGCTGGCCACCGCATTGGCTCCATAGAAATCCGCTCCGATGGTCCGGGCGTATTCCTCGGTCATCACCGCGCCCCCCACCATCACCCGACAGTCCGGCAGGGTTTGGCGGATCTGGCGGATGGTCTCCACCATAGCACCTACGGTGGTAGTCATGAGGGCGCTGAGCCCCACCAATTTGGCATTATGCTCCTGGGCGGCTTTTACCACTTCTTCCGGTGGCACGTCTTTCCCCAGGTCGATGACTTGGTAGCCATAGTTTTCCAGAAGTACTTTCACGATGTTCTTGCCGATGTCGTGGATGTCCCCTTTCACCGTGCAGATGACGATGGGTTCTCCTTTTTCCGTGCTGGCTCCCGTAGCAATGGACTGCTTCAGGATCTCGAAGCCGGCCTTGGCCGCATCGGCGCTGACCAGCAGCTGGGGCAGGAACAGTTTCTTCTTTTCAAACAGGTCTCCTACGATGTTCAGGCCGGGGATCATGGATTCATTGATGATGTCTAGGGCCGGTTTTCCTTCCGCCAGCTGTTTCTTGACGCCGTTCTCCACCTGGCTGATGAGGCCTTTGACAATGGCTTCTTCCAGGGGGTATTCCTTCTGGGCGGCTTTGCCCGCCGCCGGTTTGGGGCTGCCCTGGGATTTGGCCACCGCTACCATCTGGGGAGCGTCTGCAAAATACTCCACGTACTTCTTGCAGCCCTCGTCTTTGCCGCTGAGAGCCCCATAGGCAATATAGGCCCCCATCATGGCCCCGCTGTTGGGGTTGATGATCCCGGCAGACAGGCCTGCCTGCATGGCCAGGGCGAAGAAGGCGCTGTTCACCGCATCCCGGCTGGGGAGCCCGAAGGAAATATTGGACACCCCCATGACCGTCTTGATGTGCCGGGCCTTCAGCTGCCGGATCACTTCCAGGTCGATCTGGGCGTTCTGACCCCCGGTGCTGATGGTCATGGCCAAAGGATCCATCACCATGTCTTTGGCAGAGATCCCATATCTCCCAGCTTCAGCGATGACCTTGTCTGCCACTTCCAGCCGGCCTTCTGCCGTGTCTGCGATGCCGGCCTCATCCAAGCACAGGCCCACCAGAGCCGCCCCGTACTTTTTGGCCAGAGGCAGCACTTCTTGCATGTTTTCTGCCTTGCCGTTGACCGAGTTCAGCAGGGGACGGCCGTTGTACACCCGCAGTCCCCGTTCCATGGCTTCGATGTTGGAAGTATCGATCTGGAGGGGCACGGAAGTAATGGACTGGAGAGTCAGGATCACCTTTTCGATGAGGGCCGGTTCATCCACCCCGGGAACCCCCACGTTCACGTCCAACACCTGGGCCCCCTTGTCCAGCTGTTCCAGGGCCAGCTGGCACACATAGTCCATGTTCTGGGCCTTCAGGGCCTCTTTCAGCCGAGGTTTCCCGGTAGGATTGATCCGTTCCCCGATGATCACCGGCATCCCTTCGAAATCCACCGCCGTCCCGTAGCCGGCAATGGCACAGGGTGCTCCGGACCGAGGTGTCGGGAGGGGGATGTCCCGGCAGGCTGCGATGAGCCGGGCAATGTGGTCCGGAGTGGTTCCGCAGCAGCCCCCCAGCACGGAGACCCCGGCTTCCGCAAAGGGCACCATGAGAGGCGCATAGCCCGCAGCATCGATGTGGAACACGGTCTTCCCGTCCTTCTGGACCGGCAGCCCCGCATTGGGATTAGCCACCAGAGGGATATCCACCGCCTGGAGAGCCCGGGGCACCAGCTTCACCAGAGTGTCGGGACCCTGGCCGCAGTTGAAGCCCACAGCCGCTGCCCCCAGGGCTTCCGCCATCACAAGGGCTGTAGTCACATCCGCCCCATTCAGCAGCTTCCCGTCTTCGTCAAAGGTAAAGGTGCACACGATGGGCAGCTCCGAATTTTCCTTGGCCGCCAGGATGGCTGCTTTGGCTTCATAGCTGTCGCTCATGGTTTCGATCAGGATCAGGTCCGCTCCAGCGGCATCTCCTGCCTTGACCTGCTGGGCATACAGGGATACTGCCTCCTCGAAAGGCAGGTCTCCAAAAGGCTGGAGCAGTTTCCCAGTAGGCCCCAGGTCCAAGGCCACAAAACCTTCCCTGCCTTCCGCCCCGAAAGCGGCCCGGGCATTTTCCACCCCGGCCCGGACCAGTTCTTCCACTTCCGGCTGGCCGTGGGCCGCTCCGAATTTCAGCCCATTGGCCCCGAAGGTATTGGTCTTTAGGATATCCACCCCAGCCCGGACATAGGCCTGATGGATGGCCCGGACCTTCTCCGGATGGAGCAGGTTCCAGGTTTCCGGCAGTTCTCCCGGCTTCAGGCCGGCTTCCTGGAGCATGGTCCCCATGGCTCCGTCAAAGAACAGCCGTTTGGTATGCAGTGCTTCTGTAAAATTCATAGTTCCTCCTGACGAAAAGGGCAGTCCACATTGCTGCAGGCCGCGCATTTTGTTTTCTTCCCGCAGCGGCTTTCTTCCCCATCAGCCGTTTGTTTCCCGCTCCGATCGATGCCGATCACGGCGGTGACGCTTTTGGTAGGGGCCATGATGCCCCCGGCAGTAAGGGTGAGGCCGATGGTCTTGGGACAATCCAGGAGACGGAAAATCTTCTGCTGTTCCGTCAAGTCCCAGTCCCCATACCCGGGAGAAAACCGGCTCCGGTACTGCCAGGTGTCCGGCAGATCCTGCTTCCAGACGATTTCCTGCTGGTCCAAATAGCTTTCGATCAGGGAAGCAGCCACCGCTTGGGCCGCCGCTCCTTCAGCGATGCTCCGGATGCTGATCCGGCGCAGGGCCGTATCCACCCGGGCTCCCAGGGTGGCTCCGAACAGCAGCAGGGTATCACAGCCCGCCAAGTGCCGGGCCAGACCGGAGCTGACAAATTCCGTTCCATTTTCCAGGATCACCCTTCCCTTTTCCTGGTCCGTCCCTTGGACCACCCGGCAGCTCCACTGCTGGATCACATTCCGGGGCTGGACCTCATTCCGGAGCTGGAGGAAAGCCCGATCCACGGTGACTTTCGCTTGTTCGTCTCCCGGCCGGGCTCCGAAATACCGGAGGGCTTCTTTCTCATCGAACTGGATCCGCAGATTTCCCATACTGGCTCTCCTTTCAGCAGCGGATGATTTCCGACAGACTGCTGCGGATGCCCCCGATGATGTCCGGCTTGTTCATGGTATAGATGTGGATATTGGTGAAGCCGTTGGCGATCAGATCCACGATCTGGCCGATGGCATAGGCCATACCGGCCTGTTTCAAAGCAGCCGGATGATCCGCGAACCGTTCCGCCATGGCCCGGAGAGGCGCCGGCACCGGAGTGCCGCTGAGGGTGAAGATCTTTTCGATCTGTTTCAGGTTGGTCACCGGCATGATCCCGGCCACCACCGGCACATGGATACCCTTGGCCAGCATCCGATACATGAAATTGTAGAACATGGCATTGTCGAAGAACATCTGGGTCACCAGGAAATCGCACCCAGCTTCCACCTTCATCTTGGTGTGCTCCAGGTCCTCATCCAATCCGGCAGCTTCCGGATGGCCTTCCGGATAGGTGGCGCCGCCTACGCAGAAATCTCCGTAGCTCTTGATTTTCTTGACCAGGTCGCTGGCATGGGCATAATCTCCCAGAGGATGTTCCTGCCCCTGAGGCAGATCTCCCCGGAGGGCCAGGACATTCTGGACGTGGGCCGCCTTCAGCTGGTCCAGTACCTGTTCGATTTTCTCCTCATCAGCTCCCACACAGGTGAGATGGGCCAGGGCCGGCACCCCGCACCGTTCGATTTCGGAAACCAGAGCTACGCTTTTACCCACGGCCGTTCCCCCGGCTCCGTAGGTGACGCTCATATAATCCACGCCCTGGATGGCAATGGTCCGTACGATTTCCTGGGCATGTTCCAGTTCACTGCCCTTCTTGGGCGGGAACAGTTCACAGGACACGCAAACTTTCGGACTCTTTAAAAGATCTATGATTTTCAAAAATGGTACCCCCTCATGGTAAAACAAAAGTATATCGTTTCATTTTACCCCAGGAGGCCCCCAAAAAGCAAAGGATTTTTGAAGGCAGGGATAAATAGAAGTTTCATATCAGAAAAAGAGGGTGCTGCACATCGTTCGTGCAACACCCTCTTTTCATTCCGCCTTGAACAGCGGCAGATCGGCCAGTACGGTGATGTCCTTCCGGCCGATGGAATCGCCTTCTGCCAGGATGGCCATTTTCCCATTCACCGTGCCCCCGGCTTTGGCTACTAGTTCTTCCAGGGCTTTCATAGAACCCCCGGTGCTGATCACGTCGTCCACCAGGGTCACCTTGTGGCCCCGGACCCGTTCGATGTCCTCATCCTGGAGGCAGAGCATCTGCTTGCCCTGGGTGGTGATGGATTCGTCTTCCACAATCAGCGGATGTTCCATATAGGCCTTGATGGATTTCCGAGCCACGATATACCGATCCATCCCCAGGATCCGGGCCATGGCATGGACCAAAGGAATCCCCTTGGTTTCCGCTGCCATCAGGATATCCGTTCCCGCCGGCACCTTCTTGGCCAGCTCCGCAGCCGTCTTTTCCACGATTTCCGTATCCCCCAGGATCACGAACCCGGCAATGGCCAGGGTATCCGAAATATTGATTACCGGCAGGGACCGTTTGACCCCTGCCACTTCCAGTTCATAAAACCGTTTTGCCACTTGGCACCCTCCCCATTCTCTTTTACTTTTCCTTTATCCACAGGCTGGATCCCCATATTTCCTCGGTTTTCCCCCTGTCTGGCAGGAATTATCCACAATATCCACAGTACAGATGTTCATAAGTGGATAACTCTGTGCATAACTTACAGATCATTGGTCATGCGGGGCGGCATGCTCCATTCCACCAGGACGCCGGTGTTGACCCACAGCCGGGTCAGAGCCTGCTGACAGTCCTGCCAGCTTTTCCCGGGATCCACCGTCACTTCCCCAAAATGATACGTGCACTGATCCGTAGGGACCTGCAACTGCCGGGGACCCGTGAGGAATTCCCGTACTTTTTGGGCCGCTTCTTCGGCATCCGGGATGAATACTGTCATCTCATGGGTCTCTTCATTGTAGTCCAGATACCCGTAATGTCCTTGATAATTCAGGGTTACGCTTTGTATTGCCATTGCTCCTACCGCACCTCTCTTTATGATATGCCATTATATCACAAAACAGGGGATGCCGTCATTCTTTGCGGACCATGGGTTTCAGCCGCTGTTCCAGAGGCATATTCTTCTTCGGAGCATGGGATTTGGCCCGGCTCATGAGGGCCGCCTGGACACTGATCCGCTTCCGTCCGTGGGGATAAGCCCGGCGCCAGGTACCGTTGGCCAGCATCACATGGGCTCCCACATTATCTTTCAGGCACAGATCCAGGAATTCTTTCACCCGCTCGATATGGGCCTTCCGTTCCACTGGGAACAGCAGTTCCACCCGGTCGTTCAGGTTCCGAGGCATCATGTCCGCGCTGGACAGGTAGAGCTCTTCATTCCCATTGTTGGCGAAATAGTATACCCGGCTGTGTTCCAGGAAGCGGCCGATGATGGACCGGACGGTGATGTTCTCGCTGACCCCCTTGATCCCTGGCCGCAGGCCGCAGATGCCCCGGACGATCAGATCGATCTTCACTCCAGCCTGGGAAGCTTCGTAGAACTTCCGGATCACCGGCTGGTCAATGAGGGAATTCATCTTGGCCACGATGTACCCAGTGCCCCCATTCTTCACATGGGCGATTTCCCGGTCCACCAGTTCGTAGATCTTTTCCCGGAGTCCGATGGGAGCCATCACCAATTTGTTGAATACTGGCGGTTCCGAATAGCCGCTGAGCACATTGAAGAAAGCGGAAGCATCCTGGCCGAACTGGTCATTGGCAGTGAGGAGCCCCAGGTCCGTATAGAGCTTGGCCGTCTTGTCGTTGTAGTTCCCGGTGCCCAGGTGCACATACCGTTTGATCCCGTCCGCTTCTTTCCGGACGATGAGGATGATCTTAGAGTGGGTCTTCAGGCCCATGAGCCCGTAAATCACATGGCAGCCGGCTTTTTCCAGACGCCGGGCCCAGACGATGTTGTTCTCTTCGTCGAACCGGGCTTTCAGTTCCACCAGGGCCGTGACCTGCTTGCCGTTTTCCGCCGCCCGGGCCAGGGCCGCTACCAAAGGAGAATTCCCGCTGACCCGGTACAGGGTCTGTTTGATAGCAAGCACCTGGGGATCTTCCGCTGCTTCCGCTACCAGTTTCACGATGGGATCGAAGCTTTCATAGGGATGGTGGAGCAGGATGTCATGTTCCCGGATCTTCCCGAACAGGTCGTCATAATCCGGCAGTTCTTCTGGCTGCTGTCCGATATAGGGCGTGAACTTCCACTGTTCCATGCCGGGCTGGTCGATGAATTTGTTCAGGAAAGTCAGATCCAGCGGCCCCTGGATCTCATACACATCCCGCGCTTCCAAATCCAGATTCTTCATCAGGAAATCCTTCAAGTATTTGTCATCGGTGGCGTTGATTTCCAGCCGGACGGCCGCTCCCCGCTTCCGTTTCCGCAGAGACCGTTCGATTTCCTTCATCAGGTCCTGGGTAGCATCTTCCTCCACTTCCAGGTCGCTGTCCCGAGTGATCCGGAAGGGGACCATATCTACGATAGTAAGACCCTTGAACAGATCCTGGCAGTGTTCCATGATCAGGTCTTCCAGGAATACATAAGCCCGTGCTCCATCCTGGCCCACCAGGGAAATGAACCGGGGCAGCACCGAAGGCACTTGGACAAAGGCAATCTTCTGCTCCCCTTTCTTATCCCGGAGCTCCACAGCGATATTCAGGGATTTGTTGGCCAGGAAGGGAAAGGGCCGGGCTGCATCCACGGCCATGGGAGTCAGTACCGGGAACACCATTTCTTGGTAGTAATTCTCCAGTTCCCTCCGCTGATCCGGGGTGACATCTTTCACCCGGGAGAAAGAAATGGCATATTTTACCAATTCATTGATAAGGGCAAAGAAATATCGATATTTCAGTTTCATCTGGTTGTGGGCAGAAAGGGAGATTTCCCGGAGCTGATCTTCCACGCTGAGGCCTGCAGCATCCACCCGTTCCACTCCGGCGGCTTCCTGCTCGATGAGCCCCGCCACCCGGACCATGAAGAATTCATCCAGATTAGAAGCGGAAATGGCCACGAACCGCAGCCGCTCCAGGAGGGGCAGATTCCGCACCCCCGCTTCCCGCAGCACCCGCAGGTTGAACTTCAGCCAACTCAGTTCCCGGTTCACGTAATACTCAGGTTTATTCAGATCGATTTTCATCATTTCTCCTCTGCTTTCTCCAGTACCGGCTGCAGGCCAAAGACTTCTTCAAAGAAGCTGCCTCGCTTGCCGAAAGTCCATTCTTCCAGGGAAAGGTTCTCCCGGCTCTTGGCCAGGACCTGCAGTCCATTGCCCCGGATCACCACTTTGCAGCTGTGGATTTTCTGCCGCCCGCTGATGTCCAAGGAATCCGCCAGACGGAGGATGGCCGCCAGTTTGGCCACCAGCGGGGGGATGCTGCTGCCGAAATCTTTGGGCTCATTCCCATTCAATTCCGGCCGGTCCAGGGTATACAGATAGGAAATCTGGGCGATGGTATGGCACTGTTCCACACTGAAACCCAAAAGGTCCGCACTGTCGATCAGGTAGTAGTTGTACCGGTCGTAGGTCCGCATGGAAGCGTACTTCCCGATATTGTGCAGATAGGCCGCCGCCCGGAGCAGTATCTTATCCTCCTGGTCCAGTCCCTGGGAAGGTGCCAGGGCATCGAATAAGATGCAGCACATTTTTTCCACCCAGGCCGCATGGGGGGCATCGTAATGGAACCGGTTCCCGATGTTCCGGACCAGACTCATCTGGATCTCCAGCATCTCTTCCAGGAAATTCCGGTCCAGCTGCCGGGCGATGTAGAGGATTTTCATCCCATCCACGAACCGGTCCACCGGCATGAGGATCTGCTGGGCCCGGGACATTTCCATGAGCAGCTGACACAGGGTGATGGCCGGCTGGGCCACTTCCGTCTCCTCCGGAGTCAGGCCGAACAGTTTTTCCAGCTGGCTTTCTTTCAGCCGATGGACTTTTCCGTAGAATGCCGCCACTTCTTCCGCCGTAAAGGAAATGTTTTCCTTCCGGTTCCGTTTCTTTCCAAACAGATCCAGTAGCACCTGGCTTTCCGTCCCGGTGAGCACCAGGGTACTGATGGTCTCACCGGCCAGTTCTTCCGCCACCACACCGATCCGATCCTGGAGATATTCCTTCAGGGCCTGCTCGAAATGGATGCTGGACCGCTCGTTCCGGGTGAACTGTTCCTTCAGCCGGACCAAGCCCACATGGAGGTTCTGCTGGAATTTCACTTCCCGGTCCTTCACATAGGTAAGCCCCAGGCCCCCGGAAGAGATATCCGCCAGTAGCACCCCTTCCCGGGGCAAGGGCAGGCTGCCATGGATTTCCATGGTCCGCAGGAGAGAAGCCATCTTGGTATAGATTTCCCGGGACATGTTCACCACTTCGATCTGGAACCCGGTCTTCACCAGCACCTGATCCAGGAAATACTGCTGGTTCTCCGCTTCCCGGACGGCAGTGGTAGCTTGGAGGATATAGGATTTCACCCCATATTCCCGCATCACCTGGCGGTACCCTTTGAGGATCTCCACGATCTGCAGCATGGTCCCGAAGGAAATCTTCCGGGTCTGGAAAGTCTCTTCTCCCAGCCGTACCTTGCTGCGCAGTTCCGTAATGATCCGGATGTCATCCAGACCGGTATATTCCATCAGCTGCATGGTGACGTTCTCTGAACCCAGATGGATCACCGCTGCAGAACGCAATCTTTTCTTTGTCATACGTACCTCCTTGCCTTGGGTATAACCCGGTTTGTCCTACCCCCTGCGTTCCAATCGTGTTATACTATTTTTAGTTTAACACTTCTATTATAAGAAAAAAACAGTGTAAACGGGGTATAGATTTTTTGTATTACACTGCCTGGATCGGGGGATCATATGAAACGCATTGCCATCATCGACGTGGGATCCAACTCTGCACGTCTTGTCATCATGGAAGTCCATACTTCCAATGCCTGCAATCTGGTCTATAACCAAAAGGACCCGCTGCGGCTGGCTTTGAAAACAGACCGGAAGGGGTATCTGACGGAAGAAGCCTTTACAGCCACCACCAACTGCCTGAAGAACTTCGCCGCCATGTGCCGGATCTTCCACGCAGACGAAATCATCGCCGTGGCCACTGCCGCCATCCGGAACGCTCCCAATGGAGCCAAATTGGCCAAAGCCGCCTCCCAGGCTTCCGGCATCAACCTGGAGATCATCTCCGGGAAGACCGAAGCCTACCTCAGCTATCTGGGTGTCATCAACACCATCGACGTGAAAGATGCGGTGATCTTCGACTTAGGGGGGGCTTCCACTGAAGTGATCCTGGTGAAAGACCGGAAACTGGTGGACAGCGTCAGCCTGCCCATCGGCTGTGTGAACCTGACCAAGAATTTCAAGCTGAACAACGCAGTGGATCAGACGGCCCTGAACAAGATGCGCCGTTCCATCAACGAACAGATGCAGAAAGCCCCTTGGATCGCCGGTTGCGGTCTCCCGCTGGTAGGCGTAGGGGGTACAGCCCGTTCCGTAGGGAAGATCGAACAGAAACGGACCAAATATTTCACTTCCAAGCTCCACAACTACCAGTTCGGGATCCAGGACTTCAAAGAATGGTACAAGACCCTGCCGGGCACTACCCTAGCCACCCGGCGCCGGATCCCCGGCCTGTCCAACGACCGGGCGGATGTGATCATCGCCGGCTCCTCCATCATCAAAGCCCTGGCAGACCGGAGCAAGGCCCGGAAGCTGGTCATTTCCGGCTGCGGGCTCCGGGAAGGGCTGTTCTCCCAATACCTCCACGAGCATACGGACCGCCCTCTGATCACTCCCAACATCCTGGAAACGGCCCGGGAAAACATGATCCATCTCTATTCTCCTGATGAAGAACACTGCCGGCAGGTGGCCCGGTACGCCCTTCAATTGTTCCGGGGCTGGCAGTCCCTCCACAAACTGGATCCTGTGAAATGGGAGCCCCTGCTGGAAACGGCGGCCCTGCTCCACGACACAGGGATCACCATCAACTATTACAACCACACCCGGCACAGCGGCTATCTGATCGAAAACGGGAAGCTCTTCGGCCTGAACCATCTGGATGTGGTCTACACCGCCATCCTGGCTGCCTGGCACCACGGGGTGAACCGGGGCTACCTGCGGAACAAGGCCTACCGGAAGCTGATCCCAGAAATCGATTTGAAACGGCTAAGCAACGCCGCCCTGCTCCTGGCCCTGGCAGAGTGCCTGGATTACACCCAGACGGGAGTCATCAGATCCATCGAGCCTGCTATCCTGAATGGCGGTGCCGTCCTGACCCTGACTGCCGCCCGGACCCCGGCGGTAGAACTCCAGCAGCTCCAGGCCATGACCAAATGGTTCCGGAAGAACCTAGGCTGCAGCCTGACCGTGGTGGTGAAGGAAGGACAATAAAAAAGCGGAGGTGCTTGCACATTCTGTGCAGCACCCCCGCTTTTTTTAAGCCAGGATCCCCAGCTCCTGCAGCCCTTCTTGGACTGCATTCATCTCTTCATCCACCCGGGTCTCCACTTTCAGTGTGTGGACTCCATTGGTCAGCGTAACGATCAGAGGGGCATCGCTGGCCCTGAGTTTGTCCACATACTGCCGGACATCCCGGCGGCTGTAGATGTTCATATCGATATGGATGATGCCATAAACTTCATGGGACAGGGTCAGGCCCCGGACGATTCCTCCGTTATCCACCACTGCATTAAGCTCGGCTTCCAGCTCATCCTCGTCCATGGTCCTGCTGCAGCAATGGAGGCTCCGATTGCAGCCCCGCTCTTCTGCCGGTCCTTGGAGCTGGTAGCCCCGATCGGTGGAAAGGATGGGTTTGCCGCTGCTGCGCAGGATCGCCACATCCCCTACGATGATCTGCCGGGTCACATCCAGTGCCTTGGATAGTTCGATCCCGGTAATGGGCCTGTCCGCATTTTCCAATATTTCATACAGTTTTTCCCGTCTCATTTGATTGTTCATGGTCGTCCCTTTCTCTATCTTCCTGCCAAAAATCCCTGGCTGTCCTGGAACAGGCTGATGGACTGGATCAGCGCTTCTTTTCAATAATGACTATTTCTTAAATTACTACTCTCTATTATAGAAAAACATTTGTCATTTTTCCAGACTTATTAATACAAATTACGAAATATTTTACAAATTATTATATAATTGTGTAAATATCTGTGTCCATCTTTGGACTTTCCATCTGTTTTTCTTTTTCATCCGGAAGGACCTGTACAAGAAACGAAAAAAGCCCCCTTTCCTGCCAGCCTTCTGTTTCCAAGAATAGCATACCAGCAAAAGGGACTTTTCCAAAATATATTTTTATTAAGAACAGTATTTAAAAACCAAATATCCGAAATTACAGCCGGCCGGACATGATTTCTGCTCCTCGTTTCTGCAGGAGTTCCACCATGCCTTCCATATACTGGGGCACCCGTTCCCGGGCATGATAGGCCGCCATCACCCGGCGCCGGTGTCCTGGGATATCCAGCTGGTACAAGTTCACCGCCTTGGAATACCGGAAAGTCCGGGTATAGGCTTCCCGCACCATGCAGATGCCCACCCCTTCTGCCACCAGCTGGAGGATCAGTTCGATGCTGCGGATGACAATCAGCTGACGGGGGCGGATCCCCTGTTCCTGGAAGATCCGGTCCTGGAGTGCCCGGGTGCTCTGATCCGGGGTGGTAGCCAAAAAGACCTGGCCGTTCAGGTCCTCCGGCTGGAGGACGCCATAGGGCTGTCCTTGGGAGAACACGGCCCGGCTGTTCAAAGGATGGCCTTGGGGCACCGCCACCATGAATTCTTCCTGGAATAGTTCCCGGGCTTCCATGGTCCGATCCAGATTCTCTTCATTGACCACCACCAGATCCAGTTCATGCTTCTGGAGCAGTTCCTTCAGGACAGTCATATTCCCCTGGCGCAGGACCAGCTCCACCCTGGGCCATCTTTCATGGAAATCTTTCAGGACACGGGGCAGGAACCAGGCGCCCCGGAGCATGGAGATCCCCATCCGGAGCCGTCCGGCCTCATCGCTGAGCAGCATGCTCATTTCGCTGTCGAACCGGCTGGAAATGGCCAGGATCCCCCGGGCGTAATGGACATACCGTTCTCCTGCTTTGGTCAGTATGAAGCGCTTGCCCTGCCGGCAGAACAAAGGCATGCCCAGGTGCTTCTCCAGATTGCTGATGTAGATGCTCAGGGCCGGCTGGGAAATAAACAACCGGTCGGCTGCCCGGGTCAAGTTCCCGCATTCAGCCAACGTACAGACATAACGCTGTTCTTTTAAATCCATCGTCCTCCCTCATCCGTTCCACGGCTTTCCTTTTATTCCGTTCATAGACATTATTGCTTTTCTTTATAATGCTGCAAGTCATATTCTACAGTAAAACGGAAAATATAGCAAAAAATATTAAAAAGTTAACACTTATATATAGCCATGTATAGAACGAGTGGGACAATGTTCTTTTTTATTCTTTTCCCTGAGGGGCCTGCTCCCCCAGCCCGGCGATGTACCGTTCCAGGGCATCCACATAGGCTTTGCCCAGCCGGCTCAGGTGGGTCTGTTTGTGGGTCAAAAGGCCGATGTGCATCTCCCCTTCTTTCCGGAGGGGGACGGCGATGATGCTGGCTCCGTTCAGTTTCTGGTCGATGACACCGCTGCAGACCGTATACCCATCAAGGCCGATGAGCAGGTTGAACAGGGTGGCCCGGTCCGTGACCCGGATATTCTTGCTGCGGACTACTGTGCTGAAGATCTCTTCAGAAAAATAGAAGGCGTTATGGTCCCCCTGGATATAGGAGAGGTAGGGATAAGGCGCCAGTTCTTCCATAGAAACGCTTTTCCGCCCAGCCAAGGGATGGGAAGAATTGAGGAACACATGGGGCCGGGCCACGAACAGTTCCCGGAACACCAGGTCATTGGCCTTGAAGATTTTCTGGAGGACGGCCCGGTTGAATTCGTTGTAGTACAGGATGCCGATTTCACTGCGCATATGGGCCACATCGTCGATGATGGTATAGGTCTGAGTCTCCTGGAGGCTGAAATCGTAGGATTTTCCCCCGTATTCCTTGATCAGGTCCACGAAGGCATTCACCGCAAAAGAATAGTGCTGGGTGGACACGGTGAATTCCTGCTTGCCTCCCGCCTGCTTCTTGTACCGGGATTCCAGGAGATCAGCCTGTTCCAGGACCTGCCGGGCATAGCCCAGGAAGATCTCTCCTTCTTTGGACAGATGGACTCCTTTGTTGGTCCGCTCGAAGATCTGGATGCCCATTTCCCGTTCCAGTTCCCGGACCATCTTGGTCAGGCTGGGTTGGGTGATGAACAGGGCTTTGGCTGCCCCGCTGAAAGTCCCCGCCTCCGCAATGGCCACAATATAGCGCAATTGTTGTAAAGTCATGGTTTTTCCTGCTTTCTTCAAAATTCTTCCGTGGTATTCTTTTTCATTATAGCATAGCTCCTTACAGATACGGAGCGATGTCCTTCTTCCGGAGCAGCCAGAGAGGTATGACGCCTCCCAAAGTCCCCGCTCCCAAAAGGAGCAGCGGGGCCAAGAAGCCTTGCCAGAGCGGGGCCCGGCTCATCTGTACCGCTGCCTGCTGTCCGATGCCTGCGGCTGCCAGGAGGCTGCCGCCCCATCCCAGGAGCCAGCCCAGGGTACTGCCCAGAAGGAGCAGCAGGAACTGTTCCAGGAGCAGCAGAACCTGGGTCCTGCGTCGGCTGGCCCCTAGAGCCCGCAGGAGAGCCCATTCTTCCAGCCGGGAAGTGCCGTCCCAGTACAGGGCCAGCAGGGTCACCAGGGTAGCGGCTCCCAGGAGCCCCAGGGAGATCATCATCCAGAACTGCCGGCTCTGGCCCACCAACCCATAGAGGGCGATCAGGCTCTGGGCCGGGAACAGGAGCTGGGAGGGGCCTCCCTTTTTCCTCTGCCAGGCAGCCAGGAGCTGCATGGCTTCCCCATAGCCCTTGGGCCGGACCAGGATGGCCGTCACTTCCCCCTTCTCTTCTGGGTGTACCGCCGTACCATGACTGCCATGGGCCTCCCAGATGTCTTCCAGAGGAACCAGGATGGCCTTGTCATAAGGTCCCTGGACGGGTGCCAGGATCCCCACCACCCGGTAGGGATGGTTATGGGCTTTCCCTTTGGCAATGAAACCGTGGCTGGACTGGAACACATCCCCTACCTGGAGCCCAGTAAGCCGCGCCGTATCTGCTCCCAGCACCGCCTCTCCCGGATCGGCAAAACTCCGGCCTTGGGCAGGTACCAGCCAAGGATGGTGTTCTCCCGGCACTTCATAGGAAAAGATCTCTTTTTCCGTGCCGCAGAGCCGAAAGCCCCGGTAGCTGTCTCCAAAGGCCAGGGGCAGCACCTGGGAGGCCTTGCCGCTCTGGCGCAGGGTCTCTACTTCTCCGTAGGGGATATTCCCGATGGGACGGTCCCGGAGGAACACTGTATTCAGCACCAGCTGGTAAGGGGACCCCTTGGCTCCAGCCAGGATGGGGAAGGGCGCTGCCGCCCGGTTCAGGCCCTGATACAGGCCTCCGGCCATCTGGATCACAAAGACTGGAAGGGCGCAAGCCACAGCAGTAAGAAGGAGCAGAAGTCCATAGCGGAGCGGCCGCCTCCACAAAGACAGGAACGCCAAGCGCAGCATCATGCTTCCTCCTTCCGCAGTTCCAATTTCCGAGCAAACCGTTCCTGGACCGCCGGATCATGGCTGGCGCAGAGCAGCATGCAGCCGCTCCGGGCCTGATAATCCAGGAGCAGGTCCAGGATCCGCCGGCTGTTCCGGACATCCAGGCTGGCGGTAGGTTCATCGGCCAAAAGCAGACGGGGCTGCCGGACGATGGCCCGGATAAAGGCCGCCCGCTGCCGCTCTCCTCCGCTGAGCTGCCGGGGGAACCGGTCCCCGCAGTCCGGCAGGTCCACTTCCGCCAAGAGATCCTGGATCCTCTGGGCAGACACTTCTCTTCCTGCCAGCCGGGCACTGAGCCGGATATTTTCTTCCACCGTGAGAAAAGGCAGCAGTTTGGGTTCCTGGAACACATAGCCCAGATTTTCTGCCCGCCACTGGGCCCGTTCCGGCTCCGTCAAGCCGGTGAGTTCCACCCCGTCGATGGCAATGCGTCCCCGGGTGGGAGAAAGAAGCCCGGCCAGACAGTGGAACAAGGTGGTCTTGCCGCTGCCGGAAGGGCCCTCCACCCCCCAGGCTTCCCCGTCCTGCAGCCGGAAAGAAGGCAGGGTCAGTCCCCGTACGGTCCTTCCCTCTCCTTCCGGATATTCACAGATGAGATCTTCCACTACCAGCATTTCCTTATCCTCCTGCCCTTTCCTGCACAAAAAGGGAGGAGCCGGCTGCAGCTGCAGTCCGGGGACCTCCCTTGCTGTGTTATTCTTCTACCGAGTCCGCTACGATCCGCAGCTGGCTCACAAAACCTGTTTCTTCATCGGTTTCACTGCCTGTCTCCAGGGTCCCTGTCACCGTAATGGGGGTATCATAGGGCAGGGCCGTCACCGGGGAGGACAGTTTCACCACCACGATATTGTCCGGCCAGTCCGCATCTGTAGAACAGAAGGGGCAGACCGACATAGGCACTTCCGTCAGCACAAAGAACCGGATGGTCGGCGTGAGAGGCGGTGCCATATACCCTGTCATGGTCACCGTACTCCCCGCTAGGCTCTGGACCTTGTCAGAAAAGGTCAGTCCTTCGGAAGAGTATCCGCTGTACAGCTCACCGAAGGCCAAATCCTCCGCTGCTGCAGGCAGTGCCAGGGACAGTGTCAGCACAAGGGCCAAGAGGCCCCGCTTCAGCCAGGCCATGTTATTTCTTGTCCTGGGTCAGGTGGTATTTGGTCTGGTTCCCGTCGATGCCCAGGGCCCGGAGCATCCCGAAGAAGACTTCCGTATTGTCCATGGTGCCCTTGAAGTATTCAGAACCAGGTCCCCCTGCGTTCAGCAGGATGTCATCAGCGCTGTGGCATTCCTGAGGATCGTCTTTGGGGGTATTGGCCGGCATCAGTTCTGCCGGGTCACCCTGATGGATACGGGCCGGGTTGGCCTTGGAGCTGGCTTTGCTTACCTGATGGAATTCCACTTTGTCCCCGATGGTGGACTGTTCCTGTTTGGTTTCCGTTACGGACAGGGCCGGCGGGGTGGGTTTCTTCATGAAGTGGTAGTTTTCGTAGTATTCCGGATGGTTGGCGTACTGGACGGCCAGGGTCACATCAGGATCCGGATTGTCCGGGAATCCGTCATGGTCTTCATCTTTGAAGGTGGGGAATACAGAGTTCTGGTATACCCGGACAGCTTCCGTACCCTTCTTCCCGTCCCGTTCATGGTAGGTGCCGCTGATGGAGATGCCATGGGCATGGTCAGCCAGCACGATGATCAGGGTGTCGTCGCCCCGTTTCTTGTTCCATTCTTCGGCATACTGGATGGCCTTGTCGAATTCGATGGTATCGTAAGCGGCCCGCTGCCAGTCCATCACATGGAGCTGCTTGTCGATGGAGCCCCCTTCGATCATGGCAAAGAAGCCATTGGGGTTCTTGGAGAGGATATCCAGGGATTTTTTAGTCATATCCATCAGGTTGGGCTGGTCGGTAAAGCCTTTCAGAACCTGGGGATCCTTCAGCATTTCCCGGTCGATGTACACGTTCATGGTGCCGGTGTGGAACAGTCCCAGCAGCGGTTTATCGTTGGGAGCCGCTTTCATTTCCGTGGAAGTCCCTACAAAAGTATAGCCCAGATCCTTGAAGTCCTGGATCACGTTGTCGTTGTCTTTCCGTTTGGAACCCGGGGTGCTCTTGGGCAGATACCGGGCAGAACCGCCGCCCATGATCACATCGGGACGGTGATACTGAGATAGATAGCTGCTGGCCAGCCAGTCCTGGTTGGCCCGGCGGCGGGTATGACCGATCATGGCAGCCGGAGTGGCATCAGTGGATTCGGCCTGGGTCACCACACCGATGGACATGCCCCGGGTCCGTTTCAGGATTTCGGAGATGTTTTCCACTTTGGGATCATCGAAGGGGTCCTTGGTGGAGTCTTCATAGACACCCATGGCGTTCACCACGGATTTGTGGCCGGTGGCGTAAGCGGAAGCGGAGTTGGCACTGTCGGTGACCAGGGAATCGTAGCCGCTGGTGGTGATCACTGCGTTGTGTTCCAGTTTTTCCATGGCCAGCAGGTCATTGTATTTCCCGTTGGTCATGCCTTTGGACAGGATCCGGGCGATTTCCCGGGCCTGGAGGCTCATGCCGTCCCCCACGAACAGGATTACGTTCTTGGCCCGTTTGGGGGCCTTTTCACTGACCACCGTATAGCCTGCAGCGGTCACGCCCTTGCCGGCTCCGTCCTGGGCCGTCACTTTCACGGCATAGGTGCCGGTCTTGGGGAAGCTGACCTGGTCGGCCCGGTAGCTGGTGATCCCGTTGCCCAGGTCTTTCTTCACCAGTTTCTGGCCGAAGAATTTTTCGGCCGGCTGGCCGTTCACCGTAATGGCCACGTCCTTCAGCTGCTGGTCCCCTTTGACTTCCACATCGAAATCGAATTTGGCACCGGCCCAGAACTTAGCTCTGTCCACTGGCAGGATGCGGACTTCTGCCGCTTCCACAGAGGGCAGGATCCCCAAGAAAGAACTTCCCAGGACTGCCGATAAGATTGCACGTTTCAGCCACTTTTTTTCCATGGATATGCCTCCTAAGACTTTCCCCGCTGGTTGGTGCGGGAAAAATTTGAATGAACTTGTTGTCTGCACAGGTATAACTATACGGAATCCATGTCATATTCCAGTCAACGGATTGTCAAATTTATGTCAAATTTTAAGGGCTGTTGCAGAAGCAACAGCCCCTTAGTCGGAAGTCGGGAGTCTGAAGTCGGAAGCCTCAGGACAGGATCCGTCTGGCTGGACGGATCCTTTTGATTCTGTAGAACCAGAATCGCAATCAATCTGAAATGGCATTTCGTCCAAAGGTTCTACATATTCAAAAATTTGCCTTCAAATTTAACCTTCGGCTCCAGACTTCAGACTTCCGACTTGAGCCGCTATGCGGCTCTACAGCTAAGGGGGTGTTGCACGGAACGTGCAACACCCCCTTTTTCTTCAATCCATGGTAAATCCATTGTCCCCCTTCAGGAGGTTCTTCTTCATGTACAGCACCCAGTTGCCGATATTGGTGCCGTGGTCGGCGGTCCGTTCCATGTATTTCAGGAGCAGCACGTAATCCACGTAGGAAGCCACATCGTCCGGGTCTTTTTTGATTTCATCGGTGAGCTTGGGCAGCAGCCGTTCGAAATCAGCGTCCACGATATCGTCCTTGTCCCCGATGTACCGGGCCTTTTCATCGTCCCCTTCCAGATAGCACCGGAAGCTTTCTTCCAAAAGGGCCTGCATATCTTCATACATCTCTTTGAACCCTTCAGGCGGCTTCACCACCGGGTTCCGTTCCAGGATCCGGGCAATGTACAGAGCCATATCGGAGCAATGGTCCGCGATCCGCTCCAGTTCGCTGAGCACCCGGAAGGTCCCCATGAGGCTCCGCCAGTCGGAAGCCACCGGAGACTGGAGCACCTGGACGGTCAGATCCTTCCGCATGATGGACCGGATCTCTTCGTCGAACTTGTCGTCCCCGTCCCGGACCATCCGGGCTTTGTCCAGGTCCTGGGTGAACAGGGCCGTCTTGGTCTCTTCCAGGGTCTTTTCCAGGTTGCCGATGAGCACCCGCACATCGTCCTGGATCTCCACCAGGGTCTTTACATAGGCATCTCTCATAATGACTCCTCTCTCAGCCGAACCGGCCGGTGATGTAAGATTCCGTCCGGGGTTCGGAAGGATTGGTGAACAGGGTTTCCGTATCGTTCATTTCCACCAATTCTCCCAGGTAGAAGAAGGCGGTCTTGTCGGAAATACGGCTGGCCTGCTGCATGTTGTGGGTGACGATGACGATGGTGTAGTCTTTTTTCAGTTCCAAGGCCAGGTCTTCGATCTTCTGGGTGGAAATGGGGTCCAGGGCAGAAGTGGGTTCGTCCATAAGGATCACCGAAGGCTGAGCAGCCAGGGTCCGGGCGATGCACAGCCGCTGCTGCTGCCCGCCGGAAAGGCCCAGGGCACTCTTGTCCAGACGGTCTTTCAGTTCATCCCAGATGGCTGCCTGGCGCAGGCTCTTTTCCACGATTTCCGCCAGCTGGGCCTTGTTGGTGATGCCCTGTACCCGGGGACCATAGGCCACGTTGTCAAAAATGCTCTTGGGGAAAGGAGAAGGCTGCTGGAACACCATGCCCACCCGATAGCGGAGGGCCAGAGGGTCCACTTCCTTGAAGATATCCTTCCCTTCGAACAGGATCTTCCCTTCCACCCGGCAGCCGGACACCCAGTCGTTCATCCGGTTCAGGGTCTTCAGCAGGGTGCTCTTGCCGCATCCGGAAGGCCCGATCAGGGCGGTGATCTCATTGCGCTTCACTTGCATATTGATGTCCTTCAGGGCCTGGTGTTTCCCATAGTACAGGTCCAGGTGCTGGACATCGAAGACCAGCGTTTCCGGAGAAACGGGTCCGTTTCCTTGCTCACTCATCTGCAGTTCCCTCCATCTTCTTTTCCAGTCTCCAGCTGATGTACCGGGCCAATACGTTGAACAGCACCACCACCAGCATCAGGATGGCGGAAGTGACCCCGGCGATTTTGGCCGCATCCGGGCTCAGGGCTTCTGTCCGCATGACCCACACATGGAGGGCCAGGGTTTCCCCAGGACGGAAGGGGTTCAGGGGACAGGTGGTGGAGCTGAAGTCCCAGTTGCCCCAGTCGATGTCCGTAGACATCCCGGCAGTGAACATCAATGCAGCGGCTTCCCCGAAGCCACGGCCTGCTGCCAAGATCAAGCCGGTCATGATCCGGGGCAGACAGGCCGGCAGCAGGACGTTCCAGATGGTCTGCCATTTGGAAGCCCCCAGTCCCAGGCTGCCCAGGGTATATTCAGGCGGCAGGTCCTTCAGGGCGTTTTCCGTCACGGACACCATCAGAGGCAGGGTCAGGATGGAAACAGACAGGGCACCGGCCATCAGGTTCCACTGGGAACCGGTCATGACGATGAACACCAAGTAGCCGAACAAGCCGACTACGATGGAAGGCAGAGAAGACAAGGTCTCCACCGCCATCCGCACCCAGTTGGTCAGCTTTCCGTCTTGGGCGTATTCTGCCAGATAGATCCCGGCGGGAATGCCCCACAGGGCACTGATCACCAGGGCCAGGAACACCAGGTACAGGGTATTGAAGAACATATCCCGGAGTCCCATCAGGATGTCTCCAGTGACAGCTCCCAGGCCCTGTCCCACTACATCCAGGATAAAGGCGAAGAGCAGGACTGCGGAGCCGGCTGCCCCGGCCGTAAAGAGCAGGCTCATGAACCGGTCCATGGTCTTTTTCTGTGCAATATCTCCCATGGTCAGTCCTCCTCCTTCAGTTTCAGGGGATCTTTACCAAAGGTATGGATGATAAAGATCAGGATGAATGAAATCACAAACAGCAGCAGACCCAAGGTCCACAGAGCTGCGCTGTATTCCCCGCCTTCCATGGCGCCCCCCATGTCGTTGGCGATCACCGTAGTCATGGTGGAAGCCGGCATGAAGAGCGAAGTGGGGAACCGTTTCATCTGGCCGATGACCATAGCCACTGCCAGGGCTTCCCCCAGGGCACGGGCCAGGCCCAACACCACGCCGGTGAAGATGCCCCTCTGGGCGGCCGGCAGGATCACGTTGCGGATGGTCTCCCAGCGGGTGGCCCCCAGACCGTAGGAAGCATCCCGCCAGCTTTTGGGCACGGCAAGCATGGCATCAGCCGCCATGGTGGTGATCACCGGGAAGATCATCACAGCCAGCACCAGGGATGCCGCCAGCACCGAAAAGCCAAAGGGCATGGGGAAAATCTTCCGCAGGAAAGGCACCAGCACGGTGAGACCGACCCAACCGTAAATGACGGAAGGGATCCCCGTGAACATTTCCACGATCGGACGGATCAGCCGCTGGACGGCAGGAGAAGCCATTTCCGACATATAGATGGCCGCCGCCAGGCTCACCGGCAGGGCAAATACCAGGGACAGGAAGCAGGTGACCAGGGAACCGCTGATGAACATGGCCGCTCCTACCTGGCCGCCGCCTTCCATGGTGTCACTGGGTTTCCATTGAGCGGAAAACAGGAACTCTGTGATGCTATGCCCAAAATCCCAAAAGGTACCGCTTCCCTTCACAAGAAGGAAAGCGGCCATCAGGAACGGCAGCAGGGCCGCTGCAATGCCGCAGGCTGTGATGACAGACTGTGACAAGGCTTCTTTGCGGTGAACCTGTACCAGTTTTTGTGTTACCTTTTCATTAATCATGAGCGGTATCTTTAACCTGCATCTTGCTGCTGACACCATAGCCCAGTTCTTCGATCCGTTTGCCGTAATCGGCGGACAGGATGTAATCCAAGAAGGCCTTTACAGCAGCTTTCGGATTTTTGTTGGTGTAGATGTGTTCATAGCCCCAGACATTGTACTTGCCGGAATAGGTGTTTTCCAGAGTCGGAGCTACACCATCGATGGCAATGGTGGCCACTGTGTCATTCTTGGTCAGGTAAGGCAGAGCCACATAACCGATGGCGCCTTTGTTCTGGGCTACGCTCTGGACCAAGAGGCCGGAGTTATCGGTTTCCAGAGATTTGTTGGAAGCTTCTTCCGCACCGCCGATGGCGTATTTGGCGAACAGGGCACGGGTACCGGAGGTCTTAGGCCGAGTCACCAAGGTGATGGGTTCATCCGGACCGCCCACTTCTTTCCAGTTGGTGACCTTGGCAGTGAAGATATCAGTGAGCTGCTGTTTGGTCAGGCTCTTGACTTTTTCCGCCACGTCCTTGTTGACGATGGTAGCCACGGTCATCACGCAGATTTTGTGGTCTTCCAGTTTGTCAGCCTTGTCTTTCGGCAGTTTGGAGGCCGCCGGCACATCGGAGTTCCCCATATCCACGGAACCGTCGGAAACCTGTTTCAGGCCCATGCCGGAACCGCCGGCGTTCAGGCTGATGCTCACTTCTTTATGCTGCTTCTTGAAGCTTTCTGCCGCATCCTTCACCAGAGGCAGCAGAGCGGAAGAACCGGATCCAGTGATATTCCCGCTGACCGCGGCCGGTTTCTTGGTATCGGCTGGCTTCTGGCCGCCGCCGCAGCCCAGGGCACCCATGACCATCATCCCTGCCAGGACCGTCACGGCTAATTTTTTCCATTTGTTTTTCAACATCATCCTCATCGCTCCCTTACATAGAATCCTTGATGATTGTATTGCTTTTGGCTATGGCTATAAGATACCAGAACCATGTAAAAAGTAAGAGCAGGGTTTTGTAAAGAATTGTAAAAAAAAAGACCGTTGCAAATGCAACAGTCTTTTTGGAGGTCGCGACCGGGCTGTTGCCCAAGCAACAGCCCCTTTACCTTCCCAACCTCATCTTGAAATCCTCATACCCGAACTTCTTCAGTACCTTCACCGTCCCGTCCTCTTCCAGCAGGTCGATGTCTGGGAGGGGCATGCCGTTGAAGGTGTTGTTCTTGCAGGTGGTGTAGATGGCCATGTCTCCGAAGAGCAGCAGGTCCCCCACTTCCACGTCCCTGTCGAAGCTGTAGTCTCCGGCCACGTCCCCGGCCAGACAGGTGCCGCTGCCCAGCCGCCAGGTCACCGCCCGCTCTCCCGGTTCCCCAGCACCGTAGAGAGGGGGCCGGTAGGGCATTTCCAGCACGTCCGGCATGTGGCAGGCGGCGCTGGTATCCAGGATGGCGATCTTTACATCTCCGTTTTCCACGATGTCCAGCACCCGAGTGGCCAGATACCCGGCGTTCAGGGCACAGGCTTCTCCCGGTTCCAGATACACGGTGACGTCCCAGGCCTTCTGGGCCCGGCGGATGCATTCTTCCAGCAGGGGGATGTGATATCCCGGCCGGGTGATGTGATGGCCGCCCCCCATGTTCACCCATTTCATCTTGGGCAGCACGTCCCCGAACTTTTCTTCCACCGCGTCCAGGGTCTTTGCCAGATCTTGGGCATCCTGTTCGCACAGAGTGTGGAAATGGATCCCGTCCAGCATGTCCACCAGTTCCGGAGTCATCTGGGCATCCCACTGAGCCCGGGTGGTGCCCATCCGGCTGCCGGGGGCACAGGGATCATAGATGGCATGGCCTTCCTGGGTGGAACATTCCGGGTTGATCCGGAGCCCTACGCTTTTCCCGGCTTTTTTGGCCATGGGGCCGTAGGTCTTCAGCTGCCGGGGAGAATTGAACACGATATGATCCGCTACTTGGCACACTTCTTCCATCTGGTCAGCTCGGTAAGCCCCGCAGAATACGTGGACTTCCTTCCCAGGCATTTTTTCCCGGCCCAGTTTCGCCTCATAGAGGCCGCTGGCTTCCGTGCCTGCCAGGTAAGGCTCCAGCACCGGATACAGGTCATAGTTGGAAAAGGCCTTTTGGGCCAGGAGGATCCGGCAGCCGGTCCGGTCCTGGACCCCTTTCAGGATTTCCCCGTTCCGGCGGAGGGCTGCCTTGTCCAGGATGTAGCAGGGGGTGGCCAGCTGGCCGAAAGCAGCTTCCGGGGTCTTCCCTTTCAGGCCAGCAAAGGCGGGACGATTTTCCCGCACCTTGTTCCAGTCCATTATTTCACCAGCACCGGATCATGGGATTCGCTCCGAGGCAGGCCATGTTTGTCCAGGGCATCCAGGAAAGGATCCGGATCGAATTCTTCCACCGTATGGACCCCAGGAGTCGTCCATTTCCCAGTGAGCAGCATCAGGGCGCCGCACATGGCCGGCACACCGGTGGTGTAGCTGATGGCCTGGCTGCCCACTTCCCGGTAGCAGGCCTGGTGGTCGCACACATTGTAGATGTAGTAGGTCTTTTCCTTCCCGTCTTTCTTCCCGGTGAAGATGCAGCCGATGTTGGTCTTGCCCTTGGTCCGGGGCCCCAGGCTGGCAGGATCCGGCAGCAGGGCCTTGAGGAATTTGATGGGAACGATTTCGTGGCCTTCAAAGTTGATGGGGGTGGTGGACAGCATGCCCACATCCTCCAGGCAGCGCATATGGTCCAGATAGCTCTGGCCGAAGGTCATGAAGAACCGGATCCGTTTCACTCCGGGGATGTTCTTGGCCAGGCTTTCGATTTCTTCGTGGTGGAGCAGGTACATGTCCTTTTCTCCCACCTGGTCGAAGTTGTATTCCCGTTTGATGCTCATGGCCGGGATCTCCACCCAGTGCCCGTTTTCCCAGTAGCTGCCGGGGGCGGACACTTCCCGCAGGTTCACTTCCGGGTTGAAGTTGGTGGCAAAGGCGTACCCGTGGTCCCCGCCGTTGCAGTCCAGGATGTCGATGGTGTCGATGGTGTCGAATTCATGTTTCTGGGCATAGGCACAGTAAGCCTGGGTCACCCCTGGGTCGAAGCCGCAGCCCAGGAGAGCGGTCAGGCCGGCTTTTTCGAATTTTTCTTTGTAGGCCCACTGCCAGCTGTAATCGAAGTAAGCGGAGAATCCTTCTTCCTTGCAGCGTTTTTCGTAGATAGCCCGCCATTTGGGATCGTCCGTGTCTTCCGGTTCATAGTTGGCGGTATCCATGTAGTTCACCCCGCAGGCCAGGCAGGCATCCATAATGGTCAGATCCTGGTAGGGCAGGGCGATGTTCATCACCAGATCCGGTTTGTAGCTTTTGATCAGGGCGATTACCTGATCCACATGGTCGGCATCCACCTGGGCGGTGGTGACTTTGGTGGCGGTCTTCCCCTTCAGTTTTTCCGCCAGGGCGTCGCATTTGGATTTGGTCCGGCTGGCAATGCACAGTTCGGTGAACACTTCGCTGACTTGGCAGCATTTCTGGATGGCCACGGAAGCAACTCCGCCGCAGCCGATAACAAGGACTCTGCTCATGATATTTTCCTCCTTGGATTTTTTGTCTAAGAGGTCTGCTGCACAAGCAGCAGGCCTGAGTCGGAAGTCTGAAGTCGGAAGTCTGAAGCCTCCGGATAGGACCTGACCTGTTTGTCAGGTCCTTTTGATTCTATAAAACCAGGATTGAAGTCATTTCAAAATTCCATTTCGGCCAAAGGTCCTACAGGTTCAAAAATTTGCATGCAAATTTATCCTTTGGCTCCTGACTCCAGACTTCAGACTCGAGCCGCTGTGCGGCTCTACAGCTGGTATGCTGCTCCTGCAGCATACCTTTACAGCAGCGCCAGCAGCAGCTCCCGGACCACTTTGCAGGCCACGGCGGTAGAAGCACCGCTGACATCCAGCATGGGAGCCAGTTCGTTCACGTCGGCAGCCACCACATTGGTCTTAGCCACCAGCCGCAGGGCGTTCAGGAGCTGCATGAAAGTGACGCCCCCGGCTTCCGGAGTGCCAGTGCCCGGGAACACGGAAGGATCCAGGCAGTCCAGGTCGATGGTGAAGTACACCGGAGCCTGGCTCTTTTCCAGGTCCCGGACCAGCTGTTCCAGTCCCCCGAAGCTGAAGGGGTGCAGGTCCGTATGCTGGTGGGCGAACTGCCATTCTTCCCGTTCCCCGCTGCGGATGCAGAACTGGTGGATCTTTCCGTCCCCGATCAGATCGTGGCAGCGGCGGATCACACAGGCGTGGCTCAGTTTTGCCCCCAGGTAATCGTCCCGCAGGTCCGTATGGGCATCGAAATGGACGATCTGGAGATCCGGATATTTCTGCAGCACCGCCCGGAAAGCTCCTAAGGTCACCAGGTGTTCGCCCCCAATCATAAAAGGCAGCTTCCCATCCTGGAGAATGGCAGCGGTCCGGTCTTCGATGTCTTTCAGGGCCATCTCTGAACTGCCGAAACACAGTTCCAGATCCCCGCTGTCAAACACAGCATAATCGGTCAGGTCCTTGTCCTGATAGGGGCTGTAAGTCTCCAGGCCGAAGCTTTCGTGGCGGATGGCGGAAGACCCGAACCGGGTGCCCGGCCGGTAGCTGGTAGTGGAATCAAAGGGCGCCCCGAACAGGACGATTTGGGCTTCCTCATAGGGAGCATCGCAGGCCAGGAAGGTTTCCACGTTATTTTTCAGCATTTTTGCATCCTTCTTCCGTTTCCACTTCTTTCAGCATTTCCTCCAGGAAAGCCGGCAGCCAGAAGGCCCCCACATGGAGCCGAGTGGTGTAGTACCGGGTGTGCATGTTCAGGGCTTCCCAAGCCGGGGCATCCAGATCGTTGATGGGATGGTATTTCTTGCTGGCGAAACCGAAGGTCCAGTACCCGGCTGCATAAGTTGGGATGTGGGCCTGATACACCTTGCTGATGGGGAAGGTGCTGACGATCCGCTGATGGCTCCGCTGCATGGCAATGGCGTCTTCCTTGTAGAAGGGGCTCCCCTGCTGGTTCACCATGATCCCGTCTTCCCGGAGAGCATTGTAGCAGCTGCCATAGAATTCCCGGGTGAAGAACCCTTCGGAAGGCCCGAAAGGATCCACGGAATCCACAATGATCAAGTCGTAGGAATTTTCCCGGTGACGGATGAATTTCAGGGCGTTTTCAAAGTAGATGTGCACCCGGCGGTCATCCATCCGGCAGGCATTCCCGGGCAGATAGTTCCGGCAGGCTTCCACCACCATGGGATCCATTTCCACCAGGTCGATCTTCTCCACCCGGTCATACCGGGTCAGTTCCCGGACCACGCCGCCATCCCCGGCACCGATCACCAGGATGTCCTTGATGCCCTTATGCACCGCCATGGGCACATGGGTCATCATTTCGTCGTAGATGAATTCATCCCGTTCCGTCAGCATCACATTTCCGTCCAGGGTGAGCACCCGGCCGAATTCCGGCGTCTCGAAAATATCGATCCGCTGGAAGTCGCTCTGCTTGGAAAACAGATGACGGTCCACCCGGAGGCTGTGCTTCACATCCGGGGTATGAAATTCGCTGAACCACATTTCCATTGGTTATATCCCCCTCTTAGGCTAATACATTCAGGTGCTTCAGTTCCGGATCTTCCGAACCGGTCATGCTGCAGCCCTTTTCTTTGGCGTACCGGATATGTTCCAGTACGGTTTTGGTGATTTTTTCCCCCGGCGCCAAGAGCGGGATCCCTGGGGGGTAGCACATGACAAATTCGCTGCACACCCGGCCTTCGCACTGTTCCAGAGGCAGGCTCACTTTCTCCGCATAGAAGGCTTCCTGGGGACTGGTGACCACCACCGGTTCCACATATTCCTGGGTGAGCATGCCGGTGGGATCCTTCTGGTACCGACGGCGGATTTCCGCCAGGGCACTGACCAGCCGTTCCAAGTCTTGGATCCGGTCTCCCATGGACAAGTAAGCCAGGATGTTGCCGATATCCCCGAACTCGATCTGGATGTCGTAGTCATCCCGGAGGATGTCGTACACTTCGATGCCCGCCAGGCCGATATCCAGGGTGTGGATGCTCAGCTTGGTGTTGTCGAAATCGAAGACAGAATCCCCATTCATCAGTTCCCGGCCGAAAGCATAATAGCCTCCGATGTTGTTGATTTCCTGCCGGGCGTATTCTGCCATGTCCACCACTTTGTGGAAGATTTCCCGTCCGTGGAGAGCCAGGCGCCGGCGGCTGATATCCAGGCTGGACATGAGCAAGTAGCTGCCGGAAGTGGTCTGGGTCAGGTTGATGATCTGACGCACATAGCCGGCGTGGACCTTGGGACCGGTCAAAAGGAAGCTGGACTGGGTCAGGCTGCCCCCGCTCTTGTGCATGGAGATGGAAGCCATGTCGGCCCCGGCGGCCATGGCGGATACGGGCAGGCCGCTGCCGAAGTAAAAATGGGTGCCGTGGGCTTCATCGGCCAGGCACAGCATCCCTGCGTCGTGGGCCATCTTCACAATGGCCCGCAGGTCGCTGCACACCCCATAATAGGTGGGATTGTTCACCATCACTGCCACTGCATCAGGATTTTCCCGGATAGCCCGGGCCACCTGGTCCCGTTTCATCCCCAGGCTGATCCCCAGCCGTTTGTCCACATCCGGGTTTACATAGACCGGGATGGCGCCGCAGAGCACCAGGGCGTTGATGACGCTTTTATGGACGTTCCGGGGCAGGATGATTTTGTCTCCCCGTTTGCAGGAAGACAGGATCATGGACTGGACGGCACTGGTGGTCCCCCCCACCATCAGGAAAGCCTGGCTGGCCCCGAAGGCATCGGCCGCCAGCTGTTCCGCCTCCCGGATCACCGAAACCGGATGGCACAGGTTGTCCAGGGGCTTCATGCTGTTCACATCCACTCCCACACATTTTTCTCCCAGGAACTCCGTCAGTTCCGGGTTGCCTCGGCCCCGTTTGTGGCCGGGCACATCAAAGGGAACCACCCGCATCTTCCGGAACCGTTCCAGGGCTTCGTAGATGGGTGCCTTCTCCTGTTTCAACCGATATTGCTTTTCCAAGCTCTTTCCCTCCCCAGTGTTTTTTACCTCTTGTACAAAAAAACGCAAGCTGCCCCCCTTGCAGCTTGCGTTATAAGGTCTCACCCGGTATTTCGGTTTGCTTCTTTCTGGGAATCCCCGTTACGAACGACTCTTATTGACCGTTTCACAAGTCTGCGCACAGACGCATTGCGGTTATGAAGTAACCAACTTATAAAAGTTGAACCCGCAGGTTCAATCAATAAGGCTGCAAACCAGTTGCCGCCAGTTCGGCAGTGGACCCGGCTGTCCGTATGGCCTTGACCGGACAGCTGCCCTGAAAGGGCAGGACTTCTGTCCAGTGGTCCCGTGATCTTTTTGAAAACCCGTGACCGAATCTTCAAATCGTAAAAATTTTAACATACCCCCACCCCGTTGTCAATTTCATCTTGTCTTCCCTCCTCCCCCATGCTACCATGGGGACAGACTTTTTGAAGGGAGCTTTTGTGATGACAAGGACTGAATGGGTACGGGCCCAGGTGCAGAACCCCTGGCACTGGGGGAGTCTGCTGGCTCTTTGGGGACTGGGATATTACACTTTAGGATGGGCGGGCCATGGCCACCAGACCGCCGCCATTGTGGGATGGGGGCTGTTTCTTTTAGTGGAAACCGCTCCCATGCTGTGGACTATGCTGGCCTTCGCCGGAGCCATGATGCTCCTGTCCAGGATCTTTCCCCCGGCAGCCATTATTTTCCTCATCATCGGCATCGTGTTCTTCATTCTCCGGATCCGGTACGTGATCCAGAACGCCCAGCTGCTGGCCAGCGGATTCCTGGTCTATATGGTCTACTATGAACTTTTTTCCGACCGGATGCGTCTGGGCTGGGAACTGGTGGAAGCCTGCTACAGGCTGGTGACCCTGAACCACTTGTTTGCCATGCCCTGGCAGCTCCGGCACCTGTTGTCCTACCTGGCCCTCCTTTTGGCCGCCGGACTGCCGGTGCTCCTGGTCCACCTGCTGCTCTGGCTGTCCTACCGGAGGGGGTATGAAAGCCGCAGCGCCCTGACGGTGCTCTTCGGCCTGCCCCTGGTGGTGATTTCTTTCCTGCTGCCGTTCCTGAAGATCTTGGGGGCCTTTGAGGGAGCCGCCTTTACCGATGCCGGCCACGCCGGACATATGGGCGGAGACGGGTTCCACGGCACCGGGGATGGATATGTCCCAGCGGACGGTCACCCAGTCCCAGTTCACCACGTGAACGGCTATTTCCGTTCCACCCCCAGCGGAGGCACCGCCTATGTCCATCCCCATGTGGCCACCAATCCGGACGGGATCTTGGAGAACAACCTGTCCTACCATGGCCCCCATCCTACACCCGGGCCGGATGGGGTGCCCCACGCCCCAGCAGGCACCGGCCATCCAGTCCATGTGCCCCAGGTAGATACGGTGCCGGGGATCGTGAAGGAGAAGAAGGAATAAAAAAATCGGGAGTGCTTTGAACACTCCCGATTTTTCTCAATCAAACTTCCGATCGTACAGATCGCTCTTGGCCAGGAACTCTTCCACCGTAGCAAAGCCCAGCTTCTTCAGCAGCTCGATCACGTAGGGATTCTCGGCGGGAGTCTTGTACTGGGCCTCATCGCTGTAGGCCTGTACGTTCTTTTTGCCTTCATCCCGGTTCACCAAAGCCTTGGGGCCGCCCACGCAGCCTCCTTTGCAGCCCATGCCTTCGAAGAAATTCCCTTCGTGGTTCCCTTTCAGGATATTGTCGATCATGGCCCGGCATTCGGGTACGCTGTCCGCCCGGCGTATCTTCATTTCGATCTTCCGATGGGGATTCAGCTTCTTCACCGTAGCATCCACCGCCGCCGCCACTCCGCCAGCATAGGCGTAGCAGATCCCCGCCTTGGAAGCGTGGGGTACATTGTCCTCTTCCAGGGAAGCCAAGTCCAGGTTGGTGGTGGAGAACAGGTCCCGGAGCTCTTCATAAGTGAGCACGTAATCGATGGCTCCCTTCAGGTCCGGCTCCTTCATTTCCGCCTTTTTGGCCATGCAGGGCCCGATGAACACGGTCTTGGCTTCCGGATGGAGCACCTTCACCGTCCGACCCCCAGCGATCATGGGGGAGACAGCCCCGGGCACATTGGGCATCAGCTGGTGGTACTGCCGACGGATCATGGCGATCCACATAGGGCAGCAGCAGCTGGTCAGCTGGAAGTCCCCTTCCTTGTTGACGTTCTTGTCAAATTCCAAGGCTTCCTTCAAGGTCAGGATATCAGCGAACACCGCCACTTCCAGCATCCCGGAAAAGCCCAGCAGTTTCAGAGCTGTCCGCAGCTTGCCGGCGGTGACTTCCGGGCCGAACTGGCCGGAGAAGGCAGGAGCCACCAGGGCATAGATGGGCGTATCCCCTTTCTTCAAGGCTTCCACCACGGGAATGATGTCCTTCTTGGTCTTCAGGGCTTCCAGCTTGCAGGCATCCACACAGGCCTGGCAGCCCACGCACTTGTCCGGGTCGATCTGGACCCCTTCTGGGCTGGGATGCATGGCATCCCACTGGCAGGTCTTTACACACTCCGCCTGTTTGTCTTCGGAACAGGTACAGGGCTTCACCCGCCACACCAAGCTGGTTTCTTCCGGATGGGCCAGACATTCGATCATCTTGGGATCAGCATTGTCGATGTCCTCCACATTTTTTCCTTCCGCCGCCCGCTTCAGCATCTTGTGATACAGTTCATCCAAAGTCAGATCTTTCGCTTTGCTCTCTTTCATGTTTTTCTCCCCTCGTCAATGGGGATTGCTGCATGGCAGCAATCCCAAGCCGGAAGTCTGGAGTCCAAAGTCTGGAGCCTCCGGATAGGACCTGTCTCAACAGCCAGGTCCTTTTGATGATGCAGAACCAGGACCGAAATCATCATGAGATTCCCTTTCGATCAATGGTTTTACACATTCAAAAAATTTGTCTGCAAATTTATCATTCGGTTTCTGACTTCTGACGTCTGACTTCTTTACTCCTTACACAATCTTCGTGGACCAACCCTCGATATTCCACACCTGATCCACCCAATCTTCGTAGAATTCCGGTTCATGGGATACCAGGAGCATGGTCCCCTTGTATTCCCGGAGGGCCCGCTGGAGCTCTTCCTTGGCTTCCACATCCAGGTGGTTGGTAGGTTCGTCTAAGACCAGCAGGTTGGCCGGCCGCTGCATGATCTTGCACAGCCGCACCTTGGCCGCTTCCCCTCCAGAAAGGGCGGTCATCTTGGTGGTGATGTGGTCATTGGTGAGCCCGCAGGCCGCCAGAGCGGCCCGGACTTCCGAATTGCTCATCCCCGGATATTCCTGCCACAGTTCCTCCAGGGCGGTGTTCTGGTTCCCCTTGGCGCTTTCCTGTTCGAAATAGCCCACAGAAACGAATTCTCCCTGTTCCACACTGCCTGCTACCGGCGGGATCATCCCCAAAAGGGTCTTCAGCAGGGTGGATTTCCCCAGGCCGTTGGTGCCCCGGATGGCAATCTTCTGGCCCCGTTCCAGCTTTAGGTCCACCTGTCTGGTGAGCGGCACATCGTACCCCAGCACCAGGTTGCTGGCGGTGAGCACAAACCGGGAGGGCGTCCGGTCTTCCAGGAACCGGAAATGGGGTTTGGGCTTTTCCGCCCGTTTGGTGAGGATCTCCATTTTGTCCAGCTTCTTCTGCCGGCTGTTGGCCATGCCCCGGGTGGCCACCCGGGCCTTGTTCCGGGCGATGAAATCCTGTTCTTTCTTGATTTCTGCCTGCTGCCGTTCGTAGGCCGCTTCTTCCTGGCGCCGTTTCAAAGCTGCCATTTCTTCGAACTTCTCATAATTCCCAGTATACCGGTCCAGCTTCAAGTTGTCCACATGCCAGATGATGTTGGTCACCGCATTGAGGAAGGGCACATCGTGAGAAATCAGGATGAAGGCATTTTCATACTCCTGGAGATAGCGGGTGAGCCATTGGATGTGTTCCGCATCCAAGTAGTTGGTAGGTTCGTCCAAGAGCAGGATATCCGGATTCTCCAGGAGCAGCTTGGTGAGGAGCACCTTGGTCCGCTGGCCCCCGGACAGTTCGTCCACCTTGTGTTCCAATCCGAGGTCCCGGAGCCCCAAGCCTCCGGCCACTTCTTCGATCCGGGAATCCAGATTGTAATAGTCCGCTGCTTCCAGCCGTTCCTGGATTTCCCCCACTTCCTCCATGAGCCGGTCCATTTCTTCCGGGGAAGCGCTTTCCATTTTGTCGTAGTCCGCCAGCATTTCCTGTTCCTGTTCCACCAGGTTCTGGAAAGCGGTCCGGAGGGTTTCCCGGATGGTCTTCCCGGGCTCCAGGGCGGAATGCTGGTCCAGGTAGCCCACCTTGGTCCGCCGGGCCCAAGTCACCTTCCCCTCATCGGGGCTCAGTTTCCCCGTGATGATGGACATAAAGGTGGATTTCCCTTCCCCGTTGGCCCCCACCAGGGCCACATGTTCGCCTTTTTCCAGGCGGAAAGAAACATCATCGAAAATCTCCCGTCCCCCATAACTGTGGGACAAATGGGCAACATCCAAAACACTCATGCAAGAACTCCTTCATCTTTTATTCGTTCATCGTCGGTCGTATGGCCATTCTAAAGTCAGAAGTCTGAAGTCGGAAGCCCATGGATAAATTTGCAAGCAAATTTTTTGAATATAGATAACCTTTAGCTGAAATGGGCTCATAGGAATGATTGTGATAGCGTTTCTACACAATCAAAAGGATCTGGCTGGCAAGACAGAGCCTATCCAGAGGCTTCAGACTCCTGACTCCTGACAGGGACTGCGGCCCTGGCTGCAGTCCCTTTTAATCGGTTAAGTATAGCATAAAACCCGCTGCCGGTTCAATGGCAGTCCGTTGCCAGAACAACGGACAATTGTCCACTCATTCTGGTATACTGTCCCTGATAAGGGTCTGCCGCACGGGCGGCGGACCCATGACCCTTATGACTGCGCTGTTAGAGGAGAAAAACATGGGTTATCAACTGACACAAGATGGACTCCGTCAGGTATTCGCTGACTGGAGCCGGGAGTATGACATCTACGCTCCCAAACTGTTTGAAGGAACCGGCCGCTTTTCCGAAACGGATGTGATCCGCTACGGGACGGTGACCTCGCCGGAAGAAGTGGTCTGGGACCAGCGTTCCGACTATTCCTGGAAGGAAGCGGTACTGCCGGTCTGCCAGACCCTGCTGTATTTTACGGAAGAAACGGTCACCGAAGCCAAGGACCCGGACCGGGGCAAGATCGTCCTGCTCCGGAGCTGCGACCTGGCTGCGGTACAGCGGTTCGACTACATCTTTCTCCAGAACGGACCGGAAGATTCCTACTACCGGTCCCGCCGGGACAAGATCAAATTCGTCCTCATGGGCTGTGACCATTCCTTTGAGGGCTGTTTCTGCGTCAGCATGGGCACCAACCGTACCGCCGGCTGGGACGCAGCCCTGAACCGCCGGGAAGAGGGCTACCAGGCAGAAGCCTCCGACAGCTTCCTGGCCGCCGCCCTGGAAAAGGCCGGCACCCCCTGCGGAGACGTAGTCCCTGACGCCGTAGAAGCCAACGATTTCACCGTCACCGTGCCGGAAAACTTGACCAGTGCCGTGGCCCAGAGCACCATCTGGGACGAATACGACAAACGGTGCATCAAATGCGGCCGGTGCACCCTGGTGTGCCCCACCTGCACCTGCTGGTCCATGCAGGATCTCTACTACACGGAAAACGGCAAGGCCGGGGAACGGCGCCGGGTCCAGGCTTCCTGCATGATCGACGGCTACACCGATGTGGCCGGTGGCCTGAAGTTCCGCCAGAAGGGCGGGGAACGGATGCGTTTCAAGGTGCTCCACAAGGTCCTGGACTTCAAGAAACGGGCCGGGTACCAGATGTGCGTGGGCTGCGGCCGGTGCGATGCCATCTGTCCGGAATACATTTCTTTTGTCCGCTGCATCGAAAAACTGGCGGACGGCATGAAGGAGGTCACGAAAGATGAAAGATAACACCTACCTGCCCTTCCGCTCCGAAATCCTGGAAGTGATCAAGCATGCGGACCTGGAATACACCTTCCGGATGGCCTATGACCGGGGCAAGGAACATCCGGTGAAACCGGGCCAGTTCTTTGAGATCTCCATCCCCAAATACGGGGAGGCTCCCATCTCCGTCAGCGGCATCACCGACCATTCCCTGGATTTCACCATCCGGAAGGTGGGCAGCCTGACCAACGAAATCTTCGAAAACTACGTGGGGGACCATTTCTTCCTCCGGGGACCCTACGGCAACGGGTTCGACGTGAACATGTTCAAGGGCAAGGAAATCATCCTGGTGGCCGGTGGATCCGGCCTGTCCCCCATCCACGGGGTCATCGACTACTTTGCGGACCATATGGACGAATGTGAACGGCTGACGGTGATCGTGGGCTTCAAATCCCCCCACGACATCCTGTTCCGGGACGACCTGAAACGGTGGAAACAGAGCGGCATGAACCTGATCTACACCGTGGACAAGGCGGATGACGATCCGGACTATGACGGCCATGTGGGGCTGGTGACCCAGTACATCCCGGAAATGAACCTCCAGGATCCGGACAACGCCATTGCCGTAGTGGTGGGCCCTCCCATGATGATCAAGTTCTCCATCAAGACCCTGCTGGGCCTGGGCTTCGACGAAGAAAAGATCTGGGTCTCCGAATCCCGGAAAATGTGCTGCGGCGTTGGCAAATGCGGCCACTGCCGGATCGGCGAAATCTACGTGTGCCAGGATGGACCGGTGTTCAAATACACCCAGGTCCGGTCCTTCATTGACTAGGAGGCGTCCCATGCTGGATATGGATTGTGGAAAACTGAAAAAGAACGCCTACCGGGTGACCAAGCACCGGGGCATCACCTCTTCCCGGGTGCGGGTGCCCGGGGGCCATCTCACCGCTGATGTGCTGGGCAAGATCCAGGAGATTGCGGAAACCTACGGCAACGGCCAGGTCCATCTGACCATCCGCCAGGGCTTCGAGATCCTGGGGATCCCCTTTGAAAAGGTCCCCGAAGTGAATAAGGCTCTCCAACCCATCATCGAGGAACTGGACATCAACCAGGAAGCTCCCGGCACCGGCTATCCCGCTTCCGGGACCCGGAACATCATGGCCTGTGTGGGGAACCGGGTGTGCCCCTTTGGGAACTATGATACCACCGCCCTGGCCAAACGGATCGAAAAGGCCATCTTCCCCAACGACCTCCATGTGAAGGTAGCCCTCACCGGCTGCCCCAACGACTGCTGCAAGGTGCGGATGCACGATTTCGGGATCATCGGCATGACCGAGCCCCAATTCGACCCTTCCCGCTGCATCAGCTGCGGAGCCTGCGTGAAGAAATGCAAGCAGCTTTCTGTGGAAGCCCTGCATATGGATAAATTCCGTCCGGTGCGGAACGTGGAAAAGTGCATCGGTTGCGGAGTCTGCACCCATGCCTGCCCCAACCGGGCCTGGACCCGGAGCAAGACCCAGTATTTCCGGATCACGCTGTTGGGCCGCAGCGGCAAGAAGAACCCCCGGATGGGCGTGGACTTCATCAAATGGGCGGATGCGGACAGTGTGGTAAAGATTGTCAGCAACGTGTATGACTATGCCCGGAAGTACATCGACCCGGAAGCCCCTGGCGGCAAGGAACACATCGGCTATATGGTGGACCGGACCGGTCCGGAAGAATTCCTCCGGTACATCCTCCGGGACGTGCACTTGCCGGAAAAAGCGGAAGTGTACAAGCCTCTCTACTGGAACGGGATCCGGTATTGGGGATTGAAATAGATAAGACGTCAGACCGGCCCTAATGGGCCTCTCAGATGTCAGACGTCAGCTTACTGGCAATACGCAGTTGGATACTGCTGCCAAGTCGAACAAAGCTGATGTCTGAAGGCCCCCTGGGGCCATGTCTGAAAGGCCCGTACGGGCCGGTCTGGCGTCTTTTTCACTTTCCCATGCTATAATACATCCATACGAAAGGATGATGCCCATGAAATACATGATTGCTTCGGATATCCACGGTTCTGCTCTGTATGCCCGGAAAATGGCAGAAGCCTTCCACCGAGAGGAGGCGGACCGGCTGATCCTTCTGGGAGACCTGCTGTACCATGGACCCCGGAACGACCTGCCAGAAGGTTATGCCCCCAAAGAGGTGATTGCCCTCCTGAACGGCCTGAAGGACCGGATCTTCTGCGTCCGGGGCAACTGCGAGGCGGAAGTGGACCAGATGGTCCTCCAGTTCCCGGTGCTGGCGGACTACGCCCTGCTGGAATGGAACCACCACCTGATCTTCGTCACCCACGGCCACCGATACAGCCTCCAGCACCCTCCCCTGCTCCAGCCCGGGGACATCCTCCTCCACGGCCACACCCACATTCCCGCCGACGAGCCCTGGGGCCAGGACAACCGGTACTGGAACCCAGGCTCCGTCTCCCTGCCCAAAGCAGGCACTCCCCACAGCTACATGGTGCTGGATAAAGCAGGGCCTGTATGGAAGGAGCTGGACTAGGGGTCGCGGCCGGGGCGTGAATTCTTTCACACCCCCTTTCCCATATGGTACAATATTCCCGACAAAATCCTATACAAAAGGTGGAACAGGATCATGATTCCTTCCAGAAAAATTTCGTTTTCGCTTTTCCTGGCGGTGCTGGGAATGGCTTCTTGCGGGTTCCGTCCCTTCCCGGCCCTGGCCCGGGAGGAAGCCTCTAAAGTCTCCCATGCCCAGAAGGCGGTGCCCCATCCTCAGACGGCTCCCGTTCTCCTGGGCCGTACCCCCGGCAAAGAGTCTCCGGTGATCGACGCCCACAGTGCGGTAGCCAACACGGACCTGATGCCGGTGGCTGCCGGGGTCACGGTGATCACCCGACAGGAAATCGCCGACAACCATTATGATTCAGTGGCAGAAGCCCTGACTTATGCGCCGGGGGTCACCGTCACCGGCGGGGTGGTGAACACCTCCCAACGGATTGTCAGGATCGACGGGGATGAACGGGTAGCGGTATTCATCGACGGCCACCGGATGAATCTGGAAAGCGGCCTCACCAACGGGCGGAGCACCTACGACCTGGACATGGCTGTTCCCACTTCCGCCATCGAACGGATCGAAGTGATCCACGGGGCGGCAGACGGCGGATACCTGAACTACGACACCCCAGGTGGCGCCGTCAACATCGTCACCCGGAAAGGATCCGGCCACCAGTTCCAGCTGGAAGGAGCCCGGGGCCCCTACGATGGCTGGCGCTGGAACGCCCATCTGGAAGGCAGTGCCGAAGGATGGAGCTGGCTGGCCACAGGAGGCCGGTCCAACCTGGATGCCCTCCACTACCGGGACAGCGCGGGAGACCGGCACACCATGCCCGATTCTGCCCAGAACCGCCGGGAAATGTTCTACCGGTTCGACCGGCAGTTCACCGATTCCACCTCTCTCACCCTGTCCTACGCCCATTTCAGCAACAGCCGGGGACTCTGGCTGGGCCGTTCCTACTGGGACACCCACCGGGAAAATTACGAGGCGGAAAAACTGGCCAACAACGTGAACCTGACCTACAACTACAAGGAAGATACGGCGGCTCCCGGCTGGATTTCCCTGTATCACAACTACAACCAGGCTGATTCTTACTACCCTGCAGGAACGGAAGAGCAGGATGAACTCCCCAGCTACAGCCGGTGGAAGGCTTACACCAACGGCCTGGACTGGCGGGACGGCTGGAAGGTGGGGAAGCATTTCACTGTCACCACAGGAGTCACATGGCAGCACACCTCCCTGGATACGGAGCAGAACCTGCTGGACGCCCACAACTTCGCCAAGAACTACAACCAGGGCATCAGCAACCTGTCCGCCTATGTGACCACCAAGACCCGGTACGGCAAGCTGTCCCTCCAGAGCACCTCCCTGTTCAACCACAACACCCGGTTCGCTAATGAATACGTATACGGGGACTCTCTGGAATACCGGCCGGATGACAAACTGACCTTCTACGGCTCCCTCCAGCGGATCTATTCCGTCCCCACCCTGGACGAACTGTATTACAACAATTACAATCGGGATTCCGACGGGGCCTGGAAGATCCGAGGGAACGAACATCTCCAGCCGGAAACGGGCTTCAAATGGAACGGGGGCATCCGATACAAGCTCAGCAGCCACAGCATCCTAGGTGTCAATGCCTTCGTGTCCCATATCAACAACCCCATTGTCTGGTACAAAGAAGCAGGGACCTGGACGCCCAAGAACCTGGAAAGCCAGAACAAGGACGGGATCCAGGTCACCTGGGAGGACCAGTTCAGTCCAAAATACGGTCTCACCGCCTCCTACGCCTGGACCAGGACGGACACTACCTACGGCAGCGGCATCGATTCCCTGTACACCGACGAAGTGTCGCCCCATGCCGTCAAGGCAGCCTTGACCTACAGGGACAAACGCTGGACCAACAGCCTGCTGTTCCAAGCCGCCTGGGGCCGGGACAAGGGCTGGTACACCGGCAATGCTTTCACCCTGGACGCCAACGTCAATTACAAATTCAATCAGCACTGGAGCGCCTGGCTGAAGCTCCGGAACCTGCTGGACGAAAGTTACGAAGATGTAGGCTCCCGTACCCTGGGTGACTGCCCCGCCTACGGCCGGACGGCACTGGTGGGCGTGACGTATGCATTGTAAAAAAGAAGGGGGCTGTTGCACGTGTGAAAACCACACACGTGCAACAACCCCTTCGTCATACG
>CAJMQS010000019.1 GCA_905215645.1 uncultured bacterium
ATGACGAAGGGGTTGTTGCACGTGTGTGGTTTTCACACGTGCAACAACCCCTTTCTTTTTTTATTTCCCCGTCCGTCCCCGCTGGGTCAGGGGCACACCCTGTTTGCACAGGGGGCAGTCTTCGGGTTTGTAGGCTTCTACGTCCAGGCGCAGCAAGGGTTCGGTGCGCACGCCGAAATCCACTTTGCCGCCGCTCCGGTCTACCAAAAGGCCAACGCCCACGGGCACGCCGCCTTCACCTTTCACCACATCCAGCACTTCCCGCACGCTGCCGCCGGTGGTGACGATATCTTCCACGATCAGTACCCGAGTGCCCGGTTCGATGTGGAACCCTCTCTTGAAGGTCATCTTCCCATTCACCCGTTCTGTGAAGAAGAACCGGGTGCCCAGGTTCTTGGCCACTTCATAGGCCAGCAGGATGCCGCCGGTCATGGGGCCAACCACCAGTTCCACGTTATCGTTGACGAACCGGGCGGCGATTTCCTTGCACAGGGCTTCCGTGTACCGGGGTTGCTGCAGCACATTGAATTTTTCCACATAAGTAGGGCTGTGCAGGCCGCTGGTCAGCAGAAAATGACCATGCATCACCGCGTTGGTTTCTTCCAGCATATGCAGTACCGTTGTATCGTTCATTGTCAAAAAGCTCCTTCCATTTCTTCCAGGATCTTCCGTACAGCTTCCTGTTTGTCTTTTGCTTGGGTAATGGGCCGTCCCACCACCAGATGGGTGGACCCATTGCCGATGGCAGCCGCCGGGGTGGCGATCCGGCTCTGGTCGTTAGCAGCCGCCCAAGCCGGACGCACTCCCGGGGTCACGATGAGGAAATCTTTTCCGCATCTTTCCCGGATCCCGGCTGCTTCCCGGGGGGAAGCTACGACCCCGTCCAGGCCGCTTTCCTTGGTAAGGGCCGCCAGGTCCAGCACCTCTTCCCCAATGGGTTTGGCATAGTTCAGGGGCTTCCACTGGGCTTCATCCATACTGGTGAGCACGGTGACGGCAATCAGTTTGGGAGCCGGCCGGCCCATTTCCGCCGCGGCTTCCTGCACCGCCTTCATGCCTTCCGCCATCATCTTGGGGCCGCCCACCGCATGGATGTTCATGATATCCGCCCCCAGCCGGGTCAGTACCGCCAGGCTGTGAGCCACCGTATTGGGGATGTCCTGGAGTTTCAGATCCAGGAACACCTTTTTGTCTTTATCTTTCAGATAGCGGATGATGTCCGGGCCCGCTCCGTAGAACAGTTCCATCCCCACTTTATAGAAGGTCACTGCATCCCCCAGTTCTTCCACCAGGGCTTTGGCCCGGTCGAAGGTGGGGAAATCCAGGGCCGTGATCAGTCTGTCTCTTGCATCCATGGATTCCACTCCTCAGTTCCGTCCCGGCAGAGCCTGTCCCCGGAGTTCCTCCAGAGAAGCCGCCCCACTGGCGTCCAGATAGTCCTGGATCCCTTGGCTGATGGTCTCCGCCAAACTGGGATCCGTAAAGCTGCAGGTGCCCACAGCCACAGCCGTAGCCCCGGCCAGGATGAATTCCACTGCATCCTGCCAGCAGCTGATGCCGCCCATGCCAACGAGAGGCACCTTTACCGCCTGGGCCACCTGATACACCATGCGCACTGCCACCGGGTGCACCGCCGGGCCTGAAAGGCCTCCCACGATGTTCCCCAGCACCGGCCGCTTTTTCTGGATGTCGATCTTCATCCCAACCAGGGTGTTGATGAGGGAAATGGCATCGGTTCCGGCGGCTTCCACGGCCCGGGCGATTTCCGTGATGTCCGTCACATTGGGAGACAATTTGGTGATCACTGGTTTATGGGTGCGGGCCTTGGCCGCTTTCACCACTTCTCCTGCCGCCTGGCAGTCAGTGCCGAAGGCCAGGCCCCCCTGGGCCACATTGGGACAAGAGATGTTCAGCTCGATGGCGTCCACCCCGTCCACATCCAGCAGCTCCGCCAGGGTGCCGTAGTCTTCCGCACTGTCCCCGTCGATGTTCACGATCACCGGAGTCTTCGTCACCTGCCGGAGATGAGGCAGGGTTTCCTTCAGGAAGAATTCCACCCCGGGGTTTTCCAGCCCCACACAGTTCAGCACCCCTGCCGGGGTTTCCACCAGACGCTGGCCCTTGTTCCCGGGCCGAGGCTTCAGGGTGGTCCCCTTCACGGTAATGGCACCGATATGGTCCAGATCGAGGAAATCGGTAAATTCCAGACCGAACCCGAAGGTGCCGGAAGCAGTGGTCACCGGTGTCTTCATGGTCACCCCCGCCAGGTCCACCTGCATCCGGGGATCTTCATAAGGCTTCACCATTCCACCACCTCCTGGCTCCAGAACACCGGGCCGTCCTTGCAGATTTTCATCCGCTTACCGCCTTTTCCTTCACAGGAGCAGGACAGGCAGGCCCCCAGGCCGCAGCCCATGTATTTTTCCAGGGATACCTGGCAAGGCACCCCGTACTGGTCCACCACTTCCACCACAGCCTTCATCATGGGGCTGGGACCGCACACGTACACGCAGTCATACTTTCCTGTGGCCAGAAGCCCCGGCAGCACCGCGTTCACCGTGCCTTTCACCCCGTAGGATCCGTCATCGGTGGTTTCGTACTGTTTAGCGGTTTTGTCCTTGAACAGATCTGCCCAGAACACTTCCGCCTTAGTCCGGCCGCCTACGATTACTTCCATTTTGTGGTCCGGGTCCGCCTGGGCCAAGAAGTGAAGAGGTGCCAGACCCATGCCGCCCCCCACCAAAAGACCTCTCTTGGCCCCCAGATGGAACCCGTGGCCCAGAGGCCCCACCACACTGATGGGGTCCCCGGCCTCCATGGCATCCATGAGTTCCGTGGTCTCTCCCACGATTCGGTACATCAGGGAAAAGGTCCCGGCAGCCCGGTCTGCCCCGGCCACCCCGAAGGGCCGCCGAAGCAGAGGCTGGTGGAGTTTGTTCACCCGTACCGTCACAAATTGTCCCGGCTGGGCCGCTGCCGCCACCTCTGGACAGCGGATCTCCATAAGCCGGATGTCCGGAGAAAGTTTCTCCTGCCGGACAATGGTTCCTTCTAAATATACTGCCATGGCTTACTCCGTCTTCAGATCCTGGAGGGCCACTACGCTCACCACAGGGCGCCGGCGCATGGCTCCCATAGCCTTGTACAGAGCCCGGGCAGTATCCAGGCTGGTCAGGCAGGGGATGGCATGTTCCACCGTAGAGCGGCGGATCTTGAAGCCGTCCCGGGTGGCATCGGAACCGTGGGTCAGGGTGTTGATCACCATGCAGATCCGCCCTTCCTTGATGTCATCCAGCAGGTTAGGGGTACCGGCACTGGCCTTTTCCACCCGACCTACATGGATGCCCTTTTCTTCCAGGAATTTGGCCGTACCGGCGGTAGCCACCAGTTCATATCCCAGGTCTTCGAAGCCTTCTGCAATGGGCACTACTTCGTCTTTGTCCTGGTCCGCTACCGTGATCAGGATGGCCCCGCTCTTGGGGATATGGGTGCCGGCAGCGATGCAGGCCTTATACAGGGCTCTAGGGAACTGGGCGTCGATGCACATGACTTCCCCAGTGGATTTCATTTCCGGCCCCAGGGTGATGTCCACGTCGGTCATCTTGTTGAAGGAGAACACCGGCGCCTTCACCGCATAGTAGTCCGGGAAGAGCTTCAAGCCCGGTTCCAGGCCCTGCTCCCGAATGGATACGCCCATGGCGCATTTGGTGGCCACATCCACCATGGAGATGCCCGTCACCTTGCTCAGGAAAGGCACTGTCCGGCTGGACCGCGGGTTCACTTCGATCACATACAGCTTTTCGTCCCGGACGATATACTGGATGTTGATCATCCCATGGACTTCCAGACCCAGGGCCAGCTTGGTGGTGTAGTCGATGATCTGTTCGATCACGTGCTCGCTGAGGGTCCGGGGCGGATACACCGCGATGGAATCCCCAGAATGGACCCCAGCCCGTTCGATATGTTCCATGATCCCAGGCATCAGCACGTCCTTGCCGTCGCAGATAGCGTCCACTTCCACTTCCGTACCCATTAGGTAATGGTCCACCAGCACCGGATGTTCCTGAGAGGCCTTCACGGCGTTGTTCATGTAGTATTTCAGTTCCTCATCGTTGTAGACGATTTCCATGGCCCGGCCGCCCAGCACATAGGAAGGACGCACCATCACAGGGTAGCCCACATCGTTGGCCGCCCGCAGGGCACCGTCGATGTCGAACACCGTGTGGCCTTTCGGACGGGGGATCCCCACGCTGGTCAGCAGTTCGTCGAACCGTTCCCGGTCTTCTGCCCGGTCGATGCTGTCCACAGAAGATCCCAGGATCTTCACCCCGCAGTCGTTCAGCGGCCCCGCCAGGTTGATAGCCGTCTGACCGCCAAATTGGACGATGACCCCTTCCGGTTTTTCCCGGTCGATCACGTTCAGCACGTCTTCCAGGGTCAGGGGTTCGAAATACAGCCGGTCAGCCGTATCGAAATCCGTGGAAACGGTTTCCGGGTTGTTGTTCACGATGATGGTTTCATAACCCAGGTCCTTCAGGGCCCATACAGAGTGGACAGAGCAGTAGTCGAATTCCACCCCCTGGCCGATCCGGATGGGCCCGGAGCCCAGTACCAGCACCTTCTTGTTGGGGGTGTCTTCCACTTCGTCTTCCACCCCATAAGTGGAGTAGTAGTAGGGCGTTTCCGCGTCGAATTCCGCCGCGCAGGTATCCACCATCTTATACACCGGCAGGATCTTCCATTCCTTCCGCAGGGCCCGGATCTCCAGCCCGGTCTTCCCTACCAGCTTCCCGATGGTCACATCTGCAAAGCCCCGTTCCTTCACTTCCCGGAGGAGTTCCGGCGTCAGTTCCTCGCTCTTCAGACGCACTTCCAGTTCCACGATGTGGCGGATCTTCCGCAGGAAGAATTCGTCGATCTTGGTGATGGCGTGGGCCTGGTCCACGGTCATCCCTCTCCGGAAGGCTTCGGCGATGGTAAAGAGCCGTTCATCGTCCACTTTCCGGACCTTGTCGAACACTTCCTGGTCCGTCAGCTTGTGGAGTTCCGGCATATCCATATGGATCAGCCCGATTTCCAGGCAGCGGACCGCCTTCAGCAGGCCGGCCTCGATGTTCCGTTCGATGGCCATCACTTCCCCGGTGGCCTTCATCTGGGTCCCCAGGGTATGGTCGGCGTTGACGAATTTGTCAAAGGGCCAGCGGGGAATCTTGATCACGCAGTAGTCCAAGGTGGGTTCGAAACAGGCGGAAGTCTTCTTGGTCACCGCGTTCTCGATTTCGTCCAGGGTGTACCCGGCGGCGATCTTGGCGGCCACTTTGGCGATGGGATAGCCCGTCGCCTTGGAAGCCAGGGCGGAAGACCGGCTGACACGAGGGTTCACTTCGATGACGATGTATTCTTCGCTGTCCGGATTCAGGGCATACTGCACGTTGCAGGCCCCTTCCACGCCCAGTTCCCGGACAATGTCGATGGCAGCGGTCCGGAGCATCTGGACTTCCCAGTCGGTCAGGGTCTGGCAGGGCGCCACCACGATGGAATCCCCGGTATGGACCCCCACCGGATCGATGTTTTCCATGTTGCAGACAGTGATGCAGTTGTCTTCATGGTCCCGGACCACTTCGTATTCGATTTCCTTCCAGCCGGCCACGGACCGTTCGATCAGGGCCTGACCGATCAGGGAGTACATGAGCCCCTTGGTGGTGATGTCATCCAGCTGGTCCATATTGTGGGCAATGCCGCCCCCGGTGCCTCCCAAGGTGTAGGCCGGCCGCACGATCAGGGGGAAGCCCACCTTCTTGGCGAATTCTTTGGCCGCATCCACGCTTTCCACGATGGTGCTCTGGGGAATGGGCTGATGGAGCTTTTCCATGGTCTCCTTGAACAGTTCCCGGTCTTCCGCCTTCATGATGCTGGGGATCTGGGTGCCCAAAAGCTGCACATTGTATTTCTTCAGGATACCCTTCTTATCCAGTTCGATGGCCAGGTTCAGGCCGATCTGCCCGCCCAGGGTGGCCAAGAGAGAATCCGGCCGTTCCTTGGCGATGATGGCTTCCAGGAATTCCACATCCAACGGTTCCACATAGACCCGGTCCGCAATGTGCACATCGGTCATGATGGTGGCCGGGTTGGAGTTCACCAGGACCACTTCCAGCCCCTCTTCCTTCAGGGCCCGGCAGGCCTGGGTGCCGGAATAGTCGAATTCAGCGGCCTGACCGATGATGATCGGGCCGGAACCGATGACCATGACTTTTTTCACATTCTCTTTTTTTGGCATATCAGTGCCCTCCCATCATTTTGATAAACCGGTCGAACAGATAAGCATTGCCGCTGGGACCGGGGGAAGCTTCCGGATGGTACTGCACTGTAAATGTAGGATGGTCCAGATAGCGCAGGCCTTCGATGGTGTTGTCGTTCAGGGAACGGTTGATCACTTCGATGGGCAGGCCCTTCAGGGAATCCTCGTCCACCATGTAGCCGTGGTTCTGGGAGGTGATGCAGATCTTGTGGTCCACCAGATCCCGGACCGGCTGGTTGATACCCCGGTGGCCGAAGAGCATCTTCTTGGTCTTGGCCCCGTTGGCCAGTGCCATCACCTGATGCCCCATGCAGATGCCGAAGATGGGCTTCTTGCCGATCATCTTCTTGATGTTCTCGATTTCCGGCTTCAAGTCCGCCGGGTCCCCAGGGCCGTTGCTCAGGAAGATCCCATCCGGATCGATGGCCAGCACCTCTTCTGCCGGAGTTTCTGCCGGGAACACGGTCAGTTTGCAGCCTTTTTCCACCAGGCATTCCAGGATGTGCCGCTTCACCCCGTAGTCCATGACGGCTACGGAATATTTGGCATCCTCCGGTCCCATGGTATATACCTTCTTGGTGGTCACTTGGGCTACCTGGTCATGTTCTTCCGGAGTGGCCAGGAGAGCCTGGATTTCGTCATCAGGAGTATCCGCCGGCACCAGCACTCCCTGGAGGGTCCCGTAAGACCGGATCCGCCGGGTGATGGCCCGGGTATCCACACCTGTAAGCACCGGGATATCGTTCTTTTCCAAGAATTCCATCACCGTGCCCTCATCCCGCCAGCTGGAAGGTTCGTCGCACAGTTCGCTGACGATCAGCCCTTTGTAGCAGCAGCCTTCGCTCTGATTGAAGAGATCATTGCAGCCGTAGTTGCCGATCAGGGGATAGGTGAAGATGACGATCTGCCCACAGAAAGAGGGGTCCGTCAAAGTCTCCTGATAGCCGGACATGCCGGTGGTGAACACCACTTCTCCCACTGCCTTGTGGGTGCTGTAGAGGGTCCCCTCATAGACGCTTCCGTCCTTCAATACCAATTTGCCTTTTACTTTTTGCATACCACACCGTCTTTCATCACAAACCGGCCATCGACCATGGTCGCCACTGCCATGCCTTTGCAGTGCTTTCCGTCAAAGGGAGTCACTTTGCCCCGGGTATAGAATTTTTCACTGTCCACCGTCCATTCCCGGTCCAGATCCAGGATGGTGATGTCCGCATTCCGGCCCACTTTCAAGCTGCCAGCGTCCAGATCCATGATCCGGGCGGGGCTGGTGCTCATTTTATCCACGATTTCATTGATGGAGAATTCTCCCGTATGATACAGGTCCGTCAGGACCACCCCCACAGAAGTCTCCAAGCCGCAGAACCCATTGGGAGCATACCGGAATTCCACATCCTTTTCTTCCGGTGCGTGGGGCGCATGGTCCGTGACGATGGCATCGATGGTGCCGTCCTTCAGACCTTGCCGCAGGGCTTCCACATGGTCCCAGCTCCGCAGCGGTGGGGAAACCCGGGTGGCCGTATTGTAGCCGGCACAGGCTTCGTCGGTCAAGGTCAGGTGGTGCACCGTCGCTTCGCAGGTGATGTTCACCCCTCGGGCCTTGGCCTTCCGGACAATGTCCACCGCCCCTTTGCTGGCGATGTGGGCAATGTGGATGTGGGCCCCGGTGTATTCCGCAATGGCCGCATCCCGGGCCACACAGATGTCTTCCGCGATGGAAGGGATGCCGGGTACCCCCAGCCGGGCAGAGACGGCCCCTTCGTGCATGAACCCTTCGTGGTTCATCTCTTCGTCGATGTCATGGCAGATGAGAGGCTTATCGAAAGCACTCACATACTGGGCCGCCAGGTTCATCACATAGGCACTGGACACATAGTGGCCGTCGTCGGAGAAGCCCATGACTCCGTGCTGTGCCATATCCCCCATTTCAGACAGTTCCTTGCCCTTTTCTCCTTTGGTGATGGCCCCGATCACTTCCACATGGACGTACCCTTCCTTTTGGGCCCGTTCCTGGATGCCGCTGACCACGATGGAGCTGTCAATCACCGGTTTGGTATTGGGCATGCAGGCCACTCGGGTGATGCCCCCATGGGCTGCTGCCATGGTCCCGGTGACCAGGTCTTCCTTGGCTTCCAGCCCCGGTTCCCGGAGATGGGTGTGGAGGTCGATGAAGCCGGGAGCCACAACAAGGCCTGTGGCGTCGAATACTTCGTCCGCTTCTCCTTCAATGTGAGGCGCCGCTTGGGCGATTTTCCCGTCTTCCACCAGAAGGTCCATCACCTGGTCCAGCTGCTGGCTGGGATCTACGATCCGTCCGTTCTTAATTAGCGTTTTCAACTGGCTTTCCTCCCATAATCGTCAAGAATAACAAGGCCATCCGCACCGCGACCCCATTGGTCACCTGTTCCCGGATCACCGCCTGGTCGCTGTACCCCGTATCCCAGGAAATTTCCAGGCCTCGGTTCATGGGGCCCGGATGCATCACCAGACAGTCCGGTTTGGCCAGTTTCATCCGTTCTTCGTTGACTCCGTAGATCCGGGCGTATTCCCGAGGCGTAGGGAACATGGCTTTATCCTGGCGTTCCAGCTGGATCCGCAGCACATCCACCACATCCGCCCCTTCGATGGCGTCTTCCACCCGTTTGTGCACCGTGACCCCCAGTTCCTGGATGTCGTGAGGGATCAGGGTCATGGGGCCGGCCACATGGACATCCGCTCCCAGTTTGGTCCAGGCCGCAATGTTGCTCCGGGCCACCCGGCTGTAGAGGATATCCCCGATGATGGCCATCTTCAGTCCTTTGAACTGTTTCCCATGTTCCAGGATGGTGAACATGTCCAGGAGACCCTGGGTGGGATGGGCATGAGCCCCGTCCCCGGCGTTGATTACCACAGGGTCGGCGATATCCGCTGCATATTTGGCAGCTCCTTCCACCGGGTGCCGCATGACGATGGCATCACAGGCCATGGACTGCATGGTCAGGATGGTGTCCTTCAGGCATTCCCCCTTCTTCACACTGGAAGTCCCGGTGCTCAAATTGATCACATCGGCTCCCAAGTACTTCCCAGCCAGTTCGAAAGAACTCCGGGTCCGGGTGCTGTTTTCATAGAACAGGTTCACAATGGATTTGCCCCGCAGAGAAGGGAGCTTCTTGATGTCCCGTTTCATGACCTTTTTCATCTCTGCTGCCGTTCGCATGATCAGATCGTACTCTTCCACGGACAGGGAGGAAAGATCCAGGATATCCCGTCCGGACAGGCTGACTGCCGCCTTTGTCATGTTGTAGCCTCCTATTGTTACAGTTCGCTGGAATAAGGACCGGGCCAGTGCCCCATCCTGTTTCATAAAAATAAGCCTTCTCGTCCTAAGACAAGAAGGCTTCTAATTAAATGCTTCTGGATAAAAGTCCCTTTCTTAGTCTCACAGGACTAGGTTAAAAGGTAGTACTTTTGAAGTTTTTTCTAGTGTAGCACGGGGGGGAGGAAAAGTCAAGGCATCAGGATGCTGTAAGCTTTCCGGTACTTTTCCACCCGCTTCCGGTCCTTTTCCGTCACTTCCGGCAGCCGGGTCAGGTCCATGTTGTTCCGCAGGTCCGCCTTTTTCACTGCGATGGCATAGGGATTCCCGCTTGCCTTGATGTTCTGCACATAGTCCAAATAGGGGACTTTTTTGTCGTGGGTCAAAAGGGCCACCGCCTCCGCCACGGTCTTCCCGAATAATTTTTCCAGGGTTTCCCGGTCCATGGCCGTATCTTCCAGGGTGTCATGGAGCATCCCCACCAGGGCATAGGTCTCTCCCAAGGGGAGCACCTGGTCCGATACGAATTTCACATGATGGATATAATCTTTTCCTGCCCGGTCCTTCTGTCCTGCATGATACTTCTTTGCCACCTCATAAGCCAATGTCAGTTTCTCCATTTTCACCGCTCCTTACTCTCCTTGGGATCTTCCAATGCATCCACGAACCGCACATCCCAGTCTTCATATTTCACCATCATATCATGGATATGCTGGGCAATCATGATCGACGGCGCCCCTACATTCACAGAGTACATGGTCCGGAACTCCTGGAAATGGAACGGCTCCCCCAAAAGGCCGCTGTAGAACCGATCCAGTACCTGCGGGGTCAACGGCCCCAGGGCTTTACCCGAGCCTCCTTTTTGAGAAAATTCCCAGGCCTGGCCATTTTCATCGACAAAAAGGTATCCCTTCTGCCCGAACCGCCGGCTCATGGCTGGCCCCAGGCGCTCCAATTCCGGCCGGTACAGCACATTCATATGGACCAGCACCTGGCAGCAGGGTTGCCGTCCGCTCCACACCCCTGCACAGTGGAAATCCACCAGACGCAGCCAGTGCTTCAAAGATTCCAGATCCTTGGGTTCCGCCGAAAGGAACACCCCGCAGCGCTGCCGTCCGAACTGCTCCAATAATGATTTTTCCATATCCATTCCCCCTTCCGCACTTCCATTGTAGCAGAAAAAGTGGGAAAAATGGGGGACAGATGGGAAGGACGTCAGGCCGGTCCTTGATAAGAAATCAGACCGGCCCTGACGGGCCTATCAGAAGTCAGATTTAATAAGAAGTCAGAACGGCCTGACGGGCCTTTCAGATGGCAGATTTATGAAGTCAGACGTCAGATTGTTCGTGATGAGCAGGACGGACTTACATCTAAACCGAACAAAGCTGACGTCTGACGTCTCAAGGCCCCCCTGGGGCCGTTTCTGCCTTCTTTTTTCTCTTACAACACTTTTTTCCACTTAATGACGGTCTTTTTCCACCCAGGAAGGAAGTTCTTGTTTCTTGACGAATGGTATCACCATTGAACCCTTGCAAATTTTATAGAAAGATGGTGATTCCATGAAAATCTCTACCACTGTTGCCCATGATCTGGACACGTGGCAGGAAGAACAAGCATTGGATGCCGCCTGCTGCCGGCTCCTGGCCAACAAAATCATTTTGGCCCACATCCTCCAGGGCTGTCTTCCAGAATACGAGCATTGTTCCATCCCGGAACTGCTCCCCTGTCTGGAAGGTACCCCTGCAGTCTGTTCTGTAGCTGTGGATCAGGATGTCCAGGATCCGGGACGCATCAGAGGCGAAAACACGGCGGACAAAAGCATCAAGGAAGGAAATGTGAATTTCGACATCCTATTTTCGGCGCGTACTCCTGATGGCAAGGAATCCCGGCAGATTTTCATCAACGTGGAAAGTCAGAATGACTGGAACCCGGGCTATCCCCTGCTGAAACGGGCTGTCTATTACTGTGGAAGGCTGCTTTCCCGTCAGAAAGGGATTGTCTTCCAGAATTCCGACTACCAGAAACTCCAGAAGGTCTATTCCCTCTGGATCTGTCTGGACCCTCCAAAGCCCAAACAGAACACCCTGACTTCTTTCCACATGATGGAAGAAAATTTGGTGGGCAACGCCAAATATGATAAAATGAATTATGATATGGTGTCCATGATGATGATTTGCCTGGGACAGCCGGACAGCAGGCAGGAGGATATTATCCACCTGCTCAGCGTCCTTCTGTCCACAGAAATGGACCCTGACGTGAAGAAACAAATCCTGGAACGGGAATACAACATTCCCATGACCGTAGAGATGAAAAAGGAGGCGGAGACCATGTGCGGTATCGGACACGCCATTGCTAGAAAGAACCTGGAAAAAGGAATGGAACAAGGCCTGGCAAAAGGTCTTGAAAAGGGCCGTTTGGAAGGAAAACAGGAAGGCCGTTTGGAAGGTCGTTTGGAAGGCCGCCAAGAAGAACGGGAATCCAACATTCTTGCCATGCTGAAAGAAAAGATCCCCATGGAGACTATTTCCCGGATCACCCATTACTCTTTGGACCAGATCCAGAAATTGGGGAAACTGCATGGATTGCTTTAGGTTGGCAAAGGCCGCCGGATTTTCCGGCGGCCTTTGTCAGCTATCAACGGTCAGCGGTCAACGGCTTGAACATCCGACCCCAACGGCGTACGGGCGGGCCGCAGGCCCGCCCGTCCCGGCCTCCGGTTTTCATAGTCAAGACGTCAGACCGGCCCTGACGGGCCTTTCAGATGGCAGATTTAATAAGACGTCAGAACGGCCCAGAGGGCCTTTCAGAAGTCAGACGTCAGATTGTTGGCAATAAGCAGGACGGACCTACTGCTAAGCCAAACAGAGCTGACGTCTGACGTCTCAAGGAGCTGTTGCACACGCAGCGTCTCCCTTTTTCACTCCCTCAGCTCCCGCAAAAGTTCCTGGAGATTCTTCTGCTGGTTCTCTTCGCTGACTTCTTCGGAACAGGGGATCACATTGGCTGCCGGGCGGATCTGGTTCCCTTCCAGCCGGCAGTTGTAGAAAGATTCCAGTTCCTGGTCTCCGTTGGTGAGCCCGTAGAGGATCTCCAGCCCCCGGATGGAGACCTCCACTTCTTCCCCTTCTTCCTCATAGGGCATGGGGCTCAGGGAAAGGAGATATTTATAGGCCATCTCCGGCATCAGCTCTTGGAGGACTTTTTTCTTATAGCTGTATTTGGCATCCAAGATCAAGTAAGTCTCCCGCCCTCTTCCCCGCCATTTCAGCAGGTAGTCCGGGGTGTAATAATGGCCTTCCTCCAGGGCCTTGAAGGCATAGGTGGTATTCCGGTAGAGGTGGATGCCCCTTTCGGCATTTTCCGCCTGGTCCGTGATCACCGGCTGGAAATACAGGGTCAGGATCTCTTCTCCCTTGTGGAAGCGGAACACATTCTGGTAACCGGAAGGGTCGTACAGGTTCCGTGCCCCCTGGCTGTAGCGCTGCCGGCTGCGGCTGTCCAGGATGTAGCCGGCTCCCTGGAGCTGGCAGATCAGTTTGGCCAAGCAGTACACTTCGAATACGAAGGTGTTTTCATACAAGTTCAGCAGCATCTGCTCCCGGGGGAAGTGGTGGCAGGTATTCTGGATCCACTGGTGGATGCACAGGTAGATCCGGTGATACTGGGGAATCCGGAAAAAGGGTTCCGTGGGCACCGGCAGCTGGAGGCCATCCAGCAAGGTCACTGGAAGGATCTGCTGGTAGGAGACGAACATCTCCTGGAGCCGCTCTTCCACCTCTTCGCACCGTTTCAGGAAGCTCCGGAGCATCCGGGCCGCATTTTCATAGAGCACCTGGGAAGACAGGATATAGCCGTTTTCCTGGGCATCCGGCAGTTCCAACCCTTGGAGCTGGTCCTGGATTTCCTTCCGTCCTTCCCCGATGTCGTAGAGCATCCGTTTGAGGAAGCTGAGGACCACCTGGTTCTCATAGACATCCCGGCTCATCTTATCCTGGGTCATCAGGAGCTTTTCGGGCAGGCAGTACCGGTCCCCTACCTGGATCCCAGCAGGAGACTCCTTCAGATATTCCGGATGGCGGACCAGATACTGGAGGGTATGGGAATTCACCGTCTGGACTTTTTCCGTCCAGTCCACCACCTCGGCGGTTTCCAAGGTGTGGCGGCAGTTGGCCTTGAAATACCCATAGCTTTCTTCATAGACCTGGAGGATCTCATCGGCCAGGGTCAGTTGGGAAAGGAAATCCTGGAAATCGCTCCGTTCCCCCTGGACCAGGCCCCCGGTCTTTTCCCGGAGCAGAGGCTTCTGGTGGGCATAGATGAATTCCAGCATGGCTTTCAGGTTCTGCTGCTGAGGAGAAGGCTGGATCAGCACCGGCAGAAGGTCGGTATACCAGGTGCTGTCAGTGCCGTCTTCCTGCTGGAGGGTGATTTCCAGTTCCACCAGGCCCATATGGTAGGCAAAGATATTATTGGGAAACAGGACAGTGCCGTGGCGCCGATCGTACATACTGTTCAGCGGCTTTCCGTTCAGCGCCACCGCTACGGAAGCACAGTCCCAGTCGGCAGGGAGTGCCAGGTCGTAGTGGAGGTTTTCCCGCACCCCCGGATGCCCCGCTGCCGCCAGTACCCGTTCTGCCGAATAGGGACGGGCCTGATCGGTCACCGGCAGCAGCAGCCCTGGCCCGTTCTGTTCCAGGAGACGGATTGTTTTTTCCATGGCCATCTCAGTGGAAGAACTGGAAGAACTTCATCCGCCGGTTCCCCCACTCCAGGATCTGATCCAACAGCGCCGCGCTCTGGACCATCCGGTTGCTGGCGCAGTCATCCCGGAACTGTATCAGCCATTTTTCGAATTCTGCCCCATTGCCGCTGAGTTTGGGCAGGACTTTCTGGGCCACGGCATAGTCCAGGGCGATGACCCCGGGGCGGATGTGGTCTTCCGGTTCCATGAGACGGGAAGCCACCCGCCAGTACCGGTGCAGGGCCAGTTCGATCCGCATGCTCAGATAGATATTCTGTTCCGCCAGCCGGGCTTTCACCCGGTCATAGACATTCTGCTCCACGCTGGTCAGCTGGCAGCTTTCCCGGGGAGCCACATCGAAGAGGCTCTTCAGCTGCTGCCAGGAGACCTGCTGGATTTCCCCATTGCCCAGTCCCCCGTCCACTTCCGGGACGAATTCCGTATGGGGCAGGGTGACGATCCAGGCCCGGTCGATCAGCCGGGGAGAAAGGGTCTCCGTGGTGTGGTCGTTGTTGATGGTAGCTAGGAAATGGAGGGTCTCCGGCAGCTGGAACCGATGGTTGTGGCCCAGGTTGATGGTGTGCTCCTCATTCCAATCATCGCATACATTCATGAAATCCGCCCAGTAGTATTCCATGGGGGAAAGATTGGCTTCATCCAGGAGGATGTAATAGGGATACTGCCGGATTCCATGGCGTTTTTCCCAATCCAGCAGCCGCAGCCCGTCATAGACATCCCGGTTGCTTTCTTCAAAGGCCTTGGTGAGGGGATTGTAATAGCCGATCAGATCCCGTTTGGAAGTCCAGCCCCGCTCCACGGAAACAGGGATGTACCGATTGGTGGTGCTCATGAAATCCTGGGGTCCGATTTTCCGTTCGAACTGGGTCAGTCCCAGCACCTTGCCCAGCAGGTTGCAGAAAGAAGTCTTGCCGCTGCCGGGGGAGCCGGAAAACACCGTCAAAAAGCCCTGGGTAGCGCAGATCAAGAGATTCAGGATCAGGTTTCGGCTGTATTGGGGCCGTTCTTTCTGGATGGAGGTGATCAAGTATTCCAGGCATTTCCGATTGTTGCTGCCGGAAGCTGGGATTCCATTGATCCGTTCTGCCAGCTCTTCTTCCGTCTGGGGCGGAGCCTGGCGGGTCTGTCTTTCTTGGACCAGGGCCAGGGCTTTCCGGTTCCGGGCGGATACGCCCTTGGCGTTCCCCAATTCCTGCCAGATATCCGGATACCGTTCCAGAAGGGCGGAGATGAAATCCTGCCCCCACCGTTTGTTCACATTGTCCAGGAGATGCTGGTACAGGAAGTCCCCCACCTCTTCATAGCCTTTCCGGGCTGCCTTATCTTCTTCCAGGATAGTTCCCAGCCGCTGGACCCGCTGTTTCCGGATGGCGGAGGGAAGATTGCTGAATAGCTGGTCCTGTTCCCGTTCCAGGAAGTTTTTCAAGGTTTCCGGCTTCACCATGTCGCCGGAATCCACCTGGGCGCTTTTCACCAGGCTCCGGAGCAGTACTTCATCCGGGGCCATATCCACCAGCTGGGAAGCCGTGCCCGGCAGACGATGGTAAAAGGCCCACTCTGTCTTTTCCTGCCGGCTGGCCCAGGTCCCTTCTGCCGGGAAGAAGACCACTTTCTGCCAGGTTTCCGGCGGGCAGGCAGTCAATAGATACTGGTTGGCAGGCACTTCGCTTTCCACAAAGAAACCGAACCGGTTGTTCTTCTGGACTTCATAAGGGCCGGCGATCCAGCCATTTTCCAGCTGGATCAGGATCTGCTCTCCGGCAAAGAGATTCTCTTCCTGGAGCCGCAGCACCGTATCTTTAGAAATGGGATCCAGGAGCCTTTTTTCCGGCACCACCGTATACAGTCCCTTTTCAAAGGGATACTGCAGGTGCCCTTCCTTCAGGGCATCGATGCAGAACACCCGATAAGCGGTGGACCGGAGGTTCCCCTGGTTGTCTTTATTTTCCACCAGGGTTTCCGGGCTGATTTCCAGGAAGATGATGTCATTCTCATGGAAATGGTCTTCCATATATTTCTGGTCGCTGTGGAGGCTGTACCACAGGTTGATGTTCTTGTACTGTTCCGCCCGGGGGATCAGGGCATCGATTTCTTCTCCCGAAAGGGCCCGGTAGGCTTCATCCTGCCAGATTCCCATGGGCGTGAAATTGTAGAAACTGTCCACGATGTTGATCCGGCCCACATAGGTGGTGAAGGGCTTTTCTTCCGAGGCTTCCTGTCCGTCGTCTGCGCTTTCCGGGGCGGAGGCGGGCCCTGCAGGCACCATTGCCGCTTCCGGGTCCTGGGCAGGATCCAAGGCAGCAGAAGCGGCCTGGGGTTCCGGGACGGCCGGTGCCATGGCCTCCGCCGGAGCTTCTTCCGGGGCCGGTTCCAAGACGGCATTCTTCTTTGCCCGGCCGTTCCGGTTCCGGACAGCCTTATCCCGGGTCCGGCTGTCCCGGTTCTTTCGGGCAGCAGGCTCTTCCGGGTCTTCTTCTGCAGGGACTTCCGGTTCCCGGATCTCTTTGGCTTCCCGTTCCCCCTTGGTCCCCTTGCTATTTTTAGTCTCTTTGGTTTCCCTGGATTCCCGGGCCTCTTTTTCCTTCTTCTTCAGCAGGGCTTCCGCCTGGTGCTGCTTCCCTTCCGGATAAGGCATTTCGGCCATTTCCAGCACCATCCACAGGGCGTTGGGCCGAAAAGGCTCTTTTTTCTTCTGGCAGATCCGTCCATATTTCAGCAGCAAGTCCGCCATGGCCTCCGGGCTATATTTGCTGATTTTTTTTATGTTCTCCGGTTCCTTTCCCACGATCTGCTGCAGGTTCCGGCACACCTGGCCCAGGAAGGCCTGGAAGGTATAGGCGGCAATGTCCTGGTAGATCCGGTCCCCTTCCTGGTACAGCTCGACGGCAAAGGGAACGATTTTTTCCCTTACCCGGGGGGACCGTTTGTCCAGTTTTCCCAGTTGGATGATGTATTTCCGGTATTTCCGGCTGTTCCCCTTCATGGGCTTCAGCAGTTCCTCCACCGGGGTGGTTTCGAACAGCATCTGCAGATAATGCTCCTGGACCTTGTCCGCAGCGCTGGTATTGAGATCAACGGGCAGGGCAGCCTCTTGGGTTTTCTGTAATTTCTGGGGTTTCATCATGACCTCCGACACATAAGATATAAGAGTAATTTGACAAATAAAAAGAAAAGCCGACGCCTCTCCCAGCGCGGCTCTTCCTATTATACCCAATTTGGGTCATTTTTTCCACTTTTCCATGGTATTCCACACGTCCGGCTCTTCCAGACCCTTCCGCCAGTAGGCGCTGCCAGCTAAGTCGTACCGACTGATCAGGGCATTCTTCAGGGCCAGGCTCCGGGATTCTTCCTGCCACACCCGATGGAGTACCCCCTGGTCCCGGTATTCGAAATAATATTGGCCTTCTTCGCTGCGCCAGGCCGGCACTAGCCCTTTTTCAGCAATCAGCTTCCGGGCCCCTTCCATGGAAAGGGTCTTGGCGCTGACCTTTCCCTCTTCTACCTTCCAGTCCCGCATGTAGAGGGGCATCCCCAGCACCAGTTTTTCTGCCGGGACTTCCTTGACCGTATTCCGGATGCCTTTTTCCACCCAGGGCAGACTGGCTACGGACCCGGCCCGGGGAGACAGCCGGGAATGTTCATCATAGGCCATGAGCATCACATAGTCCACCTTTTCCGCCAGAGCCTTCCGGTCGTAGCAGCGGGACCAGTTGCCATTGTCCGAAGGGACTGTCACGTCGATGGAGACGGTATACCCTTCCTGCTGCAGGGGGCCGGCGATTTCTCCCACGAACTCCGTCAGCCGGTCGCTGTCTTCCGCCCGGATGTTTTCGAAATCTAGGTTGATCCCATCCAGCTGGTACTGTTTCGCCAGGGACAGGATCCCCTCCACCGCATTCTTCCGGCCGGCTGGATTGTCCAGGAGGCCATGGGTCCGGTCCGGGTCGAAGCCGTTGGTGATGAGCGCCCACACTTTATACCCCTGGGCATGGGCCTGGGGCGCATAGTCCAGGGACGCATGCTTCACCTGGATGTTCCCCTCTGTATCCCCGATCACGAACCAGCTGGGAGAAAGGACATTGATCCCCGGCAGCTTCTTTTCCCGGGAAAGCCGGGAAGCGTTTTCTCCGGGAGCCTGCCAGTCCCACACCAGCCCCACCGGACCCTCCACCTTCTGGGGACGGTAGGGTTCCTGGACCGGAGGCTGCTTCTCCTTTCTCGGCCCAATGCTTCCAGGGGTCCGGGCACAGGCCGTGCCGGTAAGGGCCATCAGGCAAAGGCAGAAAACAGGTATCCATCGTTTGTTCACGCACTCTCCTCCTTACTTTTTTGCGGGCAGCCCCTATGCCACTGCAAGGGGCCAGTTGCTTACCACCGTCCCGCTCTTCACTCTGTACTCTTCCCTCTGCCCTGTCTTTACGGCTTCAAGTTCCCTTTCGCCACATTCCGGTCGATGATGGCCTGGACGGCCTGGCCGATCTTTTCGCTGCCTTCGCGGGTATGGGCGTTCCGTTTTTCCACCTGCTGCCGATGGACCTGGTGGAGCCGCCAATCCTTTCCGTCATTGGCATCGTTCAGCAGGATGGGCTGGAAATTGTCCAGGGCATGGGCGTACCGGGCTTCCGGCGTATCCCCCCGGTCGAATTCTTCAAAGAGAGCCCGGAATTCCCGGGCCTGGTCCTCCGGCAGCAGGCCAAAGATCCGGTCTGCTGCCTTTTCCTCCCGTTCCCGCTGGGTCTTCACCCCTTCCGGGTCGTAGGCATAAGTATCCCCTGCATCGATTTCCACCACATCGTGGAGGAGGATCATCAAAAGGGTCCGGGCCAGGTCAAAAGGCTCGTTGGCATATTCCTTCAATAAACAGGCCATCACAGCCATGTGCCAGGCGTGCTCCGCATCGTTTTCCTGCCGGCGGTATCCGGTGAGATGGGTCTGGCGGAGAATGGTCTTTTCCTTGTCCAGTTCCAGGATGAACTGGAGCTGTTTGGCAAAACGTAGATCGTCTATCATTTGTACTGCCTCCTGTCTCCGTTCATTACAGGTTCCATTATACCATGGAAAAAGAGACTGTGCCCGCTGTCCTATTCCGCACGCCTTCCTCCGTACTTGATTCTCTGTAAAATTTCTGTAAAATCTGACGAATTTTGTAAAACCTGGGTAAAATCTCCTCTTTCCGTCACTGTGTCAGTACGGAGGTGGTTTATACTAAAAGCAAGACACGGAAAATCCAATGCTTTTTGTATCAATCGGGGTGTTCGACCATGAAAAATCAACTGTACAAATCACCGGAAGCGCTTTATCAGGGACTGAGCCGGCTGCGCCAGGATGTACTGGTGAAGGGGGAAGCCCTGTATCGATCCTGGCGTCCCCAAATCCAGCGGACCCATTTCCTGAACAGCGCCTTGAACATGGCTTTTTATCTGGCTCTGCGTTCCCACGACCTGCGGAAGATCCAGCATTCCCTCCTGCCTCTTGGCCTTTCTTCCCTGGGCCGGGGCGAAGCCCGGACCATCACCAACCTGGATGCGGTGATGGCTTCTCTGGGACGGATCTGCCAGGTGCCCGAAGCCCAACAGATTCCCTATCCAGACCCCAAGCGGTTCTTTTCCGGGGATACCCTGCTCTCCTACAATACTGGCCGTCTCTTCGGCCGGGAAAAAAGCGGCACCCGGATCATGGTGACCCTGCCCACCGAGGCGGCCCTGGACGGCGGGAAACTGATCCGGGAACTGGTGGCTGCCGGTATGGACAGTGCCCGGATCAACTGCGCCCACGATACCCAGGCCGAATGGGAAAAGATGATCGGGTACATCCGCCAGGCGGAACTAAAGACCGGACGCCACTGCCGGGTCCATATGGATCTGGCAGGGCCCAAGGTGCGGATCGATCATCTCCTGCTGCTTTCCCTGGATGCCCGGGTATTCCCGGGCGATTCCCTGTTCCTGGTCCGGGACAGCATCGCCGCCTGGGACCCGGCCTACCAAGGAGGGATCGTAATCTCCTGCAGCATCCCGGAAATCTTCCAGCACCTGAAAGCAGGAGACCCGGTGCTCATCGATGACGGGAAGATCCGGGCGGAAGTAGAAAAGATCGTCCCCCAAGGAGCCTGGCTGAAGATCCTTTATGCCCGTCCCGGGGGAAGCAAGCTCAAGAACCAGAAAAGCCTGAACTTCCCCCAGACTCCTCTGGATATCTCTCCCCTCACCTCTAAAGACCTGAAGGATCTGGACTTTGTGGCAGCCCAGGCAGATTCCATCGGCTATTCCTTCGTGAAATCTGCAGAGGATATGGCCCAGCTCCAACAGGAACTGCGCCGGAGATTGGGCCGTCAGTACCGGAAGAAGGCCATCATCGCCAAGATCGAGACCCGGGAAGCGGTCCACCACCTGCCGGATATCATCATCCAGGCCGCCTCCCGGCAGCCCCTGGGCATCATGATCGCCCGGGGAGACCTGGCGGTGGAAGTGGGCTGGCAGCGCTTGGCGGAACTCCAGGAAGAGATCCTGTGGATCTGTGAAGCGGCTCATGTGCCGGTGATCTGGGCCACCCAGGTGCTGGAGAACCTGGTGCGGACAGGGCTTCCCTCCCGGGCGGAGATCACCGATGCGGCCATGGGGGAACGGGCGGAATGCGTCATGTTGAACAAAGGTCCCTACATCGTGGAAGGGGTCTCCGTCCTGAACAACATCCTGAAACGGATGGAATCCCACCAGTATAAAAAATCTCCGGAACTCCGTGCCCTGAGCCTGGCCAAGGAAGAATTCCAGCGGCTCAAGACAGCGGCAGGAGGGAAGAAATAAGGAAAGAGGGTGTTGCACAAAACATGCAGCACCCTCTTCTTTTCACCCTATTTTCTCTTGAAAGGCCCGTTCTACGGCCTCTTTTTCTTCGTATCCTTCTTCCCGGTACTTCCGGATCAGCTGCTGCATCTCTTCATAGTCCCGGGGGATGACCCGGGTGAAACGCTGGACCGTATGTTCCCAATCTGCCAGCAGTTCTCTGGAAAGGGGACTGCCCGTCATGATCCCATGGCGGACCAGGATATCCCGGAGCTTTTCCTGTTCGGCCGGTTCCGCCACCGCCTCCAGGTTCACCATCCCCTGGTTGCAGCAGGCTTCGTCCAGATCCAGCACATAGGCCGTACCTCCGGACATGCCGGCAGCAAAATTCTGGCCCACAGGCCCCAGGATCACTGCTGTCCCGCCGGTCATGTATTCGCAGCCGTGGTTGCCGATGCCTTCCACCACTGCCGTGGCTCCGCTGTTGCGGACACAGAACCGTTCACCGGCCCGGCCGTTGATGTAGACTTCTCCGCTGGTAGCGCCGAAGCAGGCCACATTGCCGATGATGACATTCTCTGAAGGAGCAAAATCCGCTGCTGCCGGCGGGAACACGGCGATTTTTCCGCCGGAAAGGCCCTTCCCCAGATAATCATTGGCATCCCCTTCCAGGCGCAGGGTCAGCCCTTGGGGAATGAAGGCCCCAAAGCTCTGGCCGGCACTGCCCACAAAGGAGAGCTGGATGGTATCGGCCGGCAGCCCTTCTTCTCCGTACCGGCGGAAGATTTCGCTGCCCAAAAGAGTCCCGGTGACCCGATTGGTGTTGTCGATCCGGAGCCGGGCCCGGATAGGTTTCTTCTCTTCCAGGGCCGGGCGGCACATCCGCACCAGTTTGCCCTGGTCCAAGGTCTGTTCGATCTGGTGGTCCTGGGGCACCGCAAAATGATGGGCCTGGGCAGGATCCGTGTGAGGCCGGAACAGGAGTTTTTCCAGGCTCACCGTAGCTGCTTTCCAGTTGGCGATGTTCTCCTTCTGCTTCAGTCGGTCATAGCGTCCCACCATCTCTTCCACCGTATGGAAGCCCAGACGGGCCATGATTTCCCGCAGGTCCTGGGCCACGAATTCCATATAGTTGATGATATGTTCCGGTTTGCCGGCAAAATTTTTCCGCAGTTCCGGCTTCTGGGTGCAGATGCCATAGGGACAGGTATTCAGGTTGCAGACCCGGATCATCCGGCAGCCCAGGGCGATGAGGGGCCCGGTGCAGAAGTCGAAGTTCTCCGCTCCGAACAGGGCGGCGATGGCCACATCGTGGCCGGTGAGCAGCTTGCCGTCCACGGACAGTTTCACCCGATCCCGGAGCCGGTTCATCAGCAGGGTCTGCTGGACTTCGGAAAGGCCCATTTCCCAAGGCAGGCCCGTATGGCGCATGCTGGTCCGGGGTGCTGCCCCCGTGCCGCCCCCGTGGCCGCAGATGGTGATGCTGTCGGCTTTGGTCTTCACCACACCGGCGGCAATGGTCCCTACTCCGGAGCAGGAAGCCAGCTTCACGCTGATTTCTGCTTTCTTGTTGATGTTCTTCAAATCGTAGATCAGCTCGGCCAGATCTTCGATGGAATAGATATCATGATGAGGGGGAGGAGAGATCAGGGAAACCCCAGGCGTGGAATGACGGGTGTAAGCGATGGCGGGATCCACCTTGCTGCCCGGGAGATTCCCTCCCTGTCCCGGCTTGGCGCCCTGGGCGAATTTGATCTGCAGTTCGTCGGCGTTCACCAGATAATTCCCCGTCACCCCGAAGCGGGCGGTGGAGACCTGTTTGATGGCATCGCTGGGATTGCTGCCATCCGGCCGCAGGGTGAACCGTTCAGAGTCTTCGCCCCCCTCGCCGGTATTGCTCCGGCCGCCCAGACGGTTCATGGCAATGGCGATGCATTCGTGGGCTTCCTTGCTGAGGGCTCCATAGCTCATGGCCCCAGTACGGAACCGCTTGACGATGGATGCAACTGGCTCCACTTCTTCCACCGGGATGCTGCAGCCGTCCGGGTAGTCGAATTCCAACAGATCCCGGAGACGGAACAGGGCGCCGCCGTTGACTCTGTCCGCAAACTGCCGGTAGGCATCCTGGTCCCCTGTCCGGCAGGCTTTCTGGAGCAGAGCGATAGCCTCCGGATCCAGGATATGGGGTTCGGGCCCGTTTTTCTTATAGGCATAGATGTCCCCATCAGCTAGCCCGTCCTTTCCCTGGAACGCCTGGCTGTGGCGCATTTCCGTTTCCCGGGCGATTTCTTCCAGACCCAGTCCTTCGATCCGGGAAGGAGTATGGACGAAATACTTGTTGATCACATCCTTGTTGATGCCCACGGCTTCGAAGATCTGAGCCCCGTGATAGCTGCGGACGGTGCAGATCCCCATTTTCGACATGACGGTCTGGATGCCGGCAACAGCAGCTTTCAGGTAGTTTTCCTGGGCTTCTTCCCCGGTGACGCCGGCCATCTTGTGGCCTTCTGCCAGCGCTTTCAGGGTATCCAGGGCCAAGTAGGGATTGACGGCGGTGATGCCGTACCCGATCAGGGTGCAGAAATGGTGGATTTCCCGAGGTTCCCCGGATTCCAGGATCAGTCCCACATCGGACCGGACGGTCTCTTTGATGAGGAAGTTGTGGACCGCAGCCGTAGCCAGAAGGGCCGGGATGGCAGCCAGATACGGGCTGACCCCACGGTCGGAGAGGACCAGGATGTTGGCGCCGCCCTGGACGGCCTGGAGGGCATCTTTGCACAGCCCATCGATGGCTTTTTCCATGGCCTGGGCTCCCTCGCTGACAGGATACAGAAGGGACAGGGTGACGGTACGGAGCTTCTCGTTTTTCTGGCTCTTGATCACCGCCATCTCTTCATTGGTCAAAAGGGGCCGGTCCACCGCCAGGGCATAGGTCCCTTTTTCATCGGGGTCCATGATGTTGGCTACGTTGCCGATCATCACGGAAGTGGAAGTGACGATGCTTTCCCGGAGAGCATCCATGGGCGGGTTGGTGACCTGGGCAAAGTTCTGCTGGAAATAATCGTAGAGCATCTGGGGCTGTTCGGAAAGCACCGGCAGCGGACAGTCCACCCCCATGGCACCTACCGGCTCCTTCCCGGTCCGGGCCATGGGCACCAGGATCTGGGCCAGATCTTCCTTGGTGTAGCCGAAAGCCTGCTGCTGTTCCAAGAGGGCATCCGGCTTCGGTTTTTCCAGGCCGGCATCCCCCGCTTCCTCCATCAGGTCCGGCAGATCCACCAGGTGTTCCTGGCACCACTGGCCATAAGGATGGGCAGAAGCCATGATATGCTTCACTTCAGCATCCGGGACAATCCGTTTCTGCTCCGTATCGATGAGCAGCATCTTGCCCGGTTCCAAGCGGCCCTTGGAAAGCACCTCTTTGGGGTCCAGGCGGACAGCCCCCACTTCCGAAGTCAGGACCACCCGTCCGTCTTTGGTGATGCAGTACCGGGCCGGGCGCAGACCGTTCCGGTCCAGCATGCCGCCGATCCGGGTGCCGTCGCAGAAACAGATGGCCGCCGGGCCGTCCCAGGGTTCCATCATGAAGCTCTGGTAGCGGTAGTAGTCCCGTTTTTCCTGGCTCATGAGCGGATCCTTTTCCCAGGGTTCTGGGATCATGGTCATCATGGCATGGGCCAGGGAATGGCCGGACATGTATAAGTATTCCAAGCAGTTGTCGAACATGGAAGAATCACTGCCGGTGGCATCCACCACCGGAAACGCCTTATCCAGTTCCGGATATTTCAGGGAATGGGCCTTGCCTTCCCGGGCGTTCAGCCAATTGGTATTGCCCCGGATGGTGTTGATTTCCCCGTTGTGGATCATGTACCGGTTGGGATGGGCCCTTGCCCAGCTGGGGAAGGTATTGGTACTGAACCGGGAATGGACCAGAGCCATGGCACTGGTGAAATCCAGATCGGAAAGGTCCAGGTAGAAATGGCGGATCTGGGTGGCCGTCAGCATTCCTTTATAGACGATGGTGTGGCTGGAAAGACTGGCAATGTAGAAATCCGACCCCATTTTTTTACTGGCCGGGGTGATTTTCTTTTCCGCCAGGCGCCGGATCACATAAAGTTTCCGTTCGAAATCCATGGGGTCCTGGAGATCCCGGCTGCGCCCGATGAACACCTGGACGATCCGGGGCCGGACAGAAGCTGCCGTTTCTCCGATGCAGGTATCATCCACAGGCACTTCCCGCCAGCCCAGGACGGTCTGGCTTTCTTCCCGGACGATCTGTTCAAAGGCTTCTTTCTGTTTCTCCAGAAAAGCATCATACCGATGGGCGAAGATCATCCCCACCCCATACTGGCCTTCCGGCGGCAGCTGGAATCCCAGCACAGCACATTCCCGGCTCAGGAAGGCATGGGGGATCTGGACCATGATCCCGGCCCCGTCCCCGCTTTTATGGTCGGCGCCTTCACCGCCCCGGTGCTTCAGGTTCTCCAGGATGTCCAGGGCATCGTAGACGATGTCATAGGACCGTTCTCCCTTGATGTTGACGATGAAACCCACCCCGCAGGCATCGTGTTCGTTGGCCGGGTCATACATACCCTGCCGCTGCGGCAGGTCCCGCAAATTTTCTTCCATTGTGCAGCCCCCCAATAATAAAAAAAGATATGGATCTCTGATACGTCCTCAGAAAAAAGCAGATGGTTCCGTCCAACATCCTCTTACCATGGCCAAGATTTTTGTCCTCTGGAAACAACCTTCTTTCCGTGAAACAGTAGAGTATGTGCATAAGTTTACTATCATTCGCTAGTTCTGTCAAACGATTTTATACATAAAGTCCGTATTTAAGATACTTTTGTACCTTAAATACGGACAAATCGGAAAGAATACAGTATTCTTTTATTTTTCTTCAATTGTTATACGTATTCAGCTGGATGCTCCTGGGGTAGTCGTCGAACCAGAGATATTCCCCGTGGCCGATGGCGTAGGCGGCGAACTGGCCGGCTTTGGGAACATTCTGGAAACCGTAAGAAGCTGCAAAGTCTTCCAGGCTGCTGGCACAGCCCAGGCCCGACCGGTCGAACTTCCGGTCCCCTTCCCGGTAGATCCGGATGCGGCGGACCGTTTGATTTTCCAGGAATAGTTCCAGTCCCAGCCGGGTGTACTTCCATTTCTCAGCCACCACATGGCCGTTCCGGTCCTGGACCCGCTCCAGCCGGTCCGGGATGCCATAGGCAGCTTCTACGGCCCCTGCGGGGGTATCCAGCCCGATGCCTCCCACCGATTCATAATGCAAGGGTTCTGGGGTCCGGCTCAGGAGACGGCCCTTCTCTCCCCGATGGGGATCCCCGCCCAGGAACACATGGGCATGCCAGCTGTCCTTCTGGAGGCTTTCACAGACAAGGGGCAGTTCCCGGAGCCCTGCCGCTTCCCGGATCTTCACCCGGCAGCTGAAATCGCTGCTGCCGCCGGCCAGTCCGGCTACTTCTTCCACCGGGCAGCCGTTGACCGTATCTTCCCGGATATCCAGCACCACCTGGCCGGAAGCATCATACCATTTGCCCAGTACCTTGGCAGGCAGCCCCATGGCCAGCGCCTCTGCCGCCATCGATAGAGAAAGCCCCGTCACTAGGGTCAGCAGAACCTTTTTTCCATCCATGATCCTTCCCCCGTTTCTGCAAGAAATTCCAAATCCATTATAACACGGAAAGAAAAGAATTTTCTGGATTCTCTTTCATTCTACCGGGATCCGGATCTCGGTGACATATTCCTCCGGATTCCCGCTGAGGCCAGCATCGATCAGGGCGACTTCCCGGGAAAACCCCACAGGGTGCAGTTTCTTTTCGGTCAGGAAAGCCAACAGCTTCCGATACTGTTCCGGAGCCTCCTGGTGGCTGCCCTGGAACAGCAGCCGGACGCAGGGCTGGGACGGCAGCTCCAGGATCTCCCCTGCATACCGGTCCGCCGGGTCCAACTGCAGGAAAAGACCGTCATACTGGGTGAATTTCCCCGCCAGCAGATGGTCCGCGGTGATTCCCAGTCCCACTTTCCCCAGGAACACCAGGGCTTCCGGCTGTTCCTGTTCCAGCCGGCGGATGGGCCCTTCCAGTTCGTTCCCCTGGGGCATGGCCAGGGATTCCCGGACCCAGACCAGCCGCAGTGCCGGGCTTTCCGTCAGGGTGATCACCCCTTTGGTTCCATTCCTGGCTTCCTGCAGCTGTTCCAGCCGGCTGGTGATTTTCCCTTCGGCCAGTTCCAGTTCCCGGATCCGCCGGCGGACTTCCTTCTGCTGCTGACGCAGACGGCCCTCCATCCAGGCCGGGTCCCGGTTCTCCAGGAAAGAACGGATCTGTTCCAGGGGCATATCCAGGGTCCGCAGGTAGCGGATGGTATTGAGCACCTCGAACTGGGCCAGGCTGTAGTAACGGTAGCCGCTGGCCGGATCCGTCCAAGCCGGGCGTACCAGGCCGATGGCTTCATAATGGCGGAGGCTGCTTACACTGAGCCGGAAGAGACGGGCTGTCCGGCCGATGGAAAAGAGACTGCCTTTTTTATCCATGGGCCTGCCTCCTCAGTTTCTTGTAGAGCACCAGGCAGATCCCTACGGAGACCAAGGATCCACCGGCCGTGGCCAGGCCCATGGGCAGCAAGGTAGCGGGAAAGGCCTTGCTGGCAGCGTAGACCAGGGGAATACGGGCCAGGACAATGGAAATCACATTATGGAAAAAGGAAAATTCCGAACGGCCGCAGGCACAGAAATAGCCGCTGAAGCTGAAATGGAGGCCGGCAAAGAGCACATCCACGATATAGCCCCTGAGATAAGGGGCTCCGGCGCTGATTACCTCTGGATCCGCGGTGAAAGCCCCTACGAAATAAGGAGCCGCCGGCTGCATCACCAGGATCATGAAGATCCCGAAGGCCGCAGCCGCCTTCAGGGAATCCTTCAGGATAGCCCGGGCCCTGTCTCCCTGATGGGCTCCGATATTCTGAGCTCCCAGGGCTGAAACGGTGCTCAGGAGAGAAGAAGGGACTAAGAATACGAAACTGATGATTTTTTCCACGATGCCCACCGCTGCCGCGTCGGTGATCCCCCGTTCATTGGCAATCACAGTGATGGCCAGGAAGGCCACTTGGATGAAGCCATCTTGGAGAGCGATGGGCACCCCGATCCGCAGCAGCTTCCGGATCATGTCCCCCCTGGGCTTCAGATACTCTTTCCGGAAGGTGATGCCCAGATGGTACCGGCGGATCATCACCAAGGAAATGATCACACTGATAGCCTGGGAAAGGGTGGTGCCCAGGGCGGCTCCTGCCGGCCCCATCTGAAAGGTCCCCATGAACAGAACATCCAGGAGGATATTGGCGGCGCAGGCGATGGCGATGAAGATCATGGGACTCCGAGAATTCCCCAATCCCCGGAAGATGGCACTGATGATGTTATAAGCGGTGATAAAGGGAATCCCCAGGAAACAGATGACCAAATAATCCACCGTGCCGGGGATGGCCTCCGCCGGGGTGTGCATCAGGGATGCTATGGGCTGAGCCAGGAACGTAAGGAGAGCCGCCAGGACCAGACTGCACCCTAGGAAAAGGGTAACGGTGTTCCCAGTGGCCCAGGCTGCCTGTTCCCGTTTGCCGCCGCCCACGGCCTGGGCAATGGTCACGGTAGTCCCCATGGCCAGGCCCACCAGCATCACCGTCACCATATGCATCACCTGGCTGCCAATGGAAACAGCCGTGATACTGGCAGCTCCTTCGAACTGACCGATGATGAACAGATCGGCCATCCCATACAAGGTCTGCAGAAAATAAGAACAAAGATAGGGCAGGGCGAACCGCCCCATGGTTTTCCAAACACTGCCCCGGGTTGCATCGATTTCCATGGAAAAACTCCTCCATAACAAGATTTACTTATACAGTAAACCCTATAACGGTTGTAGAGTCAAGAAAAAAAAGCTGTTGTATGCGTATGATTTTCACGCATGCAACAGCCCCTTTATCACAGATACTTCTTCTCCAATTTTTCCAAAATGGCCAGGTAATGATCCTGGACCCCTTTAACACTTTCTTCTTCTTCGAATTTCCGGCTCCGGGCATCGATGGCAGTCATGTCTTCCGGCGGCAACTGATTCTCGGCAAAGGTGTACACCACATTGTTTTCCTTTTCTACATGGCGTTTCAGCAACCGGGCATACCCCATGGCTTCCGTCAGGATATCCAGCTTGTATTCGGTCTTAGGTTCCTTTTCGTACTGGTCCAGTGCCGTAGCCAGGCTCATCACATGGTCCCGTCCCAGGTCGTGCTCCACCAGCATCCCATGGGTCACCAAGTTATCCGCCACCCGGCCCAATTTGGCCACCATCACCGGGAACAGAAACTTTTCTTCCTTCCCATGATGGTGTTTGTCCGCATAGTTCCGGATGAAATCCACCATCTCCCGGAAATCCCCCAGATCCACCGGCGCTCCTTCCAAGATCCCGATGCAGGCCTGACGGATCACTTCCAGCATCCGGCTGATGTTGTGATGTTCTTCTTTCATCAACTCAATACTGTAAGTCATATTTCCCTCCTTCAGGCAGCTTTGGGACGGAGTACGTAATGGGTATGGTCTTCCTGTTCCAGAGTATAGCCGGTCTGTTCCAGCATCCCTTCCATCATGGCATCCCGCAGGATATAGTACACCCGAGGGTCCACATCCGCCTCCTGCCAGTAAGCTCCATGGAGATCATCGGTCTGGTCCCAGGCAAAAGCATCGGGGTTCTGGTCGGTGACCTGGTTCACCCGGTCGCAGGGCATGCCATTGAGGAACGCGTCTTCGAAAGCCCGGTAGATGGCAGAAGCATCGGCATCCGCTCCCAGAGCCCGGCCCCGGCCCACTTCCCGGGCCAGTTTTTCCAGTTCCGGCAACAGATTGTCATTGTGGTGGAGCAGGGCGGAAACCAACTGGGCATAGCGGCCTTCCGCATCGTGGATCCGGCTCTGGAGCCAGCCATGGATGTTCATGGTATCGATCAGTTCGTCCAGGGGACGGGTTTCTTCCTTTACATAGTCGGCAGCCGGCTTATCTCCGGTGCCCCAGCCCTGGGCTTCCGCTTCTGCCGCGATCCGGGCGATGATGGCCTCCTGGAGCTGGATCTTGCCGTACAGCCAATGATGGATGGGTCCCAAAAATGCGCTCATGGTCTCCCCTCCCCTCAGTCTTCCGCCAAAGCGGCGTTCACAGCATCAACCACCTTTTGCGGGTCCAGCCCATGGACAAAGGCAGCGTCATTCAGAGATTCCATCTGGGAAGAGGGGCAGCCCAGGCAATGCATCCCCACAGCCTGGAGAGCCGGGATGGCTTCCGGATATTCCGCACAAATCTTGCCGACCAGCATTTCACCCGTGATTTTCTTTGTGTTTTCCATAATCGTTTCCTCCATTGTATGATGATTTTTGTTTTTCCCAATCAACAGGACCTAGCCTTGGGGCGGGTCCTTTCCATCGGCCATTAACCCTTGACAATTGACCTTTGACCGATTTTGTTCGTTGTTTCCTTACAGCTGTAAGTATACCGGAGGAAAGAAAAAAGATATGTTGTTTAAACAACATATCTTACTTTTCTTTTTCAATTGTTTTCAGTGGGTTCCGCTTCTTCCGAAACAGCCGGTTCCTGTTCTGCCGGCTGGGGATCTTCCACCCGGTTCTCGTAGAGGAGGGAGTCGCCCCGGCCCGGGGTCAGGGAATACCCGTAATTCTTCAAGTATCGGTACATGACCTCCACGGTGTGGAGCATCTTCTTTTTGGAACTGTGGTCCAGATCCCCGGGATCGGCCGGAGGCGTCATGGGCATCCGCAGTACATTGGCTCCGCTCTGGACGCTGAGGATCTGCCCGTGGGCGTGGATCCGCCGGAGGGACCAGGGCGCCACGATATTGGCCCGAGGAAACAGGATCCGCAGCACCGCTGTCAGCCGCAGATATTCTTCCAGGGCCATCCGATCCTGTTGACGGAAAGGAGTCCCGTCTTCCGGCAGGAAAGGAGTCAGGGTGATGGAATGAGGAGCCAATTCCTGGAGCAGGGTCAGATCCCGGACCAGGTATTCCGTCTGTTCATAGGGAGCCCCCACCAGGAAGCCGGTATCCGTTTCGTATCCCAGTTCCTTCAGGTCGTTCACACAGGCGATCTTGGTGGACAGGGCATGGGTGGGCGGATGGAGGCGAGAAAAATGCAGGGGATCCGCCGTCTGGAAGCTGAGGAAGTACCGCTGGGCCCCGGCCTGATGGAGCCGATGGTAGGACTGCCCGCTCCGCTCTCCGATGGAAAGCCCCAGGGTGCAGTCCGGGAACTGCTTTTTTAAGTTCAGCAGCAGGTTGCACATGATCATATCCGTATAATAATGGTCTTCCCCGCCCTGGAGGAGGAAAGACCGGATGCCCAGTTCGTATCCCAGGCCGCAGGCTCCCCGGATCTGTTCCCAATTCAGCCGGAACCGAGTCAGGTCGTTGTTTTCCGCCCGGCGCTGGCAGAACAGGCAGTTCTGGGGACAGTGGTTGGTGAATTCCAGTACCCCCTGGAAATACACTTTTCGATGGAATACGAAATTCATGGCCTCCTGGGCCCCTCGGAACAGCTTGGCCCGGAGCAGAGGATCTTCCGTCAGCAGAAGTTCCTTATATTCCTCCTCCGTCAGAACGGAATATTCCTTCAGCTTATCCACCAGATCCACGATTGCCACCTGCTCTTTCTTTCGATTTTTCCTATTTTTATATTATAATGCCTGCTGGGCCTCATTGTCTACCAAAGGCATGGCCGCCACATGGACGGGGGACCCTTTCTTTTCCAAAAGCCGCAGCAAATCCCTTGCCGCCAGATAAACTGTAGCCGTGTTCTCGTTGGGATGGATCCCGATCCGGCCCGCCCCTTCCAAGAACCGCCTGTCCAGGAAGAATTCCACCCGGTGCCCAGCATCGTTGAGCAACCCAAAAGGCGTCACTGATCCAGGAGCCAGCTGCAGGAAGGAGGCCAACTCCGCTGGAGAAGCCAAGGAAAGCCGCCGTGTCCCCTGTTCCCTCTGGAAAGCCTTCAGATCCAGCCGTCCCTCCCCCTTCATCGTGATCAGTCCATAAAACCTTTTTTTATCGTCCCGCACAAATAGATTGCAGGCCAGATCTTCTGGATACGGCAGCGCAAGGGAATGGGTCCCTTCCATAGTAAAGACCGGAGGGTGTTCCGTCACGGCAAAGGGAATCCCTTCTTCTTCCAGCAGCCGGTAAATCGCCTCTTTTTCCATCCTGGCCCCTTCCTTTCAGAAAAAGAAAAAAGGCTGTCCGCTAAGACAGCCCTTCGGTTATGGCGGAAGGGGTGGGATTCGAACCCACGGTCCCTTGCAGGATCGCCAGTTTTCAAGACTGGTGCCTTAAACCGCTCGGCCACCCTTCCATGTATAGAACAGATTAAGTATAGCGTAGGGGGGTGGGATTGTCAAGGTTCCTTATTTTTTCTCCCGGCTGCATTTCTCCGCATCCATGGCCAAGGCGAACATGAGCACATGGAGGGCGTCAGCCGGATTGCCGATATCCAGTACATAAGTATCGGACAGATGGAACAATTCCTTGCCGATGGTGGCGACCCAATTGCCCCGGGCATCCCGGATGGTGTAATCCCATTCCAGGAAATTCCCATCCACCTTCCAGCCGTTGAAATTGATGGCGAATTTGGGAGAGAACAAGGATAGCTTCTTGCTGATCCGTCCGATGTATCGTCCGCCTTCATACAGTTCGAACTTGGGCAGGAAGGTGATGATTTTTTCTTTCACCAGGCCCAGTTCATGGCCCTGGGGATCGCAGATCTTCAGGCAGTGCCCCCAGGCCAGCTGCCCTTTCACCACAAAGACTGTATTGCCGTTTTCGTCGTAGATATCATAACTGTCGAACCAGGAAAAGATCCGTTGGCGGAACAAGAGCTTCACGGCCGCACCTCCTTTAAAAGACGTCAGACCCGGCCCTTGCGGGCCTTTCAAATGAAAGAGTCAAGACGTCAGACCGGCCCTTGCGGGCCTCTCAGATGTCAGACGTCAGCTTGTCCGCAATAAGCAAACGGACCTGCTGCTAAACCGAACAAAGCTGATATCTGACGTCTCAAGGCCCACTGGGCCGTTTCTGACGTCTTTTACCGAGCCCTCTTCACTGCATCTCTCACGATATCCAGGATATGGTTCCCCACTTCTTCCTTGCTCATGAGTTCCAGGCTGCGGATCTCGCCGCTGGGGAACAACAGCTTCACTACATTGGTATCGGTGCTGAAGCCGGCGCCTTTCATGGTCACGTCATTGGCTACGATCATATCCAGGTTCTTCTTCTTCACCTTGGCCGCTGCATTTTCCAGCAGATGCTGGGTCTCTGCCGCGAAGCCCACCAGGAGCTGTCCCTGCTTTTCCTGGCCCAGCTGTTTCAGGATATCTGGATTCTTGTCCAGGGCAATGGTCAGGGTCTCGTCATTTTTCTTGATTTTCTGGGCTTCCGCATGGTGGGGTCGGTAATCCGCTACCGCAGCTGCCATGATCACCACATCCACGGCGGAATAAGCTGCCAGCACTGCATCCATCATTTCCCGGGTGGTTTCCACATCCTGGAACGCCACATTCCGGGGAACGGGAAGGGCCGTCGGGCCGGAAATCAAGGTGACTTCTGCACCCCGCCGGGCAGCGTCCCGGGCAATGGCATACCCCATTTTCCCGCTGGACCGGTTGCCGATGAAACGGACTGGATCGATGGCTTCCCGGGTCCCCCCGGCGGTCACCAAAATCCGGAGGCCCCGCAGGTCCCCTTCCCGGCTGGCCAAAAAGGCGTCAAGGAAGGCCTTGATGTCTTCCGGTTCCGGCAGCCGCCCGGAGCCATTCACCCCGCAGGCCAGATGCCCAGCCGCACTGGGCATGATGGTAATCCCGTCCTGGCGCAGGGTAGCCAGGTTCCGGACCACTGCCGGGTTTTCCAGCATATTGGTGTTCATGGCCGGACAGATGATCTTGGGTCTGTCACAGGCCATCAGGGTGGTGGACAAAAGGTCATCGGCAATGCCATTGGCCATTTTTCCGATGATGTCCGCCGTCGCCGGTGCCACCACCATCAGGTCGCACCAGCGGCCGATGGCCACATGTTCCACATTGAATTCCGCATTGCCGGCCCACAGGTCCGTGGCCACCGGGTTCCCGCTGATTTCTTTGAACAGCAGCGGGGAAACCAGATGGGTGGCCGCTTCCGTCATGATCACCCGCACCTGGGCTTTGGCCTGGACCAGCCGGCTCACCAGGGTCACAGCCTTATAGGCGGCAATGCCCCCTGTCACGCCCAACGCAATCTTTTTGCCTTCCAGCACGGCTGCCTCCTGTTATTTTTTCATTTCCTTCAGGTCTTCTTTGGTGGCAATGGTCACCAGGCCTTCGCCGATTTCTTTCAAGGCGATGGAAACCGGTTTGTTAGAATCGCACTTCACCAGGGCAGGAGCATGGTCCACCAGCTGCCGGGCCCGTTTGGAGGCCATAATCACCAGGGCATACTTGCTGCCGACTTTATCAGCCAGATAATCAATAGAAGGATCAATCATGGACATAGTGTACTCTCCTTTACTTCTCCTGCGCCGGTGCGCAGTCACAGGTGCCGTTGTGGCAGATTTCATCAACAATGTAATAGGTGCGTCCCACCCGCAGGTGTTCCACATCGATGATCTTGCTTACTTTATCCGTAGCCTTCTCCACTTCGTCGTTGACCACGATGTAATCATATTTGGAGGCGTAGGCCAGTTCACTGGTGGCGGCACTGAGCCGACGTTTGATCACGTCCACCGCATCGGTGCCCCGTTTGTAGATCCGTTTGGACAGTTCATCCAGGGAGGGGGGAACAATGAACACGAAGACCCCGTCCGGATAGCTTTTCTTCACCTGGAGGGCGCCCTGGGGATCGATTTCCAGGATTACGTCCAGGCCTTCTTCCAATTTGTCCAGTACATACTGCTTGGGAGTCCCGTAGTAGTTGCCATAGACGGAAGCATGTTCCAAAAGGCCTCCATTTTTGATCATCTCTTCGAACTCATCCCGGGTCTTGAAGAAATAATTCACTCCATCCACTTCCCCGTTCCGGGGCTGACGGGTGGTGCAGGAAACCGAGTAGGCCATATGGTCCCGTTTTTCCCGGAGACGGGCGCAGATGGTCCCCTTTCCGGCGCCGCTGGGCCCGCTGAGTACCAGCAAAATCCCCTGAGGCTTATTCATCGTCTTCCTCCCTTTCTTCTGCAGCCGGTTCTTCCTGGGCTTCCTGAGTCACAAACCGGTTGGCAATGGTTTCCGGCTGCAGAGCAGACAGTACGATATGGCCGCTGTCCATAATCAATACGGCCCGGGTGCGCCGTCCGTAGGTGGCATCGATGACCACGCCCTTGTCCCGTCCATCCTGGATGATCCGCTTGATGGGAGCGCTTTCCGGGCCGATGATGGTGATGACCCGCTGTGCGGAAACAATGTTGCCGAAGCCGATGTTGATCAGTTTGATGTCCATAAATAACTTCTCTCCTAGTCTTATTGTATATTCTGGATTTGTTCCCTTACCTTCTCGATTTCGCTTTTCATATCCACGATGGTCTGGATGATCGGAGCGTCCCCCGCTTTGGAAGCGATGGTGTTGACTTCCCGGTTCATTTCCTGGACCAGGAAATCCATCCGCCGCCCAACAGGGGCCTCTTCCCGGAGCAGCTGTCGGAACTGCCGGAGATGGCTGTGGAGACGGACGATCTCTTCCGTCACATTCACCCGGTCCGCATAGATGGCTGTTTCCTGGATGATCCGGCTCTCGTCCAAAGGCCCGCTCCCCGCTTCTTGGAGCAGCTGGCGGAGCTGCCGTTCCAGCTTCTGCCGGTATTCCTGCACCGTTTCCGGTGCCCTTCCTTCGATGGTCTCCAGCTGCCCTTCGATGACAGCGATGCGTTTTTCCAGGTCGGCCGCCAGCTGGCAGCCTTCTGTCCGGCGCATTTCCAGCAGATGGTCCAGGGCCTCATCCGTCGCCTTGGCGATTCCCGGCCACAGTCTTTCCAGATCTATGGTGCCTTCTTCCGGGAGCAGTACATCGGGACAGCCCGCGATGAAAAGCAGTTCCTGAGAGAATGATTCCCCAGGAGAACCCAGCAGGTGGGCAAGTTCTTTCAAACTATCATGATAAGCTTTTGCCAGCCCTTTGTCAATCTTAACTTGTCTGCCTTCCGCTCCCGTATATCCAGAAGTAATGAATACATCGATGTGTCCCCGGCTGATCTGTGCCAGGATCTTCCGGCGCAGGCGGTTTTCCAGGGGATTCAGGAACCGGGGCAGCCGCAGGGCGGCTTCTCCATACCGGTGGTTCACGGTCTTGATCTCGATCTGGAAGGTGAAATCTTCCTCTTCCCATTGGCCCCGGCCGTAGCCGGTCATGCTCTGGATCATCCTTTCCCCCTCCTCTTTATCAGTTCATGGCGGTGAGCTTCAGGACAAACTCCCGGGTCCCCCCGTATTCATCAGTGGCCGCCAGGACCATGGTCCGGCTGGGATCCACCTTGGTCAGGTCAAAATAGACAAAATACTGCAGGTCCCACACATTGTTGTCTTCCAGTTCCCCGCTCTGTTTATTGGGGATCTCCATATCCCGCTGGGAAGCACTGTTCAGGTTGCAGTAATAAGGTTCCAGCACCTTCTGTCCCTGGTACAGTTTCACCTTCAGGTTCTTGGGTTCCAGTTTCACGCTGGTGCTCAAGTTAAGGCCCAAAGCCAGGACCCCATCGTACTGCTTGGCCACCTTCATCCCCTGGGCCACCGTAGGGGTGTTCCCTTCGCTGACCCGCTGCCGGGCATCCACCGCTGCCGTCAGATAGGGAGTATAGACCACCACCCGCTCCCGCAGCCCGTAAGGATTCATCTGCTTCCGGTCGTAAACTGTCCAGGGAGCCAGCACTTCTCCCAGGGAAGCTCCTTTCCGCTCGGCTCCGTAGGTCTGTGCCGACTGGATGGTATTGGGAGTCAGGGGAAGCATAGCAAAGACAGGTTGGGAAAACAGCAGGAAGACTGCTGTGAACAGGCCCAGTTTTTTCATGATATCCTCTCCTTTACAGTTTGACCGAAAAGTCTTATACGGTTATACTAATCAATATATTATAACGAATTTAACGAAACCGTGCAAATATTGGAGGAAATCATGAATTTAGAAGGAATTGCCCTGCAGCTCCTGACCCGGGAACTGACAGCTGCCCTCAGCGGCGGAAAGATTTTCAAGATTTTCATGCCCAGCCAGGCTTCCCTGCTGCTGCAGGTGAACCAGCAGAACCGAACGGTGAACCTGCTGGTAGATATGAACGGGGATTCTCCACTCCTCACCCTGCCAGAAACTCTGCCGGAACGGCCGGACCTGCCGCCCAGTTTCTGCATGCTGCTCCGGAAGCATCTGGAAGAAGGCCGGATCGCCAAAGTCTCCCAGCGGGGGCTGGACCGGATCCTGACCCTGGATGTAGATCTGATTGGAGCCGAACGGAAGATCATCACCAAGAAGCTGATCCTAGAGCTCACCGGCAAGAACAGCAACATCATCTTCGTGGACGAAAAAGGCATCATCCTGGATGCCCTCCGGCATATCGGCAAGGCCCAGAGCCGGTTCAGGCAGATCCTGCCCAACCTGCCCTATACCCTGCCTCCCGCTCAGGAAGGACTGGATTTCCTCCAGGCGGACCCCCATGCCATCCGGGAAGCCGCCGTGGCCCAGGGGGATGTTTCCCTGGTACAGGGGCTCATCGCCGCTACCCAAGGCATCGGGAAATACACTGCCCAGGAAGCGGTCCTGCGCAGCGGCTGTGAAGGCCCGGTGAACCTGCTGGACCTGGAAGGGGCCTGGAAGCTGGAAGGTGCTATCGCAGGACTCCAGGATGAGATCCGCCGGCGCCTGGATGGGACGGACCCTACCGTGGTGGCTCAGATCGACAGCCGGAATCGGATGAAGAACCTGGTGCCCTATCATCCTCAGGGCCATCCGGAATGGATCCAGATGACCTTCCCCTCCCTCCTGGCAGCCCAGGCCTACAGTGCTTCCCTGATCCCGGTCCAGATTCCGGAAAAGGACCAGCTGACCAAACTGGTGGCCGGCCAGGAAGCCAAGACGGAAAAGAAACTGAAGTTCCTGGCCCAGGACCTGGCCCGGGCGGAGAACGCCGAGACCCAAAAGATCATAGCGGATACCCTGATGGCCTACGGCTGGTCCCTGGAAAAAGGCCGGACTTCCTGTGAATTGAAGAGCCTTTACGACGGAAATAAGCTGAAGATTGCCCTGGCCCCAGAACTGACGGCCATGGAAAATGCCCAGGCTTATTACAAGCGGTACAACAAATTCAAGCGGGCGGTGGGAGAGATCCAGCAGCAGCAGGCTGAAGCCCGGGAGCTCCTGGCCTATCTCCAGAGCCTGGAAGTGTCCCTGGAGACCGCTTCCACCAAAGGGGAAATCGCCGAGATCAAGCAGGAGATCATCAGCCTGGGGCTCCTGCCCCGTCCCCGGAAGAAGCAGCCCTCCCAGAACCGTTCCACTCCCCTGAAAGTGGTGCTGACCCCGGACACTTTCCTTTATATTGGAAAGAACAACCGGCAGAACGACGAAGTGACCTTCAAGCTGGGCCGGGGCAGCGACCTGTGGTTCCACGCCAAGAACATTCCCGGGTCCCATGTGATCTTGAAGACCACCCTGCCCCAGCCCCGGCAAGAAGATATCTTGGCCGCCGCCCAGCTGGCTGCCGGCTACAGCAAGGGACGCAATGCCGACCGGGTGCCGGTGGATTGCACGGAGAAGCGGCTGGTGAAAAAGCCCAGTGGAGCCAAGCCCGGATTCGTGATCTACACCGGCCAGACCACCTTATATGTAAAACCTTGTACAACTGTCCACGTGTCAAGAGACTGATTTGGTTTTTTCGTTGACAGCTGTTACACTCCGTGCTAAATTATTCCTTATATCACGGCAAACTTGCTAGTAGAGAGAAAAGAGGAATATCATGAGAAGTACGACAGTGAAAAAAGGTTCTACCCGAGCAGCCCATCGCTCCCTGTTCTATGCTATGGGATATACGGAAGATGAATTGAAGAAGCCCCTGATCGGGATCTGCAATGCACAGAATGAAATCATCCCCGGCCATATGGATCTGGATCGGATCGCTAAGGCCGTAAAATATGGTGTGCTGGAAAACGGCGGCACCCCCATCGAATTCCCTGCTATCGGCATCTGCGACGGCATCGCCATGGGCCATGACGGGATGAAGTATCCCCTGGCCAGCCGGGAACTGGTGGCGGACAGCATCGAAGCCGTTGCCAACGGCCATGCTTTCGATGCCTTGGTCCTGATCCCCAACTGCGACAAGATCGTTCCGGGGATGCTGATGGCTGCCGCCCGGCTGAACATCCCCACGGTGGTGGTGAGCGGAGGACCCATGCTGCCTGGACGGTATCAAGGGAAGGACATCAGCGTCAGCACCGTATTCGAAGCGGCCGGCCGTTTCGAAGCCGGGAGCATCAGCAAAAAGGAACTGTCGGAAATCGAACACTGTGCCTGCCCCGGCTGTGGTTCCTGTGCCGGCCTCTTCACTGCTAACACCATGAATTCCCTGACGGAAGTGCTGGGCATGGGCCTGCCGGGCAACGGGACCATCCCGGCTGCCTACCAGGGTGCCCGGATCGCCCTGGCCAAACAGGCCGGCAAACAGGTGATGGAAATGCTGGCCAAGAACATCTGCCCTAAGGACATCATGACCGCCAAGGCCTTCCGGAACGCCATCACCGTGGATATGGCCATGGGGGGGTCCACCAATACCTGTCTCCATCTGCCGGCGATCGCCCACGAAGCGGGAGTGGATCTGCCCTTGGAACTGTTCGATGAAATCAGCAAGCATACTCCCTACCTGACCAAGCTGAGCCCTGGCGGGACCTTCCATATGATCGATGTGGAAGAAGCCGGCGGGATCCGTGCCGTCATGAACGAACTGTCCAAGCACGGCCTGATTGAAAAGGACTGCCTGACCGTCACCGGCAAGACCGTAGGCGAAAACATCAGAGGCGCCAAGATCCTCCGTCCGGAAGTGATCCACACGGTAAAGGAGCCCATCCGGAAGACCGGCGGCATCGCCGTGCTGAAAGGGAACATCGCCCGGGACTGCTCCGTGGTGAAAGAAAGCGCTGTAGCTCCGGAAATGCTGAAGCACTCCGGCCCGGCCCGAGTCTTCAATTCGGAAGATGAAGCCATCGAAGCCATCGTGGGCAAGAAGATCAAACCGGGTGATGTGGTGGTGATCCGCTATGAAGGGCCCAAGGGCGGTCCAGGCATGCGGGAAATGCTGAACCCCACCGCTGTGATTACCGGTATGGGCCTGGGCAAATCGGTGGCCCTCCTGACCGACGGCCGTTTCTCCGGTGCCACCCAGGGAGCCTGCATCGGCCATATCTCTCCAGAAGCCCGAGAAGGGGGCAATATCGCCCTGATCGAAGAAGGGGACATCATCGACATCGACATCCCCAATCGGACTCTCAACGTGCGGGTCAGCGATGAAGAGTTGGCCAAACGGAAAGAGAACTGGGTCTGCCCTCCTCCGAAAGTGAAGAAAGGCTACCTGGCCCGGTACGCCTCCCTGGTCTCCTCCGCAGCGCAGGGAGCCGTGTTGAAGTATAATTGATGAAAAAGGGGGCTGTTTGCATAAGCAACAGCCCGTCATACGTCATAGGTCATACGCCGATGGAAGCCAGCTTTGCTGGTTTCGAATTTAAGAAAATCAGATGAATGTTATAGCAGGTTTTAAAATTTCAAAATCAATTTGGAAAAATTGATTTCCAAAAGCATATGACGTATGACGACTGACGTATGACGAAGGGGTTGTTGCACGTGTGTGGTTTTCACACGTGCAACAACCCCTTTTTCATTTGCTCTCAAAAAACGCCTTGTACGCCCGATAGGTCTCGTAGGCATCGGCTTTGCTCAGCAGGTCATAGGGAGAATGCATGCTCAGCATGGCGGTGCCGCAGTCCACCACTTCGCAGCCCCAGTCCGCCAGCATGAAGGCGATGGTACCGCCGCCGCCCTGGTCCACCTTCCCCAGTTCCCCGATCTGCCAGGCCACTCCGGCTGCATTGAAGATGGTCCGGATCTTCTGGATGAATTCGCTGTTGGCATCGTTGCTGCCGGCCTTGCCCCGGGCCCCGGTGTATTTGGTGAGAGCCACCCCATACCCCAGAAGAGCCGCATTGTCCTTCTCCGTCACTTCCGGGAACATGGGATCCAGGCAGCTGTTCACATCACCGGAAAGCATCTCGCTGTTTTCCATGGTTTCATAAAAGTCCAGCAGGGTCGCCCGATCCTGGAGGGCCAGGAGCTTCATGACGAATTTGACGAAGTAAGAAGACTGCATCCCTGTATTCCCGTAGGAACCGATTTCTTCCTTATCGGTAAAGAGAGCCGCCTGGGTCTTCCGGCCGGGAGCGGCTTCCAGGATGGCTTCTAAGTTGGCATAGGAGCACACCCGGTCATCCTGGCCGTAGCCGGCGATCAAGGAACGGTCGAAGCCTACATCCCTGCTTTTCATAGCCGGGACCAATTCCAGTTCCGCCGTGGTGAAATCCTCTTCCTCCACCCCATAGGTCTGTTTCAAAAGGTCCAGCAGGGCATCCTTCACCTTCTTGTCCTTTTCTGTATGGGTGCCGATTACCGCCTGGAGCTGCTCCCCGGTGACTCCTTCCGCCAAGGTCTTCTTCATCTGGTCCTGGGCCATGTGGATCAGTAGGTCCGTAATGTAGAATACCGGATCCTTTTCGTCCATGCCGATGTTCACTTCGATGGTCTTTCCCTCTTTGGTGTGGATGATTCCTGCCAAGGCCAAGGGGATGCAGGGCCATTGGTACTTCTTGATACCCCCGTAGTAGTGGGTGCGGAAATACACCACCCCGTCCTGTTCATGGACCGGGTTCCCCTTCAGATCCAGCCGGGGAGAATCGATGTGGGATCCTACGATCTTCAGTCCCTCATGGACGGGTTCTTCCCCGATGACGGCCAGGATGCAGGCCTTGCCCTTCTGGTTCCAATAGACCTTGTCCCCTGGTTTCAGCTCCTGACAGTCATACAGAGGACGGAATCCAGCCGTTTCCGCCTGTGCCAGGATCTCCCGCACGGCCAGCCGTTCAGTCCGTACCCTATCTAGGAATGCCTTGTAGCGTTCTCCGTAAGCCATGACTTCTTTCCGCTCTGTATCATCCATCCGCGCCCAGGCGGGATTTTTTCTGCTGTAGGGTTCATGCATCGTAAAAGACCTCCTATTTCTTTACTGTACTGTGCCCAGTATACCATATTTTCCTGGACTACAGGGTTCCTTTTGCCTTGAGGATCCGGTACAAGGATTTGTCCACCTGGTCCTGGGGCAGCTTCCCCGCCTGGATGGCCCGGGCTATAGCGGCGTGGACCTGTCGGATCTGTTCCGGATCGTGGCACACCATCACCAGATCTGCCCCGGCCAAAAGGGCCCGGACCGCCGCTTCTTCCAGGGGCCAGCTGCCCGCAACGGCCCCCATGGTCAGATCGTCGGTCAGGATGAGCCCGCCAAAATGGAGCCGTTTCCGGAGCAGATCTCTCATGATGCTTTGGGACAAAGAGGCAGGCCAGTCCGGATCCAGAGCCGGATAATCCACATGGGTCACCATGATGGCAAACCGGGGCTCTGGAAATTGTTCCAGGGCCCGGCGGAAGGGCAGCAGGTCTTCCCGCTCCAGAGTTTCCCGGCTGGCGGAGACGGTGACCCTCCTTTTGTGGGTATCTTCCTGTCCCTTCCCCAGCCCGGGAAAGTGCTTGAGACAGGCCATCAGGTGGACCTCCTGGTATCCCGCCAGGGCCTGTTCCACGAAGCTGGCGGCAGTGGCTGGATGGCTGCTGTAGCTTCGGCCGGCGCCGCTGCCCACGTCCGCTACCGGGGCCAGGTTCAGGTTGAATCCCAGCTGCTTCAGGGCCTTACCGGTATTTACCGCCCATTTCCGGGCTTCTTCCGGTTTCCCGGAAGCCCCGATGGAAGCCTGGGAAGGTGGGGCCGGCAGGCTGTCTTTCATCCGGGCCACCTGGCCTCCTTCTTCGTCCAATCCGATGAACAGAGGAATCTTTCCGGCCAGAGCCTGGAGACGTCTGTTCAGTTCCTTCACCTGGGCAGGATTTTCCATGTTCCGGTCAAAAAGGATCACACCCCCGTAGGGATGATTTTTCATCTCCTGCTGGAAAGAAGGAGATGGAGAAATGCCGTCCATCCCCACCAGCATCAGCTGGCCGGCCTTTTCCTCAGGGGTCATGGCGGCGATCCTTTCGGCGATGGGGTCCAGTTTCGCCGGCTGTCCTGCCCCTGGTTCCTCGGGAAAATGGGGGCGCAGCACCATCCCCACAACGGCCGTCAAAAGGATGCAAAAAATACAAAACCAGAGTTTTTTCATCTTATTTCCTCATAGTAAAAAGAACCCGTCTGATAAGGCGGGTTCTTTCCTTGGGCCGCTGACCGTTGACAGCTGACCGCTGACAGGCTGCGCAGCA
>CAJMQS010000020.1 GCA_905215645.1 uncultured bacterium
CATTTTCCTTTTTAGAGGAAAATCTTTGTTGCACTTAGATTGTAAATCCGCCTTTTTTAATATATTGAGAGTTAAAGTTTATTACTGAATTCGGGAAAATTGACTATTTATGGACGGATAAAAGATACAATAACATCATCTAAAGGATTTTATTACCATTTTACTTTACCGCAATACATCAATAATGCAGTAGAGAGATCACTCCGGATGGTAAGACCTGCGCAACGAAATCCTTTAGATCCATTTCAGTATCCTGCAAAAATAGCATCGATGAGGGGCCAGTATGCCTAAAGGGGCCGTTGAGCATACGGCGGCCCCTTCTTTTCGTGTGTCAAAAAAACGTCCCCTGCTTTAGCACAATAGCGGAGTAAAAAACGACAAAAATAGCTCTCCAAAAATAAAAAGAAAATTCAAAATCGTATCTGCAAAGAAAAACTTTTGACTTTCTTCTGACATTTTAACAGTACAATAATCCTGTAAAAAGTCGGGGATTGCGCAGGAATCCCCGCAACCGGAAAAGTGAATAAGAAAAGGAGTGATCAATGTATGGAAATCTTAACCAACCCCATCGTCGTCTCCGTCGTCGTCATGTCCGTGCTCTGTCTGCTCAAGATGAATGTGCTTTTTGCCATCTTGGTAGCAGCCATCGTAGCTGGTGCCACGGGAGGCTTGGCCATTGACAAAACGGTCAGCATCCTGATCGGCGGCATGGGCGGGAACTCGGAAACCGCTCTGAGCTACATCCTGCTGGGAACTTTGGCCGTAGCCATCGGGCGGTCCGGCCTGGCGGATATTGCAGCACGGAAAATCACCAAGGTAGTAGGGACGAAAAAAGCGGCCTTCGTATTCCTTATCGCTTTCGTATCCTGCTTCTCCCAGAATCTGATCCCTGTGCATATTGCTTTCATCCCTATTTTGATTCCCCCGCTGCTGGTGGTGATGAACCACATGAAACTGGACCGGAGAGCCGTTGCCTGCGCACTGACTTTCGGTCTGAAAGCTCCGTACGTATCCCTTCCTGTAGGGTTCGGGCTGCTGTTCATGACCATCATCAAGGACCAGATGGTAGCCAACAATGTCCAGGTTTCCATCAGTGATATCTCCTCCGTCATGTGGATCGGCGGTGTCTCCATGCTGATAGGCCTGATCCTTTCTACCCTTTTCTACAGCCGGGACCGGGAATACAAGGATCTTCCCATCATGGGTATGGATGAAAAATCCGGGGAAACGGAAATGAACGCGGACTGCTGGAAGGCACTGGCCGGCGCTGTGGCAGCCTTCGTAGCCCAGCTGTATTTCAAATCCCTGCCCATCGGTGCCATGTGCGGCCTTCTGGTGCTGCTGGTCACTGGTTCCATCAAATGGAACAAGATGGATGAGATGGTGGACGGCGGCGTAAAGATGATGGGCTTCATCGCTTTCGTCATGCTGGTGGCAGCCGGCTACGCCAACGTGCTCCGGGAAACCCACTCTGTGGAATCTCTGGTCATGGCTACCACTTCCGTCATCAATACCAAGTTCAGCGGTGCTTTCCTGATGCTGGCCGTAGGTCTCTTGATCACCATGGGCATCGGGACTTCCTTCGGGACCATCCCTGTGGTGGCTTCCATCTATATCCCCATGGGCCTGAAACTGGGCTTCAGCATTCCCTCCATCATCCTGCTGATCGGGATCGCTGCTGCTTTGGGTGATGCTGGTTCTCCTGCTTCCGACTCCACTTTGGGACCCACTTCAGGGCTGAACGCGGACGGACAGCACAACCATATCTGGGATACCTGCGTACCTACCTTCATCTTCTTCGATGTGACCCTGTTCATCGGCGGCATGATCGGCGCCTTGATCCTGGGCTAACTGGATAAGCAAACAGGGGCTGCCAGACAGCCCCTTTCTATGGAATGAATTCTAAGGAGGATGCTGAAATGTTAAAAGACGTAAAAGCCATCAAAGAAGTTGTCCTGACCGGAAATGACCTGACCCTGGAACAGCTGATCGCTGTCAGCCGGTATGATGCCAAACTGTCCTTCGACCCGGATGCTGTGGCTCGCATCAAAGCTTCCCGGGCGCTCATCGATGATATCGTCAACAGTGACCGAGTGGTCTACGGTGTGACCACTGGTTTCGGTTCCCTGTGCCGTGTCCATATCTCCAAAGAAGACTGTGCCCAGCTCCAGGAAAATCTGATCCGGACCCATTCCTGCGGTTATGGGAAACCTCTCAGCCGGGAAGTGACCCGGGCTGCCATGACCATCCGGGCCAACGCCCTGGTGAAAGGCTATTCCGGCATCCGGCTGTCCACCCTGCAGACCCTGGTGGATATGATCAATAAAGGGGTCCATCCTTACATTCCGGAAAAAGGGTCCCTGGGAGCTTCCGGTGACCTGGCGCCTTTGGCCCATATGGTCCTGCCCATGCTGGGACTGGGGGATGCGGAATACCAGGGCACGGTGATGCCTGGCAAGGAAGCCATGGAAAAGGCCGGGATCCCCATCATCCATCTGGAAGCCAAGGAAGGGCTGGCTCTCATCAACGGTACTCCGATCCTGACCGCCATGGGTGTGTTCGCCCTGTGGGAAGGCATGTCCCTGCTGAAACAGAGCGATATCGCTGCGGCTCTTTCCATCGAAGCCCAGCGGGGGATCATCGATGCCTTCGACGAACGGCTCCATGTGATCCGTCCCCACAGAGGACAGCTGGATACCGCTTACAATATGCGGAACCTGCTGGCCGGCAGTACCTATGTGACCCATCAGGGCCAGCTGAAGGTACAGGATGCCTACTGCCTGCGCTGCGTACCCCAGATCCACGGGGCCAGCAAGGATGCTCTGGGCTTTGTAAAGGACAAAGTGGACATTGAAATCAATGCGGCTACCGATAACCCCATCGTGCTGCCGGATGGTGACGTGATTTCCGGTGGGAACTTCCACGGCGAACCTATGGCCTTGCCCTTCGACTTCCTGGGCATCGGGATTTCCGAAATCGCCAACGTTTCCGAACGCCGTCTGGAACGGCTGATCAACAATTCTCTCAGCGGATTCCCCTCCTTCCTGGTGAAACATTCCGGCCTGAACTCCGGATTCATGATTACCCAGTATGCAGCAGCCGCCCTAGTCAGCGAAAATAAGGTCCTGGCCCATCCTGCTTCTGTGGATTCCATCCCCTCCTGCGAAAACCAGGAAGACCTGGTCAGCATGGGCGCCCATGCCGCACGGAAGGCTGGCGAAATCGCCTTCAATGCCCGCCGGGTAGTGGCTACGGAAATCCTGGCTGCCTGCCAGGCCATCGATCTGCGGGAAGGGGAAGGCTTCAAACTGGGGGCTGGTACCCAGGCCGCCTATGATGCGGTCCGTAAGACCAATGATTTCATTGCTTACGACAAGGATATCGAAATGTTCAAGGAATTGGAAAAAATCACCGATTTGGTGAAGGCTGGCGGTATCCTGGAAGCGGTCGAAGACAAAGTCGACCTGAAATTCTTCTGATCGGCTACACATATCCATCCCTCGGCTGGAGATGCTGCACGGAAAGGTGCAGCATCTCCAGTTGATTTTCTTTTGACGGTATTTCCTGAAAACGTCCAGAAACGTCAGCTGAAAAAACTGAAAAATTTTTTCAGAGAAGGGCTTGATTAGACGTTTTTTAGATGAAACCCATTTACAATAAAGACATGAAGTCAAGGAAATCGAATTCCTGCATGAAGGCAATACGCAAAGGAGTGGTATACCATGATGAAAAATGAAGAAATCGGAAAAGCCATGACCATCAAACTGGAGTTCCCCAACGGACTGCCCAAACCGAAACCTTTCCAGGAAGGCATCCGGAGAGCTCCGGACCGTGGCTTCCGCCTGACTCCGGCACAGACCGAAATTGCACTGAAAAACGCCCTGCGGTATATCCCGGAAGAATACCATGAAGAACTGATCCCGGAATTCCTGGAAGAACTGACCACCCGGGGCCGGATCTACGGTTACCGCTTCCGTCCGGAAGGCCGGATCTACGGGAAACCCATTGACCAATACAAAGGCAAATGCACCGAAGGCAAGGCTTTCCAGGTGATGATCGACAACAACCTGGACTTTGAAGTGGCTCTGTATCCTTACGAACTGGTGACTTACGGGGAAACCGGCAGCGTCTGCCATGACTGGATGCAATACCTGCTGATCAAACGGTACCTGGAAGAAATCACACCGGACCAGACCTTGGTCATGGAATCCGGCCATCCTCTGGGATTGTTCCATTCCAAACCGGAAGCTCCTCGGGTCATCATCACCAACGGCCTGATGATCGGGGAATATGACAACCTCCATGACTGGGAAATCGCCGAAGAAATGGGCGTGGCCAACTATGGACAGATGACCGCTGGCGGCTGGATGTACATCGGGCCCCAAGGTATCGTCCATGGTACTTTCAACACCATCCTGAATGCCGGCCGTATGAAACTGGGAATCCCGGAAGACGGAGACCTGGGAGGCAAGCTGTTCGTCACCTCCGGTCTGGGTGGTATGAGCGGTGCCCAGGGCAAAGCAGCGGAAATCGCCAACTGCACTGCCATCGTAGCAGAAGTAGATGCTTCCCGGATCAAGACCCGTCTGGATCAGGGCTGGATCTCCGGCGTATCTGATTCTCTGCCGGAAGTCATTGCTATGGCTCAGAAATCCATGGCGGAAAAGAAGGGCAAATCCTTTGCATACCATGGCAACATCGTTGACCTGCTGGAATACATCGTGGACCACAACATCCATGTAGATCTGGTTTCTGACCAGACTTCCTGCCACAACGCCTACAACGGCGGGTACTGCCCGCAGGGCCTCACTTTCGAAGAACGGACCAAGATGCTGGCCGAAGATCCTGTCAAATTCCGGACCCTGGTGGACAAGACTCTCCATGCCCACTTCGAAGCACTGAAGAAAATCACCGCTCGGGGCGTATACTTCTTCGACTACGGCAACTCCTTCATGAAAGCCGTGTTCGATTCCGGCGTGAAAGAAATCTCCAAGAACGGTGTGGATGACAAAGATGGGTTCATCTGGCCTTCCTACGTGGAAGATATCATGGGACCCCAGCTGTTCGACTACGGCTATGGACCGTTCCGCTGGGTCTGCCTGTCCGGCAAGCCGGAAGATCTGCACAAGACCGATATGGCGGCCATGAGCTGCATCGACGTGAACCGCCGCTATCAGGATCGGGATAACTACAACTGGATCCGGGATGCAGAAAAGAACAAGCTGGTGGTGGGCACCCAGGCCCGTATCCTGTACCAGGATGAAGTGGGCCGTGTGAAGATTGCCCTGAAATTCAACGAACTGGTCCGCAATGGAGAAATCGGGCCTGTGATGATGGGCCGTGACCACCATGACGTATCCGGTACGGATTCTCCGTTCCGGGAAACTTCCAACATCAAAGACGGTTCCAATGTGATGGCTGATATGGCCGTCCAGTGCTTCGCCGGCAACGCAGCCAGAGGCATGAGCCTGTGCGCTCTCCACAACGGCGGTGGCGTGGGCATCGGCAAGGCCATCAATGGCGGGTTCGGGCTGGTCCTGGACGGCAGCCACCGGGTAGATGAAATCATCCGCAGCTCCCTGAGCTGGGATGTAATCAGCGGTGTGGCCCGCCGGTCCTGGGCACGGAATGAACATGCCATGGAAACGGCTGTGGAATTCAACAAGACCCGTCATGGCATCGGTCAGATCACCCTGCCGTACCTGACGGATGACAAACAGATCAAAGACGCAGTGGCCAAGGTTTATCCGAAAGCCCATGTGATCAAAGACTGATTGAGAGGGAACATACAGAAAGAAAGGGCTGCTGCACAGATCCTGTGCAGCAACCCTTTTGTGGCCCATAAAGGAGGCAAAGCGATGGTTGACAGACTGCTCATCAAAAACGCTGCCCAGATCGTGACCCCGGAAGGGAATACGGCCCGGCACGGCAGAGAAATGAAACAACTGAAAATCTATGAGAACCAGTCCATCCTGATTGAAAACGGCATGATCCGCAGCATCGGGAACCAGCCTGACTGGGAAAAACTGGTGCCGGCGGACAAGCAGATCGATGCCACTGGCAAGGCAGTGCTCCCGGGTTTCGTAGATTCCCATACCCATCTGGTATTCGGAGGCTACCGTCCTGATGAATTCCTCTGGCGGATGGGCGGTATGAGTTACATGGAAATCATGGAACGGGGCGGGGGCATCCTGAACACCATGAAAGCCACTCGAGAAGCCTCCCGGGAAGAGCTGGTGGACCACAGTATGGATTTCTTGAAAAAGATGCTGGCCATGGGGGTTACTACCGTGGAAGCCAAAAGCGGCTACGGCCAGGACCATGACACGGAAATCAAACAGATGGAAGTGGTCCGTGACCTGAACGAAAAACAGCCCATCGAGCTGGTATCCACCTTCCTGGGGGCTCATGCAGTACCTCCGGAATTCAAGGATCGGGGAGATGATTTCATCGAATTCCTGCTGAAAGACGTGATGCCGGAAGTGGCGGAAAAGCACCTGGCAGAATTCTGTGACGTTTTCTGCGAAAAAGGGGTGTTTTCCATCGAACAGAGCCGCCATCTCCTGACGGAAGCCCGGAAGATGGGCTTCAAGCTGAAAATCCATGCAGATGAGATCGTCAGCCTGGGCGGGGCTGAATTGGCCGGAGAACTCCATGCCACCAGTGCGGACCATCTGCTCCATGCTTCTGATGCGGGGATCCGGGCTATGGCGGAAAATGGCGTGGTCTCCACCTTGCTTCCTACCACGGCTTTCTGCCTGAAGGAACCTTTTGCCCGGGCCCGTGAGATGATCGACTCCGGCTGTGCCGTGGCTCTGGCTACTGACTTCAACCCGGGCAGCGGCTTTACCTTCTCGGTTCCCCTGATGATCGGGCTGGCTGTCATCTATATGAAAATGACAGCAGAAGAGGCGATTACGGCACTGACCTTGAACGGCGCCGCTGCCGTGGATAGGGCGGACCGGATCGGATCCCTGGAACCGGGGAAACAGGCTGACCTGGTGATCCTCCAGTATCCTTCCTACAAATTCCTGCCCTACCATACAGGTATCAATATCGTGGAGACCGTCGTCAAGAAAGGCAAAGTGGTATCCCGGTAGAAACACATCCCAGCGGGCGTGCAGCATCGCACGTCCCGCTTTTTTTTAGCCGGATTTTATACTATAATAGAATTGATTACTATGATTATTTCGAGGGGCTCTCATAGGAGTTGGTATTTTTTAACACAAATTTTCGATGATGAGGTGTGAAAAATGACAAGTCTGATCCAAGCGCGGTTTTTGGGCGCTCCTGTAATCCAGAAAGACGGTAGGGAAATCTTCTTCCCTTACAATAAGGTCAATGCTCTGGTTTATTACATCCTGGTCAAGGGAACGGTGATGCGGGATGAACTGAGCGGCGTGCTTTGGGCGGACAAACCGGATGCCATTGCCCGGAAAAATCTGCGCAATGCCATCTATGAGACCAAGAAAATCATGGGGCCAGATGTCTTCATTTCTCCCCGCAAGGCCATCATCAAGGTCAATCCGGCCATCCGCGTCCAGGTGGACGTGAAGGAGTTCGAAGCGGATCCGGGACGGAATCTGGAATTATACCAGGGGGCGTTCCTCCAGGGCTTTTTCATCAAAGATGCGGCAGAATACGAAAACTGGTATCTGACGGAACGGGACCGTCTGGAAGGCCTGTACATGGATGCTCTGCTGCAGAAACTGAAAGAAGCAGTGGCTGTGAAGAATCTGGCCAAGGTGACCCGGTACGGCCGGATGCTGATCGCCCACGATCCTTACGATGAATCCATCTATACCCTGCTGCTCCAGACCTATTGTGAACAGGGGAACATGAAGCAGGCCACAGAACTGTATGAAGAGATGAAGAAGTTGTTCCGGGAAGAACTCCAGAGCAATGTTCCTCCGGAAATCGAAGAACTGATGAAACGGACCCTCCATCAGGAAAAACAGGAGAAAAAAGAGCAGGGGAACTTGAAACTCCAGTCCAAAGGCAATCTAACCGGGCGGGAACGGGAACTCCAGCTGGTGAACGGGATACTGGAAGAATTCCTCCAGGGCAAAGACAGCGATACCCTGCTGATCCGGGGGGAAGCGGGCTGCGGTAAGACCATCCTGAAGGACGCCCTGGTGGAGGAACTGCCCCCGGATGTGACGGTGATCCAGACCAACTGCTTCAAACCGGAACAGAACATCCTGCTCCGGCCCTGGACGGGAATCGTGGAAGGGCTGGGGAACCTGATCCGCCGGGAAAAGATCCCGGTGCCCAACATGGATCCCTCCCGTCTCTATGAACTGTTCCCCCAGATGGACATGAGCGGGGACCGGGAGGCGGGGCTGGCGGAAATCAAGGACTTGTTGAAATTCGATGCCATTTTCCACACCCTGTACACAGTGATGGAGAACGTGGCGGAAAGCCGGAAGCTGCTGCTCATCTTCGAGGATATCCAGTGGATGGATCCCCTCAGCCTGTCCCTCTTGAGCAGCCTGATCCTTCACAAGAAATCCTCCCGGTTCATGTTCCTGCTGACGGCCCAGCCTTCCCAGGAAAAGAACTATCAGAAATTCGAGACTTCTGTTTCCATGTACCACAAACTCCGCTTGCTGGAATTGTCTCCCCTGGACAGGGATACGGTACGGCTCTTTGCCCAGGACATGGAACTGCCAGTGCCGGTTGATGACCATCTGGTGGACCGGCTGCTGGAAGAATCCGAAGGGAACCTGTTCCTGCTCCGGGAATGCCTGAAAGCCCTGAAGACTACCGGCAGCCTGGATAATCTGACGGAGAACATGCGGAATATCTTCAAATCCAATTGTTTCGCCCTTACCGACGACCAGCAGAAGATCCTGGATTTCATTTCTCTGTTCTATGATGGGGCACCCCTGGCCATGATCTCGGAATACATGAATATGAGCAGCCTCCAGGCCTTGGAGAACCTGGAAGTCCTTCGGAAGAACAATTTCATCCGGCCAGTGCCCCAGCAGCCGGAAGTGATCTATGAAATCGTCCAGCAGAAACTGAAGGAATATGTCCACCAGCAGATCTCTCAGGAAAAACAAAAAATCCTCCACAGCTACATCGCCAGTCTCTGGGAGAAGCGGCTCACCCATTCTCCTCAGGATATCCGCCTGTACCACCATCTGGAATACCATTACCAGGAGGCGGGGGAACTGGTGAACATGGGACGGTACAAACTGAAGATCCTCATGTACTATCTGAACTTCAGCAACGAACTGTTCCCGGTGCTCAGCAGTGCGGACCTTACTCCCGATGATGACAAGAGCCGGTTCATCGAGACCAATCTGGGGCAGTTCCTGTCAGAAGTAGATGAGATGATGCACGCCATCAAAAGGAACTGCGGGGAGACGCCTGAAGTCCGGGATCTGGAAATGAACTATCTCCATCTCATGGGACGCCACTATATCCGGACCGGTGAATATGAAAAGGGTGTCCGGAACATCCTGAGCCTGATCGAACAGGCGGCGGAAGTCCACAACCGGGACTACATGCTCATGGGCTACAAACAGATGATCTTCTATGACATCCAGATCGGCAATACGGAGGAAATGAAGAATTACCTGGAAGTGGCTCTGAACCTGGCTGATGAATGCAACTACCACAAGGAAATGGGCATCCTGCTCCGGCTGAAGGGGCTGAATATGATCATGCAGGGGAACTTCCCAGAGGCAGAACGGCTGCTGAAAGAGTCCATCTCCACCTTTATGGTGACCCAGAATGTACAGCGGCGCTACGCCCTGAATATTGCTGGTGCCTATAACTATCTGGGAGAGATCCGCCGGGGGGAGGGCAAATTTCAGGAGGCCCTGGACTATTATGACAAGGCCCTGGATTATGCCAAGGACCAGGAAGCCTACAGTTCCTGGGTGGTCTTTTCCTGCAATGCAGGTGTGGCCTGCTACAACCTGGAGCAGTATGACCGGGCCAAGCAGTATTTCATGCAGGCCTATGAACTATTTCCCCGGTATGTGTTCTACTGGCGGCATCCCATTGTGGAATCCTATCTGGCCCTTTTGTCCATGCGGGAAGGGAAAGAAGAGGAAGCCATCCGGTTTTTGGACGACGCCCTCCACAAGCTGGGGAATATGAACAATCCACGGGAAGCCGGCTACGTATATATGGCCATCGCGCTGCTGAAGAAGCAGTATCCGGACAGCGGGATCTCCCGCCATTATGAAGGCAGTCTGAGCTCCTATGCCACCCGGGCCCTGCAGGTCCTGGATCCTTACCGGGACACTTGGGAACGGAAGCAGATGGAAGCCTTGTTTTGATATCTTGAAGGAGGGGTTGGAATGGTAACATTGAAAAAAGTGGCAGAAGTATTGGAGGCCCAGGTGGTATCTGGGCAGGAAGGAATGGGCAGGACGGTGAAGCAGGCCTGCGGCAGCGACATGATGAGTGATGTTTTGGCCTATGCCAAGGAGGATTTCGTACTGCTGACAGGGCTCCTGAATATCCAGGTGGTGCGGACGGCCGATGTGAGCGATGCGGCGGCCTTGATTTTCGTCAGGGACAAACATCCGGAACAGGAAGTGCTCTTGGCAGCGAAAGACAAGGGAATCCCGGTGCTGTATACCCGCTATACCATGTTCGAAGCCTGCGGCCGGCTCTATGAGCTGGGGCTCCGGGGCTGTTCTGCCAAAGATCGGAAGTAAAGAGGCATGGAAGAGATCTACACAGTGATCCCTGATGATTTCGAGCGGGCCGGAGCAGCCTCCACTTCCCTGAAAGACTTACTGAAGAAGCTGGGACTGTCTCCGGAATTGATCCGCCGGATCGCCATCGGGACCTACGAAGGGGAAATGAACTGCTTGATCCACGGGGGCGGAGGCCAGATCCGGGCGGAAATCGGCCCCCGGGATATCCGGGTCAGCATCGAGGACCATGGGCCGGGGATCCCAGATGTCCAGAAAGCCATGCAGGAAGGCTGGTCCACTGCGTCCGCCAAGATCCGAGCCATGGGGTTCGGGGCCGGGATGGGACTGCCCAATATGAAAAAAGTTTCTGATGAAATGCAGATCGATACCCAGGTAGGAAAGGGGACCCGAGTCACCCTGGTGTTCCATCTCTCTGCCTGAAAGATCTTGCTGTAAGGAATCAGGTGAAGACCCTTGAGTGAGACTTACCTCAATTCCGTCAGAGTCAACGCTAGCCGCTGTACGGGATGCCTGATCTGTGTGAAGGAATGCCTGGTCCAGGCCATCCGGGTGCGCAGCGGCAAAGCCGTCATCCTGTCCGACCGCTGCATCGACTGCGGAGAATGCATCCGCTGCTGCCCCACCCGGGCTATGGAAGGTTGGGCGGATCCTCTGACCGAACTGAAAAAGTACAAAGTGAATATCGCTCTGGCCACGCCTTCTTTCTATGCCCAGTTCGACGGCAATGTGGCGGCTTCTGTGATCTGGGAAGGCCTGCGGGAATTGGGATTCGATACCGTGTTCGATGTGGCCTTGGCGGGGGATTACATCAGTGATGAGATGGAACGGTACATTGCCCATTACAAAGGGCCGTTCCCTTTGATTTCCTCTGCCTGTCCTGCTGTCCTCCGGCTGATCCAGACCAAATATCCGGAACTGGTGAAGCAGGTCCTGCCCGTCCTGGCTCCGGCGGAAGCCGCCGCCATCTATACCCGGCGGGAAACCATGAAGCGATTGAATCTGGCCCCTGAACAGGTGGGCATCTGGTTCATTTCCCCCTGCCCGGCCAAGGGGACCAATATCCATCAGTCTGTGGACGTGGCCCATACGGCGGTGACGGGTTCCTTTACCATCGCCTCTATCTACGGTCCCTTGATCCAAGCCATCAAGCATGTCCAGGAAACCCGCTACGAAGTCCCGGAAGCGATCCTGGGTTCTTCTTACAGCCTCAGCTGGGGCTGCTGGCGGGGGGAACTGGCTTCCACAGGCATCACCGATGCCATTGCCGCCCAGGGGCCGGAGGAAGTGGATGAACTGCTGGAACAGATCAGCATGGCCAAACTCAGCGATGTGCGCTATGCCTGCTGTTACAGCTGCGCCGGCGGCTGCATCGGAGGCCCTTGCGTGGCCATCAATAAGTATGTAGCAGCTAAGAATCTCCGGGTGCGGGTGGAACGGCGCCGGAGCCGGGAAGAGGGAGACCGGAGAAGCGCCATGCAGCGCTGCCGGATCATCGAGGATTTTCCGGCCTCTTGGCGGTATATCAAACCCTTGGAACCTCGCCCCCATCCCCCTCTGGCCAGCGATTTCGGGACGGCCCTGGAAAAAATGGCGGAACTGAAAGCCCTGGAAGAGGAATTCCCTCAGCTGGACTGCGGAGCCTGCGGGGCTCCTACCTGCAAAGCCTTTGCGGAAGATGTGGTCCGGGGCCTGGGAAAAAAGGAAGGATGCATCTTTTTGCAAAAGAACAAGGAAAAAGGAGAAAAAGAGGATTTGCAGGAGAAATGACAGATAAAAGACGGCTGGCCAGTCATTTTTTTGCAGGAGGAAAAGACCTTTTTTCTTGCATGTTGGGTGAAATATTGGTATTATTTATGACGTGGATTCTATTTTTAAATATTCAGATAGAGTCAAGAAGAGAAGCCCGGGAATCCGGGCAAACAGGAGGAAGAGCAAATGATCGATATTACGGATCGAGTCCATTGTGCCGCGGCACTCAGCAAGATTACCTCAGCTGAAAAAGCGGCAGAAATGATTCAAGACGGCATGAACCTGGGCATGAGCGGATTCACCCCTTCCGGTTATCCGAAAGCGGTACCTCTGGCTCTGGCCGAAAGAGGGAAAGAACATCCCTTTAAAGTCAATGTCTGGACCGTGCTCCCCGGACCTGAAATCGATACAGCCATGGTCAAAGCCGGCATCGTGGGCAACCGGATGCCGTATCAGACGGATAAAAACTGCCGGACTGCCATCAACAATGGTGAAATCCGCTATCTGGATACCCATATCAGCACCTTCAACCAGATGGCCCGGTTCGGATTCCTGCCGGATCACCGGGATGTGGATGTGGCCATCATTGAAGCCTGCTCCATCAAGGATCTGGGCAAGGGAAAGATCGGCATCATCCCTACCACCAGCTTGGGCGGCAGCTGCAGCTATGTGCAGAGTGCTAAGAAAGTCATCATCGAAGTGAACGTGACCCAGCCTCTGGGTTTGGAAGGGATGCACGACTGCTATGTGCCCCTGGATCCTCCCTATCGGAAGATCATCCCCATCGAACGGCCGGAAGACCGGATCGGGACGCCTTACATCCCCTGTGATCTGGACAAAGTGGCAGCCATCGTTCCCTGTGACATCCCTGACACCCCCAGCAAACTGGCAGCCATCACCGATGACGCCCGGGCCATGGGCGGCAATCTGGTGGAATTCCTGAAAAATGAAGTCAAGGCTGGGCGCCTGCCTAAGAATCTGCTGCCCCTCCAGTCCGGGGTGGGTTCTGTAGCCAATGCTGTGATCAATGGACTGGTCCATTCTGATTTTGAAGATCTGACCGTATATACGGAAGTGATCCAAGACGGGATGTTCGATCTGATCGATGCCGGGAAACTGCGGGTGGCTTCCGGTGCTTCCCTGACCATGTCCGCAGAAGTCCAGAAGAGATTCTACAGCAATCTGGATAAATACAAATCCCATCTGATCCTCCGTCCCCAGGAAATTTCCAATAATCCCGAAGTGGTTCGCAGAATCGGAGTTATTGCCATGAACACGGCTATTGAAGTGGATTTGTATGGCAATGTAAACTCTTCCCACATCAATGGGACCAACCTGATGAACGGGATCGGCGGCAGCGGCGATTTTGCCCGGAACGGCTACCTGTCCATCTTCTTTGCGGAATCAGAACGGAAAGATGGGAAGATCAGTTCTGTGGTGCCTTTCTGCTCCCATATCGACAACAACGAACACGATGTGGATGTCATCGTTTCCGAACGGGGCGTGGCTGACCTGAGAGGCCTGTCTCCGAAAGAACGGGCTCCGATCATCATCGACCAGATCGCCAGCCCTAGATATCAGCCCATCCTGCGGGATTATTTCGAACGGGCCTGCGCCGCCTGCCACAACAGCCAGACTCCGCACATCCTGTCCGAAGCCTTCTCCTTCCATGAAAGAATGCTTAAAACGGGGACCATGGAAGTGAAATAAAGGGACTTTCCAACGAAATTTTCCGAAAATCGGTGGTAACAAGGTAGTATTTATGTTACAATTACCGTGTTTTAGTTTCGTTGTAATATCCCTGAAGGAGGTGCGTATTTTTGACGACACAAGAAAAGATCCAAGATATGTTCGACCGCTATGAAAAGATCGAAGCAGGCGGCGGGGCGAAAAGAGTCGGAAAACAGCATGATGCCGGTAAAATGACAGCCCGTGAACGGATAAACTCGTTCTTAGATGAGGGAAGTTTTGTAGAACTGGATAAATTTGTAGAACATCGCTGCTCCAACTTCGGCCAAGAAAAGAAATATCTGGCAGGAGATGGCGTAGTGACGGGCTATGGTACGGTTAACGGACGGACGGTGTTCGTCTTTGCCCAGGATTTCACCGTGGAAGGGGGATCCCTGGGCGAGATGCACGCCAACAAGATTGCCAAGGTCCAGGCCATGGCCTTGAAAACCGGGGCTCCCATCGTGGGCATGGCGGATTCCGGCGGTGCCCGGATCCAGGAAGCCACCGATGCGCTGGCCGGTTTCGGCAAGATGTTCAAACAGAACACCCTGTCTTCCGGGGTGATCCCTCAGATTTCTGCCATCATGGGGCCTTGTGCCGGGGGTGCAGTATACAGCCCCGCTCTGACGGATTTCATCTTCATGGTGAAGAAGAATTCCAAGATGTTCATTACGGGACCGGAAGTGGTGAAGACCGTGACCGGGGAAGAAGTGGGTCAGGAAGACCTGGGAGGCACTTTTACCCACTGTACCCGCAGCGGGGTGGCCGACTTCCCCGCCGAAAACGATGCAGACTGCCTGGAGCAGATCCGTTACCTGCTCAGCTTCCTGCCCAGCAACAATCGGGAGAACCCGCCTGTCTACGATACCGGGGACAGCGCCTACCGGATGGACGAAAGCCTGAACACCATCATCCCGGACGGATCCCAGATGCCCTACGACATGTACAAGGTGATCCGCAGCATCGTGGACAACGGAGAATATGTGGAACCCCATCGGATGTATGCCCGGAATATCATCACCTGCCTGGCACGTCTGGACGGATCCACCGTGGGGATCATCGCCAACCAGCCCCGGATCATGGCCGGCTGCCTGGATATCAATGCTTCCGACAAAGCAGCTCGGTTCATCCGTTTCTGTGACGCATTCAAGATCCCTCTGATCAATATCGTGGACGTCCCTGGCTTCCTGCCGGGCACGGATCAGGAATATGGCGGGATCATCCGGCACGGGGCCAAGATGCTCTATGCCTATTGTGAAGCCACGGTTCCCAAGATCACTCTGGTCACCCGGAAAGCCTACGGCGGAGCCTACCTGGCCATGTGTGCCCAAGATTTGGGGGCAGATCACGTGATTGCCTGGCCTACGGCTGAAATCGCCGTCATGGGACCCCAGGGAGCTGCTAAGATCATTTTCCGGCATGATCCGGATGTGGAGCAGAAGACCCAGGAATACATCGACAACTTTGCGACGCCCTATTATGCGGCCAAGCACGGCATGGTGGAAATGGTCATCGAACCCAAGACCACCCGTCCGATCCTGATCAAAGCGATGCGTATGTTAAAATCAAAGCAGGAAGACCGGCCAACAAAGAGACACGGTAATATTCCTCTGTGATTTTGATATAAACCATTCATCATAAGGGAAAAGAGGTGAAACATTCATGACAGACAATCCTTGGCTGATTATGGTGATCAATATGACCATCGTATTCGGTGTGCTGATTGTGCTGGGGATCCTGATGAACATCATCCATGCCATCGACCCCACCAAGAAAGTGCAAGGAAAAAAAAAGCCTGTAGTTGCTAAGCCGGCCGCTTCTGCCGCAGCCAGCAAACGACAGGACGAAGAAAAGGTGGCTGCAATGGCAGCGGTCCTGGCCATGGTCCAGGATGAAGATGATATGATCGCAGCGGCTCTCACGGCTGCCATCGCCGAACACAAAAAGAAGATGGAACCCATGGCGCTGCCTCATCATTTCTTTTAACAGGCTGTTGAGGGACAGCCTGCAAACTGTGGATTTTACTGTTCAAGAACAATTTTAGGAGGGTATTCTCATGAGAAAATTCAATGTTAACGTTAACGGCACTGTGTACACTGTAGAAGTTGAAGAAGTCGGCGGCGCTGTCACCGCAGCTCCTGCTGCTCCTGCTGCTCCGGCCGCTCCCGCTGCTGCTCCTGTAGCCGCTCCTGCCGCAGCTCCTGCTCCGGCTGCCGCTCCTGCTCCGGCTCCCGCCGCTGCTCCCGCTCCTGCCGCTAAACCGGCTGCCGCTCCTGCTCCTGCCGGCGCTGTGACGGTGGAAGCTCCTATGCCTGGGAAGATCCTGTCCGTTAACGTAAAAGCTGGCGATAAAGTGGAAGCCGGCGATGTTCTGCTGATCCTGGAAGCTATGAAGATGCAGAACGAAATCATGGCTCCTGAAGATGGTACGGTTTCCGAAGTCCGCGTCAACGCTGGCGATACCGTAACCACCGGCGACGTAATGGTCATTCTCTAATTGCGTCTCCGCTCATAAAGGAGGATTTGTTACATGGATGCTTTTGTGGTAGCCCTGACCTCTGTCATCCAAGACAGTGGTTTCGTGGCTTTTACCTGGGGCAATGCCGTCATGATGCTGGTAGGCTGCGTACTGCTCTATCTGGCCATCGTGAAGGGCTTTGAACCCTTGCTGCTGAGCCCGATTGCTTTCGGGTGCATTCTGGCCAACGTGCCCCGTACCGGTTTCGAGACGGACCCTGGCGTAATGCAGCTGATCCTGGGCGGGATCAAATACGAAGTCTTCCCTCCGCTGATTTTCATGGGCGTAGGTGCCATGACGGACTTTGGTCCCCTGATTGCCAACCCCAAGACCCTGCTGCTGGGCGCTGCTGCTCAGATCGGTGTGTTCGTTGCACTGCTGGGTGCTATGCTCCTGGGCTTTGATGTGAAGGAAGCTTCCGCCATCGGGATCATCGGGGGGGCTGACGGCCCGACTTCCATTTACCTGGCTTCTAAGATGGCTCCCCATCTGCTGGGTGCCATCGCCGTGGCTGCCTACTCTTACATGTCCCTGGTGCCGCTGATTCAGCCCCCTGTGATGAAGCTGTTCACTTCTAAAAAAGAACGCTGCATCAAGATGGCTCAGCTGCGTACGGTGACCCACTTCGAAAAAGTGGTGTTCCCCATTGTCTGCACCATTTTCATTTCCCTGCTGCTGCCTTCCGTCTGCTCTTTGATCGGGATGCTGATGCTGGGGAACCTGTTCACGGAATCCGGCTGTATGGACCGTCTGTCTGACACGGCACAAAATGCCCTGATGAACAGCGTGACCATCATGCTGGCTACCGGTACTGGCCTGACCATGAAAGCTGAAAGCTTCCTGACGGTCCAGACCATCGAAATCATCTGCCTGGGTCTGGTTGCCTTCATCGGCGGTACTGCCGGCGGCGTGCTGTTCGGCAAGCTGATGTGCAAACTGGATGGCGGCAAGACCAACCCGCTGATCGGCTCTGCCGGTGTATCCGCAGTACCTATGGCTGCCCGTGTGTCCCAGGTCGTGGGACAGCAGGCCAACCCTGGGAACTTCCTGCTGATGCATGCCATGGGCCCCAACGTGGCCGGGGTTATCGGTACGGCTGTTGCAGCCGGTACCATGCTGGCTATGGTCGGTCCCAAATAAAAAACGGAAGTTTTTTGAGCTGTTGCTTCGGCAGCAGCTCTTTTTTTGCAGAAAACACCTTTCTATTAAAGGATTTTTTGTTATAATAAATGGGATATGTTTTTTTCAATGAAGAACGAGCAAAGGAGAAGAAGTTGGAAGGATACAAGGAATTTTCAGAGAGCAGCCCTGGACGGAAAATGTACCAGTGGGGAGCCCTGGCACTGATCGCCGTGAGTTGGGCCTATGAAGGATACCATACCTTTGCCCTGGGACAGTTCAGCCTGATGGGCTGGGGGTACAACATCCTGTTCGTCATCCTTTGGTGCTGGCGCTGTCTTTTCCAGTACAGCCTCCAATTGACCGGGAACCGGCTGATCGTGGTCATGTACGGCTTGGGCATGGAACGGCGGATGACTGTCTATCTGAAAGATCTGGAAAGCTTTTCCAATCACTACAAAAAGAGTTTCTTCCGAAAAACCGCTATCAAGAAGTACGTGCATCGGTATTCTTCTCTGGATCCCCGTCCCCAGAGGATCCTGGTCTACCGGGAACAGGGAAAACTCTGCGCCCTGCTGTTCAAATCCAGCGATGCACTGATCGACCAGCTGGCCCGGCGGTATCCCAACCAGTTTTTAGATTTTCCAGAATAAAGGAGTTAAGGACATGAGCAACATCTATGTGGGAAAAATCATTGCGGTGAACAAACAGCGCGCCAAAGTAAAGATTGAACAGAGACCGGGAGAACAGCGGCCGAAACTGCTGGACTGCTGGAATGCCTGCAAAGCCAAACAGGGGACCCGGGTCATCGTGGGGAAACAGACCCTGGATGAGAAAAAAATGAAGATGATCGTTTGGGGGATCCCCGCTCTGACGGCTGTAGCCGGAGCTGCTTTCGGCCGGGCCATTGCCCATTTCTTCTCCATCCCGGTCTGGCAGATGGTTGTGCTCAGCATGGTGGTATGGCTGGCCCTGGGGCTGTACTATGCCCGGAATTTCCGGAAGAGCGTCCATGCCAAAGTGGAACAATGGACCATCACCGGTTATTACAGTGATGGCGAGATCTATGATGCCAAGGGGAAAAAAGTGGAGGTCTGACCGATGCTGGGGAAAAATCATCTGACCCTGCTCCTGGTCCTGGCCGCAGGAGCTGTCATCGGAGGACTCCTGGGGGACAGCCTGCAGGCTTCCCAGCCTCTGGGCTGGGCCACCGATTATCTGGTACGGAAATACCAAGTGCTCACCATTCCTCCGTCGGTTTTTGACCTGTATATTGCGAAACTGACTGTGGGACTGGATTTTTCCCCCAATCTGGCAGCAATCCTGGGCATGATCCTGGCAGGGATCCTGTTCCATAAATTTTAGGAGGCGCCCATGGAATTGATTCTGGCATCCGGCTCTCCCCGACGCTTGGAACTGCTCCGGCAGATCGGCTTGGAGCCTCGTGTGGTGGTGAGCCGCAGTGAAGAAGAGAAAACGGACCGGGATCCGGCCCGGCTGGTCTGTCATAATGCCTTGGCCAAAGGACAGGACGTGTGCAGTCAGCTGGGAGACCAGATTCCCATCCTGGCGGCAGATACAGTGGTGGCTTTGGACGGCGAAATCTTGGGGAAACCCAAGGACCGGAAGGAAGCTGCTGCCATGCTCCGGAAACTCAGCGGAAGGAGCCATCAGGTCCTTACGGGCCTGGCTCTGTTCTATCGGGGAAAGGTACTGACCCATGTGGAGACCACCCAGGTGCAGTTTTCTCCGCTTTCTGAAAAAGACATCGAAGGATACATCCGTACTGGCGAGCCTCTGGACAAGGCCGGAGCTTATGGCATCCAGGGGAGAGCCGCTCTTTTCATCCCGACCATCAACGGGTCCTACAGCAATGTGGTAGGACTTCCTTTAGCAGCCTTGAAAAAACTCTTTGCAGAACTGGATGTGACAGAAAATGACGCACTATCTCATACGGGAAATGCTTCCGGAGGAGCGGCCTCGTGAACGGCTGATGGCCCATGGACCGGAGGCCCTGACCATTACGGAACTGCTGGCGATCTTGATCGGCAGCGGACGGAAAGACCATTCGGCCCTGGATATCGCCCGGGAACTGACCGGGGATCTCATGAAGGATGCCCGGTTGGCCCGGACCCAGGATGTCCGGGAACTGACCCGGATTCCAGGAATCGGGCCGGCCAAGGCGGCGGTGATCCTGGCGGCTCTGGAACTGGGGCGCAGGCTGGCGGAAGCAGAAAGCCAGCCTTTCCAGGCCATCCATTGCCCGGAAGACGGGGCCATGCTGGTGATGCCCCGGCTCCGGTACGAAACCCATGAACATTTCCTGGTGATGCTGCTGAACAGCAAAGGAAAAGTCACCGGCATCGAGCCGGTTTCGGAAGGTTCTCTCAATGCTTCGGTGGTCCATCCTCGGGAAGCTTTTGCACCGGCGTTGCTCCACCATGCGGCCGCCATCCTGGCAGTCCACAACCATCCCTCCGGGGATCCTACGCCCAGCCGGGAGGACAGGGAACTGACGAAGACACTCTGGGAAACGGGAAAAGTCATGGGGATCCCTCTGGTGGATCATCTGATCATCGGGGACGGGATTTATTACAGTTTCAAAGAACACGGTTTGATGTAAAAGGGGGTAGAAGGGAATGCTGGATCTGCTGGGATCGTTCTCCACGGACATGGGGGTGGATCTGGGGACGGATCATACCCGGATCTGTCTGAAGGAAGAGGGAATCATCCTGGATGAGCCGTCTGTGGTGACGGTGGAGACCCGCCGGGGGAAGATCCTGGCCCAGGGAAAAGAAGCCCGGCAGATGCAGGGACGGACCCCGTCTGGGATCGAGGTGAAACGGCCTCTCCAGGATGGGGTCATCGCGGATTTCGACTATGCCAAGCTCATGCTGAGAGGGTTCCTGCACCAGGCTCTGGGCAGACGGCCCCTGCTCCGACCCCGGCTGGTGATCAGTGTCCCCTGTGGGGTCAACAGCGTGGAACGGCGGGCCGTCCTGGATGCGGCTATGGAAGCCGGCGCTGGGGAAGCGTATCTATTGGAGGCCCCTTTGGCAGCGGCCCTGGGCGCCGGGATCCCGGTACGGGAAGCCAAGGCCTGCATGGTGGTGGAACTGGGTGCAGGGGCTACGGAAGCCGCCGTATTGGCCCAGGGGAAGGTGGCCCTTTCCCGGCTGCTCCGGTGCGGAGGCCGGAGCTTGGATGATGCCCTTGTCCAGTACAGCAAGAAAAAGTATAATCTTCTTATCGGGAGCCTCCAGGCCGAGCAGGCGAAAATCGAAATCGGAACGGTGCGGGAAACAGCTCCGCCGGCTTTTATGGACCTGCGGGGAAGAGACCTGATCACCGGCTTGCCCCGGAGTGTGACCATAGACCAGAACCAGATGCGGGAAGCCCTGTGGGAACCGGTCCATCGAATGGTGGATTGTGTCCGTACTCTGTTGGAACAGCTCCCGGATCTTTTAGCCCGGGAGGTGGCGGAACAGGGTATCGTCCTTACTGGCGGAGGGGCCCTGCTGCGGAATTTTGACTGGCTGCTGGGCCGGGAAACCGGCCTAAAGGTCTGGGTGGCGGAAGATGCCCTTTCCTGTGTGGCCAAGGGGACCGGCATTGCAGCCGGCCATATGAATCTGTTCCGGAGAGGGCAGCGCCTTCGCCGGAATGTATAATAGGGAGAAGAGCATTGCCTATGAGGAAGGAACAGAAAGTCAGACTGGGAGTCCTGCTGGTTGTCCTGCTGCTGGCAGGAAGCCTGCTTTGGGATGCATTCCACCGTTTTCCGGCTGTGAATACGGTGCTTTCCACACTGACCCGGCCCATCAGCTTTGTGGTGGGAGGGATCGGCAGTGGAGTGAAGGGCTCCGGGAACTATTTTGCGTCCAAATCTTCTCTGGAAAAGGAAAATGCGGCCCTGAAAAAAGAAAATGAAGAGCTCCGGCAGAGCAATGTGGAATTGATCGGCATGAAAGCAGAGAATGAACGGCTGGGGAAACTGCTGAAGTTCAGCAATCTCCATCCCCAGTGGAAGATGGTTTCCGCCCAGGTGATCAGCCGTGATCTGGGAGATTTCAAGGATGTGGTCCTCATCGATAAGGGTCAGGCAGACGGACTCCAGGTGAATATGCCTGTAGTCAATGCTTCTGGGCTCATCGGCATTGTGGACGGAGTCTATCCCCACATGGCCAAAGTCCTCTTGATTTCCAGTCCCCGCAGCCGGATCGGGGGACTGAACCTCCGGGGCGATTCCCGGGCTGCCGGCATCGTCAATGGGGTAGCCGGGCCGGATCTTCTGTTGGAAATGCGCAACCTGAGCCGCAATGCGGATATCCTGCCGGGAGACACCATCGTGACCAGCGGGTACAGCGGTTACCATCCGGAAGGCCTGGTCATCGGTACCGTAGAAGATGTGCAGATGGATACGGGAGGGCTGACCAAAATGGCCACCATCGCTCCTTCTGTTGACTATGGGCATCTGGAAGAAGCCCGGGTCATCACCAATTTCCAAGGCTTTGCCGATTTCCTGCGCAAGGAAGGGAAAGACCCGGATGCCCAGACCGGCAAAGGAGGGAAATGATGGTACTGATCGGCTTTGCCTGGCTGCTGTTCACCTTATTCCTGTTCACGCTGGAAAATCACTGGTTCCTTTTCTTCAATACCACCCAGTCCCCAGACCTGCTGCTGCTGTTCCTCCTGCTCTATGCCATGGACCAGGGGAAGCGGAAGGGCGCAGTGTACGGACTGGGTATTGGCGCTTTATTGGACGTTGTTACTTTCAGCTATTTTGGCTGGCATCTGGCAACAAGGACGCTGATCGGTTATCTGGTGGGGAAGAACCGGATGAATATGTTCGCTGACCGGCTGCCCACCTATCTGATCCTTACCGGGATGGTCACTTTGCTGCTCCAGGTGGCACGGGGCCTGTTCCTGTGCGTGGCCCTGGGACGCTGGCTTCCCCTCCTGCCCCTGGCCGTGGCTACCCTGAAATGCATGGGCTGGAATCTGATCGCTGCGCCCATCCTGTGGTTTTGCTATCACAAGCTGAAGAAACGGGTCCGCAGCCGTATGGATTATTATTATCATCTATAGGAGTCTGCCGTGCTGAACAAAAAATTCGCTTACCGTTTGGAATTCATGATGGTGGCCGGGATCCTGATCATCCTGATCCTCATCGGACGCATGTTTTATCTCCAGATCCTGAGGGGATCCTATTACCGCCGTCAGGCGGAAGGGAACCGGACCCGCTATACCCGGATCCTGGCACCGAGGGGAATCATCTATGACTGCAACGGGGAAGAACTGGCCAACAACAAGCCTGGGGTCATGGTTTCCCTGGTCCGCAGGACGGATGCCTATCCGGAAGAGACATTGGAACGGCTGTCCCAGCTCCTCCATATCCCTCTGGATGAAATCAAGGAGACCATCCGGCTCTCCGGGGGCAGTTCGGAACCCATCCGTCTGGTCCGGAATGCGTCTCCGGAAGTGGTGGACAAAGTAGAAGAGAACCTCCGCTATCTCCCAGGGGTGATGCTGGAAGTCCAGCCTGTCCGGAACTATCCCAACAAAGGTCTGGCTGTCCATGCCTTAGGCTATGTGGGAGAAATCAGCGACTATGAAATTTCTCAAGGGGCGTACAGCGAACTGAAGGCAGGAGATATCATCGGGAAATTCGGCCTGGAAAATTACTATGATTCCTATCTCCGGGGAGAAGATGGAAGCTACCGGGAAGAAGTGGATGTGGCCGGCCGGGTGGTCCAGATCATGGACAAAGTGGACCCCAAACCGGGACAGGGATTGGTGCTCACCATCGACGCCAAGCTCCAGCGGATCGCGGAAGAAGCCGTGGACCGGCAGCTGAAAGCCATCGGGGCACGGGGCTGCGCAGTAGTGGCTTTGGATCCCAACAACGGAGAAGTGAAGGCACTGGTTTCCCGGCCGGGCTTCGATCCCAACTGGTTCGTCAACGGGATCAGCGAAAAGAATTGGAAATACCTGACCACGGATCCTTTCCATCCCATGACGGACAAGGTCATCGCTGGGGAATATCCTCCCGGCTCTACCTTTAAGATCGTCACCGGGTCTGCTGCCTTGGAAGAGAAGAAAGTGACTCCCGATGAACTGATCTACGACTCCGGACGCCACTGGCTCATCGATATGCGGAATGCAGGCGGGGAAGCCCTGGGCTACATCAACTTTAAACGGGCCCTGGCAGCTTCCGACAACGTGTATTTCTATGAAATGGGGAACCGGGTGGGCATCGACCTCCTGGACAAGTACGCCCGGGAATTCGGGTTCGGGGAAACCACCGGGATCGACCTCCACGGGGAAGCCCAGGGATTGATCGCCACCCCTGCCTACAAGAAAAAGGTCTTTGAAGATGATTGGTATCTGGGAGATACCTTCAATACGGCCATCGGACAGGGCTTCACCCTGGCGACTCCCATCCAGGTGGCGGAAATGCTCAGCGCCGTGGCCACCGACGGGAAACGGTACAAACCCCATCTGGTCAGCAAGATCCTCAATGACGACGGCAGTGTAGCCAAGACCTTCGAACCGGAAGAGGAAGGGAAACTGCCTATTTCTGAATCCACCCTGAAATTGATCCAGGAAGGCTTGGAAGCAGTAACCGAAGAAGGGGGGACGGCTGCCTTCTTGAAGAACCTGCCTGTGCCTGTGGCCGGCAAGACCGGGACGGCAGAAAACCCCCACGGCCTGGAACATGGCTGGTTCATCGCCTATGCTCCGGCCAAGAAACCCCAGTTGGTGGTGGTCTGCATCGTGGAACAGGGGAGTTACGGGACCATTTCCGCAGCGCCGATTGTCAAGAGCATCCTGGAATACGTCTTTACGGACCCCCGGGTGCGGCGGCAGGGAACCAAGAAATAAGGAGACAATATGCGTTGGTATCACTCATGGAAAAAATATTTTCGGAAAATCGATAAGCCGCTGCTGTTCAGTGTCCTGGCGTTGATTGCCATCGGGGTTGTCCTGATCGGCAGCGCCACCCACGCCAATATCCCCGGGCCCCGTCGGTACAGTTATGTGCTGCGCCAGCTGAGCTTTGCCGGCATCAACCTGGTGGTGGGCGCCTTTCTCCTGCGGTTCGATTACCGGATTTTGAAGAGCCTGGCTCGGCCCCTGTACATCTTCAATATCCTCATGCTGCTGGCGGTGATGTTGGTGGGGAAAAGCGCCCTGGGTGCCCAACGGTGGCTCCAAGTGGGACCCATCAGTATCCAGCCCAGTGAATTTGCCAAGGCCATCATGATCATCGGGCTGTCTTCTTATGTGGATGACCGGCTTCCCCTCCTGACGGATTTCCGCAGCTGGCTGCCGGTGTTCGGCTATGTGCTGCTGCCCTTCCTGTTTGTCATGAAGCAGCCGGATCTGGGGACTTCCCTGGTGTTCCTGGCCATCCTTTTGGGGACCATGATCGTCTGCGGTTTCCGGATCCGGTATTTCCTGATCATGGGAGGGCTGGGACTGGCCTCGGCCCCCTTGGTCTGGAAGCTGCTCCATGAATACCAGCGGAACCGGATCCGGGTCTTCCTGAATCCGGGTCTGGAACCTTACGGCAGCGGCTACCACGTGATCCAGTCCATGATCGCCATCGGGTCCGGGCTTTTCACGGGCAAAGGGCTCTTTGCCGGGACCCAGAGCCAGCTCAATTTCCTTCCGGAAAACCATACGGACTTTATCTTTGCCGTGGCCGGGGAAGAATTCGGCTTCATCGGGACCACCCTTATCCTGCTTCTGTACGGGGTGGTCATCTACCGAGGGCTGTCCATCGCCATGCATGCTTCCGATGATTTCGGGACCCTGCTGGCCGTAGGGGCGGTCTCCATGTTCCTGTTCCATATCCTGGTCAATGTGGGCATGACCAGCGGCATCATGCCGGTCACCGGGGTCCCGCTGCCCTTCATGAGCTATGGGGTCAGCTCGTTGACCACCAATATGCTGATGGTGGCCCTGCTGCTGAACATCAATGCCCATCACCAGACTCTGCGTTTTCATTAAGGAGAAACTATGCGAAAAGATTTACCCATCGACATACTCAGTGCGGTAGAAAAACCAGCCCGGTATACCGGCATGGAATTCGGCAGTATCGTCAAACCGGAAAGTGAAACGGAAGTGTCCTTCTGTCTGGCCTTTCCGGACACTTATGAAATCGGGATGAGCTACCTGGGCTACAAGATCCTCTATGAAATCCTCAACAAGCTGTCTGGAGTGGCGGCGGAGCGGGCCTTTGCTCCCTGGGTGGATATGGAAGAGAAGATGCGGGAACGGGGCCTGGTGCTCTCCAGCCTGGAAAACACCCGGGCTCTGAAAGACTTCGACCTGCTGGGCTTCACCCTTTTATACGAAATGTCCTATTCCAACATCCTCAACATGCTGAATCTGGGCGGTGTCCCCATCCTGGCCAAGGAACGGACACTGGATGATCCCTTTGTGTGTGCTGGAGGCTGCTGCGTGTTCAACAGTGAACCTTTGGCAGATTTCTTGGATTTCTGCATGCTGGGAGACGGAGAGCGGATCATCCAAGAAGTGACCCTGCTGTACCGGGATTGGAAACGGGAAGGGAAGCCAGGGGGCCGGCTGGAATTCCTGCGCCGGGTCTCCCGGATCCAGGGCGTCTATGTACCCTCCTTCTACGCCATCACCTATGGAGAGGACGGCACCATCACCGGGAAAAAGCCCTTGGAACCTACAGCACCGGAAGTGGTATACAAACGGGCGGAACAGGATCTGGATGCCCTGGATTTCCCCACTCATCCCATCGTTCCTTACAGCGATACCGTCCACGACCGGATCATGCTGGAATTGTTCCGGGGCTGCAGCCGAGGGTGCCGGTTCTGCAATGCGGGGATCATCTACCGGCCGGTCCGGGAACGGAGACTGGAAACGGTGCTGGAACTGGCCAAAAAGCTGGTGCCTGCCACCGGCTACAACGAAATCTCTTTGTTCTCCCTGAGCACCGCGGATTATTCCCATCTGGAGCCGCTGATCCGGGAGCTGCTGGGGGATTTCCGGAAGGATCGGGTGAGCGTTTCCCTGCCTTCCCTGCGGATCGACAGTTTTTCCGTGAAACTGGCCCAGGAAGTCCAGGCGGTGCGGAAAAGCGGCTTGACCTTCGCTCCGGAAGCTGGGAGCCAGCGGATGCGGGATGTGATCAATAAGGGTGTGACGGAAGACGACCTGATGCATGCAGTGGGAGCGGCTTTTGAAAACGGCTGGTCCCAGGTGAAGCTGTACTTCATGATCGGACTGCCTACAGAGACCGACGAAGATGTACTGGCCATTGCGAAACTGGCCCAGAAGGTCCAGTGGAAATATAAGGAAATCACAGGCCATATGGGAGCCCGGGTCACGGTCAGTGTGTCCAATTTCGTCCCCAAACCCTATACCCCTTTCCAGTGGGTAGGCCAGAATACCAAAGAAGAATTCGACCGGAAACATATGCTGCTGAAAAATGCCTTCGCCAATCTGAAGAACATCCATTTCCAGTACCATGATTCCCGGACCAGCCTGATGGAAGGGGTCCTGGCCCGGGGAGACCGGCGTTTGGGAAAGGCCATCTATCTGGCCTGGCAGCGGGGGGCCAAATTCGACAGCTGGAGCGAATTCTTCGATTATGACCGGTGGAAACAGGCAGTGGAAGATGCCGGCCTGACCACGGACTTCTACAACAGCCGTCCCCGGGGCAAAGAGGAAATCTTCCCCTGGGAACATACCAGCTGCGGGGTGAGCCGGCAGTTCCTGTGGAATGAATACGAAAAAGCCCAGGAGGCGGCACTGACCCACGACTGCCGCCGGGATACCTGTACTGGCTGTGGGGTTTGCCAGAAACTGGGGATCCATATCATCGACTGGAAGGAGGGGAAAGCATGAAACTGCGGCTGCAGATCACCAAAGAACCGGGCATCCGTTTCATTTCCCATCTGGAATACCAGCGGAGCATCGAAAAAGCCATCCGCCGGGCTGGGATCCCGGTGGCCTATTCCGAAGGCTTCAATCCCCATATGAAATTTTCCCTGGCTTCTGCCCTCAGTGTAGGAGTGACCAGTACCTGTGAATTCGCCGAGATCCGCCTGGCGGAAGAACGGCCCCTGCCGGAACTGGTCAACGCCCTTTCTGCTGCGCTGCCCATGGGGATCCATATCGTCCGGGCAGATTTGGCGGAAGACAAGGCTCCCAAACTGATGGCCCAGGCCCAGGGGGCTGCTTATGAAGTCCATGTCCCCTGTGCCTCTGATCCTGCTTCCCAACTGGCCGCCTTTGCCGCGGCACCGGAAGTCCTCTATACCAAAGCCCATAAGAAAGGCAAGGGAAAGCCCAAGACCATCGATGTGAAATACTTTATCCCCCAGGTAGAAGCCCGGTGGCAGGAGGGGAGCCTGGACCTTTCCTTCGAGATCCGGATCACCCCCACCGGCAGTATGAAAGCTTCGGAATTCCTCCAGGTCTTGGAACAGGATTTCCAGGTGTCTCTGGCTTTTGCCCAGGCGGATATCCGGCGGGTGGATCTTTACAGCCGGGACCGTGAGGGACGGAAGATCCCCCTGATCGGAAAGGCCTGAGAGGTCCGCCCATGAATACGATCTATGTAAGTGTACGGCCGGAAGAAACCCGCATGGGAACCGTGGAGGATGATCAGCTCAGAGACTATGCGGTGGAACGGCGCAGTACGGACAATCTGGTGGGCAATGTGTACCGGGGCAGGGTCAGCAATGTGGTGCCGGGGATCCAGGCTGCCTTTGTAGATATGGGAACCGGCAAGAACGGTTTCCTGACCCTGAAAAAAGGAGAAAAGCTGTGGGAAGGGCAGATGCTCCTGGTCCAGGTAGTCAAAGATGCAAGAGGCAATAAAGGACCGGCGGTGACCCGGGAAATCACCTTGCCGGGCCGGTATGTGGTGCTGGAACCCTATGGCAGCCGGGTCAGCCTTTCCCGGAAAATCAGCTGCAAGACCAAGCGGAAAGTCCTGCGAGAATGGGCGGAAGCTTTGCTGCCGGATCATATGGGGCTGGTACTCCGGACGGCGGCTGCCCACGCAGAAGAAAGCGAGATCCGGGCAGACTTGGAACAGCTGCTCCACAACTGGGAGGTGCTGCTCCGCCGGAGCAAAGTGGGCCGGGGGCCCGGGCTGCTGTACCGGGAACTGGATCTGGCCATCCGTCTGGTCCGGGATTATGTGACGGATAAGGTGGAACGGATCATCGTGGATGAGGAAAAGACCTGCCAGCGGCTCCAGGAGATGCTCCGGGAAATGGGGCTGCCCCAGATCCAGGTGAAGCTGTACCGAGGCCGGGAGGACCTGTTCTCCTTCTACCGGTTGGATAAGGACATCGAGAGCCTTTCGGACCGGGTGGTGTGGCTCCCGGGAGGGGGCTATCTGGTCTTTGACTATACGGAAGCCATGACGGTCATCGATGTGAACAGCGGCAAATTCTCCACTGGCCCGGACCGGGATGCCACCAGCCTGGCCACCAACCGGGAAGCCGCCCGGGAAATCGCCCGGCAGCTGCGGCTGCGGGATATCGGAGGCATCATCGTGGCCGATTTCATCGATATGGACCGGGAAGAGGAACAAGCGGAGATCCTCCAGATCCTGAAACGGGAATTCGCTTCGGACAAAATGAAGCCCAAGGTCATCGACTTGACCCATCTGAACCTGGTGGAAATGACCCGGATGAAGGCCCGGAAGAACCTTTCCAGCATCCTGTATTCCACCTGTCCCTTATGCGGAGGCAGCGGACGGGTGGAATCTCCGGAAACCGTATATGTGGAGATCCGCAGGCGGCTCCGGAGCAGCTTCGCCCAGGGGAATATGAGCCATTCCCTGCTTTTGACGGTCCATCCCCATGTGTACAGCTGGCTGCGGCAGCAGGGCCTGCAGGATATGGAACAGGAATTCCACTGCAGCCTGAAGCTGGCCAGCGACCCGGCTCTGGAAATGGGCGTATTCACCCTTCTGGCTGTGGACCATGAGCCGTCCAGCAGAGAGGAGGCAGGGGAATGAAACTGAGCATCCCATCCTATGTGAAAAAAGTCATGGATGTGCTCCTGTCCCAGGGCTTCGAAGCCTATGTGGTGGGAGGGGCCGTACGGGACATGCTGTTGGGCCGGGTCCCGGATGATTATGATGTGGTGACCAATGCCCGGCCGGAGGAAATCAAAGAGGCCGCTGCAGCAGCAAAGATTCCCGTGGTCAGTGAACTGGGCCAGAATTTCGGTGTGGTGATCCTGCGGGTGGACCGTCACGGGGTGGAGGTGGCCGCCTACCGGAATGAAACGTACGGCAAGGAAGACGCCCATCGGCCGGATCAGGTCTGGTACTGTGATACCTTGGAAGAAGATCTGGGGCGCCGGGATTTCACCATCAATGCCCTGGCCGTGGACCAGTACGGGCAGATTACCGACTGTTTCAATGGACTGGATGATCTCCGGGGAAAAATCCTGCGGACTGTGGGGGAAGCGGACCAGCGCTTTTCGGAAGACGCCCTGCGGATGTTCCGGGCCTGTCGATTCGTGGCCCAGCTGGGCTTTGCCCCTGATGCAGGGATCCTTCCGGCCATCGGCCATAATCTGGAAAAAGTCAAGGGCCTTTCCCTGGAACGGGTGCGGACGGAGCTGAACAAACTGCTCATGGGGACCTATGCCGGAGAAGGGATGGAATTGATGGTGAAAAGCGGCCTGGCTGCCGAAAGCTGCCGGGTCCGGAACAAAGGAAAGTACGAGACGGTGCCCATCCTGCCGGAATTGAACCATCTGGTGGGACTGGCCCAGAATCCCCAGTTCCATCCCTACGATGTGTGGAAGCACACGGCGGTAGCCCTGGACAAAGGGGACCGGAGCCTGGAAGTGGGCTGGGGGATCCTGCTCCACGATGTGGCCAAGGGCCTGGACGGGGTCCGGGGCATCAACCGGGAAGGCCAGCCCTGCGATTACGGCCATGAAATAGTGGGCGCGGCACTGGCCCGGAAGATCTTGACGCGGCTCCGGCTCCCCCGGGAAATTGTGGACCGGGTGTCCTGGCTGGTACAGAATCACATGCATTTCGGCTTCATCAGTGCCCAGGAAGATGAGAAGACCTGGCGCTGGCTCCGGAAAGAAGCCCGCAGCGGCCATTTCCGGGTCAACAAGGAGATGGCTGAGGCTTTCAAGCAGCTGACGGCCGTCTGTGTAGCGGATGTAGCCGCTACCAATGCAGGGCAGAACGATGTGATCCATGCCCAGATGTACGGGAAACGCCTGGTGAAGATGGCCTATCTCATGCCGGTCCATACCTCCGACCTGGATTTTTCCGGACGGGATGCCCTGGCGCTTGGGGCTTCTCCCCGGCAGCTGCGGGATCTTATGCCGGTCCTTCTCCACAGAGTCCAGGACCGTACCCTCCGGAACGATCCTGAAGAACTGGCAGAGGCTGCCCGGCGCTGGCTGAAACGTCAAATATGCGTTAACGGAAATGAATAAATCGTAAAAAAGAAGGTGTTTCTTCAGGAACACCTTCTTTTTTGTGTAAATTATGATATAAAAAAGCTAAAAAAAGAGAAAAATTCTCATAAGTTATTAGAATTTTTATATATTTGCAAAAAAATCAACAAATACTTCCGGGAGAGATTTAAAAAAAAAATTATTTGTGCTATAATCAATCTGTACACTGAAAACAGTAGGTTCAGCCGGAATGCGAAGGTAAAAAATAATCACAAAGGGGGATGGATTTTTTCTTAGAATCGGGTTCCGGCGGTTTCAGAAACTAGTGTGGATCTTAAGGAGGTTTTTGCTTTGAGTAAAGTAATGACGTTAAAAGACGCAGTCGCCAAATATGTGCATAGTGGTGATCACATTGCTCTGGGTGGTTTTACGACTGACCGTAAACCTTATGCTGCTGTGTTTGAAATCCTGAGACAGGGTATCACTGATTTGACGGGCCTGGGCGGCGCTGCCGGCGGCGACTGGGATATGCTGATCGGCAACGGCCGTGTCAAAGCATACATCAACTGCTATACCGCCAACTCCGGTGTTACCAACGTATCCAGACGGTTCAGAAAATGGTTCGAAGCTGGCAAGCTCACCATGGAAGATTATTCCCAGGACGTCATCTACATGATGTGGCATGCTGCTGCACTGGGGCTGCCTTTCCTGCCTGTAACCCTGATGCAGGGCTCCGGCCTGACCGATGAATGGGGCATCAGCAAGGAAGTCCGCAAGACCCTGGACAAAGTTCCTGATGACAAGTTCAAATACATTGACAACCCCTTCAAACCGGGTGAAAAGGTAGTGGCTGTACCTGTTCCGCAGATCGATGTAGCCATCATCCATGCACAACAGGCTTCTCCGGATGGCACCGTTCGCATCTGGGGCGGCAAATTCCAGGATGTGGATATTGCTGAAGCAGCCAAATACACCATCGTCACCTGCGAAGAAATCATCAGCGATGAAGAAATCAGAAGAGATCCTACGAAGAACGACATCCCCGGCATGTGCGTAGATGCTGTTGTCCTGGCTCCTTACGGTGCTCATCCTTCTCAGTGCTATGGCCTGTACGACTATGATAACCCGTTCCTGAAAGTCTATGACAAGGTTTCCAAGACCCAGGAAGACTTCGATGCCTTCTGCAAAGAATGGGTGTTCGACCTGAAAGATCATGACGAATACCTGAACAAACTGGGTGCCACCCGTCTGATCAATCTGAAGGTTGTTCCTGGTCTGGGCTATCATATCGACATGACGAAGGAGGACAAATAACAATGGCTGACTACACGAATTATACCAATAAAGAAATGCAGGCTGTGACCATTGCCAAACAGATCAAAAATGGTCAAGTTGTAACGGTTGGTACCGGTCTCCCCCTGATCGGCGCCAGCGTAGCCAAGAGAGTCTATGCTCCTGACTGCCACATCATCGTGGAAAGCGGTCTGATGGACTGCTCTCCCATCCAGGTACCCCGTTCCGTAGGTGACCTGCGGTTCATGGCTCACTGCGGCTGCATTTGGCCGAACGTCCGGTTCGTTGGCTTCGAAATCAACGAATACCTGCACAAAGCCAATCGTCTGATTGCTTTCATCGGCGGCGCCCAGATTGACCCGTACGGCAACGTGAACTCCACTTCCATCGGTGACTACCATCATCCGAAAACCCGTTTCACCGGGTCCGGCGGCGCCAACGGCATTGCCACCTATTCCAACACCATCATCATGATGCAGCATGAAAAACGCAGATTCATGCAGAAAATCGACTATGTGACCAGCCCGGGCTGGATCGACGGCCCTGGCGGACGTGAAAGACTGGGTCTGCCCGGCGATGTAGGGCCTCAGCTGGTTGTAACCGACAAGGGTATCCTGAAATTCGACGAAAAGACCAAACGGATGTATCTGGCTGCCTACTATCCTACTTCTTCTCCGGAAGATGTGCTGGAAAATACCGGCTTTGAACTGGATGTATCCAAGGCCGTGGAACTGGAAGCTCCGGATCCTGAAGTCATCAAACTGATCCGTGAAGAAATCGACCCGGGCCAAGCTTTCATCCAGGTCCCTACGGAAGCAAAATAAGACATTCGGGAGGAATAATTTAAATGGGTTTCTACTCTATGCCTAGATATTTCCAGCATATGCCTCAGGTAGGCAAACCCCTGAAAAAGGTGGATGCCGCCAACGAGGAACAGCTGAAAAAGATTGAAGAAGAAATCCATCAGCTGATCAAGGCTGCTCAGGAAGCTGGGAAAGCCGATGCTGATGTGAACAAAAGAGGCGAACTGACGGCTCTCCAGAGAATCGAAAAATTGGTAGAACCGGGCTCTTGGAGACCGCTGAACACCCTGTTCAATCCCCAGGGCAACAAGAACGGTTCTGTGGCCATCGTCAAGGGGCTGGGCCGTGTGAACGGCAAATGGTGCCTGGTAGTAGCTTCCGATAACAAGAAGCTGGCAGGCGCCTGGGTGCCTGGCCAGGCTGAATGCCTGCTGCGGGCTTCCGATACCGCTAAGACTCTGCACATCCCTCTGGTGTATGTGCTGAACTGCTCTGGCGTTAAGTTCGACGAACAGGAAAAGGTATACCCCAACCGCCGCGGCGGCGGTACGCCTTTCTTCCGGAACGCTGAACTGAACCAGCTGGGAATCCCTGTCATCGTCGGGATCTACGGTACTAACCCTGCCGGGGGCGGTTACCATTCCATCAGCCCGACGGTCATCATTGCCCATGAAAAAGCCAATATGGCTGTGGGCGGTGCCGGCATCATGGGCGGCATGAACCCCAAAGGTCATGTGGATATGGAATATGCCAATGAAATCGCCGACATGGTGGATCGTACCGGCAAGACCGAACCTCCGGGAGCTGTCGATATCCATTACACCGAAACCGGTTTCATCCGTGAAGTCTATGCTTCCGAAGAAGGCGTCCTGGAAGGCATCAAGAAGTATGTAGGCATGCTGCCGAAATACGATCCTGAATTCTTCCGTGTGGATGATCCGAAAGCACCAGCCTTCCCGGCTGACGACCTGTACAGCATGGTTCCGCTGAACGATAAACGGGCGTATGACATCTACAATGTGATCGCCCGCCTGTTCGACAACAGCGAACTTCGTGAATACAAGAAGGGCTATGGCCCCGAAATGGTCACTGGCCTGGCCAAAGTCAACGGCCTCCTGGTTGGCGTCGTGGCCAACGTCCAGGGCCTCTTGATGAACTACCCTGAATACAAGGCTGCCGGTTCCGTCGGGATCGGCGGGAAGCTGTATCGCCAGGGCCTGGTGAAGATGAACGAATTCGTCACCCTCTGCGCCAGAGACCGTCTGCCCATCGTTTGGATCCAGGATACCACCGGGATCGATGTGGGCAACGATGCGGAAAAGGCTGAACTGCTGGGTCTGGGCCAGTCCCTGATCTATTCCATCCAGACTTCCCACATCCCTCAATTCGAAATCACCCTGAGAAAAGGTACGGCTGCTGCCCATTACGTATTGGGCGGGCCTCAGGGCAACGACACCAACGCCTTCTCCATCGGTACGGCTGCTACGGAAATCGCCGTGATGAACGGTGAAACCGCTGCCACTGCCATGTACTCCCGGAGACTGGCCAAAGACCGGAAAGCTGGCAAGGATCTGCAGCCGACCATCGATAAGATGAACAACCTGATCCAGGCTTTCTATACCAAATCTCGTCCGAAAGTCTGCGCCGAACTGGGTCTGGTGGACGAAGTCGTCGACATGAACAAGATCCGTGGCTATGTGGAAGCCTTCACGGAAGCTGCTTATCAGAATCCGGAAAGCATCTGCCCGTTCCATCAAATGATGCTGCCACGTGCCATCAGAGAGTTCGAGACTTTCGTAAAGAAATAATCCTTACGGAGGAACAATTTTAATGAGTATCTATACCTTGGGAATCGATGTTGGATCGACTGCTTCCAAGTGCATTATCCTGAAAGACGGAAAAGACATCGTGGCAAAATCCTTGGTAGACGTGGGGACCGGAACTTCCGGTCCTGCACGTTCTATTGCGGAAGTCCTGGAAAATGCCCACATGAAAAAAGAAGACATGGCCTTTACCCTGGCTACCGGCTATGGGCGTAATTCCTTGGAAGGCATTGCCGACAAGCAGATGAGCGAACTGAGCTGCCATGCCATGGGTGCCAGCTTCATCTGGCCCAACGTCCATACGGTCATCGATATCGGCGGCCAGGACGTGAAAGTCATCCATGTGGAAAACGGGACCATGACCAATTTCCAGATGAACGATAAATGCGCTGCCGGAACCGGCCGTTTTCTGGATGTCATGGCCAATATCCTGGAGGTCAAGGTCTCCGACCTGGCTGCCCTGGGAGCCAAATCCACCAAACGGGTAGCCATTAGCTCCACCTGTACCGTGTTTGCGGAGAGTGAAGTCATCAGTCAGCTGTCTAAAGGGACCGATAAGATCGACATCATTGCCGGGATCCATCGTTCGGTCGCCAGCCGTGTCATTGGCCTTGCCAACCGGGTGGGGGTTGTGAAGGACGTAGTCATGACGGGCGGTGTGGCCCAGAACTATGGCGTGAGAGAGGCCCTGGAAGAAGGCTTGGGCGTAGAGATCAAGACTTCTCCTCTGGCTCAGTACAACGGTGCCCTGGGTGCCGCTCTGTACGCTTATAAAAAAGCGGTTAAATAAGGTTGTAATCATTGTAAAGAAGGAAGGATCATTATGCCAAAGACAGTAAGCCCTGGCGTTCAGGCATTGAGAGATGTAGTTGAAAAGGTTTACAGAGAATTGCGGGAAGCAAAAGAAAGAGGAGAAAAAGTAGGCTGGTCTTCTTCTAAATTCCCTTGCGAACTGGCTGAATCTTTCGGTCTGCATGTAGGGTATCCGGAAAACCAGGCTGCCGGTATCGCAGCCAACCGTGACGGCGAAGTGATGTGCCAAGCCGCTGAAGACATTGGCTATGATAACGATATCTGCGGGTATGCCCGTATCTCCCTGGCTTATGCTGCTGGCTTCCGGGGTGCCAACAAGATGGACAAAGACGGCAACTACGTCATCAACCCCAACAGCGGGAAACAGATGAAGGATGCCAACGGCAAGAAGATGTTCGATGAAAACGGGAAACCGGTCATCGATCCGAAGACCCTGAAACCCTATGCTACCACGGACAACATCTATGAAATCGCTGCTCTGCCGGAAGGGGAAGAAAAGACCCGCCGCCAGAATGCTCTGCATAAATATCGTCAGATGACCATGCCCATGCCGGACTTCGTGCTGTGCTGCAACAACATCTGCAATTGCATGACCAAATGGTACGAAGACATTGCCCGTCGGCACAACATTCCCTTGATCATGATCGACGTTCCTTACAACGAATTCGATCATGTGAATGAAGCCAACGTGAAATACATCCGGTCCCAGCTGGATACGGCTATCCGTCAAATGGAAGAAATCTCCGGCAAGAAATTCGATGAAGATAAATTCGAACAGTGCTGCCAGAACGCCAACCGTACCGCCAAAGCTTGGCTGAAGGTCTGCGATTTCCTGCAGTACAAACCGGCTCCCTTCAATGGGTTCGACCTGTTCAACCATATGGCTGACGTGGTTACCGCCCGTGGCCGTGTAGAAGCTGCTGAAGCTTTCGAACTGCTGGCCAAAGAACTGGAACAGCATGTGAAGGAAGGCACTTCCACTGCTCCCTTCAAAGAACAGCATCGTATCATGTTCGAAGGGATTCCCTGCTGGCCGAAACTGCCGAACCTGTTCAAACCGCTGAAAGCCAACGGCCTGAACATTACCGGCGTTGTGTATGCTCCTGCTTTCGGGTTCGTCTACAACAACCTGGACGAACTGGTCAAAGCCTACTGCAAGGCACCGAACTCTGTCAGCATCGAACAGGGTGTTGCTTGGCGTGAAGGCCTGATCCGTGACAACAAAGTGGATGGGGTCCTGGTCCACTACAACCGGTCCTGCAAACCTTGGAGCGGTTACATGCCTGAAATGCAGCGTCGTTTCACCAAAGACATGGGCATCCCCACTGCTGGATTCGACGGTGACCAGGCTGACCCGAGAAACTTCAACGCGGCTCAATATGAGACCCGTGTTCAAGGCTTGGTCGAAGCCATGGAAGCAAATGATGAAAAGAAGGGGAAATAACAATGGCTATCAGTGCACTTATTGAAGAGTTCAAACAAGTATCTGCCAGCCCAAAGACCATGCTGGCCAAATATAAAGCCCAGGGCAAGAAAGCCATCGGCTGCCTGCCTTACTATGTTCCGGAAGAACTGGTCTATGCAGCAGGCATGGTTCCCATGGGCGTATGGGGCTGCAACGGCAAACAGGAAGTCCGTTCCAAGGAATATTGTGCTTCCTTCTACTGCACCGTTGCCCAGCTGTCCCTGGAAATGCTCCTGGACGGCACCTTGGACGGCCTGGACGGAATCATCACTCCGGTACTGTGCGATACCCTGCGTCCTATGAGCCAGAACTTCAAAGTGGCTATGAAAGACAAGATGCCTGTTATTTTCCTGGCTCATCCCCAAGTCCGTCAGAATGCAGCCGGTAAGCAGTTCACCTATGATGCCTACAGCGAAGTAAAAGGCCATCTGGAAGAAATCTGCGGCCATGAAATCACCAATGATGCCATCCTGGATGCCATCAAAGTGTACAACAAGAGCCGTGCTGCCCGCCGTGAATTCTGCAAACTGGCCAATGCCCATCCTGACCTGATTCCGGCTTCCACCCGTGCTGCTATCCTGCGTGCTGCTTACTTCATGCTGAAGGATGAATACACGGCAAAACTGGAAGAACTGAACAAAGAACTGGCTGCTGCTCCTGCCGGCAAGTTCGATGGCCATAAAGTGGTTGTTTCCGGCATCATCTACAACATGCCCGGCATCCTGAAAGCCATGGATGACAACAAACTGGCCGTGGCTGCCGATGACTGCGCTTATGAAAGCCGCAGCTTCGCCGTAGATGCTCCGGAAGATCTGGACAACGGTCTCCAAGCCCTGGCTGTACAGTTCTCCAAACAGAAGAACGATGTCCTGCTGTATGATCCTGACTTCGCCAAGAACGCCAGAGCAGAACATGTCTGCAACCTGGTCAAGGAAAGCGGTGCAGAAGGCCTGATCGTCTTCATGATGCAGTTCTGCGATCCGGAAGAAATGGAATATCCTGACCTGAAGAAGGCCCTGGATGCCCATCACATTCCTCATGTAAAGATCGGTGTGGACCAAATGACCCGCGACTTCGGGCAAGCCCAGACCGCTCTGGAAGCTTTCGCAGAAAGCCTGTAAGAGAATCCCAAAAGAGGCTGTTGCTTCGGCAGCAGCCTCTTTTTTGGTGCGCCCGGCATGGGCGCACTCTAATGGGTGAAAGTCCCTAGGCCGC
>CAJMQS010000021.1 GCA_905215645.1 uncultured bacterium
CACTGGTAGAAGGGAATGCTGATGACTTCATAGACCATTAACGTGCAACACCCCCCCTTTACGCCCCCAAGATCCCGCCTACCACCATGCCCAGGTAGGTGCCGATCACGTAGCCGAAAGTCCCTACCAGCATGCTGGGTCCCACCAGGGCCGTCCAGCCCTGGGAAATGGCCATCCCTGCTGCCGTAGTGGGCCCTCCGATATTGGCGTTGGACGCCAACACGATATCCTCCAGGCTGAAATGGAACAGCTTGCCGCCCACAAAGCAGAAAGCCATGTTCACCAGGACCATCAGGAAACAGAACACGAACAGCAGCGGTGCGTTCCGGAGGATTTCCAGGACAGAAGCGGGCACCCCGATGGCAAAGAAGAACAGGTAAATGAAATACGTACCGATTTCCTGGGCACCGGCCAAGGCCGCCGCCTGTTTTTCAAAAAAGGTAGCAAAACCCATGGAAAACAGGGTGATCCACACATATTGGCTGCTGAAAAAGGTGTTGGCCATATGCCCCAAGCCGCTGCCGGCAGGAATGGCCGCTCCCAGCACCTTCCCCAGATTCTGGGAAAGGGTCACCACCGCCACGGCGTAGAACAGATCCAGTGCAATATCTTTCAGAGAAATGTTCTTAGCCTGCCAGTAGGCCGCTGCCTGGGTCTGGGCATCTTCCCGTCCCTCCTGGGCCACCTGGTCCATATGGGGATGGGGATAGTGCTTCTGGAAGAAGGCGCTGCTCACGCATTTCAGCAGCACCAGGAAATAGACCGCCATATTCAGGTTGTCTGCCACCACCGTTGCAGAAACCAGGGTACCTTCCGTGTGGAAGGCATCGGCCAAGGCCACGAAATTGACGCCGCCCCCGATGTAGGATCCGGTCATCATGGCCGCTACCTTGGCCAATCCGTCGATCCGGCTCCCCAGCAGCCAGCACCCCAAGACGGCGCCACAGACAGTCCCTGCCGCCCCGATGAGGAAAATGAACAGCAGCCGTCCCGTTTCCTGCCAGATCTTACTCAGGTTAGCCTGGAGCAGCAGCAGCGGAATGGCCAGAGGCACTGCGTATCCCCAAATCATATCGTCATAAATGGGCGCATGGCTGGGGATCACATTCAGGTTGACCAGCACAATGGCCGCGATAAGAGCCAGTACAGCTCCGGAGATCCGAGAGGCCCAGGCATAAGTCTGTTCCAACCAGATGGCCCCTGCTACCACGCCGCAGGTCAGGGCCAACAGCAGCCAGGTATTTTCCGGTGCAATCAAGGTATCCATAAACAGCTTCCTTCCTTATTTCATTCTTTGCACACATCCACCCAGCGGTCCGGGCCCACTAGGCTTTCCAATTCCTCCACGGTGAGCCGAACACCGCTGTGGTCATCTCCGGCGGCTGGATACACCACCGGATGCTTCTTCAGGCTCACATCCAGGTACACCGGCACTTCCGGATTGGCCCCGAAAGGGCAGACCCCGCCGGGAGCATGGCCCACCAGGGCTTCCACCTGATCTCCCGGGATCATCTTGGCCTTGGTGTGGAACACCTGCTTGAACTTGTGGTTGTCGATCCGAGCCGTCCCTTCCGTCAAGATCAGGATAGCCCCGCCGCCCATCAGGAAAGAAAGGGTCTTAGCAATAGCCCCCGGTTCCGCTCCCAGAGCTGCGGCGGCCAATTCCACCGTAGCCGTGGAGGCTTCCGGTACGATGATCCGGTCTCCATATCCCTTTGCTTCCAGATATTGTTTTGCTTTTTCCATTGACAATGGAATCACCTGCCTATTTGCGTGATAACTTTTAGTATACTTCTCCCAGCCGGAAATGGAAAGGGGATTGTTGACAGCTTTTGCTCTTCCTTCCTATAATAGAAGGCAGACTGAAATACACTAGTGGAAAAATAGGATTTTACAGGTCCTGCGTTTCCCAGGGAAGGATGGCATGATGGATTCAGAAGACGCAAAGATTTGTCTCATTGCACCTACGGAGAACCTGGCAGTCCGGGCCAGAGCCTTGATTGCCCGCCAAGGGCTCCAGGTACAGGTGGAAGTGGCGGAACTGGAGAACGCAGTGGCCCTGGCCAAACAACTGATGAAAGAGCGGAAATACCTGTTCATCAGCCGCCGGGGCACCCGGGACCTGCTGCGGAAGAAGCTGGGGATCGATGTGGTGAACATCCCCAGCGAAGCCTCCGACTATATCCAGGCCATCCAGCGCCTGCGGGAGGAGACCCGCCCCATCGCCTTTTTTTCCTTTGAAGAGGAAATCAGCAACGAGCTGCGGACCATCTGCTACCTGCTGCACCTGAAGATGCAGCACTATTCCTTCAAGAACAGTACCGAATGCCGTCGGGTAGTGAAGCAGGCTGTCCGGGACGGAGCCGCCTGGGGATTGGGGGGGATCGTGTCCGAGCGCTATGCCAAGCTTTATCATCTGCCCTATATCCGGGTGGAAAGTTCCGACGCTGCCATCCTCCACGCCCTGGAAACGGCTCAGCAGCTGTACCAGAATAAATTGGACAACGCCCAGAAACAGGAACAGCTCCGGATCCGGCTGGAACGCTACCAGAACATCCTGGACTATACCCATGATGCCATCGTCGCCATCGATGAAAAAGGGAAGATCAGCACCACCAACCAAATCGCCAATGAACTGCTCCGCCCGGCCAAGCCGCCCTTCACCGGACGCCCCATCGAAGAAGTCCTCCCCAATACCCATCTCACCAATGTGCTCCGGACTGGAAAATCGGAAATCGGCCAGATGATGCAGCTCCAGGGAAACCTGGTCTCTACCAATCGAGTGCCCATCCTGGTGGACGGCCAGATCAAAGGGGTGGTAGCCACTTTCCAGGACATCAAGACCCTCCAGTCCACAGAACGGGATATCCGGGTAAAGCTCCACGAAAAAGGCCTGGTCGCCAAATACCACCTGTCCGATATCCTGGGCAATTCCCCCGGTATCGTGAAAGCCCGGAAACTGGCCCGGGATTTCGCCTCTTCCCAGTTCACGGTGATGATCTACGGAGAAACAGGTACCGGCAAGGAAATGTTCGCCCAGGGGATCCACAACGCCAGCCCCCGAAAAGACGGCCCCTTTGTGGCCATCAACTGTACGGCTCTGAACCGGGACCTATTGGAAAGCGAGCTGTTCGGCTATGCGGACAGTTCCTTCACCGGCGCCAAAAAAGGAGGCAAGGCCGGGCTCTTCGAAATGGCTCATGGAGGTACGGTATTCCTGGATGAAATCGGAGACTTGCCCCTGGAATTCCAGGCTCCCCTGCTCCGGGTCCTCCAGGAAAAAGAAGTCCGGCGAGTGGGAGACGACCGAGTCATCCCGGTGGATATCCGGGTCATCGCCGCAACCAACCGGAATCTCCTGCGCCTAGTAGAAGAAGAAAAATTCCGCCGGGACCTATACTACCGGCTGAATGTGCTCAGCCTCACCATCCTCCCCCTGCGCCAGCGGGAAAATGATTACCTGAAGATTGCTAGGACCATCTACCGCCAAGTAGCTCTCCAGCAGGACCCGGAAAAAGAAAAAAGTTTCCTGCGGATCATGCGGGCCTGCAAAACATACCCCTGGCCCGGGAATGTCCGAGAACTGACCAATGTGGTGGAACGGATCTCCCTCCTGCTCTCCTGCGGCCAGACGGAAGGAGAAATCTTCCGGATCCTCCAGGCGGATTGGGAAGTCCAGCGGAAAGCGTCAGTACCTGCAGAAGCCCCCGTCCCCAGCCAAAAAAGAGAGCTGGACCTTCCTGCCCTTCAGGAAGCTCTTGCACGGAACCGAGGGAATGTTTCCCAGGCTGCCCGAGAATTGGGGATCAGCCGCAGTACCTTTTACCGCCATCTGAGACAGTGAACTGTTCCGCTCCTGTCCCATCTGCAACAGTGTTGGGACAGCTGATACAATTGAGACAGCTATCGGATCAGGCCCTCTGCCCTAGGGATGGGATCCCAAAAAGAAAAAAAATCCTGTGAAAGGAACCGAAGGCGTATCTTTGGTCCCTTTACGCAGGATTTTTTTATGGAAAAATAATAAAAAATAGAAAAGTCGAATTTTTGGCACGCCATTTGCATAATAGAAAGGCAAATGAATTGGATCGATTCGTTTGGAACCTTTTTCCGGTATGGCCAATCGGGAAAAAGCTGAGGGAGGTAACTATTTTGAATTCGACTCTTGCCATCATTTCTTTATTGATTTTAGTCAGTGTCATCATCACAGGATTTGTCCTGAAAAAGAACGTAGGCCTGGTGGCCATCCTGGCCGCCACCATCTTTGGGGCCTCGATCGGAGAAACCGATTCCATCATCATCAAGGGCTTCAGTTCCAGCACCTTCATCATGCTGCTGGGGGTTTCCCTGCTGTGCACCATCGCCACCAACAACGGGACCTTGGAACTCACTGCCAAGAAATTCCTGAACCTGTCCGGAGGCCATGTAAAAGCCGCTCCCATCATCATGTACCTGATCGGCTACATCATCGCCGCCATCGGACCCGGCTGCGTGCCGGCCCTGGGGATCGTAGCTGCTTTGAGCCTGCCTCTTTCCAAGACCACCGGCTACAATTCGGTGATGCTGGCCGCTATCGGCGAAATCGGTTCCATGGCCGGACGGTTCTCTCCTCTGACGCCGGAAAGCGTCCTGATCGGGAACCTGGCCCAGGCCCAGGGGATCACCGGGTACCAAGGGGCCGTACTGATTTATTCCACCGTGACCACCATCGTCCTTTCCTTTGTGATCTATTTCCTGTACAAAGGCTATAAAGTCAAGGAAATCGCTGTCCAGGAACAGGAAGCCCTGCCGGCCCTGAACCGGAAGCAGCTGACTACCCTGGCCGGTTTCCTGGTGATGATCGTCCTGTGTGCCGCTTTCAAACGGAATGTAGGCCTGATTTCCTTCGCAGTCTCCATCGTCCTCCTGATCTTCAATGTGGATAACGAGAAAGCCACCATCAAGGCCGTGCCCTGGTCCACCCTGATGATGGTCACCGGCGTGGGCATGCTCATGAGCATCGTTTCTGCCGTAGGGGGCGTCACCATCATGTCCGCAGGCCTGGCAGCCATCATGACGCCGAAAAGCGCCGTAGCCATCCAAGGCCTGTCCGCCGGGATCCTCTCCTGGTTCAGTTCCGCCATCGGCGTGGTATGGCCCACCATGGTGCCTACCGTCGGGTCCATTGCCGACCAAGTGGGAGTACGGCCGGAAGGACTGATCACCATCATGTGCCTCACCGCTTCTTTTGCCGGATTCAGCCCCGCTTCCACTGGGGGCAGCCTGATCCTGGCCGCTAACGCCACGGACCCTGGCTTCACCAAAGAAAAAGAAAACAAGATGTTCGTCCAGATGTTCGCCCTGTCCGCCCTGCTGCTGACCCTGACGGTTTCTGCCGGGCTGGTGGGCCTGTACAGTGTCATTTAAGTCTTATTTCAGTCTTCACATCAATTTAAATTTACATGATAAAGAAAGAAGGATGCAAAATGGATGATGCAAAAGGATTGTTGGAAGGTATCGTAATCTTGGATCTGACCCGGGTGCTGGCAGGACCTTACTGCTGTGCCCTCCTGGCCGATATGGGGGCCACGGTGATCAAGATCGAGAACCCCAAAGGTGGGGATGACTCCCGGAAGATGGGGCCCTTCATCAACGACAACTCTGTATACTACGCCAACTTCAACCGCAGCAAATATGGCTGCACCATCAACTTCAAAGCCCCGGAAGGCAAAGAGATGTTCAAGGAAATGGTGAAGCAGGCCGATGTGGTCATCGAGAACTACCGGCCCGGCACCATGGAGAAACTGGGCCTGGGCTATGACGATGTGCTGAGCAAGATCAACCCCTCCCTGATCTACGGCGCTGTCTCCGGCTTCGGCCAGACCGGCCCCTACAGCCGGCGGGCGGGCTATGACATCATCGGCCAGGCCATGGGCGGCATGATGAGCACCACCGGCTGGCCCGGCGGCGAACCCACCCGTGTGGGCACCCCCATCGGGGATGTATTGGGCGGCCTGAATCTGTGCATCGGCGTCCTGGCAGCCCTGGTGAACCGGGTAAAGACCGGCAAGGGCGAAAAGGTGGATGTGGCTCTGGTGGATTCCGTGGCCGCAGCTATGGAAAACATCACCATGATCTACCAGGCAACGGGCCGGATTCCTCAGCGGATCGGCAACCGGTACGAATCCACCTATCCGTACGATTCCTTCCCGGCCAAGGATGGCAATGTGATCATCGGCACCGCCAACAACAAGCTCTATGACATCCTCTGCGATGTGATGGGCAAGCCGGAACTGAAGACCGATCCCAAGTTCAAAGATGTGAAAGACCGGGTGGCCAACCATGTGGAAATGCGGAAGATCGTCTCCGACTGGACCAGCCAGTACACCATCGACGAAGTGGTGGAGACCTTGAACAAGGCCGGCGTGCCCTCCTGCCAGGTGAATACCCTGGACCGTCTGGTGAAGGAACCCCAGGTGGCCGGCGACCGGAAGATGTTCCCGGAAATGGATCAGCCGGGCATCGGCAAGCTGAACATCACCGCTGCCCCCCAGCACTTCACCCGGACCAAGGCCTGCATCCGGAAAGCAGCTCCGCTCCTGGGCGAGGACAATGCAGCCATCTTCAAGAAGTTCCTGGGCTATGATGCAGCGAAACTGGCTGAGCTGAAAGAAAAAGGTGTCATCTGAGGGGAAGGTGCAGGATATCATGGGAAAGAAAATCGAAATCGTTGAAGTGGGGCCCCGTGACGGGTTCCAGAACCTGAAAGAATATCTGCCGGCAGAGAAAAAACTGGAAATCATCGATTCCCTGATTGCCTCCGGCGTGAAGCATATGCAGATCACTTCTTTCGTCCATCCCAAGGCCATCCCCCAGATGCGGGATGCGGCCCAGGTGGCAGAGACCTGCCTGAAGAAATATCCGGATCTGGACCTGTTCGCCCTGATTCCCAACTACAAAGGCGCGGAAAATGCCCGGAAGGTGGGCATGAAGAAGGTCACCAACGTGATCTCCCTCAGTGAATCCCACAACAAGGCCAACATCAACCGGACTCGGGACGAATCCTTCGAAGGGCTGGAAAAGATCGTGAAGGATTTCTCCAAGGACATGGAAGTGTGCCTGGATGTAGCCACCGCTTTCGGCTGCCCCTTCGAAGGGAAGTTCTATGATGTGGAGCCCCTCCTGGCCTTCCTGAAACGGGGCCATGACATGGGGATCCGTTCCTTCACCCTGTGCGATACAGTGGGCCTGGCAGATCCGAAACAGGTCCGGGAATTTGTGAAAGCCTCCCTGGAAGAATTCCCGGATTCCCATTTCGAAGTCCACATCCACGATACCCGGGGTATGGGCCTGGTGAACACCCTGGCGGCTGTGGAAGCCGGCATCGGCGGTGTCCAATCCACCCTGGGCGGCTTAGGGGGCTGTCCCTTCGCACCGGGAGCTTCCGGCAACACGGCTACGGAAGATCTGGTATTGATGTTCAACGAAATGGGCTACGACACGGGCATCGATTTCGCCAAGATCCTGGCCGCAGCGAAGAAAGAACATGCAGAAGTGGAAGGGAACTATTCCGGCCACAACATCAACATCCAGAACAACACCGGCTGCTGCACACCTCCTCAGCAGCATAACGAATAAAAGAAACGGGGGTGTTGCACGTAACGTGCAACACCCCCGGTCTCATGAGCCGCATAGCGGCTCGGTCTCGGGTTTCGAGTCTCGAGCCGGGGGACAGGTTCTATCCAACGGCTCGAGACTCACGACTCGAGACCCGAGACCTCAAACAGAGGCTGTTGCACATGCAACAGCCCCTGTTTTTATGCTTCTTTATACAGCCCCATCTTGATATACATCTCCATGATTTGGCTCATGGTAGACAAGTCATTCCGATTGGCATCTACCAGATTGGTAACGCCCAATTCCGGATGGTTGTGGATATAGGCCACGAATTGATCCACCCGGGCCCGCAGGGGCGCCTCTTGGGCAGTTTTTGCCTCTTTCTGCTGCTTCTGGATTTCATTCGCCTTCCGGAAATTGCCATAGAACCGGTCCCGATCGATAGCATAGGCTGTCGGGTCGGCATATTTATTGATATCCTAGTTCAGGGAGCAGACATCTTTCAAGGCTGCTTTGATGGCATTCTTGGCATTCCTCCGAGGATCCGTGTCCGCAGCCGCTACCACACGTCCTAGAGAAAAAGTCCCTGCCGTATATTCCTGTTTGCCATAATCCCAGCCATAGACCGCATAATCTTTTTTATCCACCGTCACTTCTTTGATATGGACAAAAGTCGAAGGGGCCACCCCATCGACTTTGGCGCCAAAAGCATTCTGGTAATGGTCTACCGATACCCCGGTCCCTTCCAGTTTGACCCAGACCACAAGCGGGATTTCAGTAGGCTGTACCATGTCAGCGTATTCCTTTGGCGGGCGGATATCATTTTCATCCATCCGTTGGATCTTTTTCACGTCGAACCGTTTTTCGTAGTTTTTCAGCAGGGTCTCTTCAAATTCTTTCTGTCCGGCTGCCATGTCCTCTTCTTTATTCTGGCATTGGATGACTGCGTCGGCTACCTTGTAGATCAGGCAGACAGAGAGTTTTTTCGGTGTCTCCGCCGCAAAGACGGTCTGACAAAAGAGACAAAGTAGGAATACTAAGACGGTACTGATTTTTTTCATGATCCTTCCTCCCCCATGATACTGACTGCAAGAAATAGCCAGTTGCATTCCGTGCATAAGTTGTTTTTATTTTATCACATTTACAGATGATAAAAAGAGTGTTTTGTATAGTAAATTCACTTTTCCAGAGAAGCAGGATATTTGTCTTTATAACAACTATACAAATACTAATTATTTATGCTTTATATTACATTTTCTTTTTATATTGTCAATGATTCAGCTAGGTGCTACAATAAAGTTGCATTGAATTTGAAATTTTCAGAGGAGTTGATTGCCATGGAATTGAAGAAATGGACTGTGCTTCTGGCTTTGGGTGCCACGTTGGCAGCCGGAACGGCTTTTGCTGTCGGTTCTCCGGATTCTCCCTTTAAACCGGATGAACAGGTCTATCCCAAAGAAGAGCTATTCACCTTCGACAAACAGGATGTAGCCAAAGGAAAAGGTACGGCTTATGGAAAATTTGCCTTTGCCCGGGATAAAGCAGCCCCGGATTCCGCCATCAAGGAAATCTGCTACCTGACTTTGGAAAAAGGAGCTTCCATCGGCTGCCACAAACATGGGTTCAATGAAGACGCCTATATCATCATTTCCGGGGAAGGGATCTTTACCGATGGCACCGGAAAAGAAACCCCGGTAAAGGCAGGAGATGTGACCATTGCCCGTCCTGGACAATCCCACGGCCTGCGCAACGAAAAGGAAACTCCCCTGGTTTTCCTGGATGTCATCGCCCAGAATGACACCTATCTGAAGAACCATCCGGAAGCGGCCCCGAAGAAATAACCCCCCTATCCGGACTGGAAGCCTCACCGCCTTCTGCAAACCAGAATAGAAAGGGGCTGTTGCGTGAGCTGCCCCCCAATTGTTAGACCAAAAATCTAACAATTGGGGGCAGTTTTTTATGGCAAAACACAGCTATGAATTTAAGAAAAAAATAGTACTGGAATACTTGAACAGTGACGAAGGGTGTATTTCTATTTCACGTAAATATGGGATGGCAAGTAGCAGCCAGCTGCTAAAGTGGGTTGCTGCTTACAAAGCGTTTGGAGATAATGGATTGAAGAGATTCTGTGCGGATATACGTCGGGTCCCCGGGAGCCGAGAGGGTGAGGTGCAGGTCAGTACGGGTATAGGGTGACTTTTCCCTCTGGGAGGCCGGGATGGGTATGCCTGCGGCGAAACCCCTACGCCGTCGACCTCGAAGCAGCGATAAAAAATTTTTGACCTCATTTCTGAATAACTATACAGCGATGAAGACTTCACCGAGAACTTGCTGACACATACCACGTAAGAATCATTTATATGTTATAATGGACAAGCTGCCACCCCATATCGGTAGTAGGAAGGGGGTGTGTCCGATGAACTTGTTTCTTTCGTTTCTTCTCTCTATCATGGCAAGCGTAATCGCCTACTACGTTTGCAAATGGCTGGATAAGAGAAAACAAGGCAGCCAGCCTAAGGTTTAAGCCACCTTCTACCAAAACGGAATAGAAAAACCCGGTGTTGCAGCACCGGGTTTTTCTTTGTGTCAGATGAACACATTCTTTCGTTTCGCCTACATTCATTATATCATATGCGGATTAGTTTGCAAGATAAAAAGATCTTTGCTGTATCTTTACATTCTCACTCGTCCGTCTGTCAGACACAAAAATACCCTTGCGATTTCACAACCGCAAGGGTATTGGTTTTTCATTTGGTGGAGACAAGGAGGATCGAACTCCTGACCTCTTGCATGCCATGCAAGCGCTCTCCCAGCTGAGCTATGCCCCCAAACGACTTCTTAAGTATACCTCAAAGACAGGTCCCTGTCAACGACTTTTTTATTTTTTCACCAAACTCGTCCACCCATTTTCCTGGGTGATTTTCCCTTCTTTCATCAGCCGTCCCAGGGCCCGTTTGAAGGCGGCCTTGGAAATGCCGAAGGCGTCTTTGATGATTTCCGGCGGGGTGGCATCGCTGTAGGGCATGGTGCCCTGGCGCTTTTCCAGAAGGGCCAGGATCCGTTCGCTGTCGGTGACCATGGCTTTTTCCTTCACTTCCCGGAGGGACAGATCCACCCGGCCGTCTTCCCGGACAAAGGTGACCCGCCCGGTGACTTTCTGGCCGAAATCCAGCCGTCCTCCAGGGACTTCGCTCCGGTGGATGAAGGCCAGATACCGCTGGGTGGTCAAAAGGAAGAACCCTTCCGGCAGGATATTGTAGACGGTGCCGGTGAGTTCATCCCCCACCTTCACATCTTTGGCCGGCACGGAGGCCCGGACCATATCCTCTTCCACCCGCATAGTCACTGCCTGGCGGCCGCTTTTATCCCGGTAGAGCTTCACCCACACCAGCTGCCCCGGAGACACATGGCCCCGCATTTCGCTGTAGGGCAGGAAGATCCCCCGTTCAGCGCCGATATCCACGAAACCGCCCTGCCGGGTCACGGACAGGACCTTCACATAGCCCAGCTGCCCTTCCCGCATCTTAGGGAGCTTCATGCTGGCGGTCATCCGTCCTTTGGCATCCAGGTACAGGTAGACCTTCACTTTGTCCCCCGCCTTCACCGGACTGGTCTGCTGGTGCTGGTGGAGCAGGATGTCATCAGAGGTATTGCCGGTGCCCGCGTCCAGGAAAGCGCCCACTTCCCCCACCCGGGCCACGGTCATCTCGCACACATCTCCCACCCGGTACCGGCCCACGGTCTTGACGGTCACCGGTCCATGTTCTTTCCTCATGCTTCCGTCTCCGTATAGCTTTCACTGGGAGCATCTGCCCACAGCTGTTCCAAGTTGTAGAAATTCCGCTGGGATTCCTGGAACACATGGGCCACACAGTCGCCGTAATCCAGGAGCACCCAGTTCCCTTCGCTGTAGCCCTCCTTATGGGCCGGCAGCTTCCCTTCCTGGGCCAGTTTGTCTTCGATGCCGTCGGCGATAGCCCGCACCTGGGTGGTGCTGGGGGCCGAGCAGATCATGAAGTAGTCGGTCACGGAAGAAAGCCCTTCCATGTTCAGCAGCAGGATATCCCGTGCTTTTTTGTCTGCAGCAGCTGCTGCGATCTTGTTGGCCAGTTCTTTTCCGGTCATTTTCATCCTTCCTTTCTTAAAAACTCTCTATTTCGTTCCGCTGAACGTCCTTTGGTTCAAATGCTGGGGATCCGCTTGTGGGGGATCTTCAGCTCATCCAGGGTAGCTGCCACTTTGGAGGGAGTGGTGATCCAGTAGCTGACGCCGCCGATATCCCCGAAATCCCCTTTCAGGCTGGCACTCTTCACGCCCCCTTCGCCGAACAGCCGCAGGCAGTTGGCTGCCTTCACCATCTGGAGGAAGTCCATATCCGTCTTCACATAATCGGTGGCAGTCCCGATGATCATGGGCAGCTTCACCATATTTCCCACGGTAAAGGCCTGTTTGGCCAAAGCCTTCATGAATTTCTGCTGCCGTTCCACCCGGCCGATATCCCCCATCTCATCGTGGCGGAACCGGACGTATTCCCCGGCTTTTTCCCCGTTCAGGTGCTGCTGGCCTTTTTTCAGGTGGATCTTCAGGTCCGCATAGGGGTCTTCATAATCCATGTCCTGTTCCACATCCAGGTCCACGCCGCCCAGCATATCCACCACTTTGATGAAGCCCTGCCAGTCCACCTGCATATAGTGGTTCACCGGCACCTGCAGCAGATTGGCCACAGTCCGTTTGGCCAGGTTCACGCCCCCGTAAGCATAGGCCGCATTGATCTTGTCATGGCCCCGCCGGCCGGGGATGGTCACCCGGGTATCCCGGGGCAGGCTCAGGACGGAGACTTGGCTGTTTTCCGGGTCGAAGCTCACCAGCAGCATGGCATCCGTCCGCTTGGGGGTATCCTTGCCGAAATCCTCGCTGTCCCCCTCATCGGTCCCCAGGAGCAACACATTGATCCGGTTGGAAAAGCCTTCTGTAGTGAGGCTCTCCTGCTTGGTTTCGGCCACCTGGGAACGGGGCCGGAAGAAACGGTTGTAGATCCGCATGCCTGCCGCAAAACAGCTGGCCATGAGAAAAAAGATCAGGACCAGGGAAAAGAACACTCTCCCTTTCCGCAGCCGTTTCTTGTAGCGCCGGGTCCCGGTTTTCTTTTGGTCTGTCATTTTCTGCTCCTGTCAGTTCTGGTTCTCTTTCTGTTTCAGGGTAAGTTCGTTGTAACCGGCCAGGCAGTCGGGATGGATCAAAAGGCCCTGGCTCAGGAGGTAGCTCATGGTATGGATATATGCCTTCCGCATGCCGTTTTCCAGTCCCTTCTCCACTTCTGCCCGCATGGTATCCACCCCGGGGAAATCCCGGTTGGGTTCCACCAGGTCCGCCAGGTAGATGACCATATCCAGGGGACTCATATGGGCCGCTCCGGTGGTGTGCCGGCGGATGCTGGAGAGGATTTCCGGATCCGTGACGCCGAATTCATGCTGGGCATAATAGACTCCCAGTTTGGCATGGATCAGGATGGGCTGGTGCTTTTCGATTTCATCCAATGGGATGCCCAGTTCCGCTGCTTTGGCGATGAATTCCTTTGTGGGGATCTGCCGGCCGCTGTCGTGGAGCAGGCCTGCAATGACCGCCTTCTTTTCATCCACCCCATACCGGCGGGCCAGTTCCACGGCCGTTTCGCTGACGGCCAGGGTATGACGGAAGCGTTTTGCCGGCAGTTCTTTTTCCAGCCGGGCTTTCATTTCCTTGATTTCCATGTGCATTTTCCCTCCCAAGAAAAAACAGAGAGCCCCTACTGACGGTAGAGGTCTCTCTGTTCGATGTATTCCGCTACTGCCTTGGGTACCATCGTGTCAACAGATTCGCCCTTCCGGATCCGTTCCCGGATCTCTGTGGAAGAGAGGTCCAGTTCCGGCGTATCCACCCAGACCAGGTTCCGAAGTCCCTGCCGGGCCAGATCTTCACTGACTTTCTCCTTCTGGGGGGCGAACCCGGGACGGGCGGCCGCCGCAAAAGTGGCATAGTGCATAGCCTCCCGGATGTTGTGCCAGGTGGGCAGCTGTTCTGCTGAATCGGCTCCGATGATAAAGTACAGGTCGTAGAACCGATGCCATCTCCGGTGGAGCTGCCGGAGGGTATCGCAGGTATAGGACACCCCGCCCCGTTCCAGTTCCATAGTGGAAACCGTATACCGGGGATCCCCTGCAGCCGCCAAGATGGTCATGGCCAGCCGATCGGCGGAGGGAGAACAATGCCAGCCCTGTTTATGGGGCGGGATGTAGTCCGGGATGAACAGGATCCTGTCCAGGCCCAGCTGTTCCTGCATGGCACGGGCGATCATCAGATGCCCGTTGTGGATGGGATCGAAGGTCCCTCCAAAGATGCCCAGGCGCTGACGGCCCATGGTCCTCCACTCTCCTTTATCATGGTGATACCAGAGTATTATATCAGGGAAAAGAGGCGAAAACAAGAATGAAGCAGTGACAAATGTATGAAGGGACTGCTTCATGGGCAGCAGTCCCTATTCACAAAGCATCCGCTTCCGTTCTTTATAATACACCAGGGTCAGTCCTGCTGCGTCGGCGATGGCTTTCCCTTTGGCGAAATCCCGGCCCACATGTTCCTTGTAATGGGCGTCGCTGCCCAGGGTGGCGTACTTCCCGCCCAATTCCCGAAACCGTTTGTACAGTTCCAGAAGGGGCGGGATGGTGCTGTCATCTCCCAGCCGGCGGGTGTTGATCTCCAGTGCCTTGTCTTCCTGGATCAGCAGTTGGAATACCCGGTCCCACAGGTCCGGATGGTCTTTGTAATGGAGGTTGGGGTCCTCATAGGGCATATACCGGGAAATGTAGTCGATGTGGCCGTAGGAATCGAAATCCGGCTTCCTCTCCAAGCACCGGATGGAATCTTCCAGATACCGGCGGACAGCCTGGTCCTTGGTGAGCCCTTCATAGGTGGTGGGTTCGTACATATCCAGCCCGTCGAAGCAGTGCATGGATCCCACCACTTCATCGAAGGGATGGGCCTGGACCATCTTCCGGTCTTCCTCGATGGCCCGGGGCTGGAGCCCCACTTCGATGCCCAGGAGCACCTGGCCGCTGCGGAAAGGGCCGTCTTTCTTGAAATAGTCGTCGATATCGAACAGGAACATCTCCGGATTGGTGGGATAGTACCGGTCCCAATGTTCCGTCAGGATGATCCCGATTCCCTGGGCCTCAGCCGCTGCGGCAGCTTCCTGGATGGTCTGTTCCGCATCGCAGGAATAATCCGCATGGGTATGGGTATCAAACAGCATGGACATACACCTCTTCCTTTTCCGTCTGTTATACGTTGAAGCGGAATTCCACTACATCCCCGTCCTGCATGATGTAGTCCTTGCCTTCCAGGCGCACCAGGCCTTTTTCCTTGGCAGCCTGTTTGGAACCGCATTTCACCAGGTCATCGTAGGAGACGATTTCCGCCCGGATGAAGCCCTTTTCAAAATCCGTATGGATTTTCCCAGCGGCCTGGGGTGCCGTGGACCCTTGGACGATGGTCCAGGCACGGGATTCCATTTCCCCAGCAGTCAGGAAGGTCTGGAGCCCCAGCAGCTTGAAACCGGCTTTGATGAGACGATCCAGGCCGGCTTCAGAAAGCCCTTCCATTTCCAGGTATTCCTTGGCTTCGTCTTCCGGCAGTTCGGCGATTTCCTCTTCCACTTTGGCAGAGATCACGATCACCTGGGCGTTTTCCTTGGCAGCGTAGGCTTCCAGAGCCTTTACATAGGCATTGCCGGACCAGTCGGCCGCTTCTTCTTCCGCCACATTGGCCACATAGAGGATGGGCTTGGAGGTGAGGAGATCCAGTTCCTTCAGGCTGTCCTTTTCATCGTCGGTCATTTCCACCCGGCGCACCGGGATCCCTTCTCCCAAGGCGTCAGAGATCCGCTGGAGCAGATCAGCCCGGGCGGCCGCCTTCTTGTCTCCGGCCTTGATCAATTTCTGGGCCTTCACCAGCTGCTTCTCCACGCTTTCCAGGTCCGCCAGGCACAGTTCCGTGTTGATGATTTCCACATCCCGGACGGGGTCGATGGAGCCTTCCACATGGGTGATGTTCCCGTCTTCGAAGCAGCGGACCACTTCCGCGATGGCATCGGTCTGGCGGATGTGGGACAGGAATTTATTCCCCAGGCCTTCCCCTTTGGAAGCCCCTTTCACAAGGCCGGCGATGTCCACGAACTTCATGCCCGCCGGTACGATCTTTTTGGAATGGAACATGTCCGCCAGGACTTTCAGCCGGGCATCGGGCACATCCACTACGCCCACATTGGGCTCTATGGTACAGAAAGGATAGTTGGCCGCTTCGGCCCCTGCTTTGGTGATGGCATTGAACAGGGTGCTCTTGCCCACGTTGGGCAGGCCCACGATCCCCATTTCCAGATTGGTAGAACTCATATTGTATCTCTCCTTCATGCAGACTATTGTTTATTATACCATATTCCTGGCCTAGTGACCCATCTCCACCACCCGGAACCGGAACTTCCTGCCCCCCTTCAGGTATTTCAGCAGGAACCGCTCTTCTTCCGGGATCCGGCCCAAGACATCCACCCGCCGGTCCGCCGGCAGTTCCGTCAGACAGATTTCCAGTTCCCCGGCATACCGTCCATACCGGGGGTTGTCCAAGGTCACATCTCCGGCGTGGCAGCGGCGGAAGGGGAATTCCGGGATCTCTGCTTCTTTCCACAGGGCCCGGCTGTTGACGGTCCGGATCACTTCTTCCGCTTCATCCGGACGGGTCTCGTACACATGACCGGCTAAAATCTTGTACAGAGGCCGCGGTTCCCACACCTGGAGGGTCAGTTCCAGCACGTCTCCAGAAAGCCGGGCCAATGCCTCCAGTTCCTGCCGGTCCGGCCCATCGTCCCCGATATACACCGCATCGGTCCCCAGGGCTGCCAGCTGCCGGGCCGCCAGGGAGACCTCCCGATGCCGGTCCTGTTCCAGGGTGGGGAGCCCCTCCTCCAGAGGCCCCCGTCTCCCGGCTTGGCTGGCCACAAAAGCACCCACCGGAATCCCCGCCTCATGGAACAGTGTATTCTGCTGGAGCAGATAGCTTTCCGAAAGGCCTGTATGGGGATGGGGATAGAAATTGTGCAGGGCTTCCACTCGGGAGAAGTCCACCCCTTCCCGGGCCAATTCCCGGAGCTGTTCCCCGTTCATGGCCGAAGCATTGAGCACCAGTTTCCGCCCTGGATACTTTTGCTGCAGCTCAGCCATGTCCGCCCCGGTAAAGCCGTCATCCAGGCGCAGGGCCGTCAGCTCTTCCGGCACCGGATTCCCCGGTACCAGGTCCCCCACCGTTTCCATATCCCATTCCCGGGCAGCCCGGAGCAGGGGCTGCACCGTTTCCCCAAAAGCAGCCGGATCCGTTTCCGGGATGTGGAAGGACAGGAACAGCCGGGAAATCCCCATTTCCGCAGCCGTCCGGAGCTGCTCCAGATTCTCCTCCAAAGAATGCTCCAACCCCGGATACAATGAAATCCCCTTTGCCAAATCAGTCATCATTGCACGTCTCCTTCTCCTCAAACCCCATCACCCACGTGGCAGCAAAGCCAGCTGCGTAGGACACCAGGAGCCCGGCCAGATACACGGGCACATTGGTGGTGCTGGGAGCAAGGGGCAGTCCGGAAATCCCCAAGGCACCGGCTCCCACCTGGAAAGCCGCCTGGACCGCTCCCCCGGCGGCTCCCCCGATACAGGCTCCCAGGAAAGGACGGCCCAGCGGCAGGGTCACACCGTAGATCAGGGGTTCCCCCACCCCCAGCAGCCCTGCTGGAAGGGCCGACGCCACCACTTTCTTCACCTGGGGATCCTTCGTCTTCAGATAGACGGCCAGGGCAGCCCCCACTTGTCCTCCGCCGGCCATGGCCAGGATGGGCAGCAGGATGGTATAGCCATATTGGGCGATCAGCTGGGCATGGATGGGGGTCAGTCCCTGATGGATCCCCAGCATCACCAGGGGCAGGAAGCCGCCTCCCAAAAGAGCTCCGGTCAAAGCACCTCCCTGGGTCACAGCCCCGGTAGCCGCAAAGCCGATGCCTTCCGCCAGCCATCCCCCCAGGGGCTGGAAGAAGAACAGGGTGGCGAAAGCCATGATCCCCAACACCAGGAAAGGAGTCAGGAAAAGGTCCAAAGCCTCCGGGATGATTTCCCGGAGTTTCCGTTCCAGCAGGGCGCCCAAGGCTGCTACCAGCAGTACAGCCACCACCCCGCCCCGGCCTGGGATCAAAGGCTGTCCGTACAGGCTCACCCCCGCCAGGCCCGGATGGCTGATCAGGGCCCCCAGAGCGCCGCCCAGCACCGGAGAACCGCCGAACTCTTTGGCCGCGTTCCAGCCGACGAACAAGTTCATCCCCCAGAACACGGTGCTGCCCGCCAGCCCCAGGATCTGGAAGAAGGCGTGGCCGGCCAGGCCCGGATCCAGACGCCGGACCATGTTCAGGATCCCGGTGAGGAGACCGCAGCCGATGAACCCAGGGATGAGGGGCACAAAGATCCCGGAGATCCGTTTCAGGAACAGTTTCCCCGGGGTAGCGTTCCGCTTCCGGATGGCTTGGTGGAGTGCTTCTCCCTCCCCCACTTTGCCGGCAAATCCCTGGAGCACCGTGTGGCCCGCCGGAGCTTTTTCCCCGGTCTGCCGTCCAGCTTCCGCATCCTCCCGGAGCAGCGTCTGAAAAGCCTCGGTCACCTGGGCTGCCTTCCCCGGCCCCAGGATGATCTGCAGCTCCGGCCCTGCCACATTGACACCCATGACGCCCGGCAGCTTTGCCAGGGCCTCCCGGTCCACTTCCTGGTCCTCCAGCTGGAGCCGCAGCCGGGTCATACAGTGGCTGGCCTGGCGCACATTCTCTCGGGGACCAGTGATATCCAGGATGGCCTGGGCCAGCTCCTTATTTCCCATGGGCCGCCTCCCATTCCTCCACGGCCTTCCGGGCGCTTCCCCGGTTCCGGGCCAGGCTCAGCCGGGCTTCTTCCCGGGTGCAGCCGGTCACGGTGCAGACGATGTGGAGGGCCCGTTCCAGCAGTTTCTCATTGGTGGCCCGGACATCGATCATCAGGTTGCCCCGGACCTTCCCCAGTTTCACCATGGCTCCGGTGGTAATCATGTTCAGGACCATTTTCGTAGCCGTCCCAGCCTTCATCCGAGTAGAGCCGGTGATCACTTCCGGCCCCGGCAGCACCGTCAGGCACAGATCCGCCACTTTGGCCATGGCAGACTGGCGGCTGCAGCAAAGCCCCAGTACGGCACAGCCCCGTTCCCGGGCTTCCTTCATGCCGCCCAGCACATAGGGTGTCCGGCCGGAGGCGCTGATGCCCATCACCACATCCAGCGGAGTCAGTTCCTTGTTCCAGATGTCATCCCGGCCCTGTTCCTCACTGTCTTCCGCCCCTTCTTTGGCCCGGAAGATGGCTTCATACCCTCCAGCGATGAGGCCCTGGATCTGTTCCGGATCGGTGCCGTAGGTGGGCGGGCATTCCACCGCGTCCAAAATGCCCAGCCGGCCGGAAGTGCCGCTGCCCATGTAGAACAGCCGCCCTCCCCGGCTCAGCCGGTCCGCCACCAGATCCACCGCCAAGGCAATGGCCGGCAGGATTTTCTCTACTGCATCGGCCACCTTGTGGTCTTCCCGGTTGATGATTTCCACCAATTCCTGGGTGGATACTTTATCAATGGCAACGGAAGCGGGATTCCGCTGTTCCGTAGAAAGTTTGTCCAAATCGATCATTGCTATGAAACCTCCAGCCCTATGCTATAATGAAAAGAGTCCCGTCCATATGCCCTTTGTTCCATTTTCTTCGCCATGGACGGCCAGAAAAGGAGATCCTGTATGAAAGCGATATGTAACGGCAGATTTATTTTACCACAAGAAATCCGGGAGGGACAGGCACTGCTGTTCCAAGAAGAGATCCTGGGCTTCTGCAGCCCGGACCGGATCCCTCTGGAAGCAGAACGGATCGATGTCCAAGGGAACTACGTATCCCCTGGGTTCCTCAATCTCCACATCCACGGCTGCGGGGGAAAGGATGTGATGGACGGCACCCAGGAGGCTCTCAGGACCATGAGCCGGCTGCTGCCTTCCACTGGAGTCACCGGCTGGTTGCCCACCACCATGACCAGTGGCAGAGGAGCCATCACCCAGGCCCTCACCGCCATCCAGGAAGCCCAGGGCACGACGGCCGGAGCGGAAATCCTGGGGGCCAACCTGGAAGGCCCCTTCATCAGCGAGAAATACAAAGGAGCCCAGAAGGCCTGCCACATCCGAAAAGCCAGCTGGGAACTGGTGGAACCTTTCGCCGGCCTGATCCGGATCCTGACCCTGGCGCCGGAGACCCTGGAAGACACAGATTTCATTTCCCGGTGCCGCCAAGCCGGGATCATCGTCTCCCTGGGCCACAGCGATGCCACATTTGAAGAGGCTGCCCAGGCCGTGGCCGCCGGCGCCAGCCACATCACCCACCTGTTCAATGCCATGAGTCCTCTCCACCACCGGAAGCCCGGTTTAGTGGGAGCGGCCCTGACCCTGCCAGTGACCTGCGAACTGATCGCCGATGGGATCCATATCCACCCGGCTGCCTTGGAACTGGCGGTCCGTGCCAAAGGGTTGGACCAGGTGGTGCTGATCACCGACTCCATGCGTGCCTGCCTCCTGGGAGAAGGGAAAAGCGAATTGGGAGGCCAGACGGTCTACGTCAAAGCTGGCCGGGCCACTTTGGCAGACGGGACCTTGGCCGGCAGCATCCTCACCATGGAAAAAGCCGTCCGGAACATCTGGAAATGGGCTCACCTGGCCCTGCCCCAAGCCGTCCAGCTGGCCACGGCCAATCCAGCCCGGGAACTGGGCCTCACCGACCGGGGCACCCTGGAACCAGGGAAACGGGCCGACCTCACCGTATTCGATGAAGATTTCCGGATTTTGCAGACATACGTAAAGGGGTGCTGCGCATTCTGCGCAGCACCCCGGTCTCGGGTCTCAGGTCTCGCGTCTCGAGCCGAATGAGAAAATTTGCAAGCAAATTTTTGAACGGGTAAGATCTGATCCGCTCTCGATAAAATATCCGTTTCTATATCCAGCACGATCCTGATTCTGTACTTTCAAAAGAACCTGGCCATGGGACAGGTTCTATCCAAAGGCCCGAGACTCGAGATCCATAGCTCGAGACCCCAAAGAGGGGGCTGTTGCATGAGCAACAGCCCGTCATACGTCATAGGTCATACGTCATACGCCGATGGAAGCCAGCTCTACTGGCTTCGAATTTAAGAAAATCAGTTGAACGTTATAGCGGGTTTTAAAATTTCAAAATCAATTTGGTAAAATTGATTTCCAAAAGCGTATGACGTATGACGAAGGGGGTGTTGCACGTGTAAAAATTACACACGTGCAACACCCCCCTCTTTTTTATACTGCTACACTCATGGCATCCAGGCCCAGTTCCGCCCGGACTTCTTCCCAGATCACGATCTTGGCTTTCCGGAAGCCGTTGAAAGTGGTGGCAGAAGCGGAGGTATAGGCCCCGCACACCGGCACCAGCAGCAGATCGCCCACTTCCAGGGGTTCCGTCATCTTCCCCCGGAACATGATGTCCAGGGAATCACAGCTGGGCCCTGCAAAGGTGGCCGGGATCTTCTTTCCTTCTTTGAAACTGATCAGTTTAAAATCCCACTGGTCGAAGATCACTCCGGAGAAGGTCCCGTAGATCCCGTCATCCAGGAAATACCAATGCTGTCCATTCCGTTCGTTTTCCCCGATCACCCGGGTGATCAGGTTCACTGCCGTACCGCACATATACCGGCCCGGTTCGGCCCAGATCTCCAGATCCGAGAAGTCTTCCCGGAGCCGGGCAGCTACCTGGTCCAGGAGCGCCGTCAAGTTGTAATGGACGCCCGTTTCCGGGATGGGGAAGCCGCCCCCGATATCCAGCACCCGCATGGTCAATCCCTTGGCCCGGGCTTCTTCCATCAGCCCCTTGGTCACATCCATGGCATGGAAATAGGGATCCGCTGCGACCGTCTGGCTGCCCACATGGAAGGCGATTCCCGCCACATCCAAGCCGGCCGCTTTGGCCTTCAGCATCAGATCCAAGGCTTTTTCCCGGGGACAGCCGAATTTCTTGTTCAGGTCCACATGGGCCTTGGGATTGTCGATCCGCAGCCGGAGCAGCACCGTGGCTCCTGGACAGTGCTGGGCGATCTTTTTGATCTCGCTTTCGCTGTCATAAGTCATCCGGTAGACACCGGCATCGTTGCAGGCCCGGAATCCTGCATCCAATTTGATGGGATTGGCGTAGATCATCCGGTCCCCGGACACCCCCAGCTGGCTCAGGGTACGGATTTCTCCGTCACTGGCCACATCGAAGCAGGCCCCCTTGTTGATCAACAGGTCCAGGATCCGGAGATCCGGATTGGCTTTCATGGCATAATGTATCTTCAGCTGCGGGATATGGTTCCGCAGGATCTCATAGTTTTTTTCAACCTGTTCCAGAGACAGCACCAGAAGAGGAGTTCCATACCTTTCTGCCAGGCTGGTGACTGCATCTTGTGACAATTGGAAAAAGCTTTGTTCGTTCATTATCCATCCTCCTTTGGGCCTTGAAAAGAGTCCGGCCACGCGCCGGGACCTTCCGGGCCATCCTTGAATTCGTAGTTCATTATACTACGGTTTGAAGAAAGTGCAAGAGGAAAATCGAGGAAAAAAGAGGAGTTTTGAGGACTTTAAAGGAGCTTCGAGAAAAATATTCACTCATCCTGTTTTAATCACAATAACGCGTATTTTTTCGATTTTGTCCAAAATAAAGCGATTCAGGGCGTATGAGCCAGCATGGTCCAGTTCGTTGCATACAAAACACCCGCCACAAAGGGCGGGTGTTGTATATTTATTCAATTGTAGCGAATATCCAAACTTTCTTAGGAGTTGACTCCGGTGATCACATCACAGCCCATGTAGGGACGGAGCACTTCCGGCACTACCACGGATCCATCGGCCTGCTGGTAGTTTTCCAGGATGGCGGCCACCGTACGCCCTACTGCCAGGCCAGAGCCGTTGAGGGTATGGACGTATTCCGGCTTGGATTTGGCATCCCGGCGGAACCGGATGTTGGCCCGGCGGGCCTGGAAGTCTTCCGTATTGGAGCAGGAAGAGATTTCCCGGTATTTGTTCTGTTCCGGGAACCAGACTTCCACATCGTAGCACTTGGCCGCCGAGAAGCCCAGGTCGCCGGTGCACAGGCACACCACATGATAGGGCAGCTTCAGGGCTTTCAGGATGTCTTCTGCATTGCCCACCAGTTTTTCCAGTTCATCATAGCTGGTTTCCGGTTTGCAGAACTTCACCATTTCCACTTTGTGGAACTGATGCTGCCGGATCAGGCCCCGGGTATCCCGTCCGGCGCTGCCGGCTTCGGCCCGGAAGCAGGGGGTCATGGCGGTGAGATAGATGGGCAGGTCGTCCCCGTTCAGGATCTCGCCCCGGTAATAGTTGGTGAGAGGCACTTCCGCCGTGGGGATCAGGTACATATCCTGGTTTTCCACTTTGTACATGTCTTCGTGGAATTTGGGCAGTTGCCCAGTCCCCGTCATGGACGCGGTATTCACGATATAAGGGGGGATCACTTCCAGATAGCCGTCCTTCTGGGTATGCTGGTCCAGCATAAAGTTGTAAACGGCACGTTCCAGACGGGCACCGGCCCCTTTGTAGTAGTAGAACCGGGCACCGGAAACCTTGGCAGCCCGTTCCGCATCCAGGATCCCCAGTTTTTCCCCGATTTCCCAATGGGCTTTCGGTGCGAAATCAAAATGGGTGGGTTCTCCCCATTTCCGCACTTCCGGGTTTTCCGTATCGTCTTTGCCCACGGGCACATCAGCCGCCGGCATGTTGGGAATGGTGAGCATCACAGCCTGGAGCCGGGCTTCCACATCCTTCACCTTTTTGTCCGCTTCTGCGATCTTGTCCCCCAGGGCCCGCATGGCGGTGATTTTTTCCGTTGCGTCTTCCCCATTGCGCTTCATCTGGCTGATTTCAGCGCTGACCGTATTCCGCTGGCTTTTGTCCGCTTCCACTTCCTGGAGCAGGGACCGGCGTTCCTGGTCCAAAGCCTTGAATTCTTCCAGATCCACTTTCGCATGACGGTTTTTCAGAGCCTGGGCAACCTTTTCCGTGTTGTCCCGGACAAATTTCAGATCCAACATAACTATAACCCCCAAAAATTCTATGCAATACTGTTGACATTATAGCACAAAACCGTAAGGAAAAGTATGCTTATCCTGCCACAATGCGTACAAATCGGCCGGTCCCCCAGTTTCTGACAGAAGGGCTGCTGCACGCAGATCGTTTCCTCCGTGCAGCAGCCTCTCTTTTCTCTACAGCTGGATATGCTCTTTTTCAGCCAGAGCCGCGAACACCCGATCCATGTCTTCCGTCAGAGACAGCGTCTCCGCCTTCAGCCGAACGGAAAGAGGATCCCGGTTCAGGATCACCAGCCGTTTCCCGTGGAAATAGTTGATGAAAGAAGCTGCCGGATATACGGTCAGGGAGGTACCGGCGATGATCATCAGATCCGCCTCCGAAATGGCCCGGACCGCATTTTCCACAGCTTCCTCAGGGAGCATCTCTTCATAGAGGGTGATGTCCGGCCGGATCACGCCCCCGCAGGAGCAGTGAGGGATGGGTTCTTTGGATTCGAAGATGTAGTCCGCCGGGTACCGTTTGCCGCAGCTCATGCAGTAGTTCCGCAGGGCACTGCCATGGATCTCGAACACCTTCCGGCTGCCGGCCTTCTGGTGGAGCCCATCGATGTTCTGGGTGACGATGCCCGTAAGCTTCCCGGTCTTTTCCAGGGCCGCCAGGTATTTGTGGGCGTTGTTGGGCTGGATCTTCCGGGTATCCATCTTCTGCCGGTGGAACTCGAAATAGACTTTGGGTTCATTCACCAGGCAGCTGTGGCTCAGCAGGTATTCCGGCCGATACTGTTCAAAGCGTACATCGTGCTGGTTGTACAGTCCGTCCTTGCTGCGGAAATCCGGGATCCCGCTGGCCGTGGAAACCCCGGCGCCCCCAAAGAAAACGATATGCTGTGCTTCCTGGATCCAGGCATCCAGCTCCGCGATGGCCTGGTCGAATTTTTTCTGTTCCATGGATATCAGCTCCTTCTTGCAGTCCGTTCATTCTCCCCCATATTTGATCCGAGCCGGGGGTTCCGGGCCTTTTTTCCCGGCCCGGATGGCTGGCTCCTTCTTCTTCCACTGGAGGCTGTCCACCGAATGGTCAATGATCTTCTTCAGGCTCTCCCGGCCCATTTCCGTATAGTCCAGAGAAAGCAGCATCCCATCCTGGAGGAATACATATCCCAGCTGCCTGCCTCCTGGAGTCACCATTTCTTCCACCAGGCAGGTCCGGCCGGCGGCCTTGGAAAAATAGGTCTTGTTTTCCTTCAAGGGCCATCCCGGGTTCTTTTCCTGCCATTTGTCCTTCCGGGTTTCCGTCATCAGCCGGCAGAGGTTCGCCTGGTCCCGGGGATCCAGCCCCTCCAGGCTGTCCGGCAGGAAAGCATAGTCCAGGCTTTCCCGCAGCGGCTGGTAGAGGACCGCCGTCACCAGGGAATGGTCCAGGTGGAGGCGGGTCAGCTGATGGAGGTCTCCCGGTTCCACTTCCTTCTGGACATCCACGGCCCCGTAGGGGATTTCATAGGAAATCCCGGTATGGGGCAGGTCGAGCCGTTCATAGGCTTCCCCGATTTTCAAGGTATCCAGCACCTGCTGGATCTCCGGTTCCAAGGTCCCGAAGTCCTTTTCCGCTGCCAGGAAACTGAGGCTGTACAGGTTCTTCCGATCCCCGAAGAAATACCGGTCAGAAACCTTGTCTCCTTCCTTCTGCCGGATGTGGATCCCTTCTCTGCCCGCAAAGGTCCCGATGGCCAGTCCCTGGACGGGGATCTTCTTGGCCTTGGCTTCTTCTTCATAGCTGCGCCAGGTCAAAAGCAGCATCACTTCCTGGGACTGGAAGGGCCGGGCCTCCTTCTGGCCATCGGTCTTCATCATGGCCCCGTTGGCCATGTAGACCAGGAGAGTGTCTCCCCGAGAAGCCCGCATGAGGATGTCTTCCTGTTTTTTTCCCCGGGCATAGACGCCCTGGATCTGGAACCCTTCCGGCAGAGAAAAGGTCACATCATTCCGGGGATCCTTGAAAGTCACCGGTTTCTTTTCCTGATTCCCGTATTTGGCCAGGAGCTCTGCTTTCAGGTCCCTCTGCCGGGTGGAACCGGATTCCGCCAGAGGCTGGGCAGTTTCCAGATGGTCAGCTGCGGCATTCTTCTTGGGAACCGCCGTGACAGCTGCAGCTGTGTCTTTTTCACTTGCTGTGCTGCCGGCGGCCCAGGCTCCCGGCAGCAGGCTCCCCCAAAGCAGCAGTGCCAGGAGCAGCCCCTTTCCCTTGGTTGCTTTCATAGGAACTCCCTCTGGGCCCGGAGGCCCGTTCTGTTGGATGATTCGATACAGTTCTTATTATAATCCATACGGGGGCAGGAAAAAAGAGGGGCTGTTGCACGTTCTGTGCAACAGCCCCTCTTTTTACGCTACAAAGTCTCCGTTCACGTCCACCAGTTTCCCTGGATTCATGATGTTGTTGGGATCCAGGGCCTGTTTGATGGCCTTGATCAGCTTCACTTCCCCGTCGGGGGTGCAGCGGGCGAATTCTTCCAGCTTCTTATAGCCGATGCCGTGTTCGCCGCTCATCTTGCCGCCCAGGGCATAGACCCGGGGGAACAGATCCGCATGGAAGGCCTTGATGGTCTTGAACCATTCTTCCGGGGACAGGCCGTATTTGTTGAGGGGCAGCACGTGGATGTTCCCATCTCCGATATGGGCCACAGTCACCGTGTACAGGTTGTATTTCTTTTCCAGTTCCGGGATCTGGGCGGTCATTTCCGCGATCTTGTCCAGAGGCACCACGAAGTCTTCGGTCTGGAACATTTTGTCGATGTCCCGAGCCGCTTCCGCGAACTGTTTCCGCAGGGTCCAGATCCGCTGGTCCGCTTCGAATTCGTCGATGGAACCGTTGGCTTCTGCCAGGTCGCAGAGTTTTTCCATCTTCCGATCGGATTCTTCCTCATCGAAGCTTTCCACCGTAACGATCACATAACAGCAGCCTTCATCCACATGGGGCATTTCCATGTTGTCCAGGTATTTGCAGGTCATAGCAATGGCGGAATTCCCCATATATTCGATGGAAGTGGGGTCGATCCCAGCCTTCAGGATCTTGTTGGGCAGGGCAAAGGCTTCCTTGTCCGTATTGAACACACAGACCATGTTGAAGGAATAGGGAGGCAGCGGGCGGAGCTTCACGGTGACTTCGGTGATGATCCCCAAAGTCCCTTCACTGCCCGCAAAGAGCTGTTCCAGGCACAGGCCGGTGGAACATTTCTTCAGCCGGGCACCTACATCCACGATGTCCCCGGTGGGGGTGACCACCTTCAGGGCATAGATTTGATCCCGGGTGGTACCGTACCGGACGGCCCGGTTGCCTCCGGCATTGTTGGCCACGTTGCCGCCGATCTGGCAGGATTCGGCACTGGAGGGATCCCCGGCATACATGACCCCGGCTTTTTTGGCTTCCGCCTGGAGCTGGCCGGTGAATACCCCGGTCTGACAAACTGCGTAGAAGTTGTCCGCATCCAGCTTCAGAATTTTGTTCATCCGCTGGAGTTCCACCACCATCCCATGGTAGATGGGGATGGCGCCGCAGGCCACGCCGGTGCCGGCAGACCGAGGAGTGATGGGGACCAGGTATTTGTTGGCCAGTTTCACCACTTCCGCCACTTCTTCCGTGGTGCCGGGGAAGACCACCACTTCCGGTTTCTTGAAGAAATGGGGATTCCCCTCTTCATCGGTCTGGTATTGTTCCAGATATTCCTCATCGGTCTTTACATACCGATCGCCCACCACTTTTTTCAGTTCTTCCACCAGTTCTGGAGTCACTGGGTTATACTTGTGTTCCATTTCTATTCCTTCTTCCCTATATATTGTAAATAGTTTGCTTTGTCGTCTTTCTCTCGCTAACGATGATGTTCCCTAGTATACCACATTTTGTATACAAGTAAAGGTCTTTTTTCTTTTACTTATGTTGTATATACATGTTTTTTATAGTTTCTATGCATTTTATTTTGGATAGTGTAATATTTTTTATAGTACTTTCTGTTTTTTCCGTATATTTTTTATATGAATTATTTTCATTTACATTTCCTCATTCTCTTTCTCTTTAACATCTGTTTCACTGTTATGGACATCCCCCCAAAAAGACAGAAAGAAGACCCGGGAGACGAACTCCCGGGTCTTCTTGAAGGGAAATGGATTCTTTTTACAAGGAATCAGCCTTGGACAGGTTTGTCGGCAATATCCAGTTCGCCCCGGTCCACTTTCTTGGCCCGTTTCCAGAACAGGCAGAAGGCAACGATGGCGAACACAATGCCTACAGGGTATGCAATGCCAGTGCCCAGCTGCAGCCCTTCCTTAGCAACCAGGATGTAGGTGCAGGAAACGGCACTCATGAAGGTTGCAGGGATGATGGCGATCCAGGCATTGCCCTTATTGGCATACAGGTACATGGCACCGGACCAGAGCACCAGCATAGCCAGGGTCTGGTTGGTCCAGGAGAAGTATCTCCACAGGATGGTCACATCTACCTGGGTCAGGATGCCGCCCACAGCGATGATGGGCACAGCCAGTTTCAGACGGGAAGCCAAGGTGTGCTGGTCGATCTTGAACCAGTCCACGATGGTGTACCGAGCGGAACGGAAGGCCGTATCAGCAGAGGACACAGGGCAGGCGATGACGCCGATCATGGCGATGACGGTACCCAGATAGCCCATCAGGCCGGAGCAGATGTCGTAGACGACGCCGCCGGCACCATGGTACTTCACGAAAGCATCGCTCAGGCCAGCGGTATTGCCGTAGAAAGAAACACCGGCAGCAGCCCAGATCAGAGCGATGATCCCTTCGCAGACCATGGCTCCGTAGAAGATCTTGTGGCAGTCCCGTTCACTCTTGATGCAGCGGGCCATGATCGGAGACTGGGTGGAATGGAAACCAGAGATGGCGCCGCAGGCCACGGTGATGAACATGATCGGCCAGATCGGGGTTCCTTTCGGATGCATATTGGTCAGGGTGATTTCAGGGACATGGTACCCTTCGATGAAGAGCATGGACCCAACACCCAGAGCCATGAAGATCAGGCAGAATCCGAAGAACGGATACAGTTTCCCGATGAGCTTATCCACCGGCAGGAAGGTAGCACAGAAATAATAGATCAGTAAGATGACCAGCCAGAAGTTGTAGCTCAGCGGAGTGATCTTGGTCAGCAGGCCGGCAGGGCCCGTGGTGAAGGCAACGCCTACCAGGATCAGCAGCACGACGGAGAACCCACGCATGATATGTCTCATGGTCGTCCCCAAGTATTTGCCGCACAGTTCAGAAATGGAAGCCCCATCATTCCGTTCGGACAGTACGCCGGAGATGAAGTCATGGACACCGCCGGCAAACACCGTACCGAAGGTGATCCACAGGAATACAGCCGGCCCCCACATAGCACCAGCCAGAGCACCGAAAATAGGACCCAGGCCAGCGATGTTCAGCAGCTGGATCAGGAAAACCCGCCAGTTTTCCATGGGTACGTAGTCAACACCATCTTCCAGACGATAGGCAGGAGTCTTTCTGTCATCGATAGGAGGACGGAAGCAGCTTTCTACGTATCCGCCATAGATGAAATAACCACCAATTAAAATAGCAAGACACACAAAGAAGCTAATCATTGAATAAACCCCCTTCTGCGGACCCCTTCAATCCGCAAGTTTCACTGTCGGGTCCATTATAATCCTTCTTTCACAAAAAAATCCATATGAATTGTAGTAATTCTGTGTATATTTACTATATTTGGTTAAATCAAATGGGAAGGTGTATCACCTTTCCATTTATTGTAAACACATGTTGGTTTGTCAGTAGACACTGCAAAATCTTACTTCTTCAAGCCCCATTGGCTGAGCACATGGAGGCCGTCGGCTTCCGGCACCAGCCCCGTGAGCCGTACCAGGTCGAAGAGATTGAATCCCTTCACCTTCAGCTGGGCCAGCCGGCTCTTCTTGATCACTTCCGTGAAGTCCACCGTCAGGCTCTGGTCATTGAAGGTGCAGATCAAATCGTCCCGGTTCACTACCGTCATATTGAAGATGGCGTTCACCAAGCTCATGATGATCCGAGTCCCCAGGAGACGCACCAGCAGTTCGCCCAGCCGGTTGTCCGCAATGGAGAAATCATGGATCCGGAACCGGGCATAGGAGGCCGTATTGTTCAGGGCCAGGGCTTCGATTTCCACATCCGCCGTCAAAGAACCATACTTTTCATGGTCCACGGTGACTTCCAGCTGGTTCTCGCCTTGGTACCGGCATTCCCGGAACTGGAATTCGCTGTCCTTCATGGCTTCGCCCAATCCCTTGGCCAGATCGGTATAGGGGATCACCAGTTCTCCCCGGCGCAGCTGTTCGAAGGTCTGGGCATTCACCCACCGGCTCACTGCTTCTTTGAAGGGAGCCACCAGCACATTGAAATCTTCCACATAGGTGCCCATGTTCTCGGCCACTTCTCCCAGGCGGTCCGCGGCTTCATCGGCCTTGCCCTTCAGTTTGTCGAACAGGGGCCGGGCTTTTTCCGCCACTTTCTTCCGTTCATCCCCCAGGGGCAGGTTCTTATTCTTATCCTTGGTGAATTCCCGGAATCTTTCCACGCCTTCCTTCCGGGCCTGTTCATACATCTCCTTGAACTGGCTCAGATCATCAGGCCGGCCTGCATCCAGCCAGGCATTGGCCGCTTTCCCCACCGCATAGGTGATGCCTACGGCCATGGGGACCTGGAGAGGCGGGAAGGGGATGAAGGTGAACACGGTCTGGGCCACGAAAGAAGCCCCCAGGGAACCGATCAGCCCGGCAATGGCGCCGGTTTCCAGTTCCACCCCCCGGAGATCGCACAGCCGGGTGATCATGTAGACTTCGTTGGCCATCAGGGCCAGGCTGCCCAGGAAGGGTGTCATGACGATGACACTGGCCCGGGCCGCGCCCCAGCGGATGATCCGTTCCGATTCCCGGGCGATGTCTTCCGGCCCCAGGTTCTCTTCTTCGTCTACGGCTCCGTCCATAGGACGGGCTTCCGCTTCGATGACGTCTTCGTCTTTTTCTACAGCGTCCCGTTTATCCATTTCTTCTGTCATAAAAATCCCTCCTGTCATTGTCCGCAGCATGCTTCGCGGCGATCCATCCTCTACCGTAAGTATAGCATATTTCCCCCGGCCCGTCAGGCTTTGGGGCCAGGTATCGGAAAAGTGTCACAAACTCCCGTTCAGTCCGGGATCACCGCTACCCGGCCGTCCGGGAACACCCCCCGGCAGCAGTCCGTATAGACTTCCACAAAGGCGTAGCCTCCGTACAGGGCCAAGCTCCGGCCTTTCTCCAATCCTTCCGGCAGCGCTTCCCCCAGATGGTAATGGCGGAGGATCTCCAGCCGGTAATCCAGGGTATGCACATCATAGGTATCGTCGATATAGCACTTGGCCAAAACGCCCAGGAACTGCCCCAGGCAGCGGCCAGCCGGGAACTCCTTCCGGATTTCCTCTGCCACCCGGGCGGCGAACCGGGGATCCAGCTTCCCTTCCCCGGTATCCAGTTTCCCCAAAAGATCCACATAGGCCGGGTTCCGGGTCTCCCGCAGGAGCCGGGCATTTTCCCCCGTGAGGGTCCCGGTCTCCGTATGGGCGCCGCCCTGGGTCCGGAGCTCGGTACCAGAACGGGCCAGGGCTTCCTGCCGTTTCTGTCGGCTCATGAACATAGCTATTCCCCCTTTCTCCGCACCAATACCCGTCGGGCCAGGTTCCCCGTATGGGAGGGCAGCTTCTCTTCCCCGATGGGCCGTCCGGAAGCCGGCACGGCCCTTTCTTTACCCCAGCTGCGGATCTGGTCGATCTTTTCCGGGCTGGTCTGGGAAAGGGGCACCACATTTTGGAAGGAGGACAGGATTTCGCTCCGGGTCAGGTCATGCTCCGGCTCCGCCACTTTCCGGTAAGCCAGTTCCCGCACCGCCGATTCCAGATCTGCGCCGGTGAACCCATCGGTGAGGGCCACCAGCTGCTTGGCGAACCCTTCATTGGAATGGATGTCCACCTGGAGATACCGCTGGAAGTACAGGTGGAGGATGTCCTCCCGTTCTTCTTCCGTAGGCAGGTCTACAAAGAACAGTTCATCGAACCGGCCCCGGCGGAGAAGCTCCGAAGGCAGCCGGGATACATCGTTGGCCGTGGCCACCACGAACACCGCCTTCCGGCATTCCTGGAGCCAGAACAGGAACTGTCCCACCATCCGGGTGGAGACCCCTCCGTCATTGGAGGAACCGGCCCCGGCCAGGCCTTTTTCGATCTCGTCGATCCACAGGATGCAGGGGGACACATTCTCTGCTGTGGCCAGGGCATCCCGCAACTGCCGTTCCGACTGGCCCACATAACTGCCCTGGACCGTGGCGAAATCCAGCCGGTAGAGGGGCAGTTCCCAGCTGGCCGCAATGGCCTTGGCGGAAAGGGATTTCCCGCAGCCCGGCACCCCCACCAGGAGGATGCCCCGGGGCGGCTGGAGATGGAGCCGGCGCATGAGTTCCTTCTTTTCCGGCCGGAGCAAGGTCTTCTTTTCATCCAGCCAAGCCTGGAGCCCCTGGAGTCCGCCCACTTCCTTCATGGTCGGGTCCACCTGGATCTTTTCCAGGCCGGAGATGTTGGAGAACAGGCGGTTCTTGGCATTCCGCACTTCCCCCATATCTTCTTTGGTCACTTTGCCCTTGGCCAGGAGGGCCGAAAGCACATTGGTGGCTTCGATCTGGCTCACCCCGGCTAGGGTGGCCGCCGCTTCCCGGATATCCCCTTCGTCCCACTGGATATCCACTTCATCCCGGTTCACATCCAGCTGGGAATGGATCAGCTGGGTCATCTCCTCTTCATCGGGCATGTCCAGGGTCACGATGAGGCCGTGGCGCTGGAGGTTGTTCCAGACCGGCCGGTGGCTCACCACCACCAAGGTCCCGTACATCTCCGATGCTAGGGAGACCAGATCCAGCATCCGCTGGGCGTCGCTGCAGTCCTGGCTGATGTCGGGGATCTCCGTCAGGATCAAGGTCTGGTATTCCTTCTTTTCCTGGCGCATCTTCCCGATGAGGAAATCCCCGGCTCCCAGGACGGATTTGGCATTTTCTTCCACGCTCCGGTTGGTGCACAGCTCATAGACGCCCTTGCTCAGGGTATGGGCAAAAAAGCTCTGCTGGTCCAGCCAGTGCTCCTGGTCCAATTCCAGGGCGATCTCCCGCAAAAGCTCCAGGGCCCGGGGCACTTCGATGGTCTGGAGCACGATGAAGGGGATCCGGGCGATGAGATACTGCCGCAGCAGCTGTTTGGCTTCTTTACGATTGCTCATGTTTCTCCTCCCATCGGTTCACTGGATACAGCTGCAGGAGATGCTGCAGCACACTGCTGTGGTCCTGGGCAGCCGAAGCTTCCAGACTGGCCTGGACCCGGTCCGCTCCCTTCTGGATCTCGGCCGGGAATTGGTTCCGGAGAGATTCCGGCAGGCCAGGGAGGGTGACCGCAGCCTTCAGCCGGCCCAGCCCATCCCGGAGACCTCGGATCGTCCGTTCCGCCTGGTCCGGAGTCTGCAGGGCTCCCTGGGCCTGGAATTCTCCCACCAGATTTTCGAACCGCTTTTCCATGGCCTCATCCAGCCGGGCAGTGAACCGTTCCAGGACCACCTGGAAGCAAGGGATCTTCCCTGCCTGCATGGCAGGCAGCACTTCCCGGTCATTCTTCCCTTCTGCGAACTGCTTCAGCAGGGGGATCCACTCCCCATAGATTTCCGGCGGCTTGATCATCCCTTATTCCCTCCCCGTACCGGCATCCGGGGCGGCATCAGATCCCAGTCCGGGAACTGGTGGCCCTGGCGGCTCTGCTGTTTTTCCTGCTGGGCTCCAGACTGGGACCCAACGGAAGCAAAGGGGCTCCCCTTTTCTTCTTGTTCCATCCTGCTTCCTCCTTTATGAATGGCGGATCCGCCGCTTCTGCATCATTTCAGCTTCTTTTTCCAACTGGGCGAACTGGGCCCGGATCTTTTCCTGTTCCCCGGTATAAGCCCGGTAATGGTCCCGGAAATCCGCCGTCTCCGCACAGGATCCCCGGACCAGGGCTTCCAGGGACTGCCACAGCTGTGCCCGGTCCTGGGCGAACTGCTTGGCCAGGGGCCGCTTCTTCCAATACTGCCAGAAGGTCATGAGTCCCAGGAAGACAGCCATCCCCAAAAGAGGGGACTGGACATGGGGCATGGCCATGTGGAAGAGGGCCAGGATCACGATGGACCCCATGAGCGAAAAAAAGAAGCTGGAGGATCTCCTCGCCATGAAGAAGCAAAAGACCCCTGTCCCCAAGGTAAAGAGCACACTGTGCTGGGCCATGAGCCTTCCCCCGTTCCCGTACAAGTACATCCCGGCCAGGAACCAGGGCAGGGTGGTCTTCATGGCGGCCCACCGCCAGTCTGCGTACCGCCGTTCCTCTGTCAGGGCCCCATCCATGCTTTCCTGGCACTGCCGGACCACAGCCCTTTCTTCCATCCCATCCTGGATGTCGCAGCTGAAGCAGTAGTTCTGCCGGTGGAAGGTATAATTGAAATTGTAGCGGATGGGCCCCGGCACCAGCCGGGCGGTTTCCCCGGTCACATCATCGAAGGCCTGGTGCAGCCAGCGGGCCGAATGGGCCAGCAGGAACCGTTCCACCCGAGGGCTGGGCACCCCATCTTTTCCCTCCTCCGTCTGCCGGAGGGAAAAAGTCAGGAAATCGCTGTAGGTCCCCTTCCAGATGGACGCCGGCAGCTGCAGGCATTCAGACCGGAGGAAGGCTTCCAGCAGCAGACGGCACCCTTCCCGCATCTCCTGCCAGATTTCCTGCCGGCTTTGGTGCCGTTCCAGGAACTGTCCCACCGGCCGGGCAAGGAGTGCCCCTTGGAGCAGGGTCCCCGCCGTGGTCCCGGGCAGTTCCCGAAGATACTGGTACTGGTCCAGCTGGGGAAGAGCGATGTCCTTCCGCAGCTCCCGGAAATACCGGCGCCACAGATCCACCTGCCGTCCTTCCGCCTCGGCGGACCGAGACAGTTCTTCCTCCCAGCCTGCCAGCACCGTCTCCAGTTTCTTCCCTCCTGCCGGAGAAAGAGCCTTCCGAGCCCACAGTTCCAGCAGATACCGGAAGTCCCCGGTGACCAAAAGCTCGTTCTGGTTCCGGAGATACCGCTCCAGCCACCGGTCGCTCATGGAGTCCCGCTGCTGCCAAGCCGCGGCCAGGAGGAAGAAAAGAGACGTTTTTTCCTCCTGGAGCCCCAGAGCCCGGTCCAAAGCCTTCTGGGCAGATCCCGGTTCATCACAGAACCAGAACACCAGGGCTGCCATACTGTAGCTGAGCCAATCCTGGGAGGCCCGCACCACCCATTCCCGGGCCCGGGCCAGCCAGCCCGCATCCGGGATCAATCCCTGTCCCAGATTCCGCAGTACGCCGATGTAATAATTCCCTGTCTTTTCGCCCCGGCAGGCCTTTCCCGCCCCCGGAGAAACCCCTTCTGCCATACTGATCATTCCCCTGTATCTTTACTTGTCAATTCTTTTCCATTGTACAACAAAAAGGGAGGGGATGCACGCGTGAAAACCACACACGTGCATCCCCTCCCCCGATCAACCGTCAATTGCGGCTAGCTACCAGCTTTTCCGTTTTGCGCAGTTTCACCGGCACCGTCAGCTTCTGCCCTGGCTGGATGGCCTGCCGCAGGTCCAGATGGTTGGCCTTGGCGATCCGGTCGATTACTTCCCGGACATCTTCTTCCGGATGGGTATACCGCCGGGCGATGCCCCACAGGCTGTCCCCCCGCATCACCACCACCTGTTCTGTATGATAACTGGTGGGCGCCGCTTCCATCTGCAGCACCCCATACCCGGAAACCCCAAACAAGAGCAGCACCAGACCCAGTAAAATCTTTTTCATTTTCCGTCCCTCCATTCGAACTTCTGTTCGTTAAATGTATAATATCATCTTTTGTTCGTTATGGCAAGTGTTTTCTGAATGTGTGTTCGTTTGTCTCTGGATGGAGCCATATCTCCTGGCTATAACCGTTCCCCCTCTGTTGGAAACCCGGAAAGTGGGCTATAATGAAAGGAAAAAGCAACGGAAGGAGCAATGGTATGTCGCTGATTTATTGTGTGGAAGATGACGAAAATATCCGAGAGCTGGTCCGCTACGCCCTGCGCAGCCAGAATTTCCAGGCAGAGGCCTTTCCCGACGGCACGGCATTCTGGAAAGCCCTGGAAGAAAAAATGCCCGACCTGGTCCTCCTGGACATCATGCTGCCGGGAGAAAGCGGCCTGGACATCCTGAAGAAGCTCCGGGGCCAGGCTGCCACTTCTTCCCTTCCCATCATCATGCTCACCGCCCGGACCAGTGAATATGACGTGGTCACCGGACTGGATGCCGGAGCGGATGATTACATCTCCAAGCCTTTCGGGATCATGGAACTATTGAGCCGGGTAAAGGCTGTCCTCCGCCGGGGCAGCATCCAGAAGCCCCAGTCCCAGGATCTCCTGGTCTGCGGCGACATCACCCTGGACCTGAAGAAACACCAGGTCACCACCCAGGGACAGCCCTGTGAACTGACCGTCAAGGAATTCGACCTGCTCCATTACCTGATGGCCAATGCCGGCATCGTCCTGAGCCGGGACCAGATCATGGAAGCGGTCTGGTCCTTCTCCTATGCAGGAGAGAGCCGCACCATCGACATGCACATCCGGAGCCTGCGCCAGAAGCTGGGAGAAGCCGGCCGGATCATCCAGACCGTCCGGGGTGTGGGCTACCGGATCCAGTAAAACAGGGAGCCGCCTATGAAAAAACAGATCTATCTCCATCTGTTCCTGGTGGGGCTGGCCTGCATCCTGATCACCGCCTTAGTCTGCGCCTTTGCCTCCTGGCAGACCGCCAAACGCCAGACCTTGGCGGACCTCCAGCAGGTGGCCCAGGTCATGGGCACCGAGATGGAACATTACAGCGATCCCTACGTTTTCCTCCAACGTTCCAGCAAATCTTCTGCAGACCTGCGCTTCACCTGGGTGGATCACCATGGGAAGGTGCTCTACGATTCCTATGAAGACGCGTCCCAGATGCCCAACCACCGGGATCGTCCGGAAATCGCCGAAGCCCTGGGAGAAGGCCAGGGCAGCGATGCCCGCCATTCCACCACCCTCCAGGAAGTGACCCTGTATGCGGCCCAGAGGCTCTCCAACGGCAGCGTGCTCCGAGTAGCCCGGACCCAGACAGAACTGTTCCGTCCCCTGGAAGCCCTGCTGCCCTGGTGGATCGTTTCCCTCCTGCTCTTGATCCTCATTTGCCAGTTCACCGTCCGGCGGCTCACCCAGGGGCTCCTGGACCCCTTGGACCAAGCCACCCGGTATCTGTCCCAGATCGGTCAGGGAGATACCACGGAAGAAGAACGGCAGCTGTTCCACACTTCCTATCCAGAACTGATTCCCTTCCTGGCCACCATCGACCGCCAGGGCAAACAGCTGGACCAAAGCCTGCGGAACCTGGAACAGGAACGGAACACCATGAAACGGATCACCGACAGCCTGAAGGAAGGGGTCATCCTCCTGGACGACCAGATGCGGATCCAGTGGATCAATGCCTGGGGGTTCCAGCTGCTCCAACAAGAAGAGAAACCCACTGCCGGCCGGCCCCGTCTCCTGGGGAAATTCCTCATGCCCTTCCTGCCTCCGGAAGCCAGGATCCCCCTGGATCAGCTCAAAAGCGGACGCCCCTGGAGCCAGACCGTGAAATACCGGAGCCGCCAGTACCAGCTGGATCTCCAGCCCCTCACTCCGCCCCAGGGCCGGGCCACCCGGATGCTGATCATCCAGGACATCACGGAAGCCCGGGAACGGGAACAGCTGCGGAGGGACTTCACCGCCAACGTGACCCATGAGCTGAAGACCCCCCTGACTTCCATCAGAGGCTTTGCCGAACTGATGGCCGCCGGGATGTACCAGAAGAAAGAAGATATCACCCATTTCGGCCAGCTGATCCGGAAAGAAGCCGGCCGGCTGCTGGAAATGATCAACAGCATCATCTTCCTCTCCCGGATCGAAGAGATGCCGGCCAATGCCCTCCAGGAAGAAGTGCCCCTGGGCGGGCTGATCCAGTCCGTGGTGGAATTCATTGACCCGTTCTGCAAGGACAAACAGGTGACCATCCACTGCCAGCTCACCGAAGACAAAGTCCGGGGCAGCAGCAGCATGCTCCGGGAAATGGCCATGAATCTCATCGACAACGGAGTCAAGTACAACCGGCCCGGAGGCCATGTGTACGTGACCATGAAACGCTCCGGGAGCCAGGTGGTCCTCACCGTGAAGGATACCGGCATCGGCATCCCGGAAGACGTCCAGGAACGGGTCTTCGAACGGTTCTACCGGGTGGACGGCAGCCGGAGCAAACAAAGCGGCGGCAGCGGCCTGGGACTTTCCATCGTGAAGCACATCGTGGAACAGCACCGGGGCAACATCAGCCTCACCAGCCGGCTGAATGAAGGGACCACCATAGAAGTCCAGCTGCCGGGGACGTGAAAAAGGGGGTGTTGCACGTTAATGGTCGATGAAGCCATCAGCATTCCCTTCTACCAGTGTCCCGTCAATATGGACTAAAAGAGGCATCGAAAAATGACCCATCATTTTTCGATGCCTCTTTCTTTATCTTCCAGTCCGCCCCCTTGGGGGCGGGGG
>CAJMQS010000022.1 GCA_905215645.1 uncultured bacterium
CATTTTCCTTTTTAGAGGAAAATCTTTGTTGCACTTAGATTGTAAATCCGCCTTTCTTATAATTTAATTGTAAATCATAATTTCTTAAAATCCGGTCTAAGCGAGACAGAAAAATTTTGCCTTCACTATAAGTTTGCACATAGCAGTGATAGTCATCAATATATCTAACAAATTTCCAATTCTTTTTTCCTTCCCTTAATTCTGCATCTATTTTAGTTAGCAGGAGTTCAGAAAGCACATTGGAAGCGTGTGGTCCAATTAAAACACCATGTGTTTCACCATTCGTTGTATCACGACAAGCTTTATCCAATTTATCAGGCCAAGAATTTTTCAGTGTCTTATTTACCATCATTTCCTTGGCTTCTTTTTTTCCATAAACAGCCCAAGGCAATGCATGCGTATAAATACTTGGAAAACAAGTAGATATATCTGTTTCAACCACATATCTTGCGCCAATGCGCAGTTCATTTTCAGGGCTGGAGTCTAGCTGCCAGTTTTTATAGTTCATCTCAAACAGCATTTCCGTCCCTGTTATTTTTCGAATATGAGTCTGACTCACTTTATATGGATCATTTATTGTATTTTCTTGAAATATCTTTTGAATTTCCGGCCAATTCGAAGCCAAGCATTGACATAACCTCTCATAGGCAAAAGGAGAAGGAATACCTAGCAACCTGGGTAAGCCATTATTTCGAATAGACGTATATGAAATCCAGTCAGATTTTCCACTCCATTTCTGTCTCGCTCCTTTAGAGCATGACTTGCTATACTCATAAAATGGTTCAGAAGTGAATATCGGAGGAAGCTTCTCTGTAAACAGGCCTTTCTTCAACAATCCTGTATAAAGTTCATCAGGTGTGATTCCATTCATATATTCAAAGTAGGTTTTCATAAAATCTCTCCTAAAAGTTTATTGCTTTAGCCACAGGACTCAATCATTTTTGACTCCCCATCAATCATATAATTTGAGACTTAAACTTTCATTATCCTTTCTTATCATATCGGTGCTTTTTTATGCCTAAACGCGAGGGTCTATTTATCTTTAATTTAGATTTTACTATATAAATAACTTGAAGTAAATATTTGTTTGAGAAACTAGAGCTAATCTTTTAAGACGAAATACATCTCCCTGCTAGATGTATTTCCTTACTAGATTCAAAACTTATTTCAATCCACGTGCCACTGACTTGATCAAGGCACGACCCAAAATGCAGGGATTCAATCACAATACAGCAAGAGATGTCTCTCGCTATCCTAACTTTACATGTATGCTTATTTTTTGTCAAATAGGAGCATGGATGGAAAGCAAGATGTCAGATTGGCCCTTCGGGCCTTTCAGATGTCAGACGTCAAGGTTAGCAGCGATGAATAAGATTGATACTGCATCTAAATCGTACAGGGTTTCTCAACGGGCCAACCGCCCTGCCCAGCCCTCACTGCGCTCTTAACTAGCTTCACTATAAAATTTCTGCCGTAAATCCTGGATATTTTCGATTCCATTCCTCTACAGATAAAACATCAACTCCATGGATTAGTTTGTGCATTTGTGGATTTTGTTTTTGCAGCAAAAACGGCAGTAAAGCAGTCACCCGATTTCTCACGTATTTTCGACTGGCAGCATCGGCGTAGGGAAATTCAAGAATAATGACATACGTTTTTTTCTTGTCGATACCCAATTCCATTGCATGGCAAAAATGGCAGCTGTCATAAAATTTACGAACCAATTTATGAATCAGCGAATCTTTTTTGAAATCAAATCTATCACTATGGAGTACACTTGGATGACTAGCATTTTTGTATTCTACAAACAAAAATTCATTTTCTGTTTCCACCAGGAAATCTACATCCGATAGCAAATCCAATTTTGCTTCGTGATACACCATATTCAACCGGTCAGTAGCCCATCTGGCTTTCGTGAAATCAAAACGGCAGGTCTGATTTTCGTCCATAAAAATTTTTGGCACATCATTCACCTACCTGGTCCTTATATATTTCATCCATGAGTACTTCAAATGCATCCATAATGGAATTATGTTTCAAATCTTTAAAATTCCTGGTCGATTCACAATGGACAAGCCCATTTTCATGATAAAAGGAATGGAATAAAACCTTATCTTCCTGATTTTTTTTCAGTTCCACATATTTTGCCAGTATGTAACTGTGTGTACTGAAAATAACCTGAACTCCCAGTCTGGACAGAGCCAGCAGACTATCAGCTGTTATGGAGAGAAACTCTGGGTTCAAGTTGCTTTCCGGCTCATCCCAAAGCAAAACAGACCCTGGTATAATGCTTTCATTCATCAGCAGCTGCCAAAGGATTCCTAATTTTTTATAGCCTTCTGCTTCTAGTTCAAAGCTGATTTTTCGTCCATCATTTCGGGTAATATAAAACTCATCATTTTCATAGAGAATCTTTCCGCCAATGCATTTTTCCAATTGGTGAAGCAGCTCTTGCAAAATTTTCGGCTGCTCTTTAACGATCCACCGCTCAGATTTTTCAATACTGTCCAACAGTGGTTTATCAAAAGGGAAATCCTGGTATTTTTGGGCCATGGCCAAAAGGCCTCTGGCATGGGTGAGCATATCTTTTACAGGGATGTAGACAGCATTAAGTACACTTCTAGGAACTGTAATGATTGTTTCAAGTGCTGTCATAGCTCCATATCTATTAATATTAGGACTCCCTAACAAAATATCCGTTTCAGGAGTAGAATCCCCTATTCCCGCATCATCCGATAGATTGAATTCTATGGTTCGATCATAATCTCTTGCCAAAGAAACACCACTATTTGTATGAAAGCATTCGAAGAAAGCCTTTTTATTTCCTGACCGGGCAGATTCACAACACCCATAGATTCCCTTTAGCAACTGTGTTTTTCCAGTTCCATTGCTTCCGATCAGCACATTGACACCCTGGGCAAGGGGAATGATTCCATCAGAAAAAACCGTGAAATTTTTCAAAGAAATATTCGTTAATGCCATAGATTCACCTTCTCTGCAAATTGCAACAAAGGAAACGGCGTTGAATCAGCCTACTCCAACGCTGTAAAGGCGCGCCGACCAGGTCCGCCTCTCCCGGCCTCCTACTTTTACCTGTTCAGGAGTATCTGTCTTTGCCTATATCCGTTCTTCACTTTGTACTCTTCACTCTTCTCTTTTTTGCCGGAGTCATGGCGGCTTTGGCCCAGCGGAAGAATTCTTGGGCGCTGTCCCAGAGGAAGTCGGCATCCAGCACCATGGTGATCAATTCGCTGCGGGTGAAGGGCTGGTAATAATCGTTATGAAAATCTTCATCATATAAAGCGTCTCTTCCTGCTGCCGCATCTCGGAGAAAGGTCGTAAAGCCCTTGTACTGTGCCTTGACCTTTTCCAGTATGGCTTTGGCTTCCTCCCATTTGCCCTGGCGGAATTTCAAAAGAGCCAGGGGCATGGTGAAAAAGGCACTGTCTTTTTCCTCTTTATACTCCCGGATCAACTTCTGGGCATTGAATTCGTCTTCCGTGTAGACATACAAGGCCATGAGCGTATAACGGACCCCCAAGTTATCGTTCTGGTTCAGTTTGAGCATCTCTTTGGCAACCGCGATGGCCTGCTGGATCATATAGCTGCTGGCAAGGATGGTTAGATAAAATTGCAGGACCCGCATATACGGACGGGTTTCCAGGACCATATAGAAATCCCCCATGGATTCTTTGTACAGTTTTCGTTCCTTCAGGTCTTCCTTACCCAGGGCCAGGATTTTTTGGACTTCGGGGATGTATTCCCAGAAGGATTTCTTTTCCAGCAGCAGGAGCCGCATCAGCACATCCAGATTCTTGGGTTCCAGTTCTTTGGCTTTTTCCAGGCATTCCCGCTGGGCCTTCTTTGTATGTTGCTGTTCAGACAGCTCCAGCCAGTCGTAAACGCTTTTGGCGGTCTCTTTGGACAAAGAAGGAGCCTCATCCAAACTGGCATTATACTGTTCCATGAATTCCTGGAACAGTTTTTCCAGCTGTTCATCAGATTCCAGATTACCTCCTGTCTTTTCATTGACGAATTGATAGAACTGCGAAATGACATTTTCAGTAAGTGTGCTCATGATTTTTACCTCCCTATTTTAAAAGAAACCAGACCGGCCCTTCGGGCCTTTCAGATGTCAGACATCAGCTTGTTGGCAATAAGCAAATCATTCCTCTATCTAAACCGTACAGAGCTGACGTCTGACGTCTCAAGGCCCCGTTAAGGAGCCGTGTCTGACTTCTTCCTAACCGCCCCTCAATACGCCCCTTTATGCTGGAGGACCACTCCGATGGTCCTCCATAGCAGCATGATATCCAGCCAGACGCCCCAGTTGCGGACGTACCAGGAATCCATCTGTACCCGTTCGTCGTAGGTAGTGTCACTGCGGCCGTTCACCTGCCACATACCGGTGATGCCAGGATGGACCATGTAGAAATCTTTGATATACGGCCCATATTTGGGGATTTCAGCGGTGACAATGGGCCGGGGCCCCACTAGGCTCATCTGGCCGATAAGCACATTGAACAGCTGGGGCAGTTCGTCCAGGCTGGTTTTCCGCAGCACCCGCCCCACTCGGGTCACCCGGGGATCGTCTTTCAGCTTGAATTCTGCTTCCCACTCTTTCTGGGCTTCCGGATTTTCCGCCAGATATTCTTTCAGCTTCTGGTCCGCATCCACGCACATGGTCCGGAATTTCAGGCAGGGAAATAGTTTCCCATCCTTGCCGATCCGCTGATGGGCAAAAATGATGGGCCCCCGGGAATCTAGTTTAATTAGGAGTGCCAGCAGCAGAAAGATAGGGCTCAAGACAATGACACCGATGGTGGTCAGCACCAGGTCGAATACCCGCTTGATGAACCGGTTGTAGGGCCGGGCCAAGTTGTTCTTCAGACTCATGAACATCAGCCGTTCGTTGAACAGGGATTCCACTTCTATGCCGTTCACCGGCAGACCGATTAAATCAGGGACAAAGGCCAGGTTCCGCACATGGGGCTGGATGGTATGGATCAGCCGGTTCAATTTTTCCGGGGAAAGGCCAGGGGCTGCGATGCAGACATCTTGGACCTGGGTCTTTTCGATCACGTCCACTGCCTGGGCAAAGGTCCCCAGATAGGGCAGATTCCCCACGTTTTCTTCCTGAGGCCCGGCATCATCCACATAGCCGATGATATTGAAGTTCAAGCCCACATCGTCCCGGATACCCTGGAGCACAAGATTGGCCGTTTTTCCAGCTCCCACCAGGAGGACGGGTACGCTCCCCACCCCGGCCCAGTTCAGGATATGGGCGATGATGTACCGGGAAAGGGTCACCAAGACAAGGTCAAAGATCCATAACAGGCCCACAAAGAGCCGGGAAGTGCTGGCGGAAATGTGGGACAGATAGACAAAGACCACTATGGCGCCGATGGCATAGGTACAGCCCCGGCAGATGCATTCCATAAGCTTCCAATAGCCCATGTGTTTCGTATAGATGCCTCCCTGCCGGAAAAACAGCAGGAAAAGCAGGGGGAATGCCACCCACAGGTTGAGCCAGGGCATGTGGAAATGAGCATTCCCGGTTAGAGCTACCCGCAGATGGTACGCAAAGAATTCCGCAAGCAGGATCATCAGCCAGTCCGTAATGGTATAGATGGTGGGCAGGAAATAGTTCAGATGATGATGGATAAAGGAATCGGGATGGTTTTCCGAAAAGGCAGTATGAGACATAAATGCGCTCCTTTTACACAGCAGATTGGGTGTTTTATATATAGTTTTTATTTTACCATATAAATAGAGGAAGATGAAGAAAAAAGGGGAATTGCATAGGCAACATCCCCTTTATTACGTCAATATGCTGTCATCGGTCATATGCTGACAGATGCCGGATTTTCGCTTTTTCCTTATCCCTATCCCTGCTGTTTTCTTCTTTGCCGGAGCCAGGACAGTTTTGGCCCAAAGGAAGAATAGCCGTGCGTCTTTCCAGAGCTGACCGGCATTGGAGACCACATTAGCCAGTTCGAACCGGGTATGGGGCTAAGAATCGAGGGCACTCCACTTCCTTTCGGATGTGTCAACAAGTTCTCGGTGAAACCTTCATCACGGTATAGTTATTCAGAAATGGGGTCAAAAATTTTTCATCGCTGCTTCGAGGTAGACGACGTAGGAATTCGCCGCAGGCAAACCCGTCCCAGCCTCCCAGATGGGAAAAGTCCTCCTAAACCCGTACTGACCTGAACCCCGCCCCTCCTGGCTCCCGGGGTATCGACGTATACCCGCAAAGAGTGCCAGCATAGCCGGAGGCCAATTCCGCCCTGCAGGGGCGTAAGCAGAGAGCATCCACTTCAAGCGGATAGCGAAGTCGCTTATGCCGTAGCTGAAGACCGAGCTTGCCCAGTAGTGGGGGCATGAGTTTCCTAAAAGGACAAAATATCTTGACGGGGATACGGGAACTATCCACCTAAGATACAGCAATGGATACTGCAATCATCATATTCCTACTTATGCCGAACACTCCATTGTTTTCGGCCGTTCCTGCAAAGCATCGGCTGACGCCGATGCCCCCATGCAGGGGCGACTGTACACCAGCTCTCCGGTTTCGTCTTCCCGGACATTTCGATCCACGCCCCCATGCGGGGGCGACGCCAGACGCAAAGCCGGAAGCAGCTTCTCCATCAAAATTTCAATCCACGCCCCCATGCGGGGGCGACTGATGACCAGGATGTTTTCCAGGTCTATTTTTTCATTTCAATCCACGCCCCCATGCGGGGGCGACCCTGGAGCATCACCTACACCGGCCTCCAGGTCATATTTCAATCCACGCCCCCATGCGGGGGCGACTCACCAACTGTCACGATTGGAGGACAAAGCCATATTTCAATCCACGCCCCCATGCGGGGGCGACCAGCGTTTTGAGAGGTAAAATCCGGGAGCGGTACGATTTCAATCCACGCCCCCATGCGGGGGCGACGGAACAACCTGGGGAAGGCTGTACGGAACTTCGATTTCAATCCACGCCCCCATGCGGGGGCGACCTGCTTGCTTTAGCCATTTGCGTTAACCCCACTAAATTTCAATCCACGCCCCCATGCGGGGGCGACCTGGTTTGCATAATCGATGACAGGAATTTTACCGATTTCAATCCACGCCCCCATGCGGGGGCGACAGTTCCTGTTCCGCCCCCATGACGGCTTTCAGCGATTTCAATCCACGCCCCCATGCGGGGGCGACATGGAGTCAAAGAGATCCAGGATGGAGTCAGTAATTTCAATCCACGCCCCCATGCGGGGGCGACTGGGGAGGCTGCGAGGTCTATGCCTCCGATGATGATTTCAATCCACGCCCCCATGCGGGGGCGACCTAGATTGTAGCGAGCAGTGGAGAAGCGAGCAAAATTTCAATCCACGCCCCCATGCGGGGGCGACGGCTCCGGGCTGGATATCCTAGGGGCTTCCAATATTTCAATCCACGCCCCCATGCGGGGGCGACAATCCGCCACGACCATTTCCGCCACCATGGCCATATTTCAATCCACGCCCCCATGCGGGGGCGACGTTGTACTACTGGAGATGATAGCAAGGAGGTCAAGAATTTCAATCCACGCCCCCATGCGGGGGCGACCACAATGGCCGGAATGTATCGCAGACAGGTTCGGGATTTCAATCCACGCCCCCATGCGGGGGCGACTGTCAGACGAGGCAGTCAGATTCCATCTGACGTTCCCGTCTTTTTTTCGCGAAGGTCAAGTTTTCATACTCTCTAAGCCCCATTTTCCGGTGCTTTTTCTCTCTGTTTGCTTCCCCTTCGCGCTTACAGCACCATGGGGGCCTCGGGGTCGTAGGTCCTTTTGGCTCCCAGGTGCTGGATTTTGTTCTGATAGGTGTTGCCCAGGTTGTAGAACCGCAGGCTGTCGCGGTCTTTGTCGATGAGGGCTTCCAGTTCTCCTTTCAGCAGGACGAACTGGGCCTGATCCAACAGGCATTCGAATACGGAATTCTGCACCCGCTGTCCGTGGGCCACGCAGCATTTGGCCACTTTCCGCAGCCGGGCTCTCCCGGCTGGAGTTTCGGTGTTTACATCGTAGGTTACCAAGATCAACATTGCTTCACTTCCCCAAAAATGCCGGATACCCATCCAGATCTTCCCTCAGCCATTTGGCCAGGAGCAGGGCCTGGACGTAGGGGAAAAGTCCCCAAGGGATCTTTTCTTTCAAAAAGGGATGTTCCAGTTTTTCCTGCTTCCGCTCCTGCCACCGGGTGAGGAAGATCTTTCTTCCGTCTTCGTTCATCAAGACGGCACCGGTTTCCATCTTTTTGAAGTGTTTACCAGTAAGGCTCCGAGTATTGACCAGGGAAAGGACGAACCGGTCAGCAGCCAGGGATCGGAACTCTTCCATCAGATCCAGTGCCAGAGATTTTCTCCCGGGCCGGTCCCGGTGGAGGAAACCCACGCTGGCATCCAGTCCCACTGCTTCCAAGGCATAGGCGCAGTCGGCAGCCAGCAGTGTGTAGGCAAAGGACAGCAGCGCGTTCATGGGATCCAGAGGAGGCCGTTTGTTCCGTTCCCGGAAGAAGAAGGTCTTTTTATCCCCCAGGATCAATTGATCAAACAGGGAGAAATACACGTGGGCGGCATTTCCTTCTATCCCCCGCAGCTGGTCCCCATCCCTGGCCTGCTGCAGATCCCGGAGTGCCCCTTTCAAAATCTGAATGGCTTCCCTGAACTGTTCTTCATTCACCGACAGAGGGTGGTCCCGGAGGAACCGCATTAGGGTGATCCGGGCATTCCAGATTTTCCCTGTCAGGAACCACCGGGCCAGCTGGAGACTTGTTTCTTCTCCATCACTTTTCCGGTATTGGGCCTTCCGCAGCAGCACATTTCCCTGCCCAGCTCCGCTGATCCGGGCCAGGAATTTTCCCTGGGGTGTCAGAAAGGTAAAGCCGATGTTCTGTTCCGCACAGGCCCCCAGAAGAGCCGGTGACGCCCCTTTGTATCCGAAATAAAAGATGCTCTCCAGGTTCAGCAGGGGAATCCGCTGGACCACATTTCTATCCTTCCATGCCATCAGATTCTGGTTCTCCAGGGACAGATAGAGGTCTTCCGACAGGATGAACAGGGTATTCAGCAGTCGTCTCATAGCCCCTCCTCCTGGAACCGTCCGGCATAGTAATCGGCCACCAGCCCATCCTTCTGCAGTTTGGGCAGACACAAATCCTTCAGGGAACAGCTAGGGCAGGCCCGGCTGGGCTTCACCCGGGGAATGTAGCGCCGTTCATAATACTGGTGCATCTCGGCAAACATATCCCGGACCCGCTGCCGCAGTTCTTCCGTCATGGGGATTTCCCGCCGGTGCCGCAGGGCATGGTAGTATAGACAGCCCCGGGAGATGGCACAACCCAGCATTTCTTCCAGACAGATCACCTGGGCGGCCAGCTGGAGGATGTCACAGTCATCGGATTTATCCTTCCCCCGCTTGTACTCCACCGGCAGCACCTTCCACAGCCCCCGGTGCCCTGCCAGATGGGCCCCCTCTTCTCCAGCATCCGCCTGGGTGAATTCCACCACATCGCAGATTCCAGAAGCCCCCAGGGTGGAAAAACTGATCCGCAGCCCCCGCACGGTCATCACTCCAGCCCGTTTTTCCACGAACCGGTCGTTGTGGGCATTCTGGTGGATCAGCTGTCCCTCCGCCGTCAGACGGTTCTCCTCCCACTGCTGGTCAATATGGATCAGAGCCCACTGGCGCCGGCAAAAGACGAAATGCTGGATTCCTGAAATCATCAGGTAATCCTCTTCCCGCCAGGTCATACCATTCTCTGGCAGGCGACCCCTTCCGGCAGGTTTTCCGTATCCACAGTCACCTGATAGTCATGGTAGGACCGGGGAGCTTTCCGGGGATCCTTCTTCTCCACCTGCACCCGTTCAAACAGTTTGTAGGACGGCGCATTGCCCAGTTCCGATTCATGTTTGAACACAATCAGTTCCCGCACAGCCATATTTCCCCGGGCAGCAGAATGGTCATTTTCGAACATGTTGATGATGGCCTTCCACAGCAGCTGCAGGTCTTCGTCGGAAAAGCCGGTGGATTTCCGGGCCAGGTTGGCGGACACATACCCTTCCACCCTGTACAGACCGTAGGGAACGATGTACTTCCGGCCCATTTCCGTGTTCCGGCCTTCTTCCTGCCGTTTAGCCGTGGTAATGGCCACCCGGGTGATGGTGATTTCCTGAGGCATAATGGGGTCGATGCTGTGGGCGAACCCCAGCTGGACCGGACCCCGGACCTGACCGCAGCTAAGAGCCCCTTTCACGAAGGTGGTCATCACAGCCCCGAAAGTACGGATATCATAGAAATTGCTGCACATAAAGTCCCGGATTTTCCTGTCCGCATCGGGATCCTTCTTTTTGTCGATTTTCTTCACATCATCCACGCCCAGATACTCCAGAGCCTTCTTGTCGTTGGCTTCCAGAGGGACCGTTTCCCGGACATAGATCTGATACCCTGGCTGGTCTTCCTTGGCAGCTTCCACATAATTGCGGATCTTCCGTTTCAGGCACACATCTGTCACCAGGCCCAGGCCGGTTTCCGGGTCCACCCGGGGCATGTTCCCTGCATCTGGATCCCCGTTGGGGTTGCCGTTTTCCACATCAAAAAGCACCACGAAATCGTACCGGTTGCGAATTGCCTTGTTTTCTTCCATTATGCCTGTTCCTCCTTCTTGGTATAGCGAGCCTGGGTTTCCTGATAATAGCCCAGGATGAACATTCCCTGTTCGTCCAAAGTCAGCCGGCCGGGAATGGGGTTTCCTTCATCGGGCATGGTGATTTTTTCCATCAGGCTGCCCAGCTTCTTCTGGGTATTCACCGCCAGTCCCTTATTGGTCCGGCCCAATTTATTCAGATGGGCATTGGCCAGTTTCAGCAGCACCGGGAACACCGCCCCTGGCGTGGCACAAGCCGCATTGAAATACCGGTCTTTGATGGTTGCACTGACTTCGCTGGAATCTTGCTGCAGCCCCTCCAGCACCGCAAACATCCGGCCCAGTACATAAGGAACTGCCTTGCAGTTTTCATTGACGTTCATGGTAATTTCTCCACCCCACTTTTCCTGATGATTCTTCAACAGATAGGCCTTCACAAAGGCCGCTCTGGGATAACTGATTTTTGCATCCCCGGATTCCGCCTTGATCCGCAGCAGGAACTGCCGATACATGGCTTCCGGATAAGGGGCATCCTGGAGGATGCTCCGGAGCAGGCTACCGGCCAGAAGGGGCAGTGCCTGCTTTTTAGTGGCATTAGGATTCACCGATTCCTTCAAGAGACGCCATAAAGGCAGATAAGCACCTCGTTCTTTTTCCCAGGAGGGACGGACAATCTTCAGCCGCTCCTGGTGGTTCTGCAAATGCTGCAAGGTGACCCCGAAGGTATTCTGCCAGAAGAACCTTACGGACAGCCGTGCCGCATTGGGTGCCAGTCCCAGCACATAGAACAGTTCATCCGGTGAAAGGGTGATACCGTCCACATCCACAGCCACGCCCTGGAGGATTTTTTCCAGCACGGCTTTTACCGTATCTTCCTTGTTCTCCCCGTTTCCCGAAGGATTCAAGAACCCCAGGTAAACCTGCTGGTACAATGGTTCTCCGGACTGGGCCCAGAACACCACCGTGGTATCTCCGCAAAGAAGGCTGTTCCCCTCCCGGATCAGCTGGTTCAAGGCAGTGGTATAAGCAAAGGCCGCATATTCACTGACCGGGGCATTCAGTCCCTGGTCGTCAGCATGACCAAAGGATTCCAACGACGGTGCGTTGAAGGAAACCAGTGCCGCACCGGAAGACTGGGCATCCCGTACCCCTTTGATGTTGGGATGGGTCAGGGCGATTTCTGCCACCTTTCCCGTCACCAGGCACTGGCCTTTTTCGCTGTTCTCTCCCCCGCCTTCATTCTTGTAATCCATCCAGCGCCGGCGGATTTCCGGATCCTGCTGGGCTTCCTGCCCGTTGACGGCAAACACCAGTCCTGAAGCCCCCACAATCACATCCCGGTTCTGCTGGAATACTGGATTTTCCTCCGCCTTATCCGGCTGCCAGCTGTCAAAGAACTTCAGGACTCCCTGAGCCACCGGAGAATCACACCCATCCAGCAGCTGGTGGTGAAAAGTCCTGGCCGCCTCAAAACACTGGATGGACCGTTTGGGATTCCCTTTATTATCCACACCGAAAAAATAGGATGAGCCGTCATAGAGAAAATTGGGCCGCACGCCGCTGGACCGTTTGAACACTTCCGGCACCTGGAGCAGGGGATCCGTCAGGGCGGTTTTTCTGCCCCGCTGGACTTCATTCTGCAGGGACAGGATTCCCAGCAGCTTCCCTTCCTCGTCCAGCTGGATTTCCGCCGATACCTTGGCCGCGCTCCAGCCTGGTTCCTCCACCTTTCCCTGTTTCAGCAGGGTTTCATAATACTTTACCAGCGCCTGCAGGATCATTGATGCACCTCACAGTTCCGGAGATCAAGGACTCCATTGACCAGTTTCGCCCGGAAAAACCGGGGAGTAATGTGCTGCAGGTTCCGGTAATCCATGTCATAGAGCATCAGCCCCAGATCCTGGGTAAGAGGATAAGGCTGGATTTCCTCATCGTCTTCCACCAGACGGAAAGAAGCCGGAAATTCACGGGTTCCGAAATAGGGCTGATGGTAGCACTGCCCCTTCCGGGCCCGGCGGGTGAGCATTTCCCGGAACTTTCCCGGATTATCCGAAGAATTGGCCTTTTCTGTCATTTCAAAATGAAGGGTGATGCAGTAATGGACATTTTTCAGCACCGTGGAGGCCCGCTGCATAATATCCTCATGGGTTGCCTGGACCAGCAGCTTGCCGCTCCGAGCACCGGCCAGGACCGTATTCCCGGAAACCTTGCTTTTCAGTTCATTTCGCCGGACATTGGTAAACTGGATGGGGCTCAGCACATCGATTTCATCGATCACATACCGCAGCCCCGGATGCCAGAATATGGCCTCCACCAGTCCCCGGGCCGCGGATGGCGTCATTACATCGTAGCTCATCCGCTCCCCCTTCAGTTCCGGCCGGGTAAAGCAGGCATACTTCCCCCAGCAGTCGATTCGTACTCCATAACTCATGGAACCACCTCTGTTTCTCGTTGATATCGGGTCAGGCAAACAGCCCCCGTCCTTCTTCCTGCTCATAAGTAAGGCCGGTTTCTTCCTTATATACGGACAGATCTTTCAGCACTGCCATCTGTTCGTCCAGAGCCTCCGTCACCCCGTCCGCCAGCATCTGTTCATACAGCCCTGGCTGGGGACCGGTCTGGGACCATACGCTGACCATATAACGGCCGGCTTTCCGCAGCAGCTTTCGGGTCCGGATACCGCACTGGAGCTGGCGGACAATCTCCTGGGCTTCTTCATTCCAGGGAATCAGCACATTTCTTGTATGGTCTTCGATCAGTTGGAACTGTTGACCGATGGTGGCATAGGCTCCTTTGCCAGATAAATTGACAATTCCTTTTTCATCCAGTATACCGTTTTTCGCCCGATAAAGCCAGTCAAAGTAATTGGCAATGGCTTCCGGCGCTGCCAGGTCTTGGAACTTCTGTGCCACCAGCTGGGTGCTCTGCCGTTCCTGTTTCAGGAAACGGGACTTCTGGCTGTTTTCCGTGGCGAAGACATGGACCAGGCTGTCCTCCACTTTGCGCTTCCCTTCCCGGTTGCACCGGCCGGCCCCCTGGATCAGGGAATCCACTCCGTTTTCTTCCACATACACCACCGGGAAATCGATATCCACCCCTACAGAAATGATGCTGGTAGAGACCACCCGGCAGGGTTCTCCATTTTTCAGCTTCTCCTTCATGGTGCGGATCACCTGCTGCCGATGGGCCGGACAAAGGTTGGTGGAAAGATAAAGGTGCTCTTCCCGGATCCGGCTACTGATTTCCCGTGCCTCCCCTTTGGTCAGGCAGATGCACAGGCTCTGGGGCTGCTTATCCATGGCTTCTGCCACCTGTTCATAGGACAGCATCCCTTCATTGACCAATTGGGTCCGTTTAAAGAAGCGGTAAAGGCCGGGAATGTCTTCCATCAGTTCCTGGGGCTTTTCCTGCAGGAACTGGTCCAGCCGGGGCTGGGTGGCACTGCACAAAAGGGCTGAACAGGAAAAATGACGGACCAGAGCTTCCAGACCCCGGAGCACCGGTATCAGATACTCCACTGGGAACATCTGGGCTTCATCGAAAAGCAGGATGCTGTTGGCCACATTGTGCAGCTTCCGGCACCGGGAAGACCGGTTGGCAAAAAGGGATTCAAAAAACTGGACGTTGGTGGTCACGATCACCGGAGCATCCCAGTTTTCCGTAGCAAGCCGCCGGGTATCCATTTTTTCGTCCGTATCCTCATACTCCACCTGGCTGTGGTGTTCGATGACGTTTTCCTCTCCCAGGTAGGAACGGAGGATATCCGCCGTCTGTTCAATGATGGAAGTATAGGGAATCACATAAATGATGTGTTTCTTCCCACAGGTCCTGGCCTTTTCCAGCGCCCAGGCAAAGGAGGAAATAGTCTTTCCCCCGCCGGTGGGAACGGTCAGGGTATAGATCCGGTCTTCCGTATTCTTCCCCATCTGGATGCACCGCTGGAGGATCTCACACCGCTTCCGGTTCAGATCATTTTGCGGATGGAAAAATCCTTTTTCCTGCAAGGCGGAAAAGAACCGGTCATGGAGCTGTTCCAGGGAGGCAAAACCGCCCCGTTTCACCGCTCCCCCCTGCATATAGTCTTCCGTATCCAGAAAATCCCCATCCACTAGACAGGAATACAGCATCCGCAGCCAAAGTCCTTGGCCGATGGCATCGGGTTTCCCATCATTTTGATAATGTTGGGCCACCTGTTCGATGGCTTTGACCGATTTCGGGGTTTCCATTTCCTGTTCCCAGGCAGAATAATCAGGAACTTTTTTCTTCAATCGGGCCGAAAGAGTATTTTCTCCCGGCAAGTCTGCCGGTGACCCGAAATCCGGCAGTCCTGCATGATGCCCGGCAATACAGAAAGCCTCCATTACGGATGTAGGAGTTCCATTTTTTGCCAAAAGCTGGGCCCCCGCCGTAGAATGATCCACCCGGCCATGTTTCTGCCCCAAAAGATACTTCTGAAAATCCCCAGAGTACTTCCCAATATCGTGGAGCAGCCCGCACTGCCGGGCCGCTTCCTTCATTTCAGGGGTAGGAGCAAACTCCTCCGCCAGCCGAGACACCTGTCGGAGATGGTCCAGCAGGAGCTGAGGCGGCCGTTTCCCCGCTGGATCCAGATGGGCCAAATATGATTTTCCATTCACCATCACTTGTTGCAACTTCATCCCCTCCTTCTGTTCCTTTTACTATATCATATCTCGTGGGTAAAAAAACTCCCCGATGCACACCTTCCTGCAAATGATGTACCCTCCGTCCTTTTCCCCTGCAAAAAAGCTGCGTCCCAACCGTTCCTTTCCAGGACGGTATGGTCCGCAGCTCATTTTATTCCAGTTTACCGGTTCCGCTCTTTCATGGCCCGGTCGATATCCCGTTTGGCAGCCCGGTCCGCCATGGCCTGGCGCTTGTCGTAGAGTTTTTTCCCGGTGGCCAGGGCCAGTTTGCATTTCACCAGTCCGTGGCTGAAATACAGCTGGAGGGGGACCAGGGTGAACCCCTTTTCTTTGGTCTTCCCGATCAGCTTTTGGATTTCCCTTTTGTGCATCAGCAGCTTCCGGTCCCGGAGAGGATCCACATTGAACCGATTCCCCTGTTCATAGGGGCTGATGTGGAGATTGTAGATATACACTTCGCTGCTCTTGGTCACCGCTGCATAGGAATCCTTCAGATTGGCCTTCCCCTGGCGGAGGGATTTCACTTCCGTCCCGGTGAGGACCATGCCGGTTTCATAGGTTTCGTGGATGAAATAGTCATGCCTTGCTTTCCTGTTTTCTGCGATTACCTTCACTGGCTTTTCCATGTTTCCGATCCCTTCTTCTCCGCCGCCGGCGGTTGTTTTTCTTCTTTCCGGTGTTTTCTGCCGCAGTCCCCTGGGGCACCAGCTGGATCAGGGCCGCTCCTTCCGCTTTTTGGGGCGCGTTTTTCTTCTTTTTTCGACGGCTGTTGTTCTTTTTGCCGGATGCCTTCCGTTCCCCGGACTTCCGGCCGGTGGTCTCGTTCCGCAGTTTCCCGGTGGCGATGCCGGTCTTGGTCTTTTTCTGCCGTCCCAATTCCCGGCGCATCTGGTCCGCTGCCTCCGGAGTCAGTCCAGCCAGGACAAAATCGATTTTCCGTTCAGAAACATCCACCTGGAGCACCTGGATCTCCACCTGGTCGCCCAGCCGGTACCGGTGGCCCAGATGCTGGCCGATCAGGGCATACTGGCCGTCCACATAATCATAATAATCGTCGGTGAGGCTGGAGATATGGACCAGCCCTTCCACCCCATTTTCCAGCTCCACGAAGAAGCCGAAGGAGGACACTCCGGAAATGGTCCCGGCAAATTCCTTCCCCACGAACTGGAGCATGTATTCGGCCATCTTCAGGTCCACGGTCTGCCGTTCCGCATCGATGGCTCCCCGTTCCCGGATGGAACAATGGGAAGCGATCAGGCTCAGGCGTTGGGTCCGTTCTTCTGCCTGCTGCCGGGTCAGCCGTTCTCCATCCAGCTGCCGGCGCAGGAGCCGATGCACCATCAGGTCCGGATACCGGCGGATGGGAGACGTGAAATGGGTGTAGAAATGGGCAGCCAGGCCGAAATGGCCGATGTTCTCTGTCTGATAGACTGCTTGACGCATGCTCCGGAGGGCCACCGTAGAGATCAATTTTTCCTCCGGCTTTCCAGCCACTTTATCCAAAGCTCGCTGGAGATCTTTGGGACGCATCTTTTCTTCCACTTTCAGCGTGACCCCGAAGAGGGCCATCAGCTTGGCCAGGTTCTGGATCTTTTCCGGATCCGGCAGATCGTGGACCCGGTAGATGAAGGGCCGTTTGTGCCGGGCCATATAGCCTGCCACCGTTTCGTTGGCAGCCAGCATGAATTCTTCGATGAGCATCTCGGCCACGGAACGTTCCCGCTTCACAATGGCCACTGGATGTTTCTGTTCATCCAAGAGCACCTTCTGTTCCGGCAGTTCGAAATTGATGGCGCCTCGGCGTTCCCGCTTTTTGTGGAGCACCTTCTGGAGCTGGGCCATGCTTTCCAGCATGGGGACGATATCTGCATATTTTTTCCGCAGGGCTTCGTCCTGGTCCACCAGGATGGCCCGCACATCAGGATAGTTCATCCGATGATGGTTGTTGATCACGCTGGGGGAAAGGGTAAAGGAGATGGTCCGGCCGGTCTTTCCGTCGATGAGCATCTCACAGCCCATGGTCAGCCGGTCTTCCCCTTCGTTCAGGCTGCAGATGCCGTTGCTCAGTTCCACCGGCAGCATAGGAAGGACCCGGTCCACCAGGTATACGCTGGTGCCCCGTTCATAGGCTTCCTGGTCCAGCAGGGAATGGGGCTGGACGTAATAGCTCACATCGGCGATGTAGACCCCCAGGAAGTAATTGTCTCCTTGTTTTTCCACATAGACCGCATCGTCCAAGTCTTTGGAATCCACCCCGTCGATGGTGATGATGTTCCATTTCCGCCGGTCCAGCCGGTTCTGGAGCTCTTTCTTTTTGATTTTCTGCTCTACTTTTTCCGCAGCTGCCTGGACCGGTTCCGGGAATTTGGTGGGCAAATCGTTATCTTTGATGATGGAAAGGATTTCCAAGCCGATATCCCCAGGTTTCCCCAGGATCTCCACGATTTTTCCTTCTGCATTCCGCCGTTCGTCCGGCCAGGTAGTGATTTCTACCACCACTTTTTCCTTATCCCGTGCTCCGTTGAAATCTTTCCGGCGCACGTAAATGTCCCGGCCCACTCGTTTGTTGTCCGGGATCACAAAGCCGAACTCGCCTGATTTGCTGAAGGTCCCCACCAGTTTGTGGTGGGCCCGGTTCAGGATCCGGATGATCTTCCCTTCCTGCCGGTCGTCAAAACCGCTTTTCATCACCCGGGCCATGACCGTATCTCCATCCATGGCGCCGCTGAGGCTGCTGGCCGGGATAAAGAGATCCCCATCGGCGGTCTTCTCTTCCGGGATCACAAAGGCAAAGCCCTTGCTGGTCACCTGGCAACGGCCCACCACCAAGCCCATAGCCGCGGGGAGCCCGTAGGTATTGAACCGGGTCTTCACCACCTGGCCCCGGTCTTCCAGATCTTTCAGCACCTGCCAGAACAGCTTCAGATCACTGCCTTCCAGCGCCAGGGCCTTCAGCAGTTCTTCCGCCCCCAAGGGAGCCACCGGATGTTCCTTCATATACCCCAGGAGCCGGTTTTCCAATTCCGTGTTTGTCATGATCTCTCCTCATACATCAGCTTGCCGTCCGCTTCCGCGGCAATGGTCCCGTCCTCCCGGACCACCTGCCCGGTCATTTCCAGCAGCTGTCCTTTCCTCCGCTTCACTTTGGTGATCACTTCGATCCGTTCCCCGATCCGCACCGGCTGCCGGAAGCGGACCTCCAGCCGGGCCGTGTAGGCAACTTTGTGTTCATACATATAGGGGTAATTCCCCATGGTTTCGTCCAGCAGGGTGGAAATCAAGCCTCCGTGCATCCGGCCGTCATAGCTCTGATGGACTGGCTGAGGCACAAAGCTGGTATAGCAGCCTTCCGCATCGGTACGGAAATGGAGATGGAGCCCCATAGGGTTGTCCTTCCCGCAGCCGAAGCACATGGTATCTCTGGTTCTTTCCATATTCCTTATTCCTCCAAAAAGGCCTCAATGGCAGCATAAATGGCCTGCCGGCCCTTGTATAATGTCATCACATGGCGGGCCTGAGGGACCCACAGCAGGTGTTTTTCCCGGGAAGCCGCCCGGTCGTGGATATAAACAGCGCTTTCCGGACGCACAGTATGGTCTGTCCGAGACTGGATGATCAGCAGAGGCTGTACCACCTGGGGCAGATACTTCCCTTTGACGGCCTTCAGCAACCGTACCAGCTGGTGGACCGCTTTGATGGGCATGCACCGGTAGGCCACGTTGTACCGCTCTGGCGCATCCACCGTCCGGGGATGTTTGGGGATGGCCCAGTAAGGCAGCCGGTCGGCCAGCCACAGGAAGTACACCCGCCAGTCGTAGAGATAGATGGGAGTGGAAAGCACCGCCAGCTTGTCCGCTTTCGTCACTGCCCCAGCATAAAGGGTCAACAGCCCTCCCATGGAAAGGCCGATTACAGTGACCTGAGTACAAGTTTCCCGGAGATGGTCCACGCCCTGGCGCACCTGTTCCTCCCATTGTTCCGCCTTTACGTCTAAAAGATCATGGGGATCCGTCCCATGGCCAGCTAGGAGCAGTCCTTCCACCGTATACCCCTTCCGGTGGAGCTCCTCTCCCAGTTCCCGCAGCTCTGAAGGGCTGCCGGTGAAGCCGTGGATCAGCAGGACCCCTTTATTGTTTTCTCCCTTCCAGAAAAACGGTTCTGCCCCAGGCAGTACCATGGTCTTTCCCCCTTCCCCATAGCAAAAATGGCATTACCTGACCTAGGCAATGCCACTGTGAAATCTGTGAACGTTCTTCAGTTGCTTACTGCAGACGGGCGATCGCCACGTTGATGACAGCAAAGATCAGCCCCAGCACCACGGTGATCCGGGCCAGAGCTTCATCCATATCAGTGGGTTTCCCACCGAACAGGGATTCGCCGCCCCCCAATCCGCTGAAGCCGGCGCTTTTTCCGGACTGGAGCAGGATGGAGCCAATCATCAGGATGCTCACGATCACATCAAGGACCATCAATATATCTAAAGCCACAGGTATTTCCCTCCACATATTAGATTCTTATATTTTAGCATTGGATGGGGAAATGGTCAAGGAGCGGGAGGACAGTGGTTAAGTGGTTAAGTGAGTAGACAGTGACGGTATTCAAATCGTATGACCAGCGGCCCTCTCCAGCACCTCACTGGCGGCAAGGGTCATCTTTAAATAAGCCTCCGCCTCTTCTTTTTTCTTCCCGTCCACGATTCGGGCAAAATCCTCGAACTCTTCCACCATCCGGTTTTCCCGTTCCGGCGGGGTCCAGTTTTTTGTGTTCTGGGCTTTTTTCACAGCGGCGGTGCTGAACTGGTCCCGGTCCGGTCCCTGGATCAGGGTCCACTCCAGTTTTTCCGGGTGGATGGGCTTTCCGTCCACTTTCAGCCAGCCTTTTTCTCCCTGGATCTGGAACCCGGAGGGGCTATCGGAATCTTTGGCGGCGGAAAGAGTTGCCTGGAACCCGGGGTATCCCAAGAGCAGCACGCCGGAGGTATCCACCCCATTCCATCCCCGGTTGGGGGCATACAGGACCTTTTCCGGCAGGCCCCAGAGCCCGGCGGTCCAGGCGATGTTGTACACGTTCAGGTCATACAGGGCCCCTCCTGCCTGTGCCGGGTCGAAGGCGGGGAGCACTTCCCCCTTAAGATACCGGTCATATCGGCTGGAATACTGGGAATAATTTCCCTGGACCAGCCGGATGGGACCCAGGGCCGGCAACAGTTCCCGGATTTTCCGAAAGAGGGCCCCGTGCCACAGAGGCATGGCTTCCAGGAGGAAAAGCCCTTTTTTCCGGGCTAATTCCGCCAATTCCTGGGTCTGGGCGAACCGGGTGCAGAAGGGCTTTTCCAAGATCACGTTTTTTCCAGCCAGCAGAGCTTTCCGAGCATAGGCATAGTGGACTGGGTTCACCAGGGCGATGTACGCCGTATCTACATCTGCTTCCTGAAAAAAGGCCCGGCAATCCGTATATACCCTGGGAATCCCATACTCCCGGGCCAGAGCTTCTCCCCGCTGCCGGCTGTGCTGCCGGCACCACAGGGCCTCCACCCGGATGGACGGCACCGCCTCCATAGCAGCCAAGGCCACAGGAGCAATGGCGCCAGTGCCCAGCATAGCCAATTTCATGAAAAAGCCTCCTTTCCTGGTCAAAAGGTCACACCAAAGGTGATGACTCCCTCCTTGTATTCCACCTGGATCTTCCCTCCCAGGAGATGGGTGGCTTCTTCCGCCATGGAAAGGCCGATGCCGTAGCCGGCTTTTTGGCTGTTGTGGCTCTCATCTCCCCGGTAGAACCGTTCGAAGAAGTGGGTGTAATCCACCCCTGCCCCGTTTTTGTAGTCATTGGCTACACTGGCCCGGAAACCATGGCGGCCATGGGTTTCCAAAAAGGCCCGGATGGTGCCTCCCTCATCGCAGTATTTAGCGGCGTTGTCCATGAGGATATTGAAGATTTCATAGAGATATTTGGGATCAGTTTCCCGTACGATCCCTTCCGGGATCTCTGTCACCAGCTGTTTCTTTTCACTTTGGACCACCGGAGCAAAAGCTTGGACAGCTTCCTGGAAGGTCCGGCTGATATCCACCGGTTCTTTTTTCAGTTCCTGTTCTTTCTTCTCTCCCAACTTGGCCAGCATGATCAGTTCGTTGATCAGCCGGGTCACCCGTTTCACCTGGAACAGGATGTTGTCCGTCCACTGGCTCTTTCCGCTGATCAGCTCCAATGCCTCTGCATTGGCAGAAATGATGGCAATAGGGGTCTTCAGTTCATGGCCTGCATTGGTGATGAACCGTTTCTGGCTGGCTAGGTTCTCTACGAAAGGACGGATGGCGTAATTGCTCAAAAGGCCAAGGATCAGCATATAGAGCAGGATGCACGCCAGGCCGAACCGGAGGGAATAGCGCATGAACGCCTCCACAGCCCCCACATCCCGGGTGCAGTCCATGACCACTATCAGTTTTCCTCCCTCGGTCCGAGGTGTCACACTGAAGCAGTAACTGGCTCGTTTGTTCTTGAACAGGCCCTGGGTCTGGGTGCTATCTGCCAAGCTCCGGGCAATCTCCAAAGCCTGGAGTTCATTGAAGGCGGAAATGTTGGACAGGTTCAGCCGGCGGATCTTGTCGTTTTCATCCAAGATGACGCTGAAATACCGGGTCTGGTGGGCAAATTCCGGGGTATCATTGTACCATTCCGGATCACTGAGCCAGCTTTCCGTGCTGGTTCCAGGCTGATGGGAAGGCATGATGCCATCGTTCTGGACAATGGCGGTAAGAAGGGTGTTCACTTCTGACCGCATCTTCATATAGGTGATGCCGTTGATCAGCCCAAGGGCCCCGGCCAAGATGATGACCACGGCGATAAAAGCCAGCAGCAGGAATTTCCGCCGCAGACGATGGATCATATCCATAATGGTTTCCTCTTAATTGGCCAGGGCCGGTGTCTGCAGCACAAAGGCCCCGTCCTGGTGACCGTCGATGGTCAGATTGCCGCCGATGGCCCGGAGTTTTTCCCGGAGGTAGGACACATAGATCCACACGATCCCTGGGTCTTCCTGTTTTTCATCCTGCCAGATCCGATCGAAGAGCACCCGTGTCTCGCAGGGTTTTCCAGGATGCTGCATGAAGAATTTCATCAGCTGGGTCTCCTTGGGAGAGAGCCGGACTGTGCTCTTGCTGGACAGTTCCCCTTCCGCACAGTTCAGGGTCACCGTCCCGGCCTGGAGGGTATCCCGGTTGAAATCCTCCTGGCGCCGGGTCAGGCTCCGGAGCCGTGCCAGGAGTTCTCCCATGGCAAAAGGCTTGGTCAGGTAATCGTCCGCCCCTGCATCCAGGCCATTGATCCGATCGTCCACTTCTGCTTTGGCGGTGAGCATGATCACTGGAGTCCGGTCCCCTTCCTCTCGGAGTTCCGTCAGGGCGCTGATCCCGTCCTTCACCGGCATCATGATATCGAAGATCATGGCATCGTAGATTTCCTGGCGTGCCTTTTCTACAGCTGCCTGCCCATCATAGACGGCATCCACCTGATAGCCGGAATGTTCCAGAACCGCACACAGGGCCATGGACATGGCTTTTTCATCTTCTGCAAGTAATATTTTCATGGATTCTTGGCTCCTTTCCAGAGTGGCTCATCAGTTTTCCCGGATCAGTTTCCGGATGGTCTCCATGGACAGGTCGCAGGCGGCCAGTTCATCGGCGCACCGTTTCAGTTCCTGCCCGATCAATTCCGGATTCCTGATGTCCCGTTTGTACTTCATCTCATGTTCCAGGCTGGCCCAGGAATCCATGGCAATGGTCCGCAGCTGCACTTCCGCATAGAAAATCCCCGGAGTATTCCCTTCCACATCGGGAAAGGGCTCCTCCAGGCGAAGGATCAGATGATAAGACCGATAGCCATTGGGTTTCACATTGTGCACATAGTCTTTTTCCCGGATGATGGTGCAGCCAGGGATCTGCCGGAGCAGACGGAGGTTCCGGTCGATGTCGCTGAGGAAGCGGCAGACGATCCGCAGGCCGATGGCATCATAGACCCCGTGGAGAGCCGACCGGGCATTGACCGGCAAACCTTTCCGTTCACATTTTTCCGCCATGCTTGCCGGGTCCTTGATGCGGTATATCAAATGTTCATAGGCATTTTCCTTGTGTTCTTCCATCTCTTTCTGATTATACTGTTGGATCTGCCGGACCAGCTGTGCCTGGACTTTTTCCAGGACCGGCCGCCAGTCTTCATAGCTGCTGCCCATGGATTGATTCAAATCGATTCCTCCTTTGGGAGTTATTTTCACATCTCTTTTCTTGTTATTGTATCATAGGAATATGGAATTTGTATGAAAATTGGGGGTACTCAGCCAGCCCCTTCCAATATCCTCCTTGCTTTTTCCTTCACGCTTTCCAGCTGACGGGCGCTTTTCGGGTTGACCGGCTGGAAATCCAGGAGTTCCTGGAAATATCCCTGCTGCCGTACCAGGGCAAGACTGGGCCCATAGGTAAAATCGAAGATCTGGCACAGACAGCCTGTAAAAAAATCCAGAGCTGTCTTTTTCACTTCTGTATGGACCAGTTTCTCCCCCAAAGCTTCTTCCAGCACCTTAGGAGAAATCTCTTGGCTGCCCAGATCTTTCAGAGATATTTGCCATATCTGTTCCGGATGCTCCAGATACCCGGCATAGACCCGGAACAAATCGATTTTGTCCGCATCCCGGATCAATAGGGCAAAATCCCGAGTTCGGCCAGTGATACTGGAAGGGACTGCATAGCCATTGTGCCACAAGATAGCCAATTCCAGGATCCGGTCCCGTTCTGGCTCCGGATCCGGCAGGAAATCCCGGATATGGCCTTTTTCGAACAGATACCAGACCCCATACCGGGCATGATCCATGGATTTATAATCGATGAAGGTATGGAACCGCCGAGCCTGTTCGAACCGGCCGATGTCATGGAGCAGCCCCAGCACCCAGGCCAGGTCCTGGTCCTTCCGAAGCCACCCCAGCTGCCGGGCCAGTGTCTCACACAGGCCGCTGACGATCCGGGAATGGCGCTGCTTGCTGAGGATGCCGGGAGTATCCGGGTTGAACTGAGAAACATACCGGTCAAAAGCCGCAGAAACAGATTGTTTGTCTAGCATGAGATTTTCCTTTCGTAAAAAAGGTGTGCTGCACGCTCCATGCAGCACACCTTTTTGTCATCCGGCTGCTGGCCGTTGACAGTTTTTATCTGATGTTGTAGAACACATCCATCCCATTGTACTGGGCAGCGGCTCCCAGATCTTCTTCGATCCGCAGCAGCTGGTTGTACTTGGCCACCCGGTCGGTCCGGCAGGGAGCCCCAGATTTGATCTGTCCAGCGTTGGTGCCCACCACCACATCGGCGATGGTGGTATCTTCCGTTTCACCGCTCCGATGGGAGACGATGGCGGTGTACCCGGCCCGTTTGGCCATTTCGATGGCATCCAGGGTTTCGGTCAGGGTCCCGATCTGGTTCAGTTTGATCAGTATGGCATTGGCCACGCCCATTTCAATGCCCTTCTTCAGCCGTTCCACGTTGGTAACGAACAGGTCGTCCCCTACCAGCTGGACTTTTTTGCCCAGGGCATCGGTGAGCTGTTTCCAGCCGTCCCAGTCGTCTTCGGCCAAACCGTCTTCAATGGAGATGATGGGATATTTGTCGCACAGGGCAGCATACCATTCCACCATTTCGGCAGAAGTCTTCACGACCCCTTCCCCTTTCAGATTGTACTTGCCGTCTTCGAAGAGTTCGCTGGCTGCCGTATCGATGGCCAGCATCACTTCCTTGCCAGGCTTGTAGCCGGCCTTCTTGATGGCTTCTACGATGACCTGCAGGGCTTCTTCGTTGCTTTCCAGGTTGGGAGCAAAGCCGCCTTCATCCCCTACAGCCGTAGCCAAGCCTTTGTCCTTCAATACTTTTTTCAGGGCCTGGTAGATTTCCGCGTTGATCCGCAGGGCTTCTGCAAAGCTGTCCGCCCCCACCGGCATGATCATGAATTCCTGGATGTCCACGTTGTTGTCCGCATGGGCACCGCCATTCAGGATGTTCATCATGGGAACCGGCAGTTCCTTGGCGTTGACTCCGCCCAGATACTGGTACAGAGGCAGGCCGATGGAAAGGGCCGCAGCCTTAGCCACAGCCAGGGAGACTCCCAGGATAGCATTGGCTCCCAGACGGCCCTTGTTGGGGGTGCCGTCCAGACGGATCATGGCTTCATCGATTTCCACCTGGCGGGTGGGATCCAGCCCGATGATGGCATCAGCAATGGTGTCGTTTACATTGTCCACCGCTTTGGAGACTCCTTTGCCGCCGAAACGGTCTTTGTCCCCATCCCGCAGTTCAACGGCTTCGTGGACCCCGGTAGAGGCTCCGGAAGGAACCGCAGCCCGTCCCACCGTGCCGTCATCCAGCAGCACATCCACTTCTACCGTAGGATTGCCCCGGGAATCCAGGATTTCTCTTGCACACACATTTTCAATGATTGGCATGGTAATCACCTCGTTATGGTTGAGCCTGGGGAATGGATTCCCCAGGCTGGTGACTAGTCTCTAGTCACTAGTCTCTAGCCGATGGAAATCAATTTTGGCAAATTGATTTTAGACATACAAAACAGCTTGAAAATCTCATTTATGGAGCAGCAGGGAATGGCCGGTCATGGCCTCCGGTTCGGGCAACTCCAGGAGATCCAGCAGGGTGGGAGCAATATCAGAAAGGCCCCCGTCTTCCACTTGGGTCCCCGGCTCCGCACCTACCACCAGGAAAGGCACCGGGTTGGTGGTATGGGCGGTCATGGGAGCATGGGTCACCGGATCTTCCATTTCTTCCAGGTTCCCATGGTCCGCAGTGATACACAGGGCACCGCCCTTTTGCAGCACGGTTTCCGCCAGGCTGCCCACACATTCGTCCACGGCTTCCAGAGCCTTCACCGCCGCTTCCAGGGAACCGGTATGGCCCACCATGTCCGGATTGGCGAAGTTCAAGATCACCAGATCATAGACATCCTTGGCCAGGGCTTCCTGGAGCTTGTCCGTCACAAGGTAGGCGCTCATTTCCGGCTGCAGGTCGTAGGTAGCCACTTTGGGAGAAGGCACCAGGATTCGGTCTTCATTGGGGAAGGGCTGCTCCCGTCCGCCGTTGAAGAAGAAGGTCACATGAGCGTATTTCTCTGTTTCCGCAATGTGGAGCTGATGGAGCCCGGCCCGGGACACCACTTCCGCCAGGGTGTCCTTGATTGCTTCCGGGGGAAAAGCTACCGCAGCCTGGAGGCCTTTTTCGTATTCCGTCATGGAAACGAAATGGACCGGCAGTGCGTCTTCCTTCCGAGAGAATCCGGAAAACTCCGAGTCCGTGAATACATGGGTCAGTTCCCGAGCTCGGTCGGGGCGGAAGTTGAAGAAAATCAGGCTGTCGCCCTTTTCCACAGTCCCATCCACTCCGGTAATCCGGAAGGGCACCACGAATTCATCGGTCTGGCCGGCTCCATAGGCAGCTTCCAGTCCTTCCGCCGCACTGGGTGCTTCCAGGGCTTCCCCGCCGGTCATGCAGTCATAGACCTTTTGGATCCTTTCCCACCGTTTGTCCCGGTCCATGGCATAGTACCGGCCGGAAACGGTGGCAATCTGCCCCACACCCAGTTCCTGGCAGGCTTTTTCCACCTGTTCCAAGAAGGGAGCAGCACTTTGAGGAGGGGTATCCCGTCCATCCAAGAAGGCATGGACGCAGACTTTTTCCACGCCCATTTTCTGAGCCATGGCCAGGAGCCCCAACAGATGGTCGATGTGGCTATGGACGCCCCCATTACTGAGGAGTCCCAAGAGATGGAGCTTCTTTCCTCCATCCCGGGCTTCTTCCATGGCTTTCACCAAAACAGGATTCTTTTCCAGGCTCCCGTCTTTCACGGCCCGGCTGATCCGGGTCAGGCTCTGGTAGATGATCCGGCCGGAACCGATGGACAGGTGTCCCACTTCCGAATTGCCCATCTGGCCTTCCGGCAGCCCCACCGATTCCCCGGAACACCGGAGCTGGCTGTGGGGATACCGGTTGAAGTAATAGTCCAGATGAGGAGTCCGGGCCCGGGTCACCGCATTGGTGGAGCTGGGGGGTGCGATCCCCCAGCCGTCCAGGATCATCAGCATCACAGGTTTCTTTCTCATGGGACGCCTCAGAAAGTATTGGCAATGGCGCAGAATTCCTGGGCAGACAGGCTGGCCCCGCCTACCAGGACGCCGTCGATGCCGTCTTCATGGAAGGCATGGGCATTTTCGCTGGTCACGCTGCCGCCGTAGAGGATCCGCACCCGGCGGGCCGCCTCTTTGCCGAATTTCTCAGCCACGGCTTTCCGGATCAGGTCTGCGGCCGCCACAGCATCCCGTACTTCTGCACTCTTGCCGCTGCCGATGGCCCAGACCGGTTCATAGGCAACCAAAAGGTGCTGGATCTGCCCGTCGGTGAGCACATTGAGGACAGGAGTCAGCTGGCTCAGGATCTTGTCCTTGGTGGAGCCGTTTTCATGTTCGTCAGCGTCTTCGCCCACGCACAGCACTGGATCCAGATCATTCCGGAAAGCAGCCAGGACCTTCTTCACCACGATTTCATTGGATTCATGGAAGAATTTCCGCCGTTCACTGTGACCCACCAGCACATACCGGGAACCGATTTCTGCGATCATAGGGCCGGAGACAGCGCCGGTATAGGAGCCTTCATCTTCGTAGAAGATATCCTGGGCGCCGTAGCCGATGCCGTCATCATCCACCATGGCCGCCACGCTTTCCAGGGCGGTGAAAGGCGGGAACAGCACCACTTCCGCCCGGGCCATTTCCGTGCCATGGGCTACCTGATGGGCCAATTCCATGGCTTCTTCCACAGTCTTATGGCATTTCCAGTTGCCGGCCACGATGGGAGTCCGAAGATCATCCAAGGCAGCCAGGCCCGGCAGCACTTTTCCTTCCAGGTATTCCAGAGAGGCACCGCCGCCAGTGGACACATGGCTCATCTTGTCCGCCAAGCCCATCTGTTTCACCGCTGCAGCACTGTCGCCGCCGCCTACGATGGTGATGCCGTCAGAAGCGGCCATGGCTTCCGCCACCCGCCGGGTCCCTTCCGCATAATTGGGCATTTCGAACACGCCCATGGGCCCGTTCCAGACGATGGTCTTCATGCCAGCCAAGGTCTGGGCATACAGTTCCGCCGTCTTGGGACCGATATCCAGGGCCATGTATTCCGGATTCAGGGCATCCAGGTCTTCTGCTTCATGGTCTGCTTCATTGGAGAAGCTGGCAGCCATGATCAAGTCCACCGGCAGGAGCATTTTGGTCTTTTGGGCCGCGGCTTCCGCCAAAAGGTCCTTGGCGATCCCCAGGCTCTCTTTTTCCACCAGGGATTTGCCCAGGTTGTAGCCCTTGGCAGCCAGGAAGGTATTGGCCATGCCGCCGCCGATGAGGATCACATCTGCTTTCTTGATCAGGCTGCGGATAACAGCGATCTTATCCGCCACTTTGGCCCCGCCGATGATAGCAGCAAAAGGACGCTGTGGTTTATCCACCGCATTGCCCAGGTAGGCGATTTCCTTTTCCAGCAGGAAACCGGCCACAGCCGGCAGATAATGGGTAATGCCTTCCACAGAGGCATGGGCCCGGTGGGATACCCCGAACCCATCATTCACGAACACATCCCCCAAGGAAGCCAGTTCCTGGGCAAAATGAGGGTCGTTCTTTTCTTCTTCCGGATGGAACCGGAGATTTTCCAGCAGCAGGATATCCCCGTTCCGCAGCTGAGCTGCTGCGGCCTGGGCTTCTTTTCCCACGCAGTCCGAACAGAACTGCACCGGCCGGTGGATCAGCTGGCTCAGGGCTTCTGCCACCGGCTTCAGGCTGAACTTGGGGTTCACCTTGCCTTTGGGACGGCCCAGGTGGGCCAGGAGGATCACAGCGGCCCCCTGGTCCAGCAGGTAATGGAGGGTGGGCAGGGAGGCTTCGATCCGGATAAAGTCCGTGATCTCTCCCTTGTCGTTCATGGGGACGTTATAATCCACCCGGACCAGCACTCGTTTGCCGGTCAGTTGGATGTCTTTGACTGTTCTCTTATCCATGGCTCAACGCACTGCCTTTCTCTTACAGGCCCTTTTTGGCCACGAACAGAGCCAGTTCCACCAAACGGTTGGAATAGCCCCATTCATTATCGTACCAGGAAACCACTTTGGCCACACGAGGTCCTACCATCATGGTGGACAGGCCGTCTACGATGGAGCTCAGAGGGCAGCCGCTGTAATCTTTGGAAACCAGGGGCAGTTCATTGTAACCCAGGATCCCTTTCATGGTGGTTTCAGAAGCAACTTTCATGGCTTCGTTGATTTCGTCTTTGGTGGTATCTTTCTTCAGGTTGACCACCAGGTCAGTGAGGGAAACATCGGGAGTCGGGACACGGATGGCCATGCCTTTCAGTTTGCCTTCCAGTTCCGGCAGGACCAGACCGATGGCTTTGGCAGCCCCAGTGGTGGTGGGGATGATGGAGCAGGCACCGGCACGGGCACGGCGCAGGTCTTTGTGGGCTGCATCCAGGATCTTCTGGTCATTGGTATAGGAATGGACAGTGGTCATCATGCCGCTTTCAATGCCGAAGTTGTCTTCCAAGACCTTGGTAAAAGGAGCCAGGCAGTTGGTGGTGCAGGAAGCGTTGGAAATGATGTGGTCCTTCTTGGGATCGTACTTGTCTTCATTGACCCCCAGCACGATGGTGATGTCTTCTCCTTTGGCCGGGCAGGCGATCAGCACTTTCTTGGCGCCGTTGTCCAAATGGGGCTGCACGGTTTCCCGGGTCTTGAACTTGCCGGTGGTTTCCAACACCACATCCACGCCCATGTCACCCCAGGGGATTTCTTTCGGTTCGGTGAAGCGGGTGAATTTGATGGCTTTATCCCCTACATGCATCACGTCTCCATCAACGGACACATCTTCATCAAAGGTGCCATGGATGGAATCGTACTTCAGCAGGTGGGCATAGGTATCGATACCGGAACGGGCATTGACCGCTACCACTTCCACTTCAGGATTCTTCACAGCGATACGCAGCGCGCAGCGTCCAATACGACCAAAACCATTGATACCAATTTTTACCATTTTTCATTCCTCCTAAATTTTTTACTGATGGTTGGAATCAGTTTGCAGACAATCGATGATTTCCCGGGCGGCAGCTTCATCGGTGACCAGGATATCATCCTGGCCGCTGCGGAGCATGGAAAGGATCGCCCTTCCCTTGGAACGCCCGCCGGCAATGCCCATGACCGTGTGGATCTTTTCCAGATCATTGACCATGAGCCCCAGGGTGTCGGTGCTGTAGACCACCCGGCCTTTCAGGTCGAAATACTGCCCCAGGGCTTCCCCTACGGCTCCGGCCTGTTCCAGCTGCCGCATCAGCTTCGGATCCATACCCCGTTTTTCTGCCATCACCAAGGCCTGTCCCATACCATGGACCAGGATATCCGCGCTTTTGATGGTTTCCACCACCTGCTTCACACGGGCATCTTCTTCCAGGATTTTCTGGAGCACATCCTCGCTGACACTGTCCGGCACATACAGCTGCAGGTACCGGGTCTTGAGGCGGCCGGCCAGCACGGTGGCAATGGTGTTGGCCTGGAGTTCCATTTTATCTCCCAAGCCACCCCGGGCCGGGACCACAATGGTCTCCGGTTCGTTGCCAAAGGTGTTTTCCGCCATGGCAGCCACCGTGGTTCCCCCGGTGACAGCCACAATGTGCCTTCCATGATCTGCAAGAAGGCGCAGCAGGATACCGGCTGCCACTCGCCCGATTTCCCGGGTGACCACTTTGTCCTGGTCCGCATTCCCGGGAAGCACCACCACTTTCTGGAGATGGAGCTTTTCCTGGAGCAGGGTTTCCAGGCTGGAAAGCTTCTGGAGCCGGTTCACATAGTCCCGGAGTTCCTGGAGGAGCACAGCTCCCTCATCAGTGATGCTCATGCCGGTGAGGGTGAAGTCCAAGAGACCCGCTTCCTTGAGGAAATCTACATGGGAGCGGAGGATCCGCTCGCTGAGCCCCAGCTTTTTGGCCAGGGTCCGGCGGCCGATGGGCTGGTCATGGCTGATCTGCCGGAGCACTTTGTAGCGCTCAGTCAGGAGATCCACCATTTCCGGGACCAGTTTATTCTGCAGGTTGATGATTCGATCCAAGCTGATGTTGCACATTTTGTCCCTCGTGGTACTTTTTACGTCCCACCCTGTTCGAAAAAAATAGATTTACTACGACTTCATTATAGCATAGATAAGAAAAAAAGGAAGGGGTATGCCCTTCCTTTTTTCATTTGATCTCCCCTACATCCAAGCTGATGTCCAGGGCTTTTACGCTGTGGGTCAGGGCTCCGATGCTGATTACATCAACGCCGGCTGCCGCAGCGGCTGCCAAGTTGTGTTCATCGATGCCGCCGGAAGCTTCCACCACCGCTCGATGTGCGATCATCACCACACATTCCTTCATGGTTTCCGGTGTCATATTGTCCAGCATGATCACATCGGCGCCCCCTTCCAGGGCTTCTTTGGCCTGGGCCAGGCTTTCCACTTCGATCTCGATCTTGGTCATATGGCTGGCATAGGCTTTGGCCCGGGCCAGGGCTTCTTTCACGCCACCGGCCACGGCAATATGGTTGTCTTTGATCAGGATGGCATCATAGAGCCCCAGCCGGTGGTTGTGGCCGCCCCCGATGCGGACAGCATACTTTTCCAGGAGCCGCAGCCCCGGGGTGGTCTTCCGGGTGTCCACCACCCGGGTACCGTAAGGTTTGGCCAGATCTGCCAGCTTTTTGGTCCGGGTAGCGATGCCGGAAAGGTGCTGGAGCAGGTTGAGGGCCAGCCGCTCTCCCATAAGCACGCTGCGGGCACAGCCGCTGACTTCGGCAATGAGAGTGCCCGGTTCCAACAGGTCCCCGTCTTTGGCCAGGGCTTTGAATTCCAAGCGGGGATCCACTTTGGCAAAGACCTTCCGGGCCGCCTCCATCCCGCACAGGACCCCGGTATCCTTGGCATGGATGATGCCGCAGGTCACCGCTTCCGGAGGCAGCAGGGCCTCACTGGTCAGATCGCCGCTGCCGATGTCTTCTGCCAGCCATTCTTCCAGCTGTTTATCCAATGTTCCGCTGTACATGGGATGCGCCTCCTTGAAGTTCTTCGATGCTGTGATGCTTCCAGCAGTCCCGAGGTTCCGGATAATCCAGACGATAGTGGGCGCCCCGGCTTTCTTCCCGCCGAAGGGCTGCCTGGGCAATGAGGCGGGAAACCAGGAGCTGGGACTTGATGTCCAACTGTGCGCTGGCAGAAGCCGCTGCCCCTTCATATTTTTTGCCGATGGCTGCCAGGGCTTCCAGGGCTTTTTCAATGGATTCCCGGTCCCGGGCAATGCCCAGCTGCCGGCTCATGATATCTTGGAGAGCCTGCCGGTCTGCCTCCAGGGTTCCTGGGGAAATCTCCCAGGGCTGGAGCCGAGACTGCCAATCGCTTTCTTCCGCAAAGGACTGGTCAGCCGGAAGATCCTTGCACAGGGCTTGGGCCGCCCTCCGTCCGAACACCAGTCCCTCCAAAAGAGAATTGCTGGCCAGCCGGTTGGCCCCCTGGAGCCCGGTGCAGGCCGCTTCTCCACAGGCGTACAACCGCTGGATACTGGTATGGCCCCAGGCATCGGTGCGGATGCCGCCCATCATGTAATGGGCAGCCGGCGCGATGGGGATCCGCTCTTTGCGCATGTCCACCCCATATTCCAGCAGGGTCCGGAAAATCATGGGGAATTTTTCCTCCACCCGGTCGATGACGGTGGCATCCAGCAGCACATGGTCACTGCCGCACGCCTTCATTTCCGTGGCAATGGCCCGGGCCACCACATCCCGGGGGGCCAGTTCCTTCATGGGATGGTATCCGGGCATGAACCGTTCTCCCCTCGTATTGTACAGAAGGGCTCCGGCACCCCGGACTGCCTCCGAAACCAAGAAGCTGGGATGGCCGGGGATGGCCAGGGCCGTAGGATGGAACTGGACGAACTCCATATCCATCAGCTCCGCCCCCGCCCGGTAGGCCAAGGCCAGACCGCTACCCACTGCCTCTTCCGGATTGGTGGTATGGGCAAAGAGACGGCCCACGCCGCCAGTAGCCAGGACCGTTCCCCGGGCCCGGATATGGAGCATCTTTCCCTGATGGAGGGCCATAGCACCCCAGCAGATGCCATCCCGGACCAAAAGATCCGTCACATAGCAGTGTTCCAGGGTACGGATCCGTTTTTCCCGGCCGGCGATCGCCCGGAGGGCCCGAGAGACTTCCGCTCCGGTACTGTCGCCGTTGGCATGGACGATCCGGTTCCGGCTGTGACAGCCTTCCCTTCCCAGCGCCAAGGTCCCATCCGGGTTCCGGTCGAACTGCGCTCCGTGATGAAGCAGATCCAGCACCGCCTGGGGGCCTTCCGTCACTACGATCTTTGCCATCTTTTCATCAGTCAGGCCGGCTCCGGCCACCAGGGTATCCTGGTAATGGAGGGACGGATCATCGTCCTTCCCCAGGGCTGCAGCAATGCCTCCCTGGGCCTTGGCGGTATTGCTGTCCTGGAGCTCATCCCGGACCGCCACCAGCACTTCCCGTCCGGCTTCCGCCAGGGACCAGGCTGTCTGGAGCCCAGCAGCCCCGGACCCGATCACCAGGATATCCGTTTCAATCACCGGCGCATCCGCCGTATCAAATTGCGTCCAATAGGTTTCCATGAGGAATCCTCCTTTTACAAGTGGCCGCCTGAGCAGCAGCCTGTTACAGGTCGTAGGGACAAGGGAAGGAACCCGATTGACGGGTTCCTTCGGCAGCTGATCGCTGACAGCTAGTTTACTTTACTTCCAGCATCCGCTCCAAGGCCGTCCGAGCTTTCACTCTGATTTCTTCCGGCACCACGATCCGGGGTTCCAAAATCTCCAGGGAACGCTTCACCAGTTCCAAGGTGGTCTTTTTCATATTGGGGCACAACAGATTGCCGCCGGCCATGAAGAACTTCTTGTGGGGACATCTCCATTCCAGCTGTGTCAGCACCCCGCATTCCGTGGCGATGATGAATTCTTCTTCCGGACTTTGTTCCGCATAGTGGATGATTCCCATGGTGCTGCCCACATAATCCGCCAGGGCCCGGACTTCCGGCCGGCATTCCGGGTGCATGAGCACTTTGGCCGCCGGATGTTCTTTTTTGGCCGCTTCCACTTCCTCCACGCTGAGCGCATGGTGGGTGGGACAGGCTCCCCGCCAGGGCAGGATGGTATGATGGGTCTTTTCCGCCGTAAAAGTGGCCAAGTTCTGATCCGGGACGAAAAGGATGGGCTGCTCTGCCGGCAGGCTTTCGATCACTTTCACCGCATTGGAGGATGTGCAGCAGATTTCACTGAGGGCCTTGACGCTGGCTGGGGTATTCACGTAGGAAACCACTTTGTATTCCGGATGGTCTGCCAGAAAAGCCTTTACCCGCGCTTCCAAGGTATCGTCGAACATCCGGCAGCCCGCGTCGATGGCCGGCAGCAGGGTGATTTTCTCCGGGGAAAGGATGTTGGCTGTTTCCGCCATGAACCGGACCCCACAGAAAACGATCACATCTGCATCGGTCTGGGCAGCCTGCTGGGACAGGGCAAAAGAATCACCACAGAAATCGGCGATTTCCTGGATTTCCTCCGGCTGGTATACATGGGCCAGGATCACAGCATTCCGTTCTTTTTTCAAACGGGTGATGGCATCGAACAAGTCTTCCATGGGTCAGGTCTCCTTTGAGTGACGGAGGATGCCGCAGCAAGGCACCGCTCCGAAGTATTGGGTACATTATACACGATTTTTCCTTTATTGTCATGTCAACGGATGTCAATAGATAATGCAATGAGTCCATTGTAGCTGTTTTCCGGAGAAAGTGCAAGAAGGTCGCGACCACCCATAAAAAAATGCTCCCCCGAAGGGAGCATTTTATCCTTATGAATTTATTCCACTGTCACGCTCTTGGCCAGGTTCCGAGGTTTATCCACGTCGCAGCCTCTGGCCAGGGCCGCATAATAGGCCAGCAGCTGCAGAGGGATGACGGCCAGGATGGGAGCAAGGTCTTCATCGGCTTTGGGGATGATGATCACGTTATTGGCGTGTTTGGCCAGTTCCGTATCCCCTTCCATACCGATGCCGATCACGATGGCACCCCGGGTCTTCACTTCCTGGAGGTTGCTGATGGTCTTGTCATAGATATTGGACTGGGTGGCCAGGACGATCACCGGCACCCCTTCCGTGATAAGGGCCAGGGTCCCATGCTTCAGTTCCCCAGCGGCATAGGCTTCCGCATGGATATAGGAGATTTCCTTCAGCTTCAGAGCCCCTTCCAGGGCCACGGCGTAATCCAGGCTCCGGCCCAGGAAGAAAGCGTCTTCCCGGTTGGCATAATTGGTGGCGTAGACTTTGATTTGGTCTACATGGTCCAGGATCTCATGCATCTGTTCCGGCACCGCCAGGACGCTCTGGATCAGTTCATGGAGCCGTTCGTCGCTGAGTTTGCCTCTGATATGGGAAACATACATGCTCAGCAGCAGCATGACGATGAGCTGAGTGGTGTAGGCTTTGGTGGATGCCACGGCAATTTCCGGTCCCGCATAGGTGTAGACCACCTGGTCGGCTTCCCGGGCAATGGAAGAACCCACCACATTGGTCACGGCCATGGTCTTAGCTCCCCGGCGCTTGGCTTCTTTCAGGGCTTCCAAGGTATCGCTGGTTTCCCCGGACTGGCTGATGACGATGCACAGGCAGCTTTCGTCCACAATGGGGTTCCGGTAGCGGAATTCTGAAGCGATGTCCACTTCCACCGGGATCCGGGCCATCTTCTCGATATAATATTTCCCCACGATCCCCGCATGGTATGCAGTGCCGCAGGCCACGATGAAAATCTTCTTGATGTCCTTCAGGGTTTCAGCAGTCCAGTTCAGTTCGCTGAACACCACTTTGTCGCTGTCCTTATCCACCCGGCCCCGGAGGGTATCCCGGACGGCTTTGGGCTGTTCGTAGATTTCCTTCAGCATGAAATGTTCGAAGCCGCCTTTTTCAGCCGCTTCTGCATTCCAGGTCACCCGAAAGACTTTTTTGTCGATTTTCTTCCCTTCCAGATCTTTGACGATGACCCGGTCCGGTTCCACAATGGCCATCTCTCCATCGCTGAGGATATAAGTATCCCGGGTCTTGCTGATGATAGCCGGGATATCGGAGGCGATATAGTTTTCTCCCTTGCCCAGGCCGATGACCAGCGGGTTGTTCTTCTTGGCGCAGATCAGCTTGCTGGGATCTTTGGCACAGAGGAACACCAGGGAATAGGACCCTTTGATGGTGTGGAGCACCTTCCGGACGGTGCTTTCAAAATCCCCGTCCCACAGATCTGCCATGAGATGGGCTACGATTTCCGTATCGGTTTCGGAACGGAAGTGATGGCCTTTCTTCAGCAGGGCCTGCTTCAGGGGCATATAATTTTCGATGATGCCGTTGTGGACGACGGCAAACTGGCCGCTTTCATCCGTATGGGGATGGGCGTTGATGTCGCTGGGTTTCCCGTGGGTAGCCCAGCGGGTATGGCCGATGCCCACCGTACCTGCCGGTTCATGGCCTACGATTTTCTGCCGCAGGGCATCCAGCCGGCCCACGCATTTTTCAACATCGATCTTGCCATTGTTGTAAACGGCGATGCCGGCAGAGTCATACCCTCTGTATTCCAGTTTGCTCAGGCCTTCCATCAAAAAAGGAGTTGCCTGATGGCGTCCGATATATCCTACGATTCCGCACATAGTTGTGCCCTCCTGCGATTCTTTGTAGTTACCGTCTGCCGCGGTCCCTTCTGTATGCCTCCGTTGCCGGAGGGATTTGTAGGACAGCTTACGGTCTGCAGCTTACCGAGAGGCATCCGCTGACGACTCGATGGACCTCTTCCTCGTCGGCCAGGCCATGCCTGGCACCTGCGCTCAAAGATTTGCAGAAATCCCCTGGTCCGTTCCCCCTCAAAAACAGACGGCCCTCCAGTCCGGTATGCCCGGAGAGCATGTTTCTGCAGATACTTTATCATACTATGTTTTGGACATGGGGTCAACTGGGAAGGGGGTGTTGCACGTTAATGGTCTATGAAGTCATCAGCATTCCCTTCTACCA
>CAJMQS010000023.1 GCA_905215645.1 uncultured bacterium
TGGCTATGGCCTTCCCGCTACCGGGCGGCCTAGGGACTTTCACCCATTAGAGTGCACCCATGCCGGGCGCACCAAAAAGGGGCTGTTGCGCATGCAACAGCCCCTTCTATTTTAAATTGGTGGGATTATGCGGATTCGAACCGTAGACCTCATCGATGTGAGCGATGCGCTCTAACCAACTGAGCTATAATCCCGATAAATTGTATTATACTCTTACTTGCCACAGAATGCAAGGGGATTTATAAAAAAAGTCCTGCGCCTACGCCAGCTACCAGCAGCCCCGGCAGCATATTCCCCACCCGGATCTTCAGCAAATGGGTCATGTTGATCCCTACTCCCAGGATCATCAAACCGCCGCTGGCAGAAATCTCTTGGACCACGGTCTGGCTCATATAGGGGCCCAGGATACCGGCCAACGCCGTTAGGATTCCCTGATAGATCCCTACAGAAAGGGCAGAGAACAAGACCCCGATACCCAGATTGGCGGCATAGATGATGCCGCTGAGTCCGTCGATCATGGCTTTGGTGTACAGGGTGGTGGCATCTCCACTGAGCCCATCCTGGATGGATCCCACGATGGCCATGGCCCCCACACAGTACAGGAGGCTGGTGGACAGGAAGCCGTCTACGAAAGCTTCCGTCCCTGCATCTCCCCGGCCTTTTGCCTTCTGGACTTTCCCAGCCAGCCAGGTACCGACCTGTTCCAGCTTTTCTTCAATGCCCAAGGCTTCCCCCAAAATGGAACCGATCACCAGGCTGATGATGGTCAGGAGGATATGCTGCCCCTGGAGGGCCATCTGGATGCCCAAGAGGATCACGCACAGAGCCAGTCCATAGATCACCGTTTCCTGGTATTTTTCTTTGATACCCCGGCCTACCAGGAGGCCGATCAGGCTGCCGCCTGCAATGGCGGCCACATTCACAAGGGTCCCGCTTCCAATCATCCTGTCCTCCTCAGACCGTAAAGGGACTGGCTTTTTTCCGGCCTCCGGTCCGCTCCGGTCCTTTCAGCAGATCATAGAGCCGTTCCAGATCCTCCGGACCGTAATATTCGATGAGGATCCGTCCTCCCCGCTCTTTCCGGGAAGGCTCGATCCTGACCCGGGTCCCTAGGTATTGGATGAGCTTTTCTTGGAACGCTTTGGTATCCACATCCATTTCCTCTGTGGAAGCGGCCAGGAGCTGATCCAAGCTTTTTTGCGGCTTTTTGGCAGACCGGGTCCCTTTGGCAGGAGGGATCAAGTTCTCTTCGGTCTGCATATAAATGTGATAGGGCTTGCCCTCCCGTTCTGCCTTGACCACTTCTTCCATGATACGGGCTGACCAGCCTCCCGCTGCCGCCCGCCGGGCCAGCTCCACCGCCTGTTCCGGTTTTTCCAGTCCCAGCAGGGGACGGATCTGGCCCACGGACAGTTTTCCTGTCGATACCATTTCCGCCACTTCCGGAGGCAGTTTCAGCAGCCGGAGGGCATTGGCCACCGCAGCTCGGCTCTTGCCCAGTTTCCGGGCCGCTTCCTCCTGGGTAAGCTGCAGGGACGCCATGAGATGCTGGATGCCCCGGGCTTCTTCCATAGGATCCAAATCGCTGCGCTGCATGTTTTCCACCAGCGCCACTTCCATCATGGCGGCGTCGTCATAGTCCCGTACCACCACCGGGACCTGATCCAGACCCGCTGCTTTGGCTGCTCGCCAACGCCGTTCCCCGGCCACGATTTCATACTGCCGGCCTTTTTTCCGGACGATCAGCGGCTGGATCACACCGCTCTGCCGGATGCTCTCTTCCAGTTCCTTCAGCTGGTCCGGATCAAAGGTCTTCCGGGGCTGGTAGGGGTTGGGTTTCAGGTTCTTTACGGGGACTTTCCCCACCTGTTCCCCCGCCTTCTTTTCTTCCACCACAGGCGCCGGTGTCTTCTGTTTCCGGATACCGAACATCTTATCCAACCCGTTCGTGCCCAGGCCGCTTTTTTTACCTGCCATGCCGTTTCACCTCCCGTGCCAGAGCTCTGTAGGCCTCTGCCGCCTTGCCGTGAGGGTCGTAGGCCGTAATGGGCTGCCCGTAGCTGGGCGCTTCACCCAGCCGTACAGAACGGGGAATCATGGTCTTGTACACCAGATCGGGGAAATGTTCTCGGACCTGGGCCACCACATCATTGGACAGATTGGTCCGGCTGTCCGTCATGGTCATGACGATTCCCTCGACGGCCAGATCTGGATTGGTGGACTGCCGGATCCGGTCCACAGTGGCCAGCAGCTGGGAAACCCCTTCCAAAGCATAGAATTCGCACTGGATGGGGATCAGGACGCTGGCGGCGGCTGTTAGGGCATTGACCGTCAAGAAGCTCAGAGAAGGCGGGCAATCGATGATGATGAAATCATAATTGTCCGTAATTTTGGACATATGTTTTTTCAAGGCATTGGCTGGATTCTTTTTTTCAATCAGATCGATTTCCGCCCCAGCCAGGTTCATGGTGGCCGGTGCCACCCACAGATTTTTCCATTCTGTAGGCTGGATGATCTCATCCATCTCTGTATTGTTGATCAGTACATCATACATGCAGCGGGACAGACTGCTCTTATCGATGCCCAGACCGCTGGTGGCGTTTCCCTGGGCGTCCAGATCCACCAGCAAGGTCTTCTTCCGGCCTTCAGCCAGACAGGCAGCCAGATTGATGCTGGTGGTGGTCTTCCCCACTCCGCCCTTCTGGTTAGCCACGGCAATGACTCGGGTCATAGGGTCCACTCCTTTCCATATTTCCTTTGGGACACTGTAGGATATTGTAACATAGAAATGAGGTTGTTGCACATATAAGCAACAACCTCAGCTCACGACCCGCGACAGGGCCGTTTTACGGCCCTAAATCCTGTACCCCCTCTTCCCGATTTCCACCACCGTTTCACAGGCCTTCACCAGGCTGGGGATGGGCAGGTATTCGAACCGGCCATGGAAATTGGCTCCGCCCGTGAAAAGATTAGGACAGGGCAGTCCCCGATAGGACAGCCGGGCTCCGTCCGTACCGCCCCGGATAGGTGCCACACAGGGTTTCACGCCCACTGCCTCCATGGCCCTCCGGGCCAGTTCCACCACTTCCATATGGCCGTCCCGGATCTTTTCCAGCATATTGTAGTACACATCATGGTGTTCCACTTCCACACTGCCGGCTCCATATTTCTCATTCAGGAAAGCAGCCAACTGGTCCAGGAACGCCTTCCGTTCTCCAAACCGGTCCTTGTCATGGTCCCGGATCAGCATGTGCATCCGACAGGTCTCTACATCTCCCGTCACCTTGTGGACATGGAAGAAGCCTTCATACCCTTCCGTATATTCCGGTTTCTCTCCTGCCGGCAGGGCCTGCTGCCATTCTGCAGCCATGGTCAGGGCATTTTTCATTTTTCCTTTGGCGGAACCGGTATGGACACTGCGGCCGTGGAAGGTGATCACCGGATTGTCCGCATTGAAATTCTCATATTCCAAGCCTCCCAGTTCTCCGCCATCCACTGTATAAGCAAAATCCGCTCCGAATTTTTTCACATCGAAACCGGAAGAGCTCCGGCCGGTTTCCTCATCCGGGGTAAAACCCACCCGCAGGGTCCCATGGGGGATTTCCGGATGGTCCCTGAAGTACTCCAGCGCCGTTACAATGGCTGCCACCCCGGCTTTGTCATCAGCACCCAAAAGGGTAGTACCGTCAGTGAACAGGATATCCTGTCCCCGATATTTCCGGACTTCCGGGAAATCTTCTGCAGAAAAGACGATGTGTTTTTCCGGATGCAGCAGGATGTCCCCGCCTTGGTAATTCCGGACCAGGAGCGGTTTCACATCCTTGCCGGAGGCTTCCGGGCTGGTATCCATATGGGCGATGAAGCCAACAGTAGAACCGCTGATCCCTGCCGTAGCCGGAAGGGTGCCCATGACATAGCCCTGGCCATCCACCGAAACATCTGCCAGTCCCAAGGCTTCCAGTTCCTTTGCCAGGGACCGGGCAAATACCAGCTGCCCCGGCGTGCTGGGCAGTTCCCGGTCATTTTCTTCACTGGACTGGGTATCAAAGGAAACATACTTCAAAAAACGGTTGGTGATTTTCTGTCCATCGATCATTGGTATCATTCCTTTCTGGAGGATGGGGCTGCTGCCAGGGCAGCAGCCCATAATCAGAAGTCTTAAGTCTGGAGTCGGAAGCCTCCGGACAGGATCCGCCTGGCTGGACGGATCCTTTTGATTGTGTAGAACCAGGATCGAAATCAACCTGATACAGCATTTCGTCCAACGCTTCTACACATTCAAAAATTTGCCTGCAAATTTATCATTGGGCTTCAGCCTTCCGACTCCTAGCTTTAGCCGCTTTGCGGCGTTACAGCTTGAAATCCACAATGGCACTGACGCCGACCCCTTCCACCCGATTGATATTGCTGATACTGGCGGCATCGATGGGGATCATGGCCTTGATCCGGGCCACGCTGGCAAAATTTCCTTCCAACTGGCCCACGGCCTTTACTTGGTCCACTTGGGCCTTAGGGCCTACTACTTGGACGGCACCGATATAACTGCCATTTCCCAGGCTGAGGATGGGGACCACCTTGGTAGCATATTGGGTATCCAATCCTTTCTGGAGGGTCAATTTGTTGATAAAGGTATTGATTTCTTCCCCGTACCGGCTGACCAGGTAGCTGATCCCTCCCAGTTTCAGGACGGAGCCTAAATCAAAAGCCTGGACCGGCAGGGCATGGGAGGCAGCTCCCAGCAGATAGGCAGAAAGGACAGCTGCAGCGATTTTCTTATTCATGGATGGAACCTCCTTTTCTCTGTATCGGATTCAGGATACCACAAAGAAGTTACGTTTGTGTGACATGGAGAAGTAAAAGTCCCTTCTTCAAAAGTCAAAAAGACAATGTTTCACGTGAAACATTGTCTTTTTGACTTTTTATTTCTTTATTGACTGCCTGCTGCCAGCAGCTTCTTTATAATGGCTTCTTCACCGCCGTCCCAGCCTTCCGGGGATATTGTTTGGGCGTGGGACGCACTTTCTCGACGGTGATGATGGCCCGCTGATCTGCCAGCCCTGGAAGCCGGACCGGCCGGACATCTGTGATCCGTCCGCCCAGCACTTCCACTGCATGATGGGCAGCATCCACTTCTTCCTGGTATCGGCTGCCTTTCATGGCATAGAATACACCGCCGACCCGGACCAAGGGCAGGCAGTATTCCGCCAGGACCGGAAGGGCCGCCACGGCCCGGGCTACCGCCACGTCGAATTTTTCCCGCAGGGCAGGGTCCTTCCCCGCATCTTCTGCCCGGGCATGGACGCACCGGACCTGGCCCAGTCCCAATTTTGCCACCACCTGTTCCAGGAAGTTCAGCCGTTTCTGGAGAGAATCGATAAGGGTCACCCGCATCCCCGGATCATAGATCTTCAAAGGCAGTCCCGGGAACCCGGCCCCCGTCCCCACGTCCACGATGGTATGATTGTGGAACCGCTGGGAATCATAGACTAGGAGAGAATCTACCATATGCTTCACCGCCACTTCATCCGGATCGGTAATGGCCGTCAGGTTCAGGCTCCGGTTGGTTTCCAGCAGGAGATCCGCATACTGGGAGAATTGCTCCAGCTGCTGTTCGCTGAGAGAGAAGCCGGCGGTTTCCGCCGCCGCCTTCAAAGTTTCCCGATAACTCATGCCTCTCCTCCTTTCCGGCGGAGGGTTTCCAGATAGACCATCAGCACGCTGATGTCCGCCGGAGAGACCCCGGAGATCCGGCTGGCCTGTCCGATGGAGACCGGCCGCTGTTTGCTGAGTTTTTCCATGGCTTCCGAAGACAGTTCATGGATCAAGGTGTAATCCAGGTCTTCCGGCAGCAGTTTGTCTTCCAGTTTCAGGGCCCGTTCCACTTCTTGTTTCTGTTTTTGGATATAACCCTGGTACTTCACCTGCACATCCACCTGTTCTGCGGCGTCCACCGGCAGTTTCTCCAAATCGAAAGCTTCTGCCAGCTTCTCATAGGTGACTTCCGGACGGCGGAGCAGATCCAGCATGTTGATGGAACTGCGCAGTGCCGTGGACCCCATGCCGGTGATCTTTTCCTGGTTCTCCTCACTGGGAGCCAGATTGATCCGGGACAGATTGGACAGGGTCCGCTCAATCACATCCCGTTTCTTCGTAAAGGCCTCGTACCGTTCATCGGTCACCAAGCCCACATCCCGGCCCTTCTGGGTCAGCCGCAGGTCCGCATTGTCCTGGCGCAGCAGCAGGCGGTACTCTGCCCGGCTGGTCATCATCCGATAGGGCTCGCTGGTCCCTTTGGTCACCAGATCATCGATCAGCACCCCGATATAGGCATCGCTCCGCTTCAAGATCAGTGGCTTCCGCCCCTGGAGTTTCAAGGCTGCATTGATCCCGGCCATCAGTCCCTGGGCCGCTGCTTCTTCATAGCCGCTGGTACCGTTGGATTGACCGGCACTGAACAGCCCGCTGATCTGTTTGTGTTCCAGATTGGCTTTCAGCTGGAGAGGATCCAGACAATCATATTCGATGGCATAGCCGGCCCGCATCATCTTGCAGTGTTCCAAGCCTGGGATGGTCTGCATAAAAGCCACCTGGATCTCTGCCGGCAGGGAAGAGCTCATGCCTTGGACGTAGACTTCATTGGTCCGGAGTCCTTCCGGCTCCAGGAACAGCTGATGCCGTTCTTTATCAGCGAAACGGACGATCTTGGATTCGATGCTGGGACAATACCGGGGTCCCACCCCTTCGATCATCCCGTTGAACATACAGCTCCGATCCAGATTGTCTCGGATGATCTGATGGGTCCGGGGATTGGTATAAGTGAGATAACAAGGCACCTGGTTCCGGGTGGTGATGGTGCTCATGAAAGAGAAATTCCGCACCCGTTCATCTCCGTACTGGGGTTCCATCCGGCTGTAGTCCAGGCTCCGGGCATCCACCCGGGCCGGAGTCCCGGTCTTGAAGCGCATGAGCTGGAGCCCAGCTTCCTGGAGCGAGCAAGTGAGCTTCATGGCAGAGCGCTGGCCGATGGGGCCGGACATATAGGCCACTTCTCCGTACAGGATCTTTCCTCGGAGGTAGGTCCCGGTGCAGAGGATCACACAGTCGGCTTCGAACACTTCTCCGGTCTCGGCTTCCACGCCCTGGACCTGGCCATTATGCACCAGCAGCCGGTCGATCATCAGCTGCTTCACATCCAGGTTCTCCTGATTTTCCACCACTTCCTTCATGATGGTATGGTAGAGAGGTTTGTCCGCCTGGGCTCGGAGAGCCTGGACTGCATAGCCCTTCCCGGTATTCAGCATCCGCATCTGGATGCAGGCTTCATCGGCTGCCAGTCCCATCTGCCCTCCCAGGGCATCGATTTCCCGGACCAAGTGGCCCTTGGCCGGTCCCCCCACGGACGGATTGCAGGGCATCAGGGCGATATTATCCATGGACAGGGTGGCCAGAAGGGTCTTCTGCCCCAGACGGGCCGCTGCCAGGGCCGCTTCGCAGCCTGCATGGCCGGCCCCTACCACCACAACATCATAATGATCCACGACGATCATGTTCATTCCTCCGCAACTTACTTGCCCACACAGAACTGGGCAAAGATCTCATCGATGATTTCATCGGGGACATCTTCCCCGGTGATTTCTCCCAGATCATGGAGGGTCTGGGTCAGATCGATGGTCAAACAGTCATAGGGCAGGTGCTGCCGAGCCCCCTCCAGGGCATCCTCCAGGCTCCGGAGCGCCTTTTCCAACAGGTCCTGCTGCCGGGCATTCTGGGTCATGCTGCTGCTTTCGCTGTCGGACCCTTCCCCGTAGACGAACTCCTGGAGCCACTGTTCCACTTGTTCCAGGCCTTCTCCGGTCTTCACCGACAGGACGATCACATCCGAACTGCCATATTCCCGCCGGAGTTCTTCTGTATCCAATACCTGGGGAAGATCCGATTTGTTGACCAGGATCAGCTTCTTCCGGTCCTTCAGGCTCCGGAGCAGCTCCCGATCCTCCCCGCTGAGGGGCTGGGATCCGTCCAGCACCACCAGAGCCAGCTGGGCATCTTCCAGGGCAGCCCGGGACCGTTCCACCCCGATTTTTTCCACCAGGTCTTCCGTATCCCGCAGCCCTGCAGTATCCGTCAGGACCAAGGGAATGCCCCCGATGGTCATCTGTTCTTCAATGATATCCCGGGTGGTCCCAGGAATGTTGGACACAATGGCCCGATCCGCCTGGAGCAGGCTGTTGAGCAGGCTGGACTTCCCCACATTGGGACGGCCTACGATGGCGGTCCGGAGCCCTTCCCGGAGGATCCGTCCGGCACTGCCCTGGCGCACCAGCCGGGCTACTGCCCCTTGGGCCTCTGCCAGCACCTCTGCCGCCCGATCGTAAGTCACTTCTTCGATATCTTCTTCCGGATAATCGATGGCTGCTTCCAGCTGGACCACCAGGTCCCGGAGTTCCTTCCGCAGTTCCCGGACTTTCCGGGACAGCCCCCCCTCGTGGCCCCGGTTGGCTGCCACCAGAGCCTGCCGGCTCTTGGCATTGATGATATCCATGACGCTTTCCGCTTCCGCCAGGTCCAGCCGTCCGTTCAGGAAGGCCCGTTTGGTGAATTCTCCCGGTTCTGCCGGCCGGGCTCCCGCCTGATAAGTCAAGGACAGGATTTCCTGTAGGGCCTGCCTGCCTCCATGGCATTGGATCTCACAGACATCTTCCCCTGTATAGGAATGGGGACCCGGCATATAAACAGCCAGCACTTCATCGATGGGCTGCCCTTTCCGATCCAGGATATGCCCGTACAGGAGCTTCCGGGCATTTTCCCTTCCAAGCTTTTCCCGGCCGGCAAAGATCCTGTCCGCAATGGCCAGGCTGTCCGGTCCGCTGAGCCGGATCACGCCGATGGAACCCACCCCAAGGGCGGTAGCAATGGCACTAATCGTATCGTCCATCATTTCTTCCTCCATAGCAAAAAGAGGGGCTGTTGCATACGGCAACAGCCCCGTCAACGGTCAGCTGTCAACGGTCAACTGCCGAAGGAAGCCGGCACAGCCGGCTTTGAACATCGGCAAAACAATTTGAGCAACCAACTTCTTTTCCCATTTCAAAATCAATTTGCAAAATTGATTTCCAACGGCCGCTGACCGCTGACTGTTGACCGCTCTGACAACTGGTTCTCTTATTTCAGATCAATGACTACTTTGCGGTAGGGTTCTTCCCCTTCACTGTAGGTAGTGATCGCCGGATCATTCTGCAGGCTTACGTGTACGATCTTCCGTTCATAGGGATTCATCGGTTCCAGCATAGCCTTTTTCCGCGTCCGTTTCACCCGGTCTGCCAAGTTCTTGGCCAGCCTTTCCAGGGTCTGCCGCCGCCGTTCCCGGTAATTTTCCGCATCCAGGATCACCCGGTTCCAGCTCCGGTGGCCCTTATTCCCAGCCAGATTGGTCAGGTACTGGAGGGCATCCAGGGTCTGGCCGTGCTTGCCGATCAGCACACCGATCCCATCTCCATGAATCTTCAGGATGATCTCATCCTCTTTCCGGCTGATGAATTTTTCAATGAGCAGATCCATTCTCATGGCTGCGAAGATGTTTTCCAGAAAAGCCTTGGCAGCTGCCGCGGTTTCCTGGCGTTCCGCCTCCTGTTCTGCAGCAGGGTCCCGGCTTACGGTATCCGCTCCAGCAGTTTCCTCTGCTTCAGTTGGTTCTTCCGTAACGGCAGGCACTGCTTCCGGTTCTGCCGGAATTTCTTCCCGGACAGTGACCCGGACTTTGGCATCCCGTCCTCCAAAGAGGCCCAGGATGGAACTCTTGGAAGCTTCCAGGACTTCCACATCTACTTGTTCCCGGCTGACGCCCAATTCAGCAAGAGCTGCCTGCACCGCGTCTTCGACGGTTTTGCCCGTCTTTTCCACCATGTTCATCTTCCTGCCTCCTTACAGGCCATTATGGCACTTTTTATGGTTCTTTCTTATTCCGGTCCAGCAGGAACTGCTGGCCGATCTGCATGATGTTCATGACTACCCAGTACAGCACCAGGCCCGCAGGGAATTTCAAGCTGATGTACCCGATGAAAAGAGGCATGAAATACAGCATGATCTTACCCTGAGGATTGTCCGAAGGGGGCATGGTCTGTTTGGACTGGATGAAAGTGGTGAGTGCAGACAGGATGGGAAGGATGTAATAGGGATCCGGATCCGCGATGCTCTGCATCCACAGGAAAGAACTGGGCCCTGCATACTGGAAATCCCGGATGCCGTAGAAAATCCCGATCATGATGGGCATCTGGATCAAAAGAGGCAGGCAGCCAGCCAGAGGGTTGACGCCCTCCTGTTTGTACAGTTCGGACATCTTCTGGTTCAGGGTCACCTTGTCGTCCTTGTACCTGGCCTGGAGTTCCTTCATCTTAGGCTGGATCCGACTCATGGCACGGGTGGAAGCGATCTGCTTGGCCGTCAGGGGAGACAGGATCAGCTTGATTAAAATGGTCATGATAATGATGGCCAGCCCGTAACTGGGTTCCCCGATCAGACGGGTCAGTTCATAGATATGGGCCACCACCTGTTGGACAAACGAGCTTAAAATTTCCAAAGTTCGACTCCTTTTCTTCCTGTCCGTTACGGCACAGGATCATATCCACCCTTGTGGAAAGGATGACATTTCAGTATTCTCTTCACAGCCAGATAGGATCCTTTCAGAAAACCGTATTTCTGCACTGCCTCCAGCGCATATTGGGAGCAGGTAGGGTAAAACCTGCACCGGGGCGGAAAACAGGGAGAAATCCACACCTGATAAAAACGGATCAGGGCAATCGCGATTGTTTTCATAGGCCTCTCCGGTACTACAGTCACAGCAGCCCGGCCTTCCTGGCCAGCCGCCGAAAAACTTCCTGATAGACTCCATAGGGAGCATGGGCCAGACGATGGCGGGCAACCCAGACGATGGCGTTCTTTCCCTTCAGGCCGGCCTGTTCCTTCCGGAACACTTCCCGCATCCGCCGTTTCACCTGGTTGCGCAGCACAGCATGCCCCAGCCGTTTGCCCACAGCCGTCCCCAGCTGGTTCCGTCCATTGGCGGAGGGAAGTACATAAAAAACGCCGTATCGGTCCACATAAGACCTGCCTTTTTCATAGATTTCCTGGAACCGCTCATGGGACTTGACCCGATTGGCCTGGGTATATTTCTTTCGGGGAACATTCTGTTCCAAAGTCCTGCACCTGCCTTGTAGTAAAATAGGCCGCGAAGAGCGGCCTATCTTATTCTTTATGCAGACAATCTCTTTCTGCCTTTTGCACGTCTTCTCTTTAAGACTTGTTTACCACCCAAAGTCTTCATTCTTTCTCTGAAGCCATGAGTCTTTTTTCTCCGATTGTTATTCGGTTGAAAAGTTCTCTTCATGTTCCTAACCCTCCCTTGCCTCCAAAGATACGTCAAGATCTATAATATGTAAATCGTTTGACAGCTCATATCATTATAAGAGGAAAAAGGAAGAGTGTCAATATATTTACAAAGAAAACCGGAAAAACCTGGATTTTTTCTTACTTCTCATGGACCCGTTTCCCGGTCATGTGTTCTGGGATCAGTTCCAACATGGTTACCCGGCTGGCGGCACGTGTCATCACATCATCCACTGCGGCTTCCGTGGGATAATATTTCAGTCCGATCTGCCGCAGGAGGGCCATTCCCCGTTCCCGATCCTCCAGGATCCGGAGACGGCCGAAAATGATCACAGAACGCACCGTATAGGCCCAGTCCCCCTCCAGTTTCACGCCTTCATCATGGACACAGAATGAAACTTTGTCACAGCGCCGGAGGGCATCGATCTTGTGTCCTTCACCGGCACCGTGGAAATAGATCCGGTGGGATCCCGGATCGAAATAATAATTGATGGGCAGGGCGTAGGGATAGCCCTCATCGCCGGCAAGGGCCAAGGTTCCCCGTCTTCCCTCTTTCAGTACTTCCAGGCATTCCTCCTCTGGGAGAGCCTGTTTGAAACGCCTCATAGGACGGAACATGGTATCAGCCTCCTTTGTGTGAGGGGCTGCCGCTTGGACGACAGTCCCTTATTTCCCATACCCTCTCGGCATCACTTCTGGGGGAATGGGGCATCGATAAGTCCGGCCAGACAGCCGTTTCTGCAGTTCGGCTTTGGCTGCAGCCAGCACTTCCGGCTGTCCGTACAGGGTCTTTGCCCCTTCTGCCAGGACCCGGGCCGCAAAGAAACAGCCCTTCAGGGCCACGCTGCCCGTTCCCTGAGCCACCCACTGCCAGGAATGGGCGCTGGTACCGATGGCGAAACAAGCTGCGGCAAACTGGCCCAGGGGTGTGATCCAACTCACATCCCCTGTATCTGAAGACCCCATGGCCGAAGCACTGGTAGGCTGATAGGGCAGGAGGAAGGATCCGGCAGGGTCCTTCCGGATCAGTTCTTCCCGGAGTTCGGGATCTGGGAAGGGGGCCATCCCTGGGTCCTTCAGTACTCGTTCCTCCCCAGCCAGTTCCTGGAACTTCTTCAGGAAAGCCTTTTCTTCCTCCGTCCGTACCGGGACTCCCACACGTTCCATAGCATCATGGAGGACCTGCCCCAGGACACGATTGGGGATGATATTGGAAACCGCTTTGTCAAACCGGACCGTCATTTCAGTCTCCGTCATCAAGGCTGCTCCCCGAGCAATGTTCACTACTCGTTCATACAACCTTCTGGTCTCTTCATTGGTCCGGGATCGGATCAGATAAAGGACTTCCGCTTTAGGTTGTACAACGTTGGGTGAAACACCTCCCGTATCCAAAATGGCATAATGGACCCGTTCGTAATCGGCCATATGTTCCCGCAGGTAATTGACCCCCACATCCATCAGTTCAACGGCATCCAGGGCACTCCGGCCGTTCTGGGGAGAAGCTGCTGCATGGGCTGCCCGGCCTTGGAAGGAAAAGGCCGCCTGGATATTGGCCTGGTTGGATCCTACCATCACTTCGTTCTGGGTCCCAGGATGCCAGGTCAGCGCCCCATCTACATCTTTAAAGAGCCCTTCCCGGGCCATATAAGTCTTGCCGCTGCCCCCTTCTTCCGCCGGACAGCCATACACCCGTACCGTCCCTTTCCCGGGATGCCCTTCCAAGTATGTCTTCAAAAGCAGTCCAGCCCCTGCTGCTGCGGTGCCCAAAAGAGAATGGCCGCAGCCATGGCCGTTGGCGCAGCCCTTCCGAGGGGCGGGACGGCAGACCCCTGCTTCCTGGCTGAGTCCGGACAAAGCATCATATTCCCCCAGGAGAGCGATCACAGGCTTCCCCGTTCCATATTCTGCCAGGAAAGCCGTAGGCATGTGGGCCAGCCCCCGGGTAACCCGGAACCCATGCCGCTCCAGCAGCCCGGCCATGGCTTCTGCCGAACGGAACTCCTGGAATTTCAGTTCCGCTGCGTTCCAGATCTGTTCATTCAATTCCGTCAGTTCTCTTTCAAAGGGTTCCAGCCCTTCCATAAGGTCCCTCCTTTTATAAACAACTGTTGTACGATGTTTGTAGAATGCCGGTTGTTTTACTTTTCTCTCCGGGCGTCCAGTTCCTCCAGCAGCCTTTCCCGGGCCAGGTCGTAGCAGGCATCGATATACGCCTGTCCAGCCTGCCGGACCAGCTGATAGCCCAGAAAAGCAGAAGCAGCCTGCCCCACCACCGGGACGGCTTTCAAGAAACTCCTGGCAGCGAATTTCCGTCCCAGGGTCTTGATGATTACTTTGATGCCCTCTTTGCTCATCCCCCCCAGGATCATGGCCTTGTGTCCCAGGGAAATCTTTCGGCTGCTGTGGACCGCTTCCGGCGTGATGCCGAAAGCTTCCCGGATACAGCCGTACATCTGATAAAGGATCAGCAGGTCCACTGCTGCATCCACTCCGATGATAGGATTGACCCCATTGTAAGCAGCATAGGCACAGCTGCGGCGCACATAGCTCCGTGCCGCCTCCCGTTTGGCATCCAGCTGTTCCCGGGTCCTGGCTTCCGCCGTCAGGATGTACTTTTCCCGCCGGGCCGCAGGCATCTTTTCCATGATAGCGTCATTCAAGGCAGCCAGGCCGGCAGGGGCATCCTGCCGGGAACAGACAAAGACCAGGGTGAAATCTTCCCGTCCCAGCTGGGCCGCCACGTCTTTCCGGATGGCTTCTTCGCTTTCTTCCAAGCTCAAGCCTTCCTCATAAATCAGGTCCGTTTTATTCCGCACAAAGATGCAGGGCTTCCCATGGGCCGTCAGCTGGCGGAACAGTTCCGTATCTCCCTGATGGAGTTTGTCAGAGAATACGCACAGGAATAGATCATACTCCAGGAGATGGAACTGTTCCAGGAAATCTTTCCAAGGAAAAGTCTTTGTCCCGTACCCCGGCAGATCGATGAAAGTGGCATCCCCATGTTCCACCAAAAGCGGTTCCCGGGTGGTATCCGTTTCCACTCCCACAGGAGCCGCCTGATAGCCGCAGATGGCATTGATCAGGCTGGATTTACCGGAACCGGGCTGACCGAAAAGGACGATGCTTACATTCTCCTCATCCAAGTTTTTCAGTTTTTCTTTGATTGCATTTCCGTCACTGGTCATGGTTCCCCCATCTGGATCTCTGCCTGGAGCCGCTCCCTAGCATACCGGTAGCAGGCATCGATGTACTTCTGTCCCAAGAAATAAAGGCTCCCCGCATTGAAACCCATTACAGCAGCGCCGCCTACCACCGGGATCGCTTTGGCCGCCTTGCCCGATGCCTTTTTCCGGAGCAGCCAGGTCAGGCCCTTGGTGACTCGTTCTCCGGTGACCCCTTCTGCCAATTTCTTCACGATCTGGGAACTGGGTCCCTCCGGCTGTACCTCTTTCTCATTGACTCCGAAAGCTTCCCGGATGGACCGGTACAGGCTCTTCAAGATCTGGCTGTCCAGGGCTGCATCCATCCCGATTACCGGATTCAACCCGTTGGCAGCCGCCAGCACCATGAATTTTTTCAAAGACCGTTCCGCGCTGTTCCGTTTCACCAGCAGCGCTTCTTCCGTATAGGCTTTGGCATGGCGGAAGAACCGGTCCCGCCGGGCTTCCGGCAGGAGCATTCCCATAGCAATCTCAAGTTCCGGGAGCCCTCGTTCGGCCGCCGGTTTGTTCCGCCGGCAGCTGGTGAACACCACTTTTTCCCGGGGACCCACCAGACTGTGGACATCCTGCAGGATCCGGCGTTCCAGCTCTTCCCGGCTGCAGGACGGATCGTAGAGCCCGTCGCATTTATTCCGGACAAAGAGGCACACCCGGCCGGTCCGAGCGATTTTCCCGAAGAAATCCACATCAGCCTGATGGAGCTTTCCGGCAAAGACGCAGAGGAACAGGTCATACTGGAGGGGATTGAATGCGCTGAAATAGGCATTTTCTGGGAATGCACTGGTATCATATCCGGGCAGGTCCACATAGATTACATCAGGACATTCCACAATCTGGGCCTGCCGGGTGGTATCCGTGGCCTGGCTGACCTTAGCCACCCGCTGTCCAGCCAGTTCATTGATCAAGGAACTTTTCCCGGCTCCCGGCTGCCCGAACAGGCAGATCTTGATTTTATGGTCCCGCTCCCGCTGCCAGGCCTGCAGGAACTGGGCTACGATGGCTTTGGTATCCCCTGCCATTTTACCGCCTCCTTTATTCCGGCTGTTCGTTGGCCAAGCTCCACATGAGCCGGGTCACAGCTGCTTCCAGGGTCATGGGGCCGCCGGATTCCACCCCAGCCTGAGCCGCCAGGATCCCCATGGGATACAGGGACAGGTCTACGCCGTCAAAGAGGCACTGGCTGACACAGACCACTTTCACTCCTTTTTTCACAGCCCGGCGGATGGCCGGCAGGAAGTTCTGCTGTTCCGTGTTCACCCCGCCGGCTCCGTAGCATTCCAGCACCAGGCCCTTATACCCCCGGTCCACCGCATAATCGATGATATCCGGCTTCAGTCCAGGAGTCATAGTCACCGCCATGACCCTGGATTCCAGTTTTTCTTCCACCCGGAAGCCTCCCACATTTTCCCGGCTGGGCAGGTTCTTTTTGACCCCTTCTTTTCCGAAATAGAGGACCGGCGCCTCGTTGACGCTTTCAAAGGCATTGGGATTCCGGGTAAAGATCTTCTTGGCACAGTCTCCCTTGATCACCTTGTTCCCGAAAGCCACAAATACGCCTGGAAGGCCGCTGGCCGCAACAGAAAAAGCCAGTTCCAGATTGCTCCGGGCATCGCTGTTGGTCAGGCTCAGGGGCACTTGGGCTCCGGTGAGGACCACTGGCTTCCCCAGATTGATCAGCATCCGGCTGAGAGCGCTGGACGTGTAAGCCAGGGTATCTGTGCCGTGGGTCAGGACAAAAGCATCATAATCGCTATAATTGTCTCCGATCAAACGAGCCCAGGCACTCCAGTGGGCCGGTTCCAGGTTGCTGCTGTCCAAGAGGGTCAGATCCCGCACCGTGATTTCCCCCAAAGTCCGGAGTTCAGGCACCTGTTTCAGGATGTCCTCCCCCTTCAATGTCGGTTCCAGTCCATCATCCGTCACCGTACAGGCAATGGTCCCTCCGGTGGTCAGAAAAAGTATTTTTTTCATGGATTTTTGGTTCTCCTTGTCCTATAATCTTATCAAAACAATTATATCATATGTGTCCGGTTCGGGCAGGGGAAGTGGGACGTTTTTCAGGAAAATTCACGGTTGTATAAGGTTGTTTTGTAATAAAACAATGGTTGTTTTATAGTTGTTTCTTTCTTTTTTGTTACTTCAGAAAGGGATGTTTTTATGGAATGTCGGCTGACCCAGAAACTGAAAAAGAAACTTTTCCCCGTTCTGTCAGGACTCCTGCTCACCAGTGCATTTACCCTGTCTCCGGCAGCCCTGCCAACAGCAGAAGCCTTTGACTGGAGCAATGCCATTGGCTCCGTGATCCTGGTTTCCGCCCAATACAGCATGCTGAACAAACAAGTGGCCTACTTGGACGGCAAGGGCCGGGGAGAATACCTGGAACAGATCAAGGGACAGGAGGGTGTCAATGAAGATCCGGAAGCCAATGCCATGTTGGAACAGGTCATGGGAAGACTTTCCACAGCCATTGCCAAGACGGACCCCTCCATCGAAAAGAATCCCTATCATTATTTCGTCAACGACAGCACCAAATTCAACGCCTACTGTACCTTGGGACACAATGTATCCGTCAATATCGGCCTGTTCACCACCCTGAACTATAATGAAGATGAACTGGCCTTTGTCCTCGGCCATGAACTGGGCCATGGGGAACAGCATGACCCGGCCAACGGCGTCAAACGGACTTTCCCCATCGCACTCCTAGCAGCGGTGGCCGGCAGCCAGAGCAATATGCTGGAAGCGGTGGGCACCAATCTTTTGGCCAACCTGGGCAGCGCCAAACTGGTGACCCTGCCCATGGAAAAGAAAGCCGATGTGCTGGGCTTTACCTACGCTACGGAAGCAGGATACAATCCAGGAGCCGGCAGCGCCCTATGGCAGCGGGTGATGGAAAAGATGGGCAACAACCGAGAAACCTTCCTGGGGACCATCTTCATGCCCAGCGACCATCCCAACAACGGATCCCGCCGGGACAAGTATACCCAGCGGATGTTTGAATACAGCGGAAAACATGTAAATGTGGATAAAAAGACCGGTGCCCTCCTGGTAAACAAGAAAGACCTGGGCCTGGTCCAGCCCGGAGGCGATATGAGCAGCCGGGAACGGACCTATCTGGTAGCCGGGAATCTGGCCAAAGTTTACCATGACCAACCTTCTATACAACCTTCTGCTGAACAGGACGGAAACAATCTCTACTTCGGCGGTCAGCGGATCATGAGCCTTCAATATGGGGACAGCGGAGCAGAATGGGCGGAAAAGCTGAACCAGGCAGCGGGAAAAGGAAAACAACCGGTTGTTTCGAATAAAAAAGGATCTGCCGCATAAGTGGCAGATCCTTTTTGGCAGCGGTCAACAGTCAGCGGTCAGCAGCCGATGGAAATCAATTTTAGCAAATTGATTTTGAACGTATAAAACCGGCGGTCCGGTCATCCCGCCGGTTCTGACGGAACTCTCATCCAACGGATCGAACAAGAGCCCCTGACCCCAACGCTGTAGGGGCTGCCCCCAGGGAAGCCCGTCCCTGGCCGCCCAGAGAGTCCATACAGGCAAAGGCAAATGCGCCAGCATTTGGCATCCGACCGCCGTTGACAGTTGACAGCTGACCGTTGACAGGGGTGTTGCACCACACGTGCAACACCCCTTATTTCATCTCCTCCGGCAGGATGAAGTTCAGTACCACGGCCACTACGAACACCACTGCCACACAATTTTCGGCAAAGACGCTCTTCATCAGATCCGGAAAGATCTTGAAAATGGAGGGATTTTGGGTAAATCCGATGCCGATGGACAGACTCAGGGCGGCAATGATCATATTCCGCTGGCTGTAGCCGCAGCTGCCCAGCATCCGGACCCCGCTGACCACAATGGAGCCGAACATCATCAGGGTGCAGCCCCCCAGCACCGCTTCCGGCAGGGACGCCAGGATCACGCCCAGCACGGGGAACAGACCGGCCAGGATCATGATGGCTGCCCCGCTGGCTACAGCTTTCCGATTCACCACATGGGTCATGGCAATCAGTCCTACATTCTGGCTGAAAGAGGTGATGGGCAGGCAACCGAACAGGGAAGACAGGGCGCTGATGAAACCATCCACGCCGATGGATCCTTCGATTTCCTTATCGGTGGCATTCCGGCCAAAGCCCATGACCGTCAGAGCAGAAGTATCCCCCAGGGTTTCCGTGGCGGACACTAGGAAAATCAGGAATACGGAAAAGATGGCATCCGGATGGAATTCCAAAGTATAGGGAAGGGGCTGGGGCAAAGAGAACAGTCCGGCTGTACCCAGCTTGGACAGATCCACCATGCCGTAAAAGAAAGCCGTCACATAACCCACCACCAGGCCGAACAGCACGGACAGCTGTTTGTAGAAAGACTTGGCCTTGATATTGAAGATCAGACAGGACAGCAGGGTCACGGTCCCTACGATCATATAAGGGGCTTCCCCAAAATGGGGATTCCCGAAACCGCCCCCAAAAGAATTGGCTCCGATGCCCAGCAAGGAAAATCCGATGGAAGTGACCACACTGGCAGACACGATAGGTGGGATGAACCGGCGCCACCAGCGGGCGATGAGCCCCAGACAGCCTTCCAGACAGCCTCCCACCAGCGCCGCTCCCAAAATGGCACCGTAGCCGTATTTGGCTCCGATGACACAGAAGGTAGAGACAAAAGTGAAACTGATCCCCATGATGATGGGCAGCCGGCTGCCCAACGGCCCCACCGGGAACATCTGGAACAGGGACCCCACTCCAGCCATGATCATCGCTGCCTGGATCAGGGCTGCTGCCTGTTCCGTGGGCATCTTGACGGCGCCGGTGACAATCAGGATGGGAGCGATATTGGCCACGAACATGGCCAGCACATGCTGGAGCCCAAAAGGGACCGCTTTCTGCAGACTGATTTTCCCGTCGAACTGGTAAATGGGATCGGACAGATCCAGCGGCTGGGATCCTTGGTTTTCTTTTTCCATGGGACCTCCTTCAGCGGAACTGGATGGAGCCGGTAGAGGCATCCATCTTTTCGATAATGGCCAGGCTCTTTACATCATATCCCTGTTTCCGCAGAGCATCTCCTCCGCCTTGGAATCCTTTTTCGATGGCAATGCCCACACCTTCCACTTCAGCGCCAGCCTGATGGACCAAATCGATGAGGCCCTGCACTGCACAGCCGTTGGCCAGGAAGTCGTCGATGATCAGGACATGATCCCCCGCATTGAGGTATTTTTTAGAAACGATGACATGGTTCACTTTATTGTGGGTGAAAGATTTGATTTCCGTGCTGTAGACTTCCTTATCCATATTGCTGCCAGCACTTTTTTTGGCAAACAGCACCGGGACCCGGAAGTGGACGGCCGTGAGGCAGGCAATCCCGATCCCGGAAGCTTCGATGGTCAGGATCTTGTTGATAGGACGGTCCTTGAACAGTTCGTAGAATTCCTTTCCCAATTTGCTGATGAAAGGAACGTCGATCTGATGGTTCAGGAAGCTGTCCACCTTCAATACATCGCCGCTTTTGATGGTCCCATCGGCCAGGATTTTTTTCTGCAGTAAATTGTACTCTGCCATGTTTTCCTCCCCATTTTTCCAGACAGTGAAATTCTTTTTCCGTGAAAGATTATTATATCATAAACACCCTTTCCGGAAAATAAAAAAGCCTGCCGCCCCAGCGACAGGTTGTTTTTGAAATTGGAGCGGGCAATGGGAATCGAACCCACCTCTAAAGCTTGGGAAGCTTTCATTCTACCAATGAACTATGCCCGCATCAGATAAAATATATATTAGCAAATTTTTTTCTATTTGTAAAGAGGGATTTTCTCATCCCTCTTTCTTCCTCTCCTCCACCCGCTTCAGGAAATCAGCAAACAGCCGCTCCATCTCCGGATGCTCCTGCCACATGTTTTCCGGATGCCACTGGACGGCCACCACCTGCCGGTGATCATGGCTTTCCACACTTTCCACGACTCCGTCAGGAGCTGCTGCTGTGGCTTCCAATGCTTCGGCTACCCGATGGATGGCCTGATGGTGCCGGGAATTGACAAAAGCCCGGGGTCCCAAGGTCCCATACAGGCTGCTCCCTGGCTGCAGTTCCACATGATGGGTGGGATAGCCTCCCGGTGCTCCCTGGGAATGGCGGATGGTGCAATGGGGAGCTTCACTGGGCAGATCCTGGTATACATTGCCTCCCAAAGCAATATTGATCAGCTGGCAGCCCCGGCAAATCCCGAAAACCGGTTTTCCGGCCTGATAAAAGGCGTGGAACAAAGACAGTTCGAACAAATCCCGTTTGTAGTTGGTCCGTCCAATCTTCCACACAGGTTCTTCTCCGAACAGGGTAGGATCCACGTCCGCTCCCCCGGGAAGGATCAATCCGTCAAACAAATCCACGTATTCTTCCCCCCGGGCATCGGGCACATCCGGAAGGATCACCGGAATGGCTCCCAAACGGGCAATGACTTCCACCAGCCCACGGGGAGCAAAAGGGGCATCCACCAGATTGGTCACTTCAGAAGCGTAGGGATAAGTATCAGCGGTAATGGCAATACGCAGTTTCCCAGACATCGTGCTCTCTCCTTCCCACAGGCCGGTCCGGCTGGAATTCCGCCCTCCTGCAGTTGTTTTGGTGGTTCCATTATAGGGAATTCCCCGGGAATATGCAAGAAAGGCTGGTTTTCCACAGAATATCTGTTCGTTTTTTCCTGTCCTTCCCCGTATTTCCAGACTTGTCCCCAAAGTTATCCACACCTGTGGATAACTTTCTGTGGAAAACTCTTTTTCCTGTGGAAAACCTTCCAAACCGGTCCTGTCCTTTCCTTCAGCTCCTTTCTATCTCTACTTATCCACATGACGGGAATATGCTATAATGAAAAAAAATCCCAAAGGAGAAAGGAGGTTTGCCATGACGAAAAAAAAGCCTGTGGAATTGGATCTATTTGCCGAACAAGACCTTACCCCTCCCCCTCCCAAAACAAAGACTCCGGAAAAGAAAAAAACACCCGCCCCTTCCCGTCCCCTATCCCGTCCTTTTGTCACCAACCTTTCTCCCCGATACACTTTTGAGAATTTCGTCGTAGGCAATTCCAACCGTTTCGCCAAGGCGGCCTCCATGGCCGTGGCCAATAATCCGGCCTTTGCCTACAATCCCTTTTTTCTTTTCAGTGATTCCGGCCTGGGCAAGACCCATCTGATGAATGCCATCGGGAACCAGATCCTCCAGAACCATCCAGAAATGAAGGTCCTGTACATATCCAGTGAAACTTTCACCAATGAACTGATCGAGAGCGTAGAACACAACCGTCTGGAAGCCTTCCGGGAAAAATACCGGAACATCGATGTCCTGCTCATCGATGATATCCAGTTCCTGCGGAATAAGGAATCCACCCAGGAAGAATTCTTCCACACCTTCAATACTTTGGAAAAGGCCAACAAACAGATCATCATTTCCAGCGACCGGCCGCCGGCCGAACTGGATACCCTGGAAGAGAGGATGATCAGCCGGTTCAATTCCGGTCTGACCGCAGATATCCAGCATCCGGACTTGGAGACCCGTATGGCGATCCTCCAGAATCTGGCCCACAAGGACGGCGTCCTTTTCCCCAATGATGTGATTTTGCTGATTGCCAGCAGTGTCACCAGCAATGTCCGGGAATTGGAAGGGGCCTATAACCGGATCTGCGCCTACGCCAGCATGACCAAACAGCCCATCACCCTGGAGCTCAGCCGGGCCGCCCTGAAAGAACTGAACCTGCTGGATACCCCCCAATTCGTTACGGTGGATACCATCCAGCAGCAGGTGGCGGACCATTTCCGGCTCCACCGTTCCGAACTGATCGAAAAAAAACGGACCAAGCGGATCGCCGTTCCCCGGATGATCGCCATTTACCTGACCAAAGAAATGGCCGGGCTTTCCCTGAAAAAAATCGGAGAATGTTTTGGAGGCCGGGATCACAGTACCATCATCCATGCCTGCGAAAAGATCCAAAAAGACCGGCAAAAGGATCCGGAACTGAACCGGGAAATCGAATCCTTGATCCTGGAACTGAAAAAATAGAAGGTGTTGCATTTTCTATGTAATAGCCAGCCTTTAATCCGGGTGCTCTGTAACCCATGTCCCTGCCCTTTGCACAGGGACATGGGGATTTTTTTGCCTTTGGGATAGAGTTTTCCACAGGAAAAAATCGCCTTCCACAACCCGGAAGCCCCATGGAACGGCCTTATCCACAAAGTTATCCACATCTGTGGATAACTTTCAGTGGAAAACTTGCTTTCCTGTGGAAAACCTCCAGTCCCCCCAACTAAGCCAGATTCCAGCTCTTATCCCCAAACTTATCCACATGTCCACTGGAGGTGTTGCACGAAACAGGGAACACCTCCTAAGCCGGGAGTCAGAAGTCTGCTGTCGGAAACCAGTAAAACTGGCTTTGAACAACGGAAAATACATGCAACAGTCATTGTTTCAAAATCAATTTATAAGAATTGATTTCCAACGGCCGCTGACAGAAAGGGGTTGTTGCACAGAACGTGCAGTACCCCTCTATCCTACGGCTCCAGATTCCAGACTCCTGACTGCCGTCTCAAGATATCCACACCCCCCTCCATTCTCTCCAACCCCGTATACTGGGCTTATCCCCAAAGTTATCCACACCTGTGGATAACTTTCTGTGGAAAACACTTTTCCCTGTGGAAAACCCCTGGACTCCCTTGGTATGCCTTCTTTCTCCCTTTCCTGGAATCTTTTATCCACAGCTGGTCCAAATATGATATACTATACCCATACAACCTTTGGAACTGACTGGCTCCCCTAAAATACAACGTTGTATGAAGTTTGCAGGATGCCAGTTGTCTGAGAAACCGCTGAACACTCGGCGGTTTTCTTCCCGTTCCGGAAATCTACACCATACTGAGGGATGCCTGTCATGATCACCATCAAAGACTATGCCAAACAAAAAGGGGTTTCCTATGAAGCCATCCGCAAACAGATCAAGCGGTACGATGCAGAGCTGGAAGGCCACCTGATCAAACAAAACCGGTTTCTCATGCTGGATGATGAAGCCGTCCAATTCCTGGATGGAAAACGTTCGGAAAACCCTGTCATCGTCTATGAACAAAATAAAGATGAAGAGCTGGAACAGCTGCGCCAGGAAAACAAGATGCTCCTGATCCAGATGAACACCGTCCAAGATCAGCTGGGAAAAGTCCAGCAGAAGCTCATTGCGGAAATGAGCACCACCAAGCTGCTCACCCAGGAAAAGGTCCAGTATCTGGAATACAAAGCCCAGTCGGAACAAAAAGAACTCCAGCTCCAGGATCTGGCCAAAGCCAGAGATGCCGCCCAAGCCAGAGCTGATCAGCAGGAAGCCGTCCTGCGCCTGAAAGAACAGCAGATCGGAGCCCTGACCGCCGCCAAAGAAACGGCCGCCGCCAATCTGCAGGAAGCCCGCGCCCGTATCGAAGAAGCGGAAGCCCGTGCCAAAGCGGCAGAAGAAGAAACAGAAAGACTGAAAAAACGCAGTTTCTGGGACCGTCTCTTCAACCGCTGAGAAAGGCCAGAGGAAAAGTTATCAACAGCTGTGGATAACTCCCTGTGCATAACCTGGATTTTGTGGATAACCTGGAATGTGGGCTGCCGCGTATTCCTGCCTCCCTTCCAGAAAGAAGTTATCCACACTGTCCACAGATTTTTCCACAGGTTCGTGATATAATGGAATCTCTATAAAACCACAAAGGATGGATCGGATATGATGACGAAAAACCTGGCCCAGGTCTGGGCCGAAATGCTTGCTGCCGTAGCTGCCAGCAGTGAGGGCGGCAGCTGGAAGATCTGGCTGGATCCGGCGCATCCACGCACTCTGACGGAGGACAGCCTATCCCTTGATGTACCCAATAACTATACCAAGACCACCATTCAGGAACGGTTCCTTCCCATTATGGAAGAAAGCCTTTCCCAAATCTGCGGCCGTCCCATGAAGATCCTCATGGAAGTCATGGAGACTCCCAAAGTGGAACAGACCCTCTTTCCGGAATCCACACCCCCTGCTCCGCCAACTTCAGCACCTGTCCCAACAGCACCTGATCGGCCGACGGCCCCGGCTGTCCAGGAATTCGACACCCATCTTTCTCCCAAATATACTTTCGATAACTTCATCCGAGGCAAATCCAATGAGGAAGCCTTCAATTTTTCTATGGGCGTGGCAAATGCCCCAGCCAAAAGCTACAATCCTCTGTTCCTTTACAGCGATCCTGGGCTGGGCAAGACCCATTTGATGAATGCCATCGGCAACTATATCCACCAGAAATTTCCCCAGATGAAGATCCTCTATACCTCCAGCGAAACCTTCACCAATGAGCTGATCGGTGCCATCCAGCACAATACCAACGAAGCGTTCCGGAACAAATACCGGAACATCGATGTCCTGCTCATCGACGATATCCAGTTCCTGCGGAAAAAGGAATCCACCCAGGAAGAATTCTTCCATACTTTTGAAGCCCTGAAACAGGCGGATAAACAGATCATCATCTCCAGCGACCGTCCGCCCAAAGAACTGGATACCCTGGAAGAACGGCTGACCAGCCGCTTCATGCAGGGGCTGATCATCGAAATCAACCATCCTGATTTTGAAACCCGCAGCGCCATCCTGCGGAGCATGGCAGAAAAAGATCATCTGGAATTCCCCCTGGAAGTCATCCAGCTGATTGCCACCAACGTAAAGACCAATATCAGAGAACTGGAAGGCGCCTATACCAAAGTCCGTGCCTTTGCCAGCCTGAACCAGCAGCCGGTCACCATGGAACTGGCCCGGAAAGCCCTCAAGGATCTGGATATGGGCACTACGGCAGAAAAAGTCATCACCGTGGAAGCCATCCAGGAACTAGTAGCCGCCCATTACAAGATCCGAGTGGAAGATCTGAAAGCCAAGAAGCGCACCCGTTCCATCGCCTATCCCCGGCAGATCGCCATGTACCTGACCCGGGAACTGACGGAGCTTTCCCTGCCTCGGATCGGTGAATATTTCGGCGGACGGGATCATACCACCGTGCTCCACGCCTGTGACAAGATCGCTGATGACAAAAAAAACCATCCCAATCTGGAACGGCAGCTGGCCAAACTCATAGAAGAACTGAAAAAATGAGGCAGTGCCTCGGAAAATCTCTTCTGTCCAAAGTTATCCACAACTTGTGGATAATACTGTGTATAACTTGTTATTAAATTTGTGGATAACTGTAAAAGTCCCTAAAAAAGTGGATATGTGGATAAATAGACAGCATTTATCCACAAGGTTATCCCACAGGGCTTTCCGGCATCTCACAAGGCTTTACGGACTTTTCCACATACCCACAGGCCCTACTACGAAGACTACGGATTTTTAATATTTCACCGTTTTAGAAACAAGGAGGTACTGTCATGCAGTTTTCATGTGAAAGCAAAGAACTGGCGCAAAGCGTCAATATCGTTAAAAGAGCCATCTCAGCCAGCAACAATGCACCGATTTTTTCCGGGATCCATGTGATCCTCCAGGGCAACAGCCTGCAGTTGATTGCCATGGACAACACGTATATGATGAACAAACAGCTGGAAGTCAATGGTGAAGAACCGGGAGATATCCTGATCCCCGCTAAGGCCATCGGCGATCTCTTAGCCCGGTTCGATCCCGATGAGACGCTGACGATCCAGCAGCTTCCCGGCGAAAAAGAAATGACCCTGAAAGCAACCAAGGCAAGAGGACAGTACCACATTCCTCTGATGGATCCGGAAGAATATCCGGCCATGCCTCGGTTCCAAGGAGAGCGGACTTTCCAGCTGTCAGAAGAATTGATCGGGAAACTGATCGACACTACGGTCTATGCTTGTTCCACTGATGCCAGCCGGCCCCTGTATACAGGAGTCTACCTGGAAAAAGCCGGAAAAAGCCTGACGGCTGTAGGGACCAATACCCACCGTCTGGCCATCAAGGAAGCAGAACTGGAAGAAGGAGATGACAGTGAATTCTCCATGCTGATTCCGGCCCGGCTCCTGAAGGAAATCCGCAGCAATCTGAACGGAGAACTTCCTGAACCTGTGACCCTGAGCATCCAGGGACGGCAGATTATGGCCAAAGTAGGCAACCTCACCATTATTTCCAGCCTGATTGAAGGGAAATTCCCGGATTACAAACGACCTATCCCTCCGTCCTTCAGCAATCGGACGGTATTCAGCCGGGTGGATATGGAAAAAGCCATCCAGCGGGTTGCTCTGTTCTCCCAATCCGATTACAACATCGTCCGGCTGGCCATCGATACGGACGGGATCATCCTCTCTTCTGCTGTCAGCGATATGGGCCAGGGAAAAGAAATCATTTCCTGTCAGACCATTGGGGAAGCTCTGCCTCTGAACATTGCCTTCAATTCCCGCTACATGATGGATTTCTTCAAGAACTGCGGCAGTGACCAGATCAGCCTGGAGACCAATACTTCCCTGTCGCCGGCCCGTCTGATGCCGGAAGGCGATGCCAGCTATACCTATATCCTGACGCCGGTGCGGGTCATCTTCTGATGCGCCTGGAACACCTCCGGCTCCTCCATTTCCGGAATTATCAGCAGGTGTCCATTCCCCTGGAACATGATATAACTGTTTTTTATGGGGATAATGCCCAGGGCAAGACCAATCTGTTGGAGGGCATCTATATGGCTGCCAGAGGGTTTTCCTTCCGGACCCGGCATGAAGAGGAAATCCCCAGCTTCGGAGCAGAAGAGTGGGCAGCTGAACTGCAGTATGGAGACCGCTGCGGGTCCAGCTGCCTCTTGGTGAAACGGTACAAGGTACGGGGTCGTCTGAAAAAAGAGAATCTCCTGAACGGAAATCCGGTGAGTCCTCGGGAACAGTACGGCCGGGTGAACCTGGTACTCTTTACGCCGGATGACCTGCAGCTGGTCAAAGGAGACCCGGCCCTGCGCCGGAAGTTCCTGAACATGGAAATCGCCCAGATCAGCCCGGTCTACTATGATCTCCTGGCCCAATACAACCGGGTGCTCCAGCAGCGGAACAGGTTCCTGAAACAGTGCCGGGAACGGGAAAATTTGGAGGAGGCCCAGCTCTCCGTGTGGGATGGTGCCCTGGCTCGGCTGGCCGGAGGGATCCTGGATTTCCGGCTCAAGGCGCTGGCAGGGATCCGGGCAGCGGCCCAGCAGGTCTATGACGGCATCACTGGTACCCAGGGAGCCCTGACCCTTTCTTATATCCAGAAACAGGGCAGCGGGGAAGCCGTGCTGGAAGAAAATCCAGGCCCGGCAGCCTGGGAGATCTTTTATCGGGAACAGCTGTCTCAGCGGCACCAGCTGGATTATCTCCGGGGCTATACCAGCCTGGGACCCCATCGGGATGATCTGGAGATCTTCCACGCAGGGCGTCCTCTGCGGATCTACGGCTCACAGGGGCAGCAGAGGACCGCTGCCCTGGCGCTGAAACTGTCAGAACTGGAATTCATCCGTTCCGTCCGGGAAGAATATCCGGTCCTGCTCCTGGATGACGTGCTCAGTGAACTGGATGAGCACCGCCGGGAAAAGCTGCTGGGTTTCATCAACGGGACGGTGCAGACCTTCCTGACGGTGAATGACCGCTCCCTGGCTCCGGTCAAGGGAGATGCGGCTGCTTACCGGGTACGGGAGGGCAGAATGGAGGCGGAAGGATGAAAGATTCAGAACTCCTGGTCTTGAAGGTGCTGCGGACTCCCTGGGCCCGGCAGCAGTTCCTGCTCCATTGGCTGCGGAGCCATTGGGCGGAGATCTTGGGCCATACAGCCGCGGACCATTCCCAGCCTTACCGGCTGGAGAACGGCACCTTGTATGTCCATACGGACAATCCCATGTGGTCCAACCAGCTCCATATGATGCAGGGGAAACTGTTGGGACAGCTGAACCGCCAGCTGGTTCCGGCTCTCAAGGGGAGGAAAAGGATCCTGCGGGAGCTGAAGTTCTACCATGGCATCATCCAGGAGGAAATCCAGCCCCGAGAGGAAAAGGGTCCGTTCATGCCCAAGGTGGATCCGTCCCGCCGCTGCCCCGTCTGCGGAGTACCGCTGATCGGGGAAGAAGAAATCTGTTCCGCCTGCCGCCGGGAACAGGTGCAGGCCCTGCGCCGGGAGATCCGGAAGCAGCTGGTGCTCCGTCCCTGGCTCCGGTATGAAGATTGCCGGGAACTGGTGAAATGTGATAGAATAACATTTACTGACGTGAAGGCAGTACTGGGAGAATGGGCCCTGAACCAGGCTCTGGATCCCAAAGCGACTGCCCAGGAGAAGGCTTTTGCCGTGCAGCTGGAAACCGGTCTCCGTCCGGAAGAACTCCAGGAAGAGACCATTGCCCGCACTTTGGAAAAAGCCAGAAGGAGCCGTTATCATGTACCTGCACGTAGGAAATAATTATGTGGTCCGCTGTGATGAGATCATCGGGATCTTCGATATCCGGAACAAGCGGACCAACATCTACCGGTTTTTCCTGAGGCCCAAACTGGGGAAAGCAAATGTCATCGATCTGACAGACGATTTTCCGCCTTCCAGCTGCGTGGTGACCCGGGATAAGATCATCCTCTCAGGGATTTCCAGCAAGACCCTGCAAAAACGCTGACATCGGGAGGTTTGTATGGCGAAAAAGAAACAGACGATTGAAGAAGAGATTGCCGTCCACGGTGATTACGGGGCGGAACAGATCCAGGTCCTGGAAGGCCTGGAAGCCGTGCGGAAACGTCCCAGTATGTATATCGGCAGCATCAGCGGCCGGGGGCTGCACCATCTGGTGTATGAAGTCATCGACAACAGCATCGATGAGGCCCTGGCTGGATACTGCGACCATATCCATGTGACGATCCATCAGGACAACAGCATCACGGTCACGGATAATGGCCGGGGCATCCCGGTGGAAATGCATAAAGTGGGGAAACCGGCCATCGAAGTGGTCATGACGGTCCTCCATGCCGGGGGAAAATTTGGCGACGGCGGCTATAAAGTCTCCGGAGGGCTCCACGGGGTGGGGGTTTCCTGCGTCAATGCCCTGAGCAAAAAAATGGTGGTGGAAGTCAAGAAGAACGGGAAGGTCTATGGCATCGAATTTGCCAAAGGAAAGACCACCTGTCCTTTGTATGTGAAAGGGGAATGCCCGGAACAGGAAACGGGCACCAGCGTCACCTTCTGGCCTGACGATACCATCTTCACGGAAACGGTCTACAGCTACGATACCTTGAAACACCGGATCCGGGAACTGGCCTTCTTGAACAAAGGCGTGAAGATCCAGCTCACCGATGAACGGAGCGGACAGGATGAGACGTTCCATTATGAAGGCGGCATCGTCTCTTTCGTGGAATTCATCAACAAAGGCAAGGAACCCCTCCATGACAAGCCCATCTACGTGGAAGGGGAGCGCCAGGACACCATCGTGGAAGTGGCCATGCAGTATACGGATGCTTACACGGAAAATATCTATACCTTTGTGAACAACATCAATACGGAAGAAGGGGGCACCCACCTGGCCGGCCTGAAGCAGGCCCTGACCCGCTGCATCAACGATTATGCCCGGAAGAACGGGATGCTCAAGGACAATGAGGAGAATCTGTCCGGGGATGATGTACGGGAAGGGCTCACCTGCGTCATGAGCCTGAAGGTACGGGAACCCCAGTTCGAAGGGCAGACCAAGACCAAGTTGGGGAACAGTGAAGTCCGTGGCATCGTGGACAATATGGTGACCGATGCCTTGACGGAGTATTTCGAAGAGAATGCCCCCATTGCGAAAAAAATCATCGAAAAAGCCATCATGGCCAACCGTGCTCGGTCTGCTGCCAGAAAAGCAAGGGACCTGACACGCCGGAAATCTGCTTTGGAAGTGAGCAGCCTTCCCGGGAAACTGGCGGACTGTTCCAGCAAGAATGCAGAGGAAACTGAGATCTACTTGGTGGAAGGGGATTCTGCAGGAGGCAGTGCCAAGCAGGGACGGGATCGGAATTTCCAGGCCATCCTGCCGCTCCGGGGCAAGATCCTGAACGTGGAAAAGGCCCGCCTGGACAAGATGCTCAACAGCCAGGAGATCCGGGCTATGATCACTGCGTTCGGCTGCGGCATCGGAGATGAATTCGACATCAGCAAGGCCCGCTACGGAAAGATCATCATCATGACCGATGCGGATGTGGACGGGGCCCATATCCGGACCCTGCTCCTGACCTTCTTCTACCGCTACATGAAACCCCTGATCATCCATGGGAATGTATTCATCGCCCAGCCGCCCCTGTATCTGATCCGCACCGGCAAGAAGCACACCTATGCTTACAGCGATGAGGAACTCCAGAAGAAGCTGGATGAAGTGGGCCGACAGAACAATCCCTATGTCCAGCGCTACAAAGGGCTGGGGGAAATGAACCCGGAACAGCTGTGGGAGACCACCATGGATCCCAGCAAGCGCACGGTACTCCAGGTTCAGCTGGAAGATGCCGCTACTGCTGATTCCGTCTTTTCCATCCTCATGGGAGACAAAGTGGAACCCCGGAGACAGTTCATCGAAGAAAACGCCGGGAAAGTGACCAACCTGGACTTTTAAGGAGAGCCGTTATGGATAAGGGCATCCAGCTTCCCCAGGGACGGATCCAGTGGAGCCGTCCGGGCGGGGAGACAATCGTGGTGGTGGCCGGCGGAAGGCGGCCCGATCCCCAGTGGCTGCGGAAGGCGTCTGCGGCTTTTCCGGTGGCTGCGGCGGACCGAGGAGCCGATCACTGCAAAGCTGCCGGGGTGGTACCCGGTTTTCTCTATGGAGACCGGGACAGCGCAGCTCCGGGAGCTTGGGAAGAATTTGTCCGGAAGGGGGCACGGGCCAAGACTTATCCGGTGAACAAGGATGACACGGACCTGTCCCTGGTCCTCCAGGATCTGCCAGGAGACCGGACTGTGCTGGCTACCGGCATCTGGGGAGGCCGAGCCGACCATCTGTTCGGCAACCTCTATACCCTTCTGGCCTATGTGGAACGGGGCGGCTCCGCACTCTTGGCAGACGACCAGGAAGTGCTCTGCTATCTCCTGCCAGGGGAAGAACTTTCTTTTACGGCGGGCAAGAATCGGCCGCGGGCCGTCAGCCTGCTTCCCCTGTCCGCTTTCTGCCAGGTCAGCATCGACGGAGTCCGCTGGCCCCTTGACCGGGCGGAATTGACCCAGGCCAATCCTTATGCGGTGAGCAACAAGATGACCGGGAACGTGCTGCACGCTTCCTGTCAAAAAGGGATCGCCGGCGTCTATTTCACCTGGAAGGAGTAAAGCCATGCTGGAATTCCATTGGCAGGAACTGTTCTTTCTGCTGGGTGCCGGATTCGTAGGTTCTTTTGTGGATGCAGCCGTGGGAGGCGGCGGACTGATTACCCTGCCGGCCTTCATGGCCACCAGCGTCCCCACTCCCTATGCCCTGGGCTCCAACAAATTTGCCGCTTCCATCGGAGCGGTCACCAGCTTCTTCACCTTTGCCCGTTCCGGCAAGGTGGATCCCAAGATTTTGAAGCTGATGCCTCTGTCCTTCCTGGGCAGCGGTGCCGGGGCCTGCATCGCTTATCTCCTTCCGGAACAGCTGCTGCGGATCATCGTGGTACTGGCCTTGGTTGGCACCGCCTGTTACACCTACCGTCGGAAAAACTGGGACGGCATGGGCCGGGTGGATGCCATGACCCGTTCTATGGCCTTTGGCATGGCTGCCATGGCTTGGTTCCTGGGGATGTATGATGGCTTTTTCGGACCGGGGACCGGGTCGTTCCTGATCTTCGGATTTTTGTATTTCGGTTATGACTTCGTGACGGCTGCAGGGAATACCAAAGCCCTGAACCTGGCCAGCAACATCGGAGGCTTGATTGCTTTCCTGCTGCTGGGGCGGGTCTATCTGGCCTATGCCCTGCCCATGGGAATGGTGGAAATCATCGGAGCCCGGCTGGGCGCGAAGTTTGCTATAAAAAAAGGGGTGGGATACATCCGCACCCTGTACCTGATCATGACTGTGGTGCTGATCGGCAAACAGGTCTATGATCTCCTTTGGAAATGACCGCGTCATAGGACGCAGGAAGGAAGCGTGAGAACGTGGATGATCAGCAGAATGACAAGCAGACCATCACTGCAGGCAAAGTGATCCCCGTTTATGTCGAAGACGAGATGCAGAAATGCTATATCGACTACGCCATGAGCGTCATTGTCCAGCGTGCTCTGCCGGATGTGCGGGACGGCCTGAAGCCGGTCCACCGCCGCATCCTTTATGCCATGAATGAGGCAGGGATGCTGCCCAACAAGGCGTATAAAAAAAGTGCCCGTATCGTGGGCGATGTTTTGGGGAAATACCATCCCCATGGAGACTCTTCTGTGTATAACGCCATTGTGCGCCTGGCCCAGGATTTCTCCACCCGGTATCTGATGGTGGACGGCCATGGGAACTTCGGTTCTGTGGACGGGGATCCACCGGCTGCCATGCGGTATACGGAAGTCCGCATGGGAAAGATTGCCGTGGAAATGCTCCGGGACATCGAAAAGGATACAGTGGATTTCATCCCCAACTATGATGAATCCCTGAAGGAACCTACGGTGCTTCCGGCCAAGGTCCCGGCACTCCTGATTAATGGATCTGCCGGCATCGCCGTAGGGATGGCCACCAATATTCCGCCTCACAATCTGGGAGAAGTGGTGGATGCCTGCGTGATGCTCATCGACCATCCTGATGCCACCATCGAACAGCTGATGACGGCCATCAAAGGGCCGGATTTCCCCACCGGGGCTAAGATCCTGGGGCTTTCCGGGATCCGCCAGGCCTATACCACCGGCCGAGGTGTGGTGAAAGTCCGGGCCAAGGCCCATGTGGAACCCATGCCCAAGAACAAGAACCGGATCGTGGTCACGGAAATCCCCTATCAGGTGAACAAAGCGAAACTCATCGAGAACATCGCCCACCTGGTCCAGGACAAGACCCTGGAAGGGATCACCGACCTGCGGGATGAATCAGACCGGAAGGGCATGCGTATCGTCATCGAGCTGCGCAGCGATGTGGTCCCGGAAATCATGCTGAACAAGCTGTACAAGCACACCCAGCTCCAAGATTCCTTCGGTATCATCATGCTGGCCCTGGTCAGCGGCCATCCACGGATCCTGAATCTGAAACAGATCCTGGAATATTACCTGGACCATCAGAAGAATGTGATCACCCGGAAATGCCGGTATGAACTGAACAAAGCCCGGGAGCGGGCCCATATCTTGGAAGGCTTGAAGATCGCCCTGGACCATCTGGATGAGGTGATTGCCACCATCCGGGCCAGTGCCAATGGAGATGTGGCCAAGGCTGCCCTGATGGAAAAGTTCGGCCTCAGCGAACGCCAGGCCCAGGCCATCCTGGATATGCGTCTCCAGCGCCTCACCGGCCTGGAACGGCAGAAAATCGAGGATGAATACAAAGAAGTCATGGCTACCATTGCCTATCTGGAAGATGTGCTCAGTGATGAACACAAAATCATGGGGATCGCTCGGGAAGACCTGCTGGATGTAAAGAAACGGTTCGGGGATGCCCGTCGGACTTCCATTGTGCCGGATACCGGAGATCTGGAAACGGAAGACCTGATCGCAGAAGAGGATGTGGTGATCACCATCAGCCACCAGAGCTACATCAAGCGCCAGGCCTTGACCAATTTCCGGAACCAGAACCGGGGCGGCCGGGGCATCAAAGCCGGCAGCGGCAAGATCGTCAAGGAAGACAATAAGGTAAAAGGTGATTTCTCGGAACACCTGCTCATGGCCAGCACCCATGATAATATCCTGTTCTTCACCAACCGGGGCCGGGTCTACCGGCAGAAGGGATTCGAGATCCCGGAAGCCAGCCGGACGGCCAAGGGGACTTTCATCCGCAACCTGCTTCCGCTGGAAGAAAATGAAAAGGTCAATGCGGTGATCGCTGTGAAGAGCGGCATCAGTGAAGATGAGAAGAAATTCCTGTTCATGGCTACCAATCTGGGGGTGGTGAAACGGACCAGTGTCAGCGAGTTCAAATCGGCTCGGAAAGGCGGCCTGATCGCCATCAACTTGGACGAAGGGGAAGAACTCATCGACGTGAAGCTGACCAGCGGCCATAACGATATCCTGCTGGCCACCCGAGATGGGTATGCCATCCACTTCCTGGAAGATGATGTACGGCCTATGGGAAGGACCAGCCACGGGGTCCGGGGCATCAGCCTGCGGCCTCATGACAGTGTGGTTTCCATGGACAGCTGTGTGGATGATACTGGGGAAGTGCTGACGGTCACGGATAAGGGCCAGGGCAAGCGCACCGATATTTCCGAATACCGGGTCCAGAGCCGGGGCGGCAAGGGTATCATCAACCTGAAGGTGACCAATAAGACCGGTTTGATCGTCGGTTCCAAATTCATCAATGAGTCCCAGGAAATCATGCTGATTTCTGCAGCGGGCATCATCATCCGGATGAATGCGGCTGATATTTCTACCTACGGACGGAATGCCCAGGGCGTCAAGCTCATGGATCTGGACGAAGGAGATAAAGTAGCGGCATTGGCCGTGGTGAATACGGTAAGCGAGGAAGAATAAGAAAAAAGGGGCTGTTGCATGTGTGAATTTTTCGCACATGCAACAGCTTTCTTTTTTCCA
>CAJMQS010000024.1 GCA_905215645.1 uncultured bacterium
ATTGCTCAGATTGATTTCGATTCTGGTTTTACATAATCAAAAGGATCCGTCCAGCTAGGCGGATCCTTTCCTGAGACTTCCGACTTCAGACTCCTGACTTCCGACTAAAGGGGGTGTTGCGCATGCAACACCCCCTTTTTTTTTACCAAATGCCGGTTTTTTTACACTTAATGACGGTCTAGGGAGGAATTTCCTTTTCTGTCCCGAAAGGGGAGTAGAGAAGGAGGTGAAGTAAATGCCTTATTATTCCTGGAAAGCCCGGGATGGGGAAGGCAAGATCCTGCAGGGGGTCCTTGGGGCAGAAAATCTCCGAGAGGCAGGAAAAGAGCTGGAAGCCCGGTTCTCCCATATCCTGCAGCTCCGTCCTGTGAGCCCTTTCCGACAGCTGTTTTTGGGACGGCAGCAGCTGACAGATTTGGAACGGGAAACGTTCTTCCGCAAGCTGGGGCTCCTGCTCCAAGGCGGGCTACCCATCCTCCGGGCCCTTCGGGCTTTGGAAGGCCATGGATCCCCGGGAATCAGGGCTTTCTCCCGGGAATTGGAACGAGGGCTCCAGCGAGGGATGTCTCTTTCTCAGGTCCTGGCCCGGCAGAAAAAGCAGGCCGGGATCCTGGCAGCTCCCTTGGCAGAAGCCGGAGAAAACAGCGGCCAGCTGCCCTTTGTATTCCAGCAGCTGGCTCTTTTTTATCAGAAAAAGCGGGAAAATCAGAAAACCGTCCTCCAGGCCTGTCTCTATCCGGCCCTGGTCCTCTGCCTGGCTCTCCTCATCGGAATCTGTTTCTGCTGGTGGCTGCTGCCCCTTTTCGGGGATCTGTATGCTTCTTTAGGGCTGCAGCCGGGCAGGGGGTTCCTGGTGCTGCTGGCCTGCCAGGATTCTTTTCAGGACCATCCTTTTTGGCTGTTCATGGGGATCCTGGCACTGGGGAGCCTGCCGGTCTTCCTTTGGAAAAAGAGGGACCGCTGGCTGTCTTCCTGCCCTCTGGTTTCCCGGCTGCTCCGGTCTTTCTGGGAAATCCGTTTCCTGCGGCTCTTAGCCCTGCTCCTGCGGGGCGGACTGCCCCTGGACCAGGCCCTTCCCCAGGCTGCGGGGATCCTTCCGGCCGGGATTTTTCGTATCCAGGCTGCTCGGCTGGAAAGAGCGGTCTTGGCTGGTTCTTCCCTGTCGGCCATCGCCCGGGAGACGCCTTTTTTATTCAGCCCCCTTGCGGTGGAATTCATGGCCCTGGGGGAAGAGAGCGGTCAACTGCCGGCTCTCTTGACGGAAGCAGCCCATATCCTGGACCAGGATTTCCAGAGCTGGCTGAAAAATGCCAAGACCCTTCTGGAACCGACTCTCTTGGTGCTGCTGGCGGGAGGCTGTGCCAGTCTCATGGCCCTCCTCTTGTCCCCTCTGTGTGACTTGCTGCAGGGACTGCCCCTGCTGACTTGAAAGGAGAAGAAGAACATGACTTGCAAAAAGATGATCCAACGGAAAAAGAAACCTGGTTTTACTTTGATCGAACTGATGGCGGTCCTGGCCATCATCGGCGGGTTGGCCGCCTTTCTGCTGCCTTCCATCCGCAGCGCCATCAACAAATCCAAGGATACCCAGCTGATTTCGGACATGGCTCTGCTGGAAAGCGGAGCCCAGCTGTATCGGATGGAAAAAGGCGGGGAGGAAGTGACCCTGGCCGCCCTGGTCAATGGGAAGTATGTGCCCAACCGGGACTACAAGGGCATCCAGATCGAAGATGGGACCGCTGATCCCGTGATCTTTACAGCTGAGCTGAGCAATGGAAATATCGTGCGCAGTGACCAGCTGGGAGAGAAACAGGAGGGCACTTCCGGAGAGCAATCATGAAAACGGCAAGAAAGAAGGAGCCTGGCTTTCTCCTGGCAGATCTCCTGCTGGGACTGTGCCTGTCCCTTTTTGGCGCGGCCCTGACCCTTCCCTGGCTGGGGCAGTGGAAAGCCTGGCTCTCCCAGGGACAATTGGATCTGGCAGAACGGGCCCTGGCAGGATCCTTGGCGGCTCTCCAGCAAAGGACCCAGTATCTCCACCATTATGATATCCGGTTCCGCTGCACCCCAGATGGGAGTCGGTTCTATGCGGTGGCGGGCACCCGGCGGAAAACGATCCTGGATTATCCAAGGCTGGGACTTGGGGAAATTTCTCTTTCTGGGGCCGGAGGAGGCTTTACCCCTGGCGGAAATGTGGAAGAACCCCTGACCCTGGAACTGCGGCACCTGACCCGGCCGGGGCTGGGACGGGAGATGACTTTTGAACCGGTGACCGGGAGGATGAGTTATGGGACCCCTTAGGAAACGGCCGGGGTTCCTGCTGCTGGATGGTTTGGGAGCCTGGTCTTGCGTACTTTTGGGAGGCCTCCTGGCATTGGAAGTGTTCCAGGCTGGGAAGAACCTTTTCCTGATCCGCCGGACCTTGGAAGAAAGCAGCCGGGCGGCGGTGTACCTACTGGATACGGGAGCCTTGCCTCCCTGCTGGGAAAAGGAGTTCCAGGCCGATATCCGGCTGGATCCGGTGGCCGGGATGCCGGGGGTGGTCCTGCGGAAAGTGACCCTGCGCCAGGGAGAAAGGATCCTCTGTACCTATGGGTGCTATGAAAAAGAGCCGGGGCAGCCTGGTGGCTGAAGGATATCTGGTCCTCCTCCTGGGGATGATGCTCCTGGGGCTGCTGCTCCGGGCGGTCCCCCATGGGCTCCAGGCCCTGGGCCGGCTCTGCCTCCAAGCGGAACTGGACCGGGTGGAACAGGACATCCATGCTCGGCTGGAAGCCCGGTTCCTGTTTGACGTGGAACAGGTCAAGGTGGCAGAGGGACCGGAAGGGACGGTGGTGAGGTGCTACGGGGGACCTGGGTTCGCCCGGCGGGATTATTATGTGAAAGAGTCTCCCTCTTCCCGCTGTGCCGTACTGTATCGGCGGACCTGGAATCCCCAGGCCAGGAAACCTGGCGTCAACCCTATTTCTCCTGACCATGTGGCAGTCACTGGTTTTGCGGCAAAACTGGCAGGACCCGGCAGGCTTTCCTGGAAGATGACACTGGTCCATCGGAAAACCGGGGTGGAAAAAGAATTCCGGGAGGTGTTTTCTTATGGACCGTAAACGGTCTCCTGGGATGCTTACTCCTCTGCTGCTGGCAGGACTGGTGCTTCTGGGCAGCTTTTCCTGGGCTTTCCTGCGGACGGCAGCCCAAGGTCTGAAGACCCAGCAGCTCCAGCAGGAGGCTCGGCAGTGGGCAGTCTTGGCAAAGAGCCTGGCCAAGATCCGGGAAGAGGAGCCTTTTTTTACCCTGCCCGGGGAACGGAAGCTGCCGGGAATCTCCTTTGGTCCCCAGTCACCGGAAGTGTTCTTCACCCTGGAAACGAAGGGACAGAAAAAGGATCTGCTCCGCCAGGAGCGGCTCCAGCTCCATCACGCCGCAGGAGAACTTTTGATGCAGGGCAGCCGTTATGAAATCACCATGCCAGGGACGGAAGACGGAGTGCCCTTTCCGGATACGGGGATCTGGTCCAACGGTTGGGCGGACCATACCCTGTACGCCAATGAGAAGGTCTTTTCCCGGGTCAGGAGCTGGCCCCTGCCGGATGCCCGGAGGATGGAAATGCCCCTGGAGGGGCAGCTCTGTTATGGGAGGGAACGGCTCCGCTGGGGCGGGAAGAGTATCCTCCGGGGGCGGGCTGTCCTGGTCCACGGCCGGGACTTAGACCTGGAAGGGCCCTTCGCAGCAGAAGGGGATTTCCGGATCCTGGTATTCGGAAAACTGCGGGTGGGGAGGGGAGTGCGGCTGGATAAGGCTTACCTGTATGCTACAGGCGGCATCACTTTGGAAGAAGGTGCCGCTGTGCAGGGCATCCTGGCCTGCCGCAGGGACATCCGGATCCATGAAAAGGCTTTTTTCCAGCCGGACCCTGCCGTCCTGGGACCCTTCTGCACCCGGTATGTGTTTTGAGTTCCCCAAATTTTCATCCTCCTTCCTTCCTTTTTCGTGTACAATAAAAGAAGAGAAACGGGTACGGCTTTGGCTTCCGGCCCGTCCCCTGCTGCAGAAGAAATCTCTGCAGCAGTTGAACAAATCGAAGGAGGAATCCATCCATGCATTTGAAACAATCTGCAGCCGCACTGGCGCTGGGCATCACCCTGGCTCTGCCGCTGCCTGTTTTTGCGTTTGGCCATACCACCCTGCTGCGCCAGGACTATTCCGAAGGGAAGGCTTCCGGCCAGGTCCCCTTTGTGGATGGGCTGAAAGAAACCTACCAGCAGAACAACCTGAACCATCTGATCAAGGAAAAAGCCAATGCCCTAGGCAAAGCCGCAGGGGGCAGGGCTGTCCTTTCCTATGAAGTGACCATGAACCGGCCCACCCTGTTCAGCGTGATCCTGAAGGCGGAAGGGGATCGGACGGTCTACGGGGGACTGAATCTGGACGTATCCGGAGGCAAGGCCCTGGAGGACCAAGATCTGCTGTATACCAATTCGGCGGAATACGCCCAGTATCTCCAGGGCAAGGAATATGTATTCGCAGAAAATGGCATCCGGGTGGCTTCGGCTCCGGGTGGGCCCCTGGATACCACGGTGCCCTATACCCAGTTGGTCAAGGCCATCAATGTGGCAGAGGGCGCCCGGCTGTTGACCAGCTATAAGCTGGACAGTGCCGCGGAAAATATGACCCTGGACCTGAAACCAGGGGAGCTGGTGGCTCTCTATATGGAAGCCAACCCCACCAGCGGGAACCAGTGGGTCCTGGTGGATCAGAGCAGCCAGCCGGGGTTCGCCAACCTGGGCCATTCCTTCACCCTGCCCCTCTTGAATCCCACCGGCCAGGCCGGATCTCCAGGAGTGACCATCCTGTTTGCCAGCTTCACCCAGCCGGGGGATTACCAAGTGAAGGCCGTCTATGCCAAGACCATGGCAGCTCCCTTGCGGGAACGGGTGTTCAAGTTCAGGGTACGGTAGAGCAGGGAATAAGAGGGGGCTGTTGCACGTAAAAAATATATGTGCAACATCCCCGTAGTCGAAAGTCTGAAGTCGGAAGCCTCAGGACAGGATCCGCCTGGCTAGACGGATCCTTTTGATTCTGTAGAACCAGAATCGCAATCAATCTGAGAGATCATTTCGTCCAAAGGTTCTACATATTCAAAAATTTGCTTGCAAATTTAACCTCCGGCTCCAGACTTCAGACTCCAGACTCCAGACTTGAGCCGCTATGCGGCTCATGAGACCGGGGGTGTTGCACACAACGTGCAACACCCCCTTTTCTTATGTCCCTGCATCTCGAGGAGAGTTGGCAAGGGCTGGATGGATATGGTAAAATAAAAAGTCATGAATGAAGTGTTGAACGGGAAGTTTTCCCTTTTTGCAGAGGAATAGAAGGAGCAATCATGGAAAGAAAAGATATCGAACTCTTGTCCCCAGCCGGAACCTGGGCTGCTCTGGAGGCAGCTGTCTTTGCCGGAGCCGATGCGGTGTACCTGGGAGGCAGCCATTTCGGCGCCCGGGCTTATGCAGAGAATTTCGGACCGGAGGAAATGACCCGGGCTATCCAGTTCGCCCATCTCCACCGGGTGAAGATCTATGTGACGGTGAATACCCTGGTGGATGATGGAGAGATGCCTGCCCTGGGAGAATACTTGTGCTTTTTGAGCAACATCGGGGTGGATGGGATCATCGTCCAAGACCTGGGGGTGATCCGGGTGGCCCGGCAGGTGGCTCCGGAACTGCCCCTCCATGCCAGCACCCAGATGACGGTGACCAATTCCGCCGGAGCCTTGTTCACTTACCACAACGGCATGGAACAGGCAGTGGTGGCCCGGGAAACTTCCCTGAAAGACCTGAAGACCGTATGCTCCCTTACTCCTGGGAAAATCGAAGGCTTCATGCATGGAGCCCTGTGCGTGTGCTACAGCGGCCAGTGCCTCATGAGCAGCTTGATCGGGGGACGCAGCGGCAACCGGGGCCGGTGTGCCCAGCCCTGCCGGCTGCCCTATACCTTGGTGGATAAAGCAGGGAAGGACATGCTGGCCAAGGTGGACGCGGGCCATTACCTGTTGTCCCCCAAAGACTTGAACACCCTGGATGTGCTGCCGGAACTGATCGAAACAGGGATCCATTCCTTTAAGATCGAAGGCCGGATGAAGCGGCCGGAATATGTGGCGGTGGTGACGGACATCTACCGCCGTGCAATCGACAGCTATCTGGCCGGCCATTATGAAGTGCCCCAGGAAGACCGGGACAACATCGAACAGATCTTCAACCGGGATTTTACCACCGCTTATATGGTGAGTCGACCCGGCCGGACCATGATGAGCGACCGGCGTCCCAACAACCGGGGGGTACTCCTAGGACGGGTCCAGAGCTTCAGCAAGGACCATACGGCTGGTACGTTGAAGCTGGATCGGGACCTGCACCTGGGAGACGGACTGGAATTCTGGGTCAGCGTGGGAGGCCGGGTAGGCACCTCGGTGGAACACATGACTGTGGACGGAAAACCGGTGCCGGCGGCTCGGGCAGGCAGCAGCGTCACCATCCCGGTGCCCCGAGGGATCCGGCTCAACGACCGGGTGTTCCGTACTTATGACAACAAACTGATGCAGTATGCGGCCCAGTATTTCGGGGAAGACCACAAGAAACGAATCCCCCTGTATGCAGAAGTCACCGCCCATCTGGGGCAGCCCATGGAAGTGAGGCTGACCGATGAAGAAGGGAATACCGGCTCTGCCCAAACTGGATTCATCGTGGAAAAGGCCCGGAAGCATGCTTTGGATGAAGCGGCTGTGAAAAAGCAGCTGGACCGGCTGGGGACCACGGAATTCTCTCTGGGAGAACTGGTCTGCCATTTGGATGAGGGTGTGATGGTGCCCATGAGCGAAATCAATGAAGCCCGCCGGGCCGCAGTGGAAGAACTGACCCAGAAGAGGCTGGATGCTTTTTTGCCGCCTCGGAAGAGGGCCGTGTGGCACAAGGAGGTGCTCCGTCAGCGGGAAAACCATGGCACCCGGAAACACAGCCAGCTCAGCGTCCAGGTAGATACCCTGGAAAAGGCCAAGGTGGCCCTGGACGCCGGCGCCGATGTGCTGTTGGTGGGAGGGGACAGCTATACCCTGCCGCTTCTCACTTTGGAAGATTATCGGACCATCAGCGGGTGGACCCGGGCTCGGGGGAAACAGTGGCTGGCGGCCACCAGCCGGATCGTCGGCGAAGGGCAGCTGAAGTATTTCCGGAACGCTCTGGCCCAGTGGGCGGCCCTCCAACCGGACGGGTTCCTGATCGCCAACAACGGGCTGGTGGAAATGGCCCGGGATCTGGGACTTCCTCTGTGGCTGGATTATGATATGAACGCCTACAACAGCCAGAGCATCCTGTTCTGGCAGGAACAGGGCTTTGCAGGGATTACCCTGTCCCCGGAACTGACCCTCCAGCAAGTGGGAGAACTGGTGAAGAAGAGCCCTCTTCCCATTGAATGTCTGGCGGAAGGGGCCCTGGAAATGATGGTCAGCGAATACTGTGTGGAAGGGAGCTTCCTGGGGAACCTGCACAAAGGGTCCTGCAGCTTCCACTGCAAAGAACAGGGGTTCCTGGAAGACCGGAAGAAGGAAAAGTTCCCCCTGAAGCAGGACCAGTTCGGCCGGATGCATGTACTCAACGGCCATCCGTTATCCATGCTGGCCAATGTGCCGGACATGGAAAAGGCCGGGATCGCCCGGCTGCGGATCGACGGACGGGGATACACCGCCGAAGAGCTGGGTGAATTGACCGCCCTGTACCGGGGTGTACTGGACGGGGACACCAAAGTGGAAGAAAACCGTCCTCACACCACCCGGGGACATTATTTCCGGGGAGTTTTGTAAAAAACAGCCAGCAGTCAGCGGCCAGCGGCGGTCGGAAACCTGCCTTTGGCTGCTGGCTTTTTGAGGATAAAGGAGATACCATGGCAAAATTTGCTGTCAATACTTTGGAATTCGATAAGGTGAAGGCCCTCCTGGCGGACCAGGCAGGGACTTCCTTGGGCCGGAGACTGGCCCTGGACCTGGCGAGCTCCAGCCGGTTCGAACAGGTGAAACTGGCCCAGGAAGAGACCGCCGAAGCCGTCCAGCTGCTGGACGAAGGGAAACGGCTGCCCCTGGGGGGCATGACGGATATCAGTCCCCTGGTGAAACGGACCCGGGTGGGGAGCATCCTGGAACCAGAAGATTTCAAGGCCATCGGGGATACCATCGATGGGCTCCGTCATCTGAAACAGTTCCTGCTGGAAGACACGGAAAACGCTCCGGCTCTCCGGGATTACGGACCCCAGCTGGGGGATTTTACCCGGCTGAGCAAGCAGCTGTCCAGTGCCTTGGATGAAAAGGGCAACATCAAAGACAACGCTTCCGTAAAGCTCCAGGGCCTGCGCACCGGGATCCTGGCGGCCAAGAACCGGGTGAAGGACAAGCTCACCAATATCTTACACGATCCCAACAATCAGAAATATTTCCAGGATGCCCTGGTGACCATGCGGGAAGACCGGTACGTGATCCCCATCAAACAGGAATACCGGCTGAACTTCCCCGGGGTGGTCCATGACCAGAGCGCTAGCGGGGCCACCTTGTTCGTGGAGCCTATGGCGGTGGTGAACCTGAACAACGATATCAAGAAATACCGGCTGGAGGAACAGGCGGAAGTGGAACGGATCCTCCGGACCTTGACCGGCCATGTGGGCAGCGAGGCGGAAAATATCCTCAGCTCCTTGGAAGTGGCGGCTCAGGTGGATCTCATCGGAGCCAAAGCGGCCCTGGCCCAGAAGCTCCATTGCTGCCGGCCCATGATGATCCTCCAGCAGCGGCTGCGGATCACTCAGGGACGCCATCCCCTCTTGGACCAGGAAAAGGTGGTGCCTCTGGATATCAACCTGGGAGACGATTTCACAACCCTTTTGATCACCGGGCCCAATACCGGAGGCAAGACCGTGGCCTTGAAGACCGTGGGGGTGTTCGCCCTCATGGCTCAGGCAGGGATGTTCGTCCCGGCCCAGGAAGCCATCCTGCCGGTGTTCGGCGGGGTCTATGCGGATATCGGAGATGAACAGAGCATCGAACAGAGCTTGTCCACCTTTTCCGGCCACATGAAGAATATGATCTCCATCCTGGAGGAAGTCCAGGAAGGGGATCTGGTGCTGGTGGACGAAGTGTGTGTAGGGACCGACCCCACTGAAGGGGCGGCCTTGGCCATGGCCATGATCGAGTACCTGTACAACAAAAAGGTCCTCACCATCATGACCACCCACTACAGCGAACTGAAGACTTTTGCCTACGAGCATGAAGGCATGGAAAACGCCAGTGTGGAATTCGATCCGGAAACCCTCCGGCCCACCTATAAGCTGCTCATGGGAGTACCCGGCAGTTCCAATGCTTTCTACATCAGCAAGCGGCTGGGGCTGCCCCAGGAGATTTTGGACGAAGCCAAGACCTTCATCGGGGAAGGCCACAGCAATATGGAACGGGTGCTCCAGAATCTGGAAGGGGAGCGCCGGGAATACGAAAGCCGGAAGGACGAGATCGCCTCCCTCCAGCGGGAAGCGGAATACCTGAAGAACGAACTGACCCGCCAGAAGCAGGACCTGGAAAAGAGCCGGAACGCCATTTTGCGGAAGGCCCGGGAACAGGCGGACGAACTGTACCGGAACGCCCGGCGGGAATCCACGTCCATTTTGAAGGAACTGCGGGCCAACCAGGACATGGTGGAAAGCCGGAAGGTGGAACAGCTGGCGGAACTGTCCCGGAAGGTACTAAATAAGAACTTCTCTATTGACGGAAAGCCTTTGCCGGAAGGCCAGGGCCTCACCAGCGGCAATGCGGCGGTGGGAAAGAAAGTGTATGTGAAGAAAATCGGCCAGAGCGGCACCATTGTGGCCCTCAATGGCAAGGAAGTCACCGTGCGGATCGGGATCATGAAGATGAACCTGAAGCTGAAGGACTGCCTGCTGCTGAAGGAAGCTCCCAGCCAGCCCCGGAGCACCCACCGGACCCTGAAGCGGAGTACCAGCCAGGGCCACGATCTGTTTGTGAAGAAGGCCCAGGATGCCACGGTGCAGATCGATGTACGGGGAAAGACCGTGGATGAAGCCATTCCCTATGTGGACAAGGCCATTGACGACGCCCTTTTGGCCGGCATGGACCGGTTCCGGCTGGTTCACGGGAAGGGCACCGGCATGCTCCGGAAAGGCCTCTTGGAATACCTGGACCAACACCCCAACGTAAAGAAAACAGAAATGGCCCCCCTGAACGAAGGGGGATTCGGGGCGACCATTGTGTGGGTGAAATAAGAGAGGGGGTGTGAAAAAATTCACACCCCCGGTCACGGGCCGCGAGTCACGGGTCGCGAGCCTGGACGGTTAAACCGTCTGTTCCTTTTCTTTATAATGACGAAACAAAATCAACTGGAATCTGCAAAGTGGATTTTCGGTTTGTACCAACAAGCCCGCGACTCACGACCCGCGACCAAAGAGGCTGTGAAGAAATGCATCGTGCATTTCTTCACAGCCTCTTTTCATTTCACCTCTTCCACCAGCTTTGCCAGCCGGCTCTGGAAGATATCTCCCTGGGTAATGGCGCTGGCGGGTTTCCACCAGACCAGGGACTCTCTGGGATTGTTCAGGAAGGTCCGGCTGAACGGGGTGCCGATTTCCCGGGGGGCAGCCCAGGAAAACAGGGTGAGCTGGGGCTTGAAGACCCCCAGCTGTTCTCCCGTGGGAGCCAGACCGCCCGTCATGGGTTGGACGATGGGGCGCAGAGGGATCTTCTGTACCTGTACCGGCCGGGACGGGGTCACAGGGGTATAGACGGGAGTAGGGATGGGATTCCGCCGCTGATAATCACCGATGGGCACAGTGGGACGGGGCACCGCAGCTCCGATGCGGCCCGGTTTGGGCACCGGGATCGCCCCAGCCGCCAGAGCAGAACTGCAGACGGAAAAAGCGGTCAGGATGGTCATAAAAAGCCGTGTCCAGATGGACTGTTTCATGGGAATCACCTCTTTGGTTCCTATTATACCATATTTGGAAGGGGGTGTTGCAACGTTGTGTGCAACACCCTCTAGCTTTGAAGACCGGAGGCGGACGATAAAGAAGAGTAGGTGTGTTGCAACGTTGTGTGCAACACCCTCTAGCTTTAGAGCCGCATAGCGGCTCAAGTCTGGAATCTGAAGTCTGGCGCCGAATGTTAAATTTGCATGCAAATTTTTGAATATGTAGGACCTTTAGACGAAATGATCGCTCAGATTGATTTCGATTCTGGTTTTATATAATCAAAAGGATCCGTCCAGGCAGGCGGATTCTGTCCTAAAGCTTCCGACTTCAGACTCCTGACTTCCGACTAAGGGGCTGTTGCCCCTGCAACAGCCCTCCCCATTTCGAACGATAGTGTAACTTATGTTATAAAAGTTCGATAAAACATTGACAGGGAAACAGTCCATTGATAGAATAGGAGGAGAAAAAATGATTGTGGTGGTTTGGCTCTGAGAAACTTGAACACTGGCTGTGCGGGCGGTATCAAGGGCCTTTTTTCATTGGAGGTGCTCACGAATGAAAGTAGCAATTATCATGGGAAGCAATTCGGACTGGCCGGTACTGGAACCTGCGGAAAAGACCCTGAAGGAATTCGGGATAGAAGTGGAAGTGGTCGTGGCCAGTGCCCACCGGACTCCGGAATTGGTCAAGGAATTTGCCGCCGGTGCCCGTGACCGGGGAGTAGAAGCCATCATCGCCGCCGCCGGGGCTGCGGCCCATCTGGGCGGTGTGATCGCATCCTACACCACCCTGCCGGTAATCGGGATCCCCATCAATGCTACTCCCCTCAATGGGATGGATTCTCTCCTGAGCTTCGTCCAGATGCCTTCCGGGATCCCTGTGGCCACCATGGCCATCAACGGGGCCAAGAATGCGGCTATCTTCGCGGTGGAGATCCTGGCCGGGGCCCATCCGGAACTGGTGAAGAAACTGGCAGATGCCAGGGTGAAGATGCAGGAAGAAGTGAAGGCCAAAGGAGAAAAACTGGCCCAGGCCAGAGCTGCCGCTGCCAAGGCATAAAGAAACGGGAGGAATTATGGGGGAAAAGTATTTCGCAGAAGACAAGCTCCATGAAGAATGTGGGGTCTTCGGCATCTATTCCAAGAAAGACGATGTAGCACTGAATACCTACTGGGGCCTGTTCGCACTGCAGCACAGAGGCCAGGAAAGCGCCGGGATCGCGGTGACCGACGGCCGGAACATGCACATCAAGAAGGGCATGGGTCTGGTGAACGATGTGTTCAAGGACGGCCTGAAGGGCCTGGACGGATATATTGCTACGGGCCATGTGCGCTATTCCACCACAGGGGCCAGCATGCCCTACAATGTCCAGCCTCTGAAGGTGTTCTACGACGGGGGCAACTTGGCCATGAGCCACAACGGAAACCTGACCAACGCTGCCCAGCTCCGGAGGGACCTGGCCAATGACGGAGTGGTGTTCCAGACCACCATCGACAGTGAAGTGGTGCTGAGCCTGATTGCCCGGAGCCGGAAGAAAACCCTGCCGGAACGGGTGGCGGAAGCCGCCGATACCATCCGGGGTGCCTTTGCCATCCTGATCATGAATGATGACCAGCTGATTGCCTTCCGGGATCCCTATGGGTTCCGGCCTCTCTGCCTGGGACGCCTGGATCATGGCTGGGTGGTGACCAGTGAAACCTGCGCCCTGGACCTGGTGGGGGCCCACTATGTGCGTGACGTGAAGCCCGGGGAAATGATCGTCATCGACAACGAGGAAACAGAACCCAAGAGCATCATGTACAGCACCCATGTGCCGGCTCACCGTGCCCACTGTATTTTCGAATACGTGTATTTTGCCCGTCCGGACAGCATCATTGACGGGGAAAGTGTGTACCAGGCCCGGTTGAACATGGGACGGATCCTGGCTAGGGAAACCAAGGGAATCAAGGCGGATGTGGTGATATCCGTCCCGGATTCTGGTACGCCGGCTGCCATCGGCTACGGCCTGGAAGCAGGAATCCCCTTTGTGGAAGGCCTTACCAAGAACAAATACATCGGCCGGACCTTCATCCAGCCCACCCAGAAACAGCGTCTCAATGCGGTGCGGCTGAAACTGAACGCCAACCGGAGCCTGGTGGAAGGGAAATCCGTGGTAATGGTGGATGACTCCATCGTCCGGGGTACCACCAGCGGCAAGATTGTCCAGCTCCTCCGGGATGCAGGAGCTACGGCAGTGCACGTGTGCATCAGCTCTCCTCCTGTGATGGATTCCTGCTTCTACGGCATCGACACTTCCGAACGAAAGGAACTGATCGCTGCCAGCAAGACGGAAGAAGAGATCCGCCAGTACATCAAGGCGGACAGTCTCCATTACATTACCATGGAAGGTCTGCGGGCCAGCCTTTCCGTGCTGGACCCGGATGATATGTGCTATGCCTGCTTCAATTCCCATTATCCGGATGGAGCAGATAAAGAGATGAAAAAAGGATCCAAATTACAGTTTGAACTGGGTTGCTAAGGAGGAAACAGCGTGAGCGAGAAAAAGGTCATTACATACGCAGATGCAGGGGTGGACATCGACGCAGGAAATAAAGCCGTAGAATTGATGAAGGACAGCGTCCGGGCCACCTACCGTCCGGAAGTCATCGGGGACCTGGGAGGCTTCGGAGGCCTCTTTGCTCTGGGGAACAAATACCAGGACCCGGTGTTGGTCTCCGGCACCGATGGAGTAGGCACCAAGCTGAAAATCGCCTTCCTGATGGACCGGCACGATACCATCGGTCAGGACGCCGTAGCCATGTGCGTCAATGACATCCTGGTCCAGGGGGCGGAACCTCTGTTCTTCCTGGATTATATCGCTACGGCCAAAGTGGATTCCCAAAAGATCGCCGACATCGTCAAAGGGGTGGCCAATGCCTGCAAAGAAAGCGGCTGTGCCCTGATCGGCGGGGAAACCGCTGAAATGGCCGGCTTCTATGCCAAGGACGAATACGATATCGCCGGTTTCAGCGTCGGTGTGGTGGAACGGAGCAAGATGATCACCGGAAATAAGGTGAAAGCTGGGGATGTGCTCCTAGGCCTGCCTTCCACTGGGGTCCATTCCAACGGGTTCTCCCTGGTCCGGAAGATCTGCTTTGAAGCCCAGGGCTTCACGGTGGATACCTACATTCCGGAATTCGGCAAGACCTTGGGAGAAGAACTGCTGACTCCTACCCGGCTGTATCCCAAGACCCTCCTTCCCATGATCAAAAAATTCGACCTCCACGGGATGGTCCACATCACCGGGGGCGGTTTCTACGACAACATTCCCCGGATCCTGCCGGCAGACTGCGATGCGGAAGTCCATGCAGATGCCTGGGAAGTGCCTGCTGTGTTCCAAAAGCTCCAGGAATGGGGCAATGTGCCGGTGAAAGAAATGTACCGGACCTTCAACATGGGCGTGGGCATGGTGCTGGTGGTGGATCCTGCCGAAGCCGATGCTGTCCGGACCCATCTGAAAGAAAACGGGGAAACTTTCTACGAACTGGGCCATGTGGTGCCTGGGTCCAAGAAGACCGTCATGAAAGGCGGGGTTTTCGGTGACTAAACGGAAAATCGGGGTATTGGTCAGCGGCAGGGGAAGCAATTTCCAGGCCGTTGCCGACAAGATCCAGAAAGAGAATCTCCCTATCGAGATCGCTGTGGTGATCAGTGACAGTCCAGAGGCTTATGCCCTGAAACGGGCGGAGAAGATGGGGATCCCTCATTACGCCATTGCCCGCCAGGATTTTGTGGATAAGGCTTCCTTCGAAGCGGCCATCGACAAGAAACTCCGGGAAGCGGGGGTGGAGCTGGTGGTGCTGGCTGGGTTCATGCGGATCCTCAGCGGGGATTTCGTGAATTCCTGGTACCATAAGATCATCAACATCCATCCGGCCCTGCTGCCTGCCTTTACCGGGCTGGATGCCCAGGGACAGGCCTTGAACTATGGGGTGAAGATCGCCGGCTGTACCGTCCACTTTGTGGATGCTGGGATGGATACCGGGCCCATCATCATGCAGGCTGCTGTGCCGGTGCTGGACGAAGATACCCATGACACCCTGGCTGCCCGGATCCTGGTCCAGGAACATACCATCCTGCCGGAAGTGGTGAAGCTGTGGGCGGAAGACCGGCTGACGGTAAACGGCCGGAAAGTGAAAATCCGGAAATAAGGAGAACGATCCATGTTAAAGATTCGCAGAGCATTACTGAGTGTTTCCAATAAGACGGGCATTGTGAAGCTGGGCTATTTCCTCAGCAATAACGGAGTGGAGATCATCTCCACTGGCGGCACCATGAAGGTGCTGAAGGAAGCCGGCGTGCCGGTGACCTATGTGAGCGACGTGACCGGGACCCCGGAAATGATGGACGGCCGTGTGAAGACCTTGAATCCTAAGATCCATGGGGGGATCCTGGCGGTACGCAGCAACCCCAAACACATGGAAGACATGAAAAAGAACGGGATCCAGCCCATCGACTTGGTGGTGGTGAACCTGTATCCTTTCCAGGAAACCATTGCCAAACCGGATGTGACGGAAGCCGAAGCCATCGAGAACATCGACATCGGCGGTCCGGCCATGGTCCGGGCTTCTGCCAAAAATTTCCATGATGTGGTGATCATCACCAATCCGGACCGGTATGAGGACCTGATCCACATGCTGAAGGAAAAAGGGGACATCGACCTCCACACCCGGAAAATGCTGGCCCAGGAAGCCTTTGCCCATACGGCGGAATACGATACGGCCATCGCAGCCTATCTGAAGAAACAGCTGGAAAGCGTAGAATAAGGGAGGCCATAGCATGCAGGTACTGGTAATCGGGGGCGGCGGCCGGGAGCATACCCTGGTCTGGAAGCTGGCCCAAAGCAAGAGTGTGACGAAAATCTATGCAGCACCGGGGAACCCTGGGATGAAGGGCCTGGCGGAATGTGTGGATCTGGATATCGCGGACCTGGACGGCCTGGCGGACTGGGCGGAAAAGCATGCCATCGACCTGACGGTGGTGGGCCCGGAAGCTCCGTTGGTGGCCGGTATCGTGGACGTGTTCAGTGCCCGGGGACTGACCATCTTCGGACCCAGTGCCAAAGCGGCGGAAATCGAAGGCTCCAAGATCTTCTCCAAGGAACTGATGGAGAAGTACGGTGTGCCCACGGCCTTCTTCAAAGTGTGCGACAATCTGGCAGATGCCCGTGCCTTTGTAGAGGAAAAGGGCGCTCCCATCGTAATCAAGGCGGACGGCCTGGCTGCCGGCAAAGGGGTCGTGGTGGCCATGACCAAAGATGAAGCCCTGGATGCCCTGGACGATATGATGGGGCACCACAAGTTCGGCAGCGCCGGCAATCGGGTGGTCATCGAGGAATTCATGGAAGGGGAGGAAGCTTCCCTCCTGGCTTTCACCGACGGAAAGACCATCGTCCCCATGTTGGCTGCCCAAGACCACAAGCGGGTGAACGACGGGGATCAGGGGCCCAATACGGGGGGGATGGGCGCTTACTGCCCAGCACCTGTAATGACCGCTGCCCTGAAAGAAAAGACAGTGAAGGAAGTACTGCGCCCCATCGTGGATGCCCTGGCCAAGGAAGGACGGCCTTATTCCGGCTGCCTGTATGCCGGCCTCATGATCAAAGGGGACAGTGTGAAAGTGGTGGAATTCAACGCCCGGTTCGGGGATCCTGAAACCCAGGTGGTATTGCCCCTCTTGAAGAGCGACCTGGCCGAGATGATGACGGCCTGCGCCAAGGGCACCCTGCGGCCTGAAATGGTGGAATGGAGCGATAAGGCGGCCGTCTGCGTGGTCATGGCCAGCGGCGGCTATCCGGGATCTTACAAGAAAGGCCTTCCCATCACCGGCTTGAAAGCGGCCGGCGCCATGGAAGACGTGGTGGTGTTCCATGCCGGCACCCGGGAAGAGGATGGGAAGATCCTCACCAATGGCGGCCGTGTGCTAGGCGTCACCGCTGTGGCAGATGACATTCCTTCTGCCCAGCAAAAAGCCTACGACGCGGTGGATAAGATCCATTTCGACGGAGCCCATTTCCGGCAGGATATTGCCTGGAGAGCCCTGCGCCGGCTGAAAACGAAATAGTGTACAGACACCAGACCGCAGCCCGATTCCAGCCGCTGCGGTCTGTTTCTGCAAAAGATCCGTTGTTTTTGGGAAAAAACCAGAAAAACATGTTGCATTTGTGACAGACTGGTGCTAAAATGGAAAAAATATTTCAAAGGGGGATATACAATGACTTTTATCTATGATGAACCTGCCCATACTTTCAGTGAGTATCTTTTAGTTCCTGGATATTCATCCAGTGAATGCATTCCGGCAAACGTGAGTCTGAAGACTCCGCTGGTGAAATTCAAAAAAGGTGAAGAACCGGCGATGAGCTTGAATATTCCCCTGGTTTCTGCCATCATGCAGTCTGTATCTGATGACAATATGGCCATTGCCCTGTCCCGGGAAGGGGGCATCTCCTTCATCTACGGGTCCCAGACCATTGAAAGCGAAGCTGCCATGGTAGCTCGTGTCAAGAGCTTCAAAGCCGGTTTCGTAGTCAGTGATTCCAATTTGCGCCCTGACAGCACACTGGCCGATGTGCTGGCCCTCAAGGAAAAGACTGGCCACAGCACTATGGCCGTGACCAGCGATGGCACCAAGAACGGCCATCTGGAAGGGATCGTCACCAGCCGTGATTACCGGATCAGCCGGATGGACATGGAAGACCAGGTCCGGAATTTCATGACCCCGGTTTCTGAAATGGTGGTCGGCAGCAGTGACATTACCCTGAAACAAGCCAACGATATCATTTGGGAACACAAACTGAACACCCTGCCCATCATCGACAAGGAAGGCAACCTGATGTACATGGTGTTCCGGAAAGACTATTCCACCCACAAACAGTATCCCCTGGAACTGCTGGATAATCAGAAACGCCATGTGGTAGGCGCCGGCATCAACACCCGTGACTACGAACAGCGGGTGCCGGCCCTGGTGGAAGCCGGTGCAGACGTACTGTGCATCGACTCTTCCGAAGGTTACAGCGAATGGCAGAAACGGACCTTGAAATGGATCCGGGACAAATACGGTGATTCCGTCAAGGTAGGGGCCGGCAACGTAGTCGACGCTGATGGCTTCCGTTTCCTGGCAGAATGCGGTGCCGACTTCGTGAAGATCGGGATTGGCGGCGGCTCCATCTGCATCACCCGGGAACAGAAGGGTATCGGCCGGGGCCAGGCTACGGCTGTCATCGAAGTGGCCAAAGCCCGGGACGAATACTTCAAGGAAACCGGCATCTACGTGCCCATCTGCTCCGACGGCGGCATCGTGTATGACTACCATATGACCCTGGCGCTGGCCATGGGGGCTGATTTCCTGATGCTGGGCCGGTATTTTGCCCGGTTCGATGAATCTCCTACCAACAAGGTGAACATCAATGGCACCTACATGAAAGAATACTGGGGCGAAGGTTCTGCCCGTGCCCGGAACTGGCAGCGGTATGACCTGGGCGGCGACAAGAAACTCTCCTTCGAAGAAGGGGTGGATTCCTACGTACCCTACGCCGGCGGCTTGAAGGACAATGTGAACCTGACCATCTCTAAGATGCGGTCCACCATGTGCAACTGCGGGGCCCTCACCATCCCCGAACTGCAGAAAAAGGCCAAACTGACCTTGGTATCCGCTACCAGCCTGGTAGAAGGCGGGGCCCACGACGTACTGCTGAAGGAAAATTCCAGCAGCAACTATCCGAAATAAACCAGAAACAAAAAAGAAGGACTGTGGATCATCACGGTCCTTCTTTTTTTTGCGCCTTTAGGGAGAATAAAATCACTCAACATTCCCGTTGTATTTCCCAGTCCAGAAAATGCCACAGATGATATGGTATACTGTAGAAAAAGGGGAGGAGATACCATGGCAGTGAAAAAGAAGGCGCTTGGCTGGGAACTGATAACGGATCGGGAAACCTATGGCAAGGTAACGGAAAAACGGCTGAAGGAACAGCTGGAACGGCTGGAACAGCGGGAAATCAAATTCCTGGTCCTGCAGCCTTTCCGTATGATCGGAGAAACTGCTTTTTTGCAGGCATCTTATGAATTCGACCCTGCTGATGGTATGCTTTATGGAATCGAATTCGGATTTAGGCTGAAAGATGGAGAAAATATGATCCTGCGGAATTATCCGGCTCCCCAGTCTCAGTTGGAAAAAATCTTTGAGGAGTATTTTACGGCCCATAGGGTTCCTAATTTTAGTGGATGGCTGTTCGTCAATGTCTTTGGTTCAGGCCCTCTTATAGGCAGAGGGCAGCTGCACTGGGATTTCCCTCCCCAGTCCTTCCAGGATACCCGGAATTTTGTAGAGGCAGTCAATGCCTTCCATCCCCAAAATGAAAGGAACTGGCATCCGGAATTCACCGCTGTGGCGTATCCTGTATGCTATCTGGACCTGGTGTGCTGTGAAAAAGAGGAGCCCCATCTGCAGGAAAATGAAAAGCTAATCAAGAAAGAAGAAATCCTGGGAATCCCTTATTCTCGTTTTACCATAAAGGCCCGGATCCAGGCAGAAAACAAAATGGCTTTTACCGAAGGGGAACTGCTGAAGGCGGTCCATAACCAGCTTGCCGGGCGGTATACAGGGATCTGGAAGGATACGTTTATCCTGAAAAGGACTGAAGCGGAAGAGGATGGACCGCTCCTTTCTTTTTACCGGGGGCCTTTGGGACGGCGGGCCATGGGCATTGCCTCTTCCGGGGAACAGTCCCTGTATCAGAAAATCCATCACGAACTGGAGGAAAAGGGAAGCCTGTCTCCTGATTTTACCTTGCGTCCTCCCAAGGAATCCCAGAAATCTTCTTTCATCGATGGGTTCCCGGATGGGGTCGGGTATCACCACGCCTATGTTCCCATGCCGGTGCCGCGGCCTCTAAAAAAAGCCTTCCGGCTGGCCAGCCAAGGAGAGGGCGTGGCTGCGGAAAACTGCCTGAAAGCATTCTTTGCCGATCCGGATGAGATCCTGCTCCCTTATATGGATGCACTCGGTTCCTGGCTCTACAGGCACCAAGAATCTTTGGATGTGACCAATCTGTTGGATTTTGCCTGGAATCTCATGGAACGTTCCGGAGAAATCGAATGTGTCAAAGCAGCCCTGTTTTTGACAGCCCAGAGCCGGCATCCCTGGGAGGAAAAGGACAAAGAGATACTCCGTGAACTGGGGCAGGCCGATGAATTCACTTTCCATGTGCTGCGGAATATGGAAAATTGGGAAAAACGGGATGCTGAAATCTTCCGATTGGCACAGAAAGTACACGGCTGGGGGCGGATCTTTGCGGTCCATCAGCTGCAGCCATACAATGAAGAAGTCAAAGCCTGGCTCCTCCATGAAGGCATCGACAACATCATCTTGCCGGAATATTCCTCTCTGGAAACCGCGCAGAAAATCGATCTGACAGAGGTGGTCAGGAACAGCCAGCCGGACAGCACGGACCTGCTGGATGCCGGAAAGATCCTCTGCTCCATGATCAAGGGAGGTCCTGCTCCGGGGATCGAAGCCTACCATGGGAAAAAGGAACTGCTCCGCAGCTTCCTGGAGAAGGCAGGGAAAGCGAACCCCAATGGCACTCTGTATCAGATGGTTTTCTATATCCAGCAATATGCAGAACAGACCCACAGAAAGAAAATCGTGGAGCAGGCGGAGCAGATCCTCCAAACCCCTGTTTGCCTGGAGTATCTCCAAAAGCAGCAGGAACAGGGGAATCTGGTTTTCCTGGCTGCCATGGAAGGATTGGACGCTGCCCAGGGAGCCAAGATTGCTTTCCGCAGAGACTGGGAGGCAAATTTCCAACTGCTGCATCTGTTGGATAAGCCAGCAGATATCCAGGAAATGGCAGATTTCTTTGTGGAAAAAGTCGCCGCGGGCAAGGCGGACGGCCTGGACAGCCAGATTTTTCTCAATTTGGCAATGGAAACCTATCAGACGATTCTCCAGGTGATTGACGAAAGTCAGGTGGATATCGATGAGGAGAAACTGCTCCAGTTCGGCCTGACCCTGCCGGGAAAGAGCTGTAAAAAAATTGACCCGGGCCCATATTCAAAGACTGAAGGAGCAGGGATGCTTAAGTAAACAGCTGGAACAGGCTGCAGCTTTATAATGTAATGAAGGGGGGGCAGCTGCCCTCTTGCCCCCTCTTTCCAACTGTGCTATAATATCTTCATTCAATTCCATACCTTGCCATGAACAGGAGAGTACGCATTTCCGGAAGTCCCAGAGAGTGGGGAACAGGTGGGAGCCCCGCACGGAAAGAGATGAGGAAGTTCACCTGGGAGCAACCGGACTGAACGGAGTAGGCCCGGCGCTGGCTGCGTTATCGGCCATACGAGTGAGAAAATAGGGTGGTACCGCGAACCTTCGCCCCTTGTGGGGCGGAGGTTCTATTTTTTTAGGAGGCGTGAACATGAGTGACAAACTGCAGGAACTGCGGGAGAAGATCCAGAAGGATCTCAGCGAAGTCAAAAGTGTGGAAGATCTGAAGAACATCCGGGTCCAGTACCTAGGGAAGAAGGGGGCCCTGACCTCCATCCTCCGGAGCCTGGGGGACGTGGCTGCGGAAGAACGGCCGAAGATCGGCAAGATGGTCAATGAAGTCCGGGCCAAGATGGAACAGCGGATCAATGACCAGATGAAACTGTTGGAAGCCCATCAACTGGAAGAAAAACTGGCCAGCGAAACCCTGGATTTCACCCTGCCGGGGCGGAAACCGGCCCTGGGCCATCTCCATCCGGTGACCCAGACCCTCCGGGACATCAAGAAAGTCTTCATGCGCATGGGATTCGAAGTAGAGGAAGGCCCAGAAATCGAAACGGACTACTTCAACTTTGAAGCCCTGAACCTGCCCAAGGATCATCCAGCCCGGGATATGCAGGACACCTTCTACATCACCGATGATCTGCTGCTCCGGACCCAGACTTCCGGGGTCCAGGCCCGCACCATGCAGAGCCGGGAACCCAACACCCCCATCCGGATGATCTGCCCGGGCACCGTGTACCGGAATGACTACGATGCCACCCATTCCCCCATGTTCCATCAGGTGGAAGGGCTTGTGGTGGATAAGGACATTTCCCTGGCGGACTTGAAAGGGACCCTGGAACTGTTCTGCAAGGAGATGTTCGGGGACAGCGTAAAGATCCGGCTGCGGCCCAGCTTCTTCCCCTTTACGGAACCTTCCTGTGAAGTGGACATCAGCTGCGTCATGTGCGGAGGCAAGGGCTGCCGGGTGTGCAAGAATTCCGGCTGGCTGGAGATCCTGGGAGCTGGGATGGTGCATCCCAACGTGCTGCGGATGAGCGGCTATGACCCGGATAAGATGAAGGGCTTTGCCTTCGGGATGGGCGTGGAACGGATCGCTATGCTGCGCTATGGCATCGACGATCTCCGTCTGTTCTTTGAAAATGATCTGCGGTTCATCCGTCAATTCTAAGGGGGCAAAGAGATATGTTAGCTTCGATCAACTGGTTAAAACAATATGTGGATATTCCCGTTACGCCGGAAGTGCTGGCGGATAAACTGACCCGGGTGGGTTTGGAAGTGGAACAGGTGATCCATCTGGGTGAAGGCCTGGAAGGAGTCATCACCGGGAAGGTGGCCCAGATTGAACGGCATCCCGATTCCGACCATCTGTGGGTCTGCCAGATGGACCTGGGACAGCAGGAATTGGTCCAGATCCTCACTGGCGCCCAGAACGTACACCAGGGAGATATGGTGCCGGTGGCCGTGGTGGGGTCCCATCTTCCCAACGGCATGACCCTGAAAGCCGCCAAGATGCGGGGAATGGATTCCAACGGCATGCTGTGCAGCGCCGGGGAACTGGGCATCGATGCCAAACTGCTGCTGCCGGAACAGCGGGACGGGATCTTCATCCTGCCGGCCAATACTCCCATCGGGGTGGATGTGAAGAAGCTCCTGGGCCTGGATGATGTGGTGCTGGATATCGACCTGACTGCCAACCGCAGCGACTGCTTCAACATGCTGGGCCTGGCCCGGGAAACGGCGGCGGTGCTGGGCCAGAACCTGCGCCTTCCCAAACTGGCCACCCGGGATGAAGCAGCCGGCAAGGCAGCGGACTATGCCAAGGTGGAAATCGGCTGTCCGGACCTGTGCAGCCGGTTTGCCATGCGCCTGGTGAAGGACATCCAGGTGACGGAATCCCCTGAATGGATGCAAAAACTCCTCCGGGCCGTGAACATCCGCCCCATCAACAATGTGGTGGATGTGACCAACTATGTGATGATGGAACTGGGCCAGCCCATGCATGCCTACGACTATGACACGGTGAAGGATCACACCTGGATCGTCCGCCGGGCGGAAGAAGGAGAGACCCTGGTGACCTTGGACGGCCAGAAACGGGACCTGACCCCCAATATGATCGTCATTGCCGATCCGGAAAAGGCCATCGGCCTGGCCGGGGTCATGGGAGGCCTGGCTACGGAAGTTACCGGCAAGACCGTGAACGTGATGCTGGAATCCGCCACCTTCTACGGACCCAGCATCCGGCATACCTCCAAAGATCTGGGTCTGCGCAGTGAGGCTTCCCAGCGGTTCGAACGGGGCGTGGATACCATCCGGGACCACGATGCCCTGGACCGGGCCGTCCATCTGCTAGAAGAGATGGGGGCCTGCAAGGCGGTAGCCGGTGTGGTGGAAGACTACCCGGTGCCCCAGGAACCGGTCCGGATCAAAGCCGTGCCGGAAGCGCTCCGCCGCCGGATCGGCACGGAAGAAATTACGGATGACCAGATGCGGACCATCCTGGAAGGACTCCGGTTTGAAGTGGAACCCCAAGCCGACGGCAGCTGGCTGGTGACGGTCCCCACTTGGCGGAATGACTGTACCTGTGATGCGGACCTCTCGGAAGAAGTGGCCCGGATGTACGGTTACGACAAGATCCCGTCCACCCTGCCCCAATTGGATATGGCCCGGGGCGGGCAGGCTCCCATTGAAGATGTGAAGGATAAGATCCGGAATTACCTGGCCGATGCAGGACTGGACGAAGTGATGACCTACACCTTCATCAACGCCGGAGATTTCGACAAGCTGGGTCTTCCGGCAGAAGACAGCCGCCGGAAAGCCATCCAGATCGTTAACCCCATCAGCGACGACTTCCGGACCATGCGCACCACTCTGGTGCCCAGCCTGCTGAACACCGCTTCCTATAACTTGGCCCGGCAGAACGACCGGGTGGCCCTGTTCGAAGTGGGCCGCGTGTTCCTGCCAAAAGCCCTGCCTCTCACGGAACAGCCGGCGGAAAAGACCCGTCTCTGCCTGGTATTGGCCGGGAAACGGAATGAACTGAACTGGACCGAAAGCAAGGATGCAGTGGATTTCTTCGATTTGAAGGGGGATCTGGAAGGGGTGCTGGAAGTGCTCCAGGCTTCTGGCGTCACCTATGCCAAACCGGAAGAAAAATTCCTCCATCCCGGCAAGAGCTGCACCGTGCTCCACAACGGGAAGGCCGTAGGCTTCATGGGGGCTCTCCATCCGGAAGTCCAGGAACGGTTCGGCCTCAGTGCGGAAACCTATGTGCTGGAGATGGACCTGAGCAGCTTCGTGGAAGACGCGGAACGGATTCCCCAGTTCACCCATATTCCCCAGTTCCCCAGCACCAGCCGAGATATCGCCGTGGTGGTGCCTAAGGCCGTGAGTGCCGTGGATCTGATGGCGGAGATCCGCAACCAGGCCGGTCCTCTCCTGAAAGATGTACGTCTGTTCGATGTGTACAGCGGCAGACAGGTGAAGAGCGGCTGCAAGAGCGTGGCTTTCAGCCTGACTTTCCAGGATCTGGAACGGACCTTGAAAGATAAGGAAATCAACGACATCATCAACCAGGTGGTGAAGAAAGTACAGGAACGCTTCGAAGGAGCGCTGCGGGAGTAAAGGAAGAGAGAGATGCTGTACAGAACGTGCAGCATCTCTTTTTTTGTAAATTTAATTTTCCGAAAACAGACAAACTGTGGTACAATGGGTTACAAATATTGTATCTGGAAAGGCGGAGAATCCATGAAACAATTTGACGCAAGGAATCTGTCCATGATGTTCGACTTGTACGAAATGACCATGGCCAATGGATATTTTGAAGATAAAGAACGGGACCGGGACGATTACGTATCTTTCGATGTGTTTTACCGGAACAATCCGGATGCCGGCGGTTTCGCCATTTTCGCTGGGCTGGAGCAGGTCTTGGATTATCTGGAGAACCTGCATTTTTCCACAGAAGACATCGCTTATCTCCGGAGTCTCCACGTATTCAGCGAACCCTTCCTCCAGTGGCTGGAAACCTACCAGTTCCGGGGCAGCGTCTATGCCATGCCGGAAGGGAGCATCATCTATCCCGATGAACCCCTGCTGACAGTCTATGCTCCTCTTATCGATGCCCAGCTGGTGGAAACGGCTATCCTCTGTGAGATCAATCACCAGTCCTTGATCGCCACCAAAGCCCAGCGGATCGTCAAGGCAGCCCAGGGGCGGGGTGTCTCTGATTTCGGAGCCCGCCGGGCCCACAACATGGATGCTGCCGTTTATGGTGCTCGGGCTGCTTACATCGGCGGAGCCAACAGTACAGCAACGGTCTTGGCCGGGCAGATGTTCAACATTCCGGTCAGCGGGACCATGGCCCACAGCTGGGTCATGTATTACGATGACGAATACACTGCTTTCAAACGGTTTGCAGAAATCTATCCCGACAACGCCATCCTATTGGTAGATACCTATGATGTGCTGGATTCCGGAGTCCCCAATGCCATCCGGGTGGCCAAGGAAGTCCTGGAACCCATGGGCAAACGGCTGAAGGGGATCCGGATCGATTCCGGAGATCTGGCCTATCTGTCCAAGAAAGCCCGGAAGATGCTGGATGCGGCTGGGCTCACCGATGCCATCATCGTCATGAGCAACTCCCTGGATGAATATACCATCAGTTCCATCCTGGAACAGGGGGGCTGTGTGGATTCTTTCGGGGTAGGGGAACGGCTGATCACCGCCAAAAGCGATCCGGTGTTCGGAGCGGTGTATAAACTGGTAGCTGTCCACAAGGACAAGGCCATCATCCCCAAAATCAAGATTTCCGAGACCTTTGAAAAGATCACCAATCCGGGCCGGAAACGGGCTTGGAGAGTATATGACAAAACCGGCCATGCCATTGCGGATCTCCTGACCCTCTTGGATGAAGATCCTCGGGAAGTGAAGGAATTCCCCTTTGTGGATACCCAGCGGCCCTGGAAGAAGATGACTTTCCGGGACTGCACCTTCCGGGAACTCCAGGAACTGGTGTTGGAAAAAGGGAAACGGACCCATCCTTCTCCATCTCTGGAAGAAATCCGCCATTATGTACGGCAGCAGCTGGATCATGAAATCTGGCCGGAAGAACAGCGGTTCAGCAATCCCCATACCCATTTCTTGGATATGAGTCCCAAATACTATGCCATGAAGATGCGGCTGCTGGAAGATGCCAAAAAAGGGAAATAGGAGGGAGCCGGATGACATTCTTTGACCTATTGGCAAAACGGCGGAGCGTCCGCCATTATACGGATGAACCGGTGAGCCGGGCGGATCTGGAGAAGATCACTGCAGCCGGACTGATGACTCCCAGCAGCAAGGATCTCCATAGTACGGAACTCTTGGTAGTGGAAGATCCAGAAACCATCCAGGCCCTTGCCCGCTGCAAACCCCATTTCGCCGGGATGCTGAAAGAAGCCCGGGCTGCCGTGGTGGTCATGGGCCAGCTGGCTTCCCATGCCTGGGTGGAAGACGCATCTCTGGCTCTTTTCGCCATGATGCTCCAGGCAGAAGAACTGGGGCTGGGCAGCTGTTGGGTCCAGGTACGTCATATGGTTTCAGAAACCCTTGGCAAAGATGGTCAGCCGCTGACCTCCCATCAATATCTCCAGCAGCTCCTGGACCTTCCGGAAGGGGTGGAAGTAGAAGCCATCCTGGCCCTAGGCCATCCGGCCAGGGAACTGCGGCCTAGGACATTGAAAGAAGCCCGTCCGGAACGGATCCACTGGGGAAAATATTGAGAATAAGGCCAGCCGGAAGCAAATTGCTTTTCCGGCTGGGTCCTTTTTTCTCTCTTTTTGGAAAAAGAGAGTATAATGAAAAGAGACGCAGGGAAGGAAGAGGGTGTCTGGATGAAGAAAAAATACCTTAAGGATATAGTATATGATGCCATCATGGAAGACATCTATGCAGGCGTCCATAAGCCCGGGGACATCCTGAACGAGGGGACCCTGGTGGCGAAATACCAGTGCAGCAAATCCCCGGTGCGGGAAGCCCTGATCGCCCTGTGTGAGAACCATGTGCTCCGGAACATCCCCCGGTATGGCTACGAAGTGACCCGGCTCACCATGGACGATATCCGGGAGATGCTGGAATTCCGCTATTGCCTGGAAGGCGGGGCCCTCTTGAATCGGGGAAATCGGATCACCGATCATCAGATCGACGAATTGGAAAAACTGAACCAGGAGTGCCTGCGGGATGATGTGACGCCCCGGGAACACTGGATGGCCAATCTGGCTTTCCATGTGGCCCTGATCCATGCCTGCGGCAACGACTATATCGATCAGCAGGTAAAGAACTGTATGGGACGGCTGACCCGTGCCTATGCCCAGTTCCGGTGGGGCGTGGACAAACAGGATCTCCATATGTCCTGCGACTGCCGGCACCACAAGGCCATCTTGGAGGCTCTGCGGGAAAAGAACAGTGCCAAAGCGGTGAAACTGCTGAAACAAGATCTGGGAGATTTTACTTTGTTGAAGTGAACAAGGGGTTGTTGCACCCATCGTGTAACAGCCCCTTTTAATTGCTGGTAATACACTATGCATTCAGAAAATTCTTGCATACTAATCATATTAGTGATATATTATAAACAAGGATAATAATCCGAAATCTCTTGGAGAAAAGGGGTAAGCAAGATGGCACTGTCTGCTGCAATCATGGATAACTATTCGCAAATCTTACAGGAGGAACTGATCCCTGCAATGGGCTGTACAGAACCCATTGCCATCGCCTATGCCGCTGCCAAGGCAAAAAGCTACCTGCCGGAAGAGGTGGTCCGTTACGAGGTGGACTGCTCCGGGAATATGATCAAGAACGTGAAAGGCGTCACCGTCCCTAATTCCAACGGCCAGAAAGGGATTCCAGCGGCGGCGGCACTGGGAATCTGCGGCGGGGATCCGTCCAAGGTCCTGGAAGTCATTGCCGGCGTCACCGATGCCCAGCGGGAAGCCTGCCGGGAATTGGTGGCCCGGAATGTGTGCGATGTGGAACTGGTGGAAGGGGTCCCGGGGCTGTACATCGATGTAAAGCTTTGGGGTGAGAACCACAGTTCAGAAGTGATCCTTTCCGGGAACCATACCAATGTGTACAAAATCGTCCAGGACGGCAACGTCCTCTATGACCAGAGCCTGGAAGCCAAGGAAGGGAAGCATCCGGGCGCTGACCGGAGCCTCATGTCCCTAGAAGGGATCCTGGAATATGCTTCCACGGTAGATCTGGAAAAAGTGCGGGATGTATTGGAAACAGAAATCAAAGATAATGCGGCTATCAGCCAGGAAGGGCTGGATCATCCTTGGGGGACCCAAGTAGGCCGGACCATTCGGGAGACCATCGGGGACAGCGTCATGGCCCGGGCTGAAGCAGCCGCTGCCGCTGGGAGCGATGCCCGGATGAGCGGATGCCCCAAACCGGTGGTCATCAATGCCGGGAGCGGCAACCAGGGAATCACCGTGACCATGCCCATCTTGGTCTATGCCAAAGAATGGGGTCTCTCCCATGATGAGACACTCCGGGCACTGATCGTCGGGGATCTGATCTCTGTCTACATCAAGCATTATATCGGGCCTCTTTCCGCTTTTTGCGGTTCTGTCAATGCTGCCTGCGGGGCAGGGGCAGCCATCACCTGGATGGCCACCCGGGATTACCAGCATGTGGCAGATACCATCACCAACACCCTGTGCAATGTGGGCGGGATGGTCTGCGATGGTGCCAAACCCAGCTGTGCCGCCAAAATCGCCGCTGCCGTCCATGCAGCTCTCATGGGCCATTATATGAGCATGCACGGCCAGGTGTTCAAGGAAGGCGAAGGTCTGGTAGGCAAAAATATCGAAGAGACCATCAAAAATATCGGGTATCTGGGAAAGGTAGGGATGAAACAGACGGATATCGAAATCTTGAAGACCATGATCGGTAAAGTCGATGTAGATGCTGCACTGCAGTAACCTGTCCAATGCGTAACAGGAGATGAAAAAAATGGAGAAAAAAGAAAAAAAGAAAGTGGGCACGATCAATGCCTTTGTCATTGTCTTCGCTGTCATCATAGGCTGCTGGCTGCTGTCCTTCCTGATCGCCCCTGGCGCCTTTGAACGGACGGTCATGAACGGACGGACCGTAGTGGTCCCCAATTCTTTCCACAGTGTCCCTAAGATCTATCTGGGACCTCAGGCCATCTTCCAGGCCATCCCCAACGGGCTGGTCTCCAGTGCCAGCATGATGTTCCTGGTCATGCTGGTAGCAGGGTGCATCGAGGTCTACAAACAGACAGGTACCCTGGATAAGGCTGTAGCCGGCGTCCTGGCCAAATCGGACACCATGGGCTCTGAAAAGATCCTCTGCGCCATCATGTTCGTCTTTGGCTGCCTGGGCGGCTTCCTGGGGTGGAACGAACAGATCGTTCCCTTCATCCCCATCATCATTTCCCTCTGCCTGGCTTTGGACTATGACCTGATGACCGGTGTGGCCTGTTCCGCCATGGTGGATATGATCAGCTTCTCCTTCTCTCCCACCAGTGTGTACACCGTGGGCATTTCCGATGAAATCGCCCAGCTGCCTATGTTCTCCGGTTTCCTTTTCCGTCTGGTGCTGCTGATCATCGCCAATATCATCATGGCCATCTATGTACTGCGGTATGCAAGGGGCGTGAAATCCGGCAAGATCGCGTCCTTGACGGCGGATCTGGACGACAGCAAATTCCGCATCGATTACAGTGAAACCTTGAAAGACCCCCTGAACAAGCGGCAGAGCATCTCTCTGGTAGTGTTCCTGGTCACCTTCGTAGTTTCCATCGTGGGGGTTTCCACCATGGGCTGGTCCATGAATGACCTGTCCGCCTGCTTCCTGTTCACGGCCATCGCTGCCGGGCTGATCAACCGGATCCCGGCCAGCAAACTGGTCAATGTGATCATCGCCGGGGCGAAAGACGGCCTGGCACCGGCACTTGTCATCGGCCTGGCAAGAGGGATACAATGGATACTGACCGCTTCTGCCATCATCGACCCGATCATCAACAGCATCTCCAAACCTCTGATGGCTATGCCTAAATACCTGACTCCGATTGCCGTCATGATCGTCATCGCCCTGTTCAACGGACTGATTACTTCCGGTTCCGCCAAAGCCATGGCCCTCATGCCCATCCTGATCCCTCTGGCAGATTTGGTGGGGATGACCCGGCAGACCATGATCTTGGCCTTCCAGTTCGGGGATGGGCTGACCAACTCCGCCTGGTTCACCAGCGGCACCCTGCTGATCTTCCTGACCATTGCCGGGATTCCGCTGAAGAAATGGTGGAAGTTCGTGACGCCATTGCTGCTGATCTTGACTGTGGTATGTGTGATTGCACTGCTGGTCGCTACAAAAATCAATTATGGTCCATTTTGATCTGGAGGCGTTGAACAATGGATGTAAAAGAACAAGTCAATGGAATCCAAGAAGAACTGGTTGCCCTGCGGAGACATTTCCACGAGCATCCGGAAAGATCCTGGAAAGAATTTGAGACCCAGAAATATATCATGGAGTATCTGGGGAAACTGGGGATTCCCTGCGTGAAAGCCTGCAAGTCCGGTGTGATCGCCACCATCAAGGGGCCGCATTCTTCGGACAAGATCATCGGCATCCGGGCAGATATCGATGCTCTGCCCATTACAGAATTGGGGACGGAAGCCTATAAATCCCAGAATGAAGGCACTATGCATGCCTGCGGCCATGATACCCATATCACCATCCTGCTGGGTACGGCCAAGATCCTGGCCGGGATGAAAGACCAGCTGAAAGTCACCGTCCGGCTGCTGTTCCAGCCGGCAGAAGAATTCATCGAGGACAGCGGGGCCTACTATATGAAGGAAGAACCCTTGGTGAAGGAATGTGACCGGCTCATTGCCCTGCATATCTGGAGCAAGATTCCAGCAGGCTGTGCTTCCCTGCGTTATGGTCCTGTGATGAGTGCGGCGGATACCTTCGATATCTATGTGGAAGGGAAGGGAGGCCATGGGGCCCTGCCCCATCAGACCATCGATCCCATTGTGGCTGGTTCTGAATTCGTCACCGCCCTCCAGACCGTGGTCAGCCGGGAAGTCAATCCCCTGGAACCGGCTGTGCTCAGCGTCACCAGCTTCCAGAGCGGCACCACTTCCAACGTGATCCCGGGCGAAGCCCATCTGTCCGGCACCGCTCGTACCTTCAACAAGGAACTGCGGGAAGCCTACCCCCATATCTTGGAACGGGTGGCCAAGGGCGTCGGGACCGCGACCCGGGCTGCCATCCGCACTGAATACCACTTCGGACCGCCTCCTATGATCAACGATGATGCCTGTGTGGATACAGGACGCCGGGCCTGTGCAAAGGTCTTCGACAAAGATAAGATCATCGACTGGGAACTGCAGATGGGTGGGGAAGACTTCGCCAAGTATTACAATCCCAAATGCCTGCTGCTCCTGGGCGGTGGCTTTGCAGATGAAGCCAAACGGTATCCGCAGCACAGCCCTTATTTCGACATCGACGAAAAAGCCCTGGGCCTGGGTGTCCAGTATTTCGTCCAGTATGTCTTGGAATGGGAAAAAGAAGTGGCTGAATGAATTTTTTCGCAGAACGTTGTCATACCAACTGTCTGCATTTCCCCTTTGCCCTATACTGGAGCCAGAAAGAGCAAGAGAGACGGTCAACGGGACCGGCTCCTGGCTCCAGTAAAAAGGGGAGTGGGAAATATGAAATTCAAAGTCAATGAAACTTGCATCGGTTGTGGTTTGTGTGAAGGGACTTGCCCGGCAGTGTTCCATATGACGGATGCTGGCCAGGCAGAAGCCATTCCGGATGCCGTGCCTGCAGAGGAAGAAGCCAATGCAGTGGCTGCCATGGAAGGCTGCCCGGTAGGTGCCATTGAAAAGGTGGAAGATTAAAAATTCCCTTGACAATCTGGCAGATGTATCGTATACTAAACAAGTCGACAGCGCTGGAAGGCGTTGAGGCAACGGCCCAGTAGTTCAGTTGGTTAGAATGCCGCCCTGTCACGGCGGAGATCGTCGGTTCGAGTCCGTCCTGGGTCGCCAATGCGGAAGTAGCTCAGTGGTAGAGCATCACCTTGCCAAGGTGGGGGTCGCGAGTTCGAATCTCGTTTTCCGCTCCATAGGAGTATAGTTCAATGGTAGAGCAACGGTCTCCAAAACCGTCGATCTGGGTTCGAATCCTAGTACTCCTGCCAGAGAATTTGAAAGGGGTTGTTGCACGTGTGAAAACCACACACGTGCAACAACCCCTTCGTCATA
>CAJMQS010000025.1 GCA_905215645.1 uncultured bacterium
ACCTGCCTGAAGGCACTGAAATGGTTATGCCTGGGGACAACGTGGTGATGGATGTTGAACTGATCACCCCGATCGCCATTGAACAAGGTCTGCGTTTCGCTATCCGCGAAGGCGGCCATACCGTTGGCGCCGGTGTCGTTACCGAAATCGAAGGCTAATCCTTTCGATTCAATCTAATGAAAGCCCATATGAGGGGCTTGGCCAAAGCCCCTCATATTCTTATGCTTTACAGGGCCCGCGATGAGGCAGAAGATGGCTTCTGGCCCGCTGGCAAAGAAGGGAACTTCTGCTGAGTATGTCCGTTCTTGGAAACGTGGCGAATGGAGGAAAAACTAATGGCAAAGACTCAAAAAATCCGTATACGCCTGAAAGCGTATGACTACAAAGCACTGGATCAGAGTGCTTCCAAAATCGTAGAAACGGCGAAACGCACCGGTGCTCAGGTTTCCGGCCCGATTCCCCTGCCTACGGAAAAAAACATCTATACGATTCTGCGTTCCCCTCATGTGAACAAAGACTCTCGTGAACAGTTCGAAATGCGGACCCACAAGAGACTGGTTGACATCCTGGAACCTACAGCTAAGACGATCGATGCACTGACTCGCTTGGATCTTCCTGCTGGTGTAGATATCGAGATCAAAGCGTAAGGAGGTGCGATGATGGCTAAAGGAATCTTAGGCAAGAAATTAGGTATGACCCAAATTTTTGAAGCTGACGGTACTTTGGTTCCCGTAACGGTTGTAGAAGCGGGTCCCTGCGTCGTGCTGCAAAATAAGACCGAGGAAAAAGACGGTTACAATGCTGTCCAGCTCGGTTTTGGCGATATCAAAGAAAAACAAGTCAACAAACCCATGAAGGGCTTCTTCGACAAAGCTGGTGTGGCTCCTGTGAAGGTTGTCCGCGAAGTCCGTCTGGATACTCCTTCTGAATATAAAGTCGGCGACAAGATTGCGGCTGACATTTTCGCAGCCGGTGATCTGGTTGACGCTGTCGGCGTTTCCCGTGGCAAAGGGTTCGCTGGTACGATCAAACGCCACAACTTCGCACGTGGTCCTATGAAACACGGCTCCAAATCCCATCGTGAACCTGGTTCTAACGGCCCGATGCATTCCGGTCCTGGCGGCCGTGTGATCAAAGGCAAGAAACTGCCTGGCCGTATGGGTGGAATCAGTGCGACGGTGCAGCGTTTAACGATCGCAAAAGTGGATAAGGACCGCAACCTGATCATGGTGAAAGGTTCTGTACCTGGTGCCGCTGGTACCTTCCTGCTGCTGAGAGACACGGTTCGTCCGAATGTCGTGAAAGCAGTTCAAAAATAAGGTTTAACGAAAGGAGGGCGTTTCAATGCCGAAAGTAGCAGTTTACGATATGACCGGTAAACAGACCGGTGAAGAAATAGAATTGATGGATTACGTCTTTGGCGTAGAATTCAACGAAGCCGTTGTCCATCAGGCTGTTGTGATGCAGCAAGCCAATGAACGTCAGGGCACCCATGCAACCAAGACCCGCGGTATGGTTCGGGGCGGTGGCAGAAAACCCTGGAAACAAAAAGGTACTGGCCGGGCTCGTGCCGGTTCCGTCCGTTCTCCTCTGTGGGTAGGCGGTGGTACCGTCTTCGGTCCTGCTCCCCGGAGCCATGCAAAAGATATGCCTCGGAAAGCCCGTCGGCTGGCCATCCGCTGCGCTCTGAGCGCAAAAGTAGCTGAAGGGGCACTGGTCGTGGTGGATAACCTGACCTTTGCTGAACCCAAGACCAAGGATGCAGTTGCTCTGCTGAATGGTTTTGAAGCTGCTGGCAAAAAAGCCCTGATCATCACTGATGGGGAAAACGAAAACGTAGAAAAATCTTCCCGCAACATCGAAAAGGTAAAGGCCCTGTCCAATGACTGCCTGAACGTTTACGATATCCTGAATGCGGAAAAAGTACTGCTGGCAAAAGATGCCGTAGCAAGAATTGAGGAGGTGCTCGCATAATGGCTGCCAATCCTCGCGACATTATCATCAGACCCATTGTGACCGAAAAGACTTCTGACATGATGAAGGACAACAAATACACTTTCCAGGTAGCAATGGGCGCAAACAAGACTGAAATCCGCCAAGCCATTGAAGCCATCTTCAATGTAAAGGTAGTGAATGTCAACACCATCCGCGTCCTGGGCAAAACCAAGCGCATGGGTAAATATGAAGGCAAGCGTTCCGATTACAAGAAAGCAATTGTAAAACTGGCTGAAGGTAATACAATTCCGCTCTTCGAAGGAATGTAATTCGTCTAAGGAGGTCAAACAATGGCTATTAAAAGCTTTAATCCGTATTCTCCTTCCAGACGCAGCATGACTGTGTCCACCTTTGAAGAGATCACTACGGACAAGCCCCATCGCCCTTTAGTTGTTAAACTGAACCAGCATGCCGGCCGCAACAACACCGGTAAAATGACGGTTCGTCATCAGGGCGGCGGTCACAAGAGACAGTATCGTATCATCGATTTCAAACGGAATAAAGACAATATCCCTGCAAAAGTTGCGACCATCGAATATGATCCCAACCGCAGCGCTAACATTGCTCTGCTGAACTATGCTGACGGGGAAAAGCGCTACATCCTGGCTCCTCAGGGCCTGAAGGTGGGCGATGTTGTTGTCAGCGGTCCCGAAGCCGATATCAAAGTGGGCAATGCACTGCCCCTGCTGAACATCCCTCTGGGTACCATGGTCCACAATGTGGAACTGAAGATCGGCAAAGGCGGCCAGATGGGCCGGAGCGCCGGCGCAGCCATCCAGCTGATGGCCAAAGAAGGCAGCTATGCCCTGCTGCGTATGCCTTCCGGCGAACTGCGTCAGGTACACATCAACTGCCGCGCTACCATCGGCCAGATCGGGAACCTGGATCATGAAAACCTGACCTTGGGTAAAGCCGGCCGGTCCCGTTGGCTGGGTGTCCGCCCTGCTAACCGCGGTGTGGCTATGAACCCGAACGACCATCCTCATGGCGGCGGTGAAGGTCACTCCCCTGTCGGTCGTAAGCGTCCTGTTACTCCTTGGGGCAAGAGTGCTTTCGGTACTCGGACCCGGAAGAACAAGAAAGCTTCTTCCAAACTGATCCTGAAACGCAGAACGAAATAATAGAGTTTGTTGAAAGGAGGCATACAGAGTGTCCAGATCCGTTAAAAAAGGACCTTATGTCCAAGCAAGTCTGCTGAAGAAAATCGAAGCGCTGAACGCTGCTCAGGAAAAGAAAGTTGTAAAAACCTGGTCCCGCAGCTCCACGATTCTCCCTGAATTCTTAGGTCACACGATCGCCGTCCATGATGGCCGGAAACATGTGCCTGTGTATATCACCGAAGATATGGTCGGCCATAAATTAGGCGAATTCGCTCCTACCCGTCTGTTCAAGGGTCATGGCGATAAAGCCGCTGCCGTAACGAAATAATCAGGGGAAGGAGGATAAAATAGATGCAAGAAGCTAAAGCTGTTGCCAAATACATCCGTATCGCACCTCGCAAACTGCGCATCGTGATCAACCTGATCCGTGGCAAGTCTGTGAACGAAGCCTTTGCAATCCTCAAGTTTACCCCGAAAGTTGGTTCTGAGGTTATTGAAAAAGTTCTTCGCTCCGCTGTTGCGAACGCTGAACATAATTTTGACATGAATGTTGACAAACTGGTCGTTTCCAACGCTTTCGTTGACCAGGGTCCTACCATGAAGAGAATCCATCCGCGGTCCCGTGGACAGGCCTTCAAGATCCTGAAACGTTCCAGCCATGTCACCGTGGCCGTTTCCGAAAAATAAACATCCTGACAGAAGGAGGGAATGAATAGTGGGTCAAAAAGTTAATCCACATGGTTTCAGAGTGGGCGTAATCGACGATTGGGATTCCAAATGGTTCGCCGACAAGGACTATCAAAAGAATCTGTTGGAAGATATCAAGATTCGTAATTTCATTAAAGATAAACAATTCCAGGCTGGTATCTCTCGGGTTACCATCGAAAGAACGGAACAGAAGATGCGCATCAGCATCTACACTGCTAAACCTGGTATCGTCATCGGCCGTCAGGGCAGCAATATCGAACTGCTGAAAAAAGACCTGGCCAAAATGACTGACAGCAAACTGGATATCAACATCATCGAGGTTAAACAGCCGGACATGGATGCCACCCTGGTTGCTGAAAACGTTGCTTCTCAGCTGGAACGCCGGATTGCTTTCCGCCGTGCCATGAAACAGTGCGTGGGCCGTACCATGCGTCTGGGTGCCAAAGGGATCAAGATCCAGTGCGCCGGCCGTCTGGGCGGAGCTGAAATCGCCCGTACCGAAAGCTATCGTGATGGCAGCATTCCTCTGCACACCCTGCGTGCAAACATCGACTATGGGACTGCTGAAGCCCATACCACTTATGGCCGCATCGGCGTAAAGGTATGGATCTACAAAGGCGAAGTCCTGCCGACCAAAGCCGTGAAGAAGGAAGCTCCTGAAGCGCAAGAAGGAGGGGCGAAATAATGTTATTACCGAAGAGAGTTCAGCATCGTAAACAACATAGAGGCCGCATGAAAGGCCGTGCAATGCGTGGCAATAGAGTGGCTCATGGCGAATTTGGCCTGGTAGCATTGGAACCGTCTTGGATCACCAACCGTCAGATCGAAGCTGCTCGTATTGCTATGACCCGTTACATCAAACGTGGCGGCCAAGTTTGGATTCAAATTTTCCCTGACAAGCCCGTAACTGCGAAAGCTGCTGGCAGCCGTATGGGTAGTGGTAAAGGTTCTCCTGAGTATTGGGTAGCTGTTGTGAAACCCGGTCGCGTCCTGTTCGAAATGGCTGGCGTAACCGAAGACATCGCTAAGGAAGCTATGCGTCTGGCTGGCAACAAACTGCCGATCAAGACCCGCTTCGTTACGAAAGCTCAGTTAGATGCCGAAGTCACCGCGCGTGAAAATGGAGTAGGTGGTGAAGCTTAATGAAAACTAACGAAATCAGAGAAATGTCTGTTGAAGAGCTGGAAACCAAGCTGGCAGGCTTAAAAGACGAACTTTTTAATTTGCGTTTTCAAATGGCAACCGGACAATTGGAAAATCCGATGAAGATCAGAGAAGTCAAGAAGTCCATTGCCCAGATCAAGACGATCCAACGGGAACGCGAAATGAACGCTTAATCCGGGAATAGACCCTAAGCGAAGGAGGAAACATTCCGTGGCTGAAGAGAGAAACTTACGTGTTACGCGTACTGGTAAAGTCGTAAGCGACAAGATGCAGAAGACTGTCGTGGTCGCTATTGAACGTCTGGTTCAACACCCTCTTTACAAAAAAGGCGTAATGCATACCATTAAACTGAAGGCTCATGACGAAAACAACGACGCTCACGTTGGCGATATCGTGAAGATCGCACAGACCCGGCCCCTGTCCAAAGACAAATGCTGGCGCGTAGTTGAAATCGTAGAACGGGCAAAATAAGATAGACTGCTGAGCATAGCTTGGCAAGGGAGGTAAACCATGATTCAACAGCAGACTGTGCTGAATGTTGGGGACAATACCGGCGCCAAAAAGATTATGTGCATCCGTGTACTGGGCGGTTCCTATCGGAGATACGCCAACATCGGTGACATCATCGTAGCTTCTGTTAAGGATGCTACACCCGGTGGCGTTGTCCAAAAAGGTGATGTAGTGAAGGCCGTTGTGGTGCGTTCCGTAAAGGGCACCCGCCGTCCGGATGGCTCTTACATCCGTTTCGACGAAAACGCTGCGGTCCTGATCAAAGACGATAAGACCCCTCAGGGCACTCGTATTTTCGGACCAGTTGCTCGGGAACTGCGTGATAAAGACTTCATGAAGATCATTTCCCTGGCACCGGAAGTGCTCTAAGAACAAGGAGGTGTTGCAGAAATGGCAGAAGCCGTGAAATTACACGTTAAAAAAGGCGATACCGTCGTGGTATTGGCTGGTAAAGATAAAGGCAAGGAAGGCAAAGTGATCGCTGCTTTCCCGAAGAAATCCAAGGTGACTGTGGAAGGCGTGAACCAGGTGAAACGTCATACGAAACCTTCCCAGAGCAACCCTCAGGGTGGGATCATTACCAAGGAAGCTCCCATCAGCTCCTCCAACGTAATGCTGGTATGCCCGTCCTGCAAGAAACCGACCCGTATCAAAAAAGTGGCTGCTGGCAATGGTTTTGTCAGAGCCTGCAAAAAATGCGGGGAAGTCATCGATAAATAATCTTCGGGAAAGGAGGAAAACAGATGGCAACGAGACTGCAAGACAAATACAATTCCGAAGCTGTGAAAGGCTTAATGGAAAAATTCAATTACAAGAATGTCAACGAAATTCCGAAACTGGAAAAAGTTGTTTTGAATATTGGCTGCGGTGAAGCGGTGACCAACAGCAAGGCGATTGAATCTGCTGTGGCTGACATGACCATGATCGCCGGTCAGAAACCCATCATCACCAAGGCAAAGAAATCCATCGCTGCATTCAAACTCCGTGAAGGGATGCCTATCGGCGTAAAAGTCACCCTGCGTGGCAGCCGGATGTACGAATTCCTGGATAAATTCATGAATATTGCCCTGCCCCGGGTCCGTGACTTCAGAGGGGTCAATCCGAAATCTTTCGATGGGCGTGGCAACTATTCCATCGGCTTGAAAGAACAGCTGATTTTCCCTGAAATCGACTATGATAAAGTCGATAAAGTCCGCGGCATGGATGTAATCATCGTTACGACTGCTAAAACCGACGAAGAAGGCAGAGAACTGCTGAAGCTTCTGGGTATGCCGTTTGGGGCATAAGGAGGGAAAACCGTGGCAAAGACCGCATTGATTGAAAAATGGAAAGCGGAACCGAAGTTCAAGGTCCGTAAATATAATCGCTGCAAAATCTGTGGCAGACCGCATGCTTACATGCGCAAATTCGGCATTTGCCGTATCTGCTTCCGGAAATATGCTTACGAAGGCGCTATCCCTGGCGTAACGAAAGCAAGCTGGTAAGAGCGGAAAAGGAAGGAGGGCTTTTATAAATGACCATGACTGATCCGATCGCCGATATGCTTACGAGAATCCGTAATGCCAATTCGGTTCATCACGATAAAGTTGAAATCCCCTGCTCCAAAATCAAGACTGCCATTGCAGAGATTTTGAAGGATGAAGGATTCATTAAAGATTTCGAAGTCGTAGCCGGTGAACACCAGAATGTGATCCGTGTACAGCTGAAATACGGTCCCAACAAGGAAAAAGTTATTTCTGGCATTAAACGTATCTCCAAACCCGGTTTGAGAGTCTACACCCAAAAAGACCAGCTGCCTCGCGTACTGGGCGGCCTGGGCATCGCTGTAATCTCCACCTCCAAGGGCATGATGACTGACAAAGCTGCCCGTAAGGCTGGATTGGGCGGCGAAGTAGTGGCTTACGTTTGGTAAGAATTCCCTAGACCGGAGGTGCTTATAAGTGTCAAGAATTGGAAAAGCTCCGATTACCGTCCCTGACAAAGTAACGGTAACGGTGGAAGATAACCTGGTCTCCGTTAAGGGACCGAAAGGCGAACTGAGCCGTCAAATCAGCAAAGAACTGACCGTGGCCATGAACGACGGTGTGATTACTGTGACTCGTCCTTCCGACGACAAGGTACATCGCAGCCTCCACGGTTTATCCCGTACCCTGATCAACAACATGATCATCGGTGTTACGGAAGGGTATTCCAAGCATCTGGAAATCCAGGGCGTTGGATACCGTGTGGCTAAGAAGGGCAAGGCCCTGAGCTTCACCCTGGGCTTCTCCCATCCCTGTGTGATGGATCCTCCCGAAGGCATTTCCTTCGACTGCCCGAACTCCACGGAAATCATCGTTTCCGGGATCGACAAGGAAAAAGTTGGTGCCGTTGCTGCAGAAATCCGCAGCCTGCGGGCTCCTGAACCCTACAAAGGCAAAGGGATCCGTTATGTAGGCGAACACATCATCCGCAAGGTTGGTAAAGCCGGCGCCAAAGGCAAGAAATAATTTCTAATAGGAAGGAGTGAATCTCTTGCTGAACAAGAAAGATAAGAACGCAGCACGTCAGAAACGTCACCTGCGTATGCGCAGAAATATTGTAGGAACGGCTGAAAAGCCCCGTCTCAATGTATATCGCAGCCTGAGCAACATCTATGCTCAGATCATCAACGATGAAACTGGTGAAACTCTGGTATCCGCCAGCACCGTAGAAAAAGCCAACAAGGAAAACTACGGCGGCAACATCGAAGCTGCTAAAGCTGTCGGCACTGAAATCGCCAAGAAAGCTCTGGAAAAGGGCATCAAGACTGTTGTATTCGATCGTGGGGGCTACCTGTACCACGGACGTGTAGCAGCGCTGGCTGAAGCAGCTCGCGAAGCTGGTCTGGAATTTTAACAGAGGGAGGACATTAGAGTGGCTAATTACGAAAAACAAGATGATGGCTTCAAAGAAAGAGTAGTCTTCATCAACCGCGTAGCTAAGGTCGTAAAAGGCGGACGTCGTTTCTCCTTCTCTGCTTTGGTTGTTGTTGGTGATGAAAACGGCAAGGTTGGCATGGGCCTGGGCAAAGCTGCCGAAGTTCCCGAAGCCATCCGCAAAGGCGTGGATGATGCCAAGAAGAACCTGATCACCGTTCCCCTGAAGGGCACCACCATTCCTCATGAAGTGATCGGTGTGTTTGGCGCAGGCCAGGTTCTGCTGAAACCGGCTATGGAAGGTACCGGGGTCATCGCCGGCGGTCCTGTCCGTGCGGTCCTGGAATTGGCTGGTGTGCGGGATATCCTGACCAAATCCCAGGGGACTTCCAACCCCAACAACGTGGTCCGGGCAACCCTGGAAGGGCTGAAATCCCTGAAAAACGCCAAAGATGTCGCTGCTCTGCGCGGCAAAACTGTTGAAGAACTGTTAGGCTAAGGAGGTAGCATGATGGCACAGGTTAAAATCACGCTGACCCGTAGCTTAATCGGGTATCCGAAAGACCAACGCGCTACTGTCAAGGCTCTGGGCTTGACGAAGATCCGTTCCAGCGTTGTGAAAGAAGACTCTCCTGCTCTGCGCGGTATGATCCACAAAGTGGAACATATGGTCAAAGTAGAAGAAGTGAAGGCGTAATAAGGAGGTCTGCAAATGTATTTGCATGAATTGGCTCCCGCTGCCGGCTCCAAAAAAGCCCGCGTCCGTGTAGGCCGCGGTCTTGGTTCCGGTCTGGGCAAAACATCCGGCAAAGGCCAAAAAGGTCAGAAATCCCGTAGCGGCGGGGTGAAGCGTCCTGGTTTCGAAGGTGGCCAAAAGCCGTTGTATCTGCGTCTGCCGAAACGCGGTTTCTACAATAAATTCGGCAAACATTACACTGAAATCAACGTGGAAGTATTCAACTGCTTTGACGACGGTGCTGTAATCGATCCTGTATCCCTGATCGAAGCCGGCCTGGTGAAAAACATCCGTGACGGCATTCGCGTCCTGGGAAATGGCGAACTGACCAAGAAGGTCACGGTAAAAGCCATGGGCTTCAGCAAAACGGCTCAATCCAAGATCGAAGCTGCCGGCGGTAAGGTAGAGGTGATCTAATTGGCATCAGCCCTTGATAACCTGTTAAAGGCTACGGAACTCCGAAAGAAAGTATTATTTACCCTTGCGATGTTCATAGTATTCAGGGCTGGTACGCAAATTCCCGTTCCGGGGGTTAACGCAGCCATGATCGAACGGCTCTTCACCAGTGGAAATCTGTTCGGTCTTCTGGATCTGTTCTCCGGCGGTGCACTTAGCAAATTTTCCATATTTGCTATGAGCATTACTCCTTACATCAATGCGTCAATCATTACGCAGCTGCTGACAGTGGTGATCCCGACTTTGGAAGAATGGTCCAAAGAGGGAGCGGAAGGAGCAAAAAAAATCAACAAAATCAACCGCTACGCAGCGGTTGGCCTGGGTGCCATTCAGGCTGTGGGGATGGCGTATGGTTTGCGGGCAGCAGTCAATAATCCTGACTTCTTCTCCTTTGCCATGATCGTCATCACACTGACCGCAGGTTCTCTGCTGCTCATGTGGATTGGGGAACAGATTACAGCCAAAGGGATCGGGAACGGGATTTCCCTGATCATCTTTGCTGGGATCATTTCCCGTCTGCCCAACGGGCTGGCTGTCATCGGCCGGTACCTGCAGGCAGGTACGATCAATGTATTCAATGTACTGATCTTCGCTGCGCTGGCAGTGCTGATGGTGATGTTCGTGGTGGCAATCACGGTCGCCTACCGGAAAGTCCCCGTCCAGTATGCAAAGCGGATCGTAGGTCGGAAGATGTACGGAGGGCACACCACCTACATTCCTCTGAAAGTGAATCAGGCCGGTGTCATGCCCATCATCTTCGCTTCTTCCGTATTGATGTTTCCTGTGACCATTGCGCAGTTCATCAAGATCCCCTGGATCCAGAAAGTGGCCGGTTATCTTGCATGGGGCACACCCTTGCAGACCTCGCTGTATATCCTGCTCATCCTGTTCTTCACTTACTTCTATACCGCAGTAAGCCTGAACATCCCGGATATGTCCGACAACATCAAGAAGTACGGTGGATTCATCCCTGGGCTGCGGCCTGGCAAACCCACTACGGACTATCTGGACAAGGTGATGAACCGGATCACCCTGGCGGGTGCTGTTTTTCTGGCATTCATTGCTATTATGCCTAACTTGATCGTCTGGCTCACAGGAATTTCCGGAGTTTACTTCGGCGGAACGGCTCTGTTGATCGTGGTAGGCGTAGCGCTTGATACGATGAAACAGGTAGAGTCCATGACCCTCATGCGGCACTATCAAGGTTTCATGAAATAAGGAGAGAGAACATGCATATTCTTTTAATGGGACCTCCTGGCGCAGGCAAGGGGACCCAAGCGGAAAAATTAGTTGCCGATTTTCCCATTCCTCATATTTCTACGGGAGATATGTTCCGTGCGGCTGTGAAAAATGGGACGGAATTGGGAAAAGAAGCCAAGAAATATATGGATGCCGGTGGTTTGGTCCCCGACAGTGTCACGATCGGCATTGTCCGGGAACGGCTGAGCCAGCCGGATTGTGTCAAAGGATTCATCCTGGACGGGTTTCCCCGTACCAAGGAACAGGCAGCAGCGCTGGACCAGATCTTGAAGGATCTGGGGATTTCCCTGACCGCCGCCGTCAACATCAGCGTGCCTGATGAAGACCTGGTGGCACGGGTGACCGGCCGGCGGATCTGCAAGAACTGCGGTGCGACCTATCATGTAGTATACAATCCTCCCAAACAGGAAAACGTATGCGACAAATGCGGTGGGGAACTTTACCAGCGGGATGATGACAAAGAAACCACTGTGAAGAAACGTTTGGAAGCGTACCATAGCCAAACTGCTCCTCTGATTGCGTATTATAAAGCGGAAGGCGTGTATAAGGAAATTGACGGCACTCAGCCCATCGATAAGGTGTATGCTGATGTGGTAGCAGCTGTTAAAGGGTAAGGAGGCATTAGCGTGTCAAAACAAGATGCGATCGAAGTAGAAGGTACTGTCTTGGAGTCTTTACCCAATGCTATGTTCCGGGTAAAACTGGAAAACGATCATGAAATCCTGGCACATATTTCCGGAAAAATACGTATGAACTTTATTAAGATCCTCCCAGGGGATAAGGTGACCGTAGAGCTGACGCCCTATGATCTGAACCGGGGTCGGATTACTTATCGGTTCAAATAAAGAGGATTGGCAAGAGGAGGTTCAAGCAACATGAAAGTTAGACCGTCTGTAAAACGCATTTGCGAAAAATGCAAGATCATCAAACGCAAAGGCCGTGTCATGGTCATTTGCGAAAACCCGAAACATAAACAAAGACAAGGATAAGGAGGTGCTTTGAATGGCTCGTATCGCCGGTGTAGATTTGCCTAGAGATAAACGTATCGAATATGCTCTGCCGTACATTTACGGTATCGGCTTGACCCTGTCCCGGGAAATCCTGGGCAAGACCGGGATCAATCCGGATACTCGGGTTCGGGATCTGACCGAAGCTGAAATCGCTAAGCTGCGTGAAATCCTGGATCATGAATATAAAGTGGAAGGTGACCTCCGTCGTGAGGAATCCCTGAACATCAAACGCCTGGTGGAAATCGGCTGCTACCGCGGCCGCAGACATCGTGCAGGGCTGCCTGTACGGGGTCAGAACACCAAAAACAATGCTCGTACCCGTAAAGGCCCGAAAAAAGTGGCCGGTGCTAAGAAGTAAGTTTGTCTAAGGAGGGATTAGACGAGTGGCTGGTAAAAAAGTTGTCCGTACCAAACGGAAAGTAAGCAAGAACATTGAAGCTGGTGTAGCACATATCCGCTCCACCTTTAATAACACGATCGTAACGATTTCCGACCTGAACGGGGCTGTCCTGAGCTGGGCTTCTGCCGGCGGCCAGGGCTTCCGTGGTTCTCGGAAAAGCACTCCTTTTGCAGCTCAGATGGCTGCTGAATCTGCTGCCAAAGCCGCTATGGAACATGGCCTGAAACGGATCGAAGTATTCGTCAAGGGACCTGGCGCTGGCCGTGAAGCTGCTATCCGCGCTCTGCAGGCTGCAGGCCTGGAAGTGGAATCCATCAAAGATGTGACTCCGATTCCTCATAATGGCTGCCGTCCGCCGAAACGCAGAAGAGTTTAATTGGAGGTGAAAGACTAGATGGCTATTGATAAGACTCCTGTTCTGAAAAGATGCAGATCTCTGGGCATGTCTCCGGCATTCGTTGGGGTAATGAAAGAATCCCACCGTCAGCCGAAACGCCAGTTCAAAAAGAAGAGCGAATATGGTATGCAGCTGGCTGAAAAGCAGAAAGCCAAGTTCATCTATGGCGTCCTGGAAAAACAGTTCCGCGGCTACTATGAAAAAGCCAAAAAAATGGAAGGTATCGCAGGCGCCAACCTGCTGATCCTGCTGGAACGCAGACTGGATAACGTGGTATATCGTCTGGGCCTGGCCCACACCCGCCGTCAGGCTCGCCAGCTGGTGACCCACGGCCATATTGCCGTCAATGGCAAACGGCTGGATATCCCTTCTGCTCTGGTGAAAGCCGGAGATGTAGTCTCCGTAATGGAAAGCAGCCGCAGCTCTGCCTACTTCAAAGGCATGGCTGAAGTCCTGGGCAAGACTTCCGTTCCTGCCTGGATCTCCGTAGACGCTCAAAACCTCAGCGGAAAGGTTGACCGTCTGCCAGTTCGGGAAGACATCGATGTTCCTGTTGAAGAACAGATGATCGTCGAATTGTACTCCAAGTAATCTGATACTGTTCTCCACTTACTTATACCGCGTATTGTGGTAATGCGCGAAAGGAGGCTTCCGCATGAAGGAAATCGAAAAACCTAGCCTGGTTGTCGACGAAATTTCCCCTGATGGACGTTATGGCAAGTTCGTCTGGGAACCTTTGGAACGTGGATACGGTATTACTTTAGGTAACAGTCTGCGTCGTGTACTGCTTTCTTCCTTGTCCGGCATGGCTGTGACGGGCATCAAAATCGATGGGGTCCTCCATGAGTTCTCTACCATTGAGGGAGTCAGAGAAGACGTTGCGGATATCGTATTAAACATCAAAGCCCTGTGCTTCAAGGTAGGTCTGGATGACCAGGCCTCCTTTGAGCCCAAGACGTTCTACATCAAGAAGTCCGGCGAAGGCGAAGTGACCGGCGCTGACGTAATCACTGATCAGGATACGGAAGTCCTGAATCCGGAACTGCACATTGCAACTCTGGACAAGAATGCTACCCTGAACATGGAAATCTACGTTGACGTGGGCCGCGGCTACGTCCAGGCGGAGAAGAACAAATCCAAGGATCAGCCCATCGGCTTCATCCCTGTGGATTCCATCTACTCTCCCATCACCCGTGTGAAATTCGGCGTTACCGATACCCGGGTGGGCAACGTGACCAACTATGACCGGCTGACCCTTGAAGTATGGACCGATGGGAGCCTGGGGCCGGATGAAGCTGTGACTTCTGCAGCCGAAATCCTGATCAAGTATCTGGCTCTGTTCAAGACCACCAACGTTCCCCGTATCCAGGGGGATGAAGATGGGACTAAGACCAGCGAAGAAGGGACCAAGTCTTCTGTGCTGCAGATGTCCATCGATGATCTGGATCTGACTGTCCGTTCCAACAACTGCTTGAGACGGGCCGGCATCAATACGGTAGAAGATATCATCAACAAGACGGAAGACGAGCTGATTTGCGTCCGGAACCTGGGCAGCAAATCCTTGGAAGAAGTCAAGAACAAAATCGAAGAGTTGGGATTGCATCTGCGCAATTCTGACGAAGAATAGGAGGAAGACGAAAGATGTCCTACAGAAAATTCAACCGGAACACCAGCAACCGGAAAGCGATGTTCCGCAGCGTCTTGACCGCCTTCTTCAAAAACGAGAGAATCGAAACCACTGAAACGAAAGCAAAAGAAATCAGCGGTCTGGCTGATAAAATGATCACCCTGGCTAAAAAAGGTGATCTGAGTGCTCGTCGCCAGGTCCTGGCATTCCTCGTGGATGAAGATGCAACCAAGAAGCTGTTCGATGTAATCGCCCCTAAATACGCTGACCGCAACGGCGGTTATACCCGTATTTACAAAACGGCTCCCCGCCGCGGTGATGCTGCTGAAATGGCAATCCTGGAACTGATCTGAGTTCTGTGATGGGGTGTTGCCTTGGCAACACCCCGGCCGTGGGTCTCGAGTCTCGCGTCTCAGGCCTGTGGAGAGAACCCGCCCTTTGGGACGGGTTCTTTTTTATTGTGTCCGGATTTCATCTTATGATATACTGGGGCTGCCGGATTCATGGGAGATTCATGTTTTTCCGGCAGAATGAAAGAAATCAGAAAAAACAGAAAGGATGAGATCCATGAAACTGCTGCAATGCATCCGCACGTTGGTGCTGGCGGGGGCCCTGACTTTGGCCGGTACCTCCGGGGCTCTGGCGGAATACACCAGCTGGCAGGATACGGACTATGATTTCAGCCAGGTGAAGACCGTGTACCTGTCAGACATGGATATGGGCGGGTACCGGCTCCAGAACGGCATCAAGGCACAAAAAATGCTCCAGGACTACCGGAAAAAGGCAGGGAAGACCAAGGGTGTGAAGGTGGTGCTGGCCCCGGAAACCCAGTTCCGGGCTCTGCTGCCGGGAGATGGAGAACAAAAGTCTCCGGCGGCCGGGGCGAGCCAAGGAAAAACGGCGGAGAGGGAGAGCAAGGGCGGGAACCAGCCTGCCGAGACGAAAGAGCGGAAGGCGGTGGCCATTCCCCAGGAGGCCTTGGCTGCGGGGGCCCAGCTGTACATCCTGGCGAACCTGGACAACTGCCAGGTAGATTCCTATCTGGTCCCTGCCCATACGGAATGGAAGACCCGGGAAATCGACGACAGCTACCGGGATGAACAGGGCAACTGGCACACTTATTACCGGACCGTGACCTACCCGGAATATATCCCGGATTATTATGTGCCTTATGCCAGCGTAACCGTCCGGTTCCTGTGGTTCGACACCCAAACTGGGAAGCTGGTGGCCTCCAGCGAAGACGCCCGGGTCAGAGACAGCGAAAATGACCCTCTGGGAGTCTATAACAGGATCATTGACCGGTTCTTCAAAAACTTAAAAGAAACTGTGAAGAAGTAGGACTAAAAGGTCTGGAACGGATCTCTCCCTCCTTTTTGTGGTATAATGTTTCCCGTACAGGAAAGGCGGGAAAATCCATGTTGAAAAAAATCATGGCCCTGTGCTGCCTGCTGGCTCTCTTTCTGGCAGTCGGCTGCGGCAAGGAGACCAATAAAACAGAAAATATCCATGTGGCATCGTACCCAGGGTGGGTGGAAATCAAAGCTGGGGACCAGGCTTCTTTTGCTGTGCCGCCGGAAATGATCCTCCAGAGCCAGGAAACCCGGGACGACCTGCTGAAGGCGCCGGATCTTGATCCGCTGCTGAAAAAGTGGCTGGAGGCGGATCAGGAAGTGGTGAAAAGTCCAGGCTCCGTTATTGTCCAGAGCGGGAAATTGGACCCGGTGCCCTGGCATACCGATGAACACTTAGTCTGGGTGGAGTTCAAGACCATGGCCAGCCCGGAAAAAATGCCCCGATACGGTCAGAATATCGGGCTGAAGGGTGATGAAATCAAGGACTTTGGGGAAATCACCCGAAAAAGCATCGAAGGGATCTACAACAAGATGCTGCCGGAAGGCTATTCCCTGAAGTTCACAAACTGGGAACCCATGCAGAGCACCATTGTGAATGGAGTAGAAAATCTCCATACCAGTTATGATATGGAGGTGCTCCAGAAAGGACAGCATCTCATGTCTTTCCATGCGGAGCGGTGGACGCTGTTCAATCGGGATCGGGTCCACACCTTGATGGTGGTCTGGAACAAGGCGGATGACGGATACTGGAAGGAAGACACCCACAAACTCACCAACATCATCAATACCTTGAAGATCACACCCAGTAAGGGGAAATAGACGGAGAGGCTGCTGCACTGTGTAAAAACTACACAGTGCAGCAGCTCCTTTGTTATTCCCCTTGCCATCTCCTGATCCTATAACCTATAATGATTTTGAATGATGCGGCGTCATTCAGAATTTTTCCGGAAAGAAGGGGATTGTATGACGGAAATCCGTGATATTGGCTTTATCGGTACGGGCATCATGGGAAAATCCATGCTGCGAAATCTGAAAAAGGCAGGGTATGCAATGCACTGCTTTGCCCGCCATCCTGAAAAAGTAGCTGATCTCCAGGCAGAAGGTGTGGCCATCCATCCCACCATCGCTTCTTTGGCCAAAGCCTGCCAGTGTCTGATTACCATTGTAGGCTTTCCCAAAGATGTGGAAGAAGTCTATTTTTCTCCGGATGCACTGATGGACAGCGCCCTGCCAGGAAGCTATCTCATCGATATGACCACCACCAGCCCTACCCTGGCCCAGAAACTGTATGAAGAAGGGACGAAACGGGGCTTCCACGTCCTGGATGCTCCGGTGACCGGCGGCGATACCGGCGCCAAGAACGGAACTCTTTCCATCCTGGTAGGGGGAGACCGTGCCGATTTCGATTTCCTGCAGCCTGTATTCCAGGGCATGGGGACCAACATCAATTACATGGGAGAAGCTGGCAAGGGACAGCATGCCAAAATGGCCAACCAGATCATGATTGCAGGGGCTCTCTCCGGTGTCTGCGAAGCCCTGAATTATGCCCGGGCCAACGGCCTTGATCTGGATACCCTGCTGAAGGCCGTTTCCACAGGGGCCGCTGGAAGTGCTCAGCTGAACGCCTTTGGGGCCAAGATGATCCATGGAGATTTTGCTCCCGGCTTTTTCCTGAAGCACTTCATCAAAGACATGGGACTGGCGGAAGAAGAAGCGGAAAAGAAATCCTTGGAGCTGCCCGTCTTGAAACAGGTATTGAAAGAATATCGGGAATTGGCAGCAGAAGGCAAAGGAAATCTGGGAACCCAGGCTTTGTATACGTATTATGCAAAGAAAAAGTAAGGCATTCCCAGACAGATGACGGCGGGAAAAGTATAGTATCCTGGATGGACTGAAATGGGGAAAGGCCTTCGACAAAACAGATTTTTATGTTATAATGGACAAGTAAGTAAAAATCATTTGGATTGGAGGCTTTTCCCATGAACAAACAAATCGCAACCCCGAAGGCACCCGGTGCTATTGGACCTTATTCCCAGGCTATCGAAGCATCCGGCAAGACAATCTATGTATCCGGTCAGCTCCCTGTTGATCCGGCTACTGGTGAGTTTGCGGGGGCGGATATTGCAGCCCAGACCCGTCAATCTCTGACCAATGTGAAGAATATCCTGGAAGCCGCCGGCTATACCATGGAAGATGTGGCCAAGACCACGGTCCTGCTCAGTGATATTGCCAACTTCGGTCCCATGAACGAAGTCTATGGTACGTTCTTTACCGGTGTCTGCCCGGCTCGCGCCTGTTTCCAGGTTGCTGCTCTGCCTAAAGGGGCACTGGTGGAAATCGAAGCTTTTGCCTGCAAGTAAGGGCTGAGAGAGCCTAAAAGGGGCTGTTGCGTACGCAACAGCCCCTTTTTTATTCCTCCAGCAGCGCACTTTTCCGTTCCAGCCGGCTGATGGTTCCTGCCAATCCTTGCTGGAGTTTGGGATAGGTGATGGCACGGAGCCGGTCCATCGGACCGGAGATGGTCAAGACGAAGATCCGGTCTTTCAGATGCAGAGGCATGGCGATGGCGGCCACTCCTTGGTCCACTTCTCCTTCGGAAATGCAGTACCCGTCCTGGAGGATCTTCAGCAGCTGGTTCTTCAGGATCCTTTGCTTTGTCCGATCCGGTTCCAGTTCCTGGAGCAGCTGTTCCCGCAGCTCCTCCGGCTGGGCGGCCAGAAGGGTTTTGCCGGAAGCTCCGTTCTGCAGAGGGACGATATAGCCCCGTTCTCCGGCAATCCCCAGACGATGGCGGCTTTTGGCCAGGTCCACACAGATTCCCGTATGACCCAGAAGGACGGAAAGGACGACGGTTTCATTGAAGGTCTCTGCCAGGCGGTGCATTTCCTGGGACAGCAGGTCTCGGGATGTATTGTGGACGGAAACGGCCGAGGCTACCAGCAGGATACCGGTGCCCAGGTAATACTTTCCAGTTTTGGCGGACTGTTCGATCCAACCGGCATGCTGGAGGGTCCGCAGGAGCCGGTAGACCGTTGTCTTGTGGAGCCCCAGGGCTTTGCTGATTTCCGTCAGGCTCAGGGATTCTCTGCGCTGGGCCGCATAGAGCTCCAGGATCCGGGTGGCATGGAGGACGGAATGGACCAGCGGTGTGGTTTCTGCCATGATACCATTTCCTTTCGTTGTTTTGCCCTCATTATACGGAGGAGTGGAAAGACCGTCAAGAGATATTATTTCAATATAGTGTACGAATTGCAAAATAGTGTCCAATTTCGTTGACTTCCTGGAAGGGACTTCCTATAATGGTCCCAGACGCAGGAAAGCGTCCAGTACAGGAAAGAGAAAGAGGAGAACTGTATGGATAACTTCAGTTTGCAAAAACCTTTGAATATGGCCCCTACGGGCATTGCTACTTTTGCCAAAACCGATCTGGCACCAGATATCTACAACCTGAATGCGGACATTGCCATTTTGGGCGCACCTTTTGACCTGGCCATCCAGGGCCGTACCGGCTGCCGGCTGGGACCCCGGGGCATCCGCCTTGGGTCCACTCGGTTCACCTACAAAAAAGGCGGGACCTATGATTCCGAGCGGAAGGAATTCTATATGGATACGGACAAATGGAAGGTCGTGGATTGTGGGGATGCGGATTATATCCCTGGGGATCTGGCCGGGACCATGGCCAATCTCCGGGAAGCTGTCCGGATCATCCAGAGCCAGGGAACCATGCCGGTGGTCCTGGGCGGAGACTGTGCTGTGGATTATCCGATGCTCCAGGGCATGGAAGGTGCCGGGAATTTCGACATCATCCATATCGATGCCCATTTGGACTGGACCAAACCCCTGGACGGGCAGAAATATTTCAATGGGTCTCCTATGCGGAATGCGGCAGGGCTGCCTTATGTGGGACGGATCCTTCATCTGGGGATCCGAGGCATCGGCAGCAGCGGTCCTGAAGATTTTGCGGAAGCACGGGAACATGGAGACGGAATCTATTCTGTGCGGGATGTCCGGAAAAAAGGCATCGACGCCATCCTGGAGGAATTCCAGCCGGCGGACAAAGTAGTGCTTTGTTTTGACATCGACGCCATGGATGCGGTCTACGCTCCGGCTACTGGCTCTCCCATGTTCGGAGGATTCAATTATGATGATGCGGTGGACATTTTGGAAGCCATTGCTCGGCACACAGAACTGGTGGGAATGGTCTTGACGGAAGTGGCTCCGCCTTTCGACGATGTGGGAGGCACCACCGGATATCTGGCTGCCCGTCTGATTTCCGATATGCTGGGTTTTGCCACCAAGGCCCGGGAAAAGAAACCGGAGTAAAAAATGGCAGGGCTGCAGAAAAGGCGGCCCGGACAATGGATCACCATGATTGGGTTCTGTGTGGCCATGGAGGTGATCCTGGCCCGGTTCCTGTCTCTCCATACCTGGAATTTGAAAATCGGCTTCAGCTTCCTTCCCGTGGTGGCGGCGGCCCTGTGGGGCGGGCCTCTGGCCGGAGGGATCACCGGGGCCCTGGGGGATTTGATCGGGGCACTGCTGTTTCCGGTAGGGGCTTATTTCCCCGGATTCACCCTTTCCAGTTTCCTGGATGGGATGATTTATGGCTGGTGCTTCCGCAAAGGTACCGGCAAACGGCAGATCCTCCTGGCGGTGCTGGTGGTCCAGGTGGCCATCAGCCTGTTGCTGAACACTTTTTGGCTCACGGTGTTGTTCCAGGTCCCTTGGAAAGATCTGGCCGTCCTCCGGCTGTTCCAGTGCGCCGCAGGCATCGTGATCAAATTTCTGCTGCTGAGTCTGGTACTTCCAGTATTGAAGAAACATCTGGTTCCCTTAGGAAAATAAAAGATGGGTGTGCTGCACGTTTTGTGCAGCACACCCATCTTTTCAATCTGCCCCTAAAGGCATTTCTTCTTTTTCTTTCTTTTCTTGGATCTCCTTCCAAAGTTTTTCAGCGATAGGGGCCCAGGCTTTGGCATAAGCTTGGCAGTTGCCGCAGAGAGTGTCCACATCTTCCGGGGACTGGAGATCAGTGGAACGGGCGCCGGAGCGATGGACCATGGTCTTCAGGCAGTCCGGGTTCTCCAGCATGGGGCAAGGCCGCAGGTGGTTCTCATTGAAGGGCTGTCCTTTGGCATATTCCTGGAACAGGGGCTGGCGCAGACAGGTGAGCAGGTCGTCCCGGTTGATGTTGGCACTGGAATAGTGGATGAATACACAAGGTTCCACATCTCCAGCAGGGTTGATGTGGCAATAGTTCCGTCCTCCGGCGATGCAGCCGCCGATGAATTCCCCATCGTTCTGGAAATCGATGGGGAACAGGGCGATGGGACTGTCACTGCTGCGGATTTCCCGGATCCGCCGGACCATATAGGCACGCTGCTCCGGGGTAGGCAGCAGCTCCAGGGACGCTTCATTGCCCACGGGCATGTAATGGAAGAACCAGCTATACCAGGCTCCGTTGTCTACCAGCATCTGGAGGAAACGGTCACTGGTGACGGTCTCGATGTTCTTCCGGGTGTAGCAGATGGATGTCCCGAAGAAAATCCCGTATTTCTTCAAAAGGGCCATGGCGTGCATCACTTTATCAAAATCACCTTTGCCACGGCGGCTGTCATTGACTTCCCGATAGCCTTCGATGCTGATGGAGAAGCTTAGGTTCCCCACGTCCACCACCTGGCGGCAGAAATCCTCATCGATCAGGGTGCCATTGGTAAAAGCGTGGAATTCACAGTCCGGATGGGCCCGGCAGAGCCGCAGGATATCGTCTTTCCGGACCAGAGGTTCTCCCCCGGTCATCATGAAGGTATGGACACCCAGGGCTTTCCCCTGGGTCACGATCTTATCCATGGTTTCATAGGAAAGATTCAAAGTATGGCCGTATTCTGCTGCCCAGCAGCCGATGCAGTGCATGTTGCAGACACTGGTAGGGTCGAACAGGATGGTCCAGGGAATATTGCAATGGTATTTATCCCGGCAAGCCTTCCGGGTCTTCAGTCCATAGAATCCAGACTCAAAACCCAGATCCATGATTCCGGTTTTCAGGATATGGGGATTGAGCGTGTCCAGTCCCCGTTCCACGAATTTCCACCATTTTCCCCCCTGGCGGATCAGGTCCCTGGCGCCTGCAAAAGAAGATTTGGCAAAGAAGCCCCCAAAGAATTTTTCCATCAAGTACGAAAGCCGGAGCAAGGATTTTTTCCGTTCGTCCGGATCCTTTACAGACAGGATATGGTCAACGACCGTTTCAATGGCTTTCCGTTCAGCATCATGGATCAACTTGCTTTCCATGATCCCTCATCTCCTTCATCCTAACTTCTGAGATATAGTATAGCAGGAAGAAATAAAAAGTCAAAAAAGACAAATTAATTTCACAATTAATTGCAAAAGATAGGAAGAAGTGTAACATATTGTTACAAAAAAATAGGCTGTTGCCTGGGCAACAGCCTATTTTTTTACAATACATATTCTAATAACGCGAACATGCCGCCTCCGGCCAGCACGGCCACTCCCAGGGACTTGGTCTTCAGCACCAAGGGGGTGATCAGCAAGGTGGTCAGGAGAGGTATGTTGTGGAAGGACAGGTTCAGATGACCTTCCGTCAGGAAAATATCTGGGAATACCAAGGCACCAAAAATAGCGGGAGGGACAAAATTCAGCCAGACCTTGAACCAGTGGGGGATAGGATGCTTCTTGAGGATGGCCATGGGGAGAATCCGAGGCAGGAAACTGGTCAGGGCCATGATCAGGATGACGCCGAGAATATAATTTTGGTTCATGCTTCCGTCCCTCCTTCCATGGATGTGCAGGTGCTTTCTTCCGGCCCTGCTGATTTTTGCAGCTGAGATTTCTTTTCGTGCTGCAGATACAGCCAGGCAGCTAGGCCGGAAGGCAGCAGAGAGGCCAGGACGATGTGCAATTTGAAGGGAACGACCTGGGCCAGGAGGACGGCCAGGATCCCGGCGGCCAGGCCAGTGAGCACCATGGTCCGGTTTTTCAGGTAGTTGGACCAGATGCCCAGGAACATCGCCGTCAGGATATAGGAGACCAGGGATAGATCCAGATGGATCAGTTTGGAAGCATAGCAGCCGAAGGCATTGGCCACAGCCCAGACCCCCATGCTGAGGAAATCCAGGCCCAGGGCTTCTTCATGGGTCCAGTGTGCTTCTTCATCCTGGAAGGAGGAAAGATTCAGGGCGAAGGTTTCGTCCGTGGTTCCGTAGGAGAAAAGAACGGTATACAGGCCGGATCTTTGGGAAACCAGGGGAGCCAGGGTAGAAGTGAACAGCGCGTATCGGAGATTGACCATCAGGATGGTCAGGGCAATGGAAATATAGGAAGCACTTTGGAGCATCATGGCAATCCCGATGAATTGGGAACTGCCGGCAAAGGCCAGGACGCTCATGATGAACATATGGAATGGATTCAACCCGGCTTTTTCGCCCAGCATGCCGCAGGCCATGCCCAGGACCCAATAGCCCAAGATGATGGGAGCATCTTTCTGCAGGACCCGCCGTGTAATATAACCCATGGAAACGCCTTCTTTCAATGTATAATGCATACAGGATTCTTTGTGCCATATTATATACCACTTTACAAATTTTTACTATAGAAGCACATCTATGGTATAATGAGCGTATAACATCGTCTAAAAAAGACTTTTTTGTTACGAAAAAACCAGAAAAAACGAATGATAGCAAGCGGGAGTGATAATTATGGCAGAAATCCGACCTTTTGCTGCTCTGCGTCCGGTACCGGAGCTGGTGAGCAAAATCGCTGAATTACCCTATGATGTAATGAGCACCCAGGAAGCTCGGGATATTTTGAAAGAAAATCCGCTGAGTTTTGTCCGGGTTAGCCGGGCAGAAGCAGACCTGCCGGAAGGAATCCCGGAGTCCGATCCCCGGGTGTATGAAAAGGCAAGGGAAAACCTGGAAAAATACATTGCTGAGGGACAGATGAAACAGGATCCCCAGCCTTATTACTACATCTATCGGCAGCAGATGGGGGCTTATATCCAGATCGGCCTGGTGGCGGCAGCTTCCTTGAAGGAATACAAGGAAGGCATCATCAAGCGCCATGAGCTGACCCGGCAGACCAAGGAAACCGACCGGGTGAACCACATCCTGGCCACCAAGGCCCAGACGGGACCGGTATTCCTTGCTTATAAGAGCAAGGGTCTCCTGACAGCGTTCCTGTTGGAATATATGGGGAGCCATACGCCGGTCTATAATTTCGTAGGGGATGACAAAATCCGCCATACCCTGTATGTAATCAGTGAACCGCTGAAGGTGAAGGAAGTGACCCGGCTTTTCCAGCAGGTCCCTGAACTGTATATCGCCGATGGCCACCACCGCTGTGCGGCGGCGCTCCGGGTGGCGGAAGAACTGGGAAAACGGCCCGGTCAGACAGGGAAGGAAGAATACAACTACGTGCTGGCGGTGATTTTCCCCTCCAATATGCTCCATATCCTGCCCTATAACCGGATCGTCCGGGATCTGGGGGAACTGAGCGAAGAAAAATTCCTGGAAATGGTCCAAGAAAATTTCCTCATGGAAAAAGCCGACCGTGCCGTAATGCCCCAGGCAGCTCATACTTTCGGCATGTACATCGGCGGTCAGTGGTATAAGCTGACTGCCAAACCGGATACCTATCCGGCAGAAGACCCTATCCATTCCCTGGATGTGAGTATCCTCCAGGACAATCTGCTGGCGCCGATGCTGGGCATTGAAGATCCTCGGACGGATCCTCGAATCGACTTCGTAGGCGGGGTCCGTGGCCTAGGGGCTTTGGAAGATGCTGTGGATGGAGAAGATGCCACGGTGGCATTCTCAATGTATCCTACTTCCATGGACCAGCTGATGACTGTGGCGGACAAGGGACTGGTGATGCCGCCCAAATCCACTTGGTTTGAACCCAAGCTGCGGGATGCACTGACGGTACATATGATAGGAGATGAACAAGATGGGAAGAATTTATAATTTTGGAGCTGGCCCGTCCATGATGCCTCTGCCGGTGCTGGAGCAGGCTCAGCGGGAATTGCTGGATTACAAGGGCAGTGGGATGTCCATGCTGGAAATCAGCCACAGGAATGCCCTGTTCGAAGAAGTGAATGATCAGGCCCAGGCGCATATCAAGGAGCTGTTAGGGATGGATGACAGCTGGGTAGTGATGTTCATGGGAGGAGGGGCTTCTCTGCAGTTTTCCATGGTTCCCATGAATTTCCTGACCCCTGGCAAAGTGGCTGCTTATGCCATTACCAGCACCTTCTCTGAAAAGGCCATCAAAGAAGCCCATAAGGTGGGAAAAGCGGTAGAAGTCTACAGCAGCAAAGCCACGGGCCTGGACCGGGTTCCCCGTCCGGAAGAGCTGAAGCTGCCGGAGAACTGTGCTTATCTGCATCTGACCGGGAACTGCACCGCAGAGGGACTGGAATATTTCGATTATCCCGATACGGAGGATGTGCCGCTGATTGTGGACATGTCCTCGGATATCCTGAGCCGGCCCATTCCTCTGGAAAAATTTTCGCTGATTTATAATGGCGCCCAGAAGAACATCGGACCTGCCGGGGTGACTGTGGTCATGGCCAAAAAGGAATTCCTGAAGGGACGGGATCCCCAGCTGCCTACCATGATGAACTATGAAACTTTTGCGGATCATGATTCCACCTATAATACACCACCGGTGTTCGGAATCTATCTGGTGGATCTCATGTCCCAGTGGCTGCTGGACCAGGGCGGCTTGACTGAAATAGAAAAACGCAACCGGGCCAAGGCTAAAATGGTCTATGATGTACTGGATGTCCATCCGGAATTTTACCGGGGCCATGCCCAGAAGGACAGCCGTTCCCTGATGAATGTGACCTTCAACCTGCCTTCCAAAGAACTGGAAACCCGCTTTGTGGCAGAAGCGAAGGCGCAGGGACTGGCAGGCCTGAAAGGCCATCGTTCCATCGGAGGTATCCGGGCTTCCATCTACAATGCCATGCCGCTGGAAGGGGCCCAGGCCCTCACCGACTTTATGGAAGACTTCTGGAAGAAAAATCGGTAAGGACGTGACAGTATGTTTATTTCCCTGGTAGAGGGAATCTTGACCATCCGTGCCGACGGGATCTGCACCACATCCCTGGCTGCGGTGATGCTCTTGCTGGGCGTGTGGCTGAAAGGCCGGAACCGGCTGCTGCGGAAGTACTGCCTGCCGGCACCGGTGATCGGCGGCGCCCTGGCCATGCTCCTGGTGTTCTTGGGCCATGAAACGGGGCTTTTCCTGATAGAATTCGATACCCAATTCCAAATCCCCTTTATGATTTCGTTCTTTACAGCAGTGGGGCTGGGCGCTAAGCTGTCGGCTTTTTCAAGCGGAGTGAGCAAAGGGGGGAAACTGCTGCTGGTCTACTGGCTGATCACGGCTTTTATCTCTCTGTGCCAGAATCTGATCGGGCTGATTGTAGGACACCTGATCGGTCTGGAACCAGCCTATGCCCTGCTGTCTTCCGCCATTTCCATGGTGGGAGGACACGGAGCTGCCGGTGCCTACGGGAGCACGTTTTTGAAGATGGGGTATCCCGCCAGTATGGAGGTGGGAGCCTCTGCCGCCACCTTTGGACTCATTGCGGCGGTGATGTGCGGAGGGCCCATGGGCCGTTTCCTGATAGAGAAATACCATCTTCATTCGGAAGACCAGGAAGAGGCACAGCCCCTTCCGGAAAAACCCAAGAATCTGACCCATCAGCAGATGGCCAAACTGGATATTCTGGAGAATGTCGTCGTGATCCTGATCTGCATGGGGCTGGGCGTCTGGATGGCCCAGGGCGTGGGGATCCTGCTGAACATGGCCTTCCCCAGCTATGTCTGTGCCATGTTTGTAGGGGTCTTGGTCCGGAATCTCAATGAAAGATTCCAATGGTACCGGTTCAGTGAATCTCTGGTCAATTCCTTTGGGGAAATCATGCTGAACCTGTATCTGGCCATTGTCCTCATGTCTCTGAAATTATGGGAGATGGCCGGGATCCTCAGTGGGGTGATGCTCATCGTCCTGGCTCATGTGGTCTTTATGCTGATCATGTGTTATTTCGTGGTGTTCCGGGTCTTGGGGAGCAATTACGATGCCGCAGTGATGTGTGCCGGGCTTTGCGGCCATGGACTGGGGGCCGTGCCTTCCGCTATGGTGAACATGACGGTGCTGGCGGACCAGTACGGGATGAGCCGGAAAGCTTTCCTGATCGTTCCCGTGGTAGGGTCCTGCCTGGCGGATCTGGCCTATCAGCCCCACACCCTGCTCTTGATCAAGCTGTTTGTGGAGAATTTGAATTAAGGGGTTGTTGCACGCGCAACAGCCCCTTAATTCACAATAAGTTTGACCTTTTGACATTGACAGAGTTACAAAAATCAGATACCATGCTGGATAGAAAAAGACTTTTTGACAGTCATTTACAAGGAGGAGTATACAGATGAAAAAAGGCTTGGCTGTTTTCTTTGTTGTGGTTCTGCTGCTGGCCGGCTGGGTCTTCGGATCCTATAACGGGGTAGTGGCTGCCAATGAGAATGTCAATGGGAAATGGAGCCAGGTGGAAACCCAGCTCCAGCGGCGCAGTGATTTGATCCCCAACTTGGTGAATACGGTAAAAGGCTATTCCGCCCATGAGAGCCAGGTGTTCACCGATGTGGCCAATGCCCGGGCCAAATTGGCTGGTGCCCGGAATGTATCAGAAACTTCCCAGGCCAATGGGGAATTGAGCGGCGCCCTGACCCGTCTCCTGGCCCTTTCTGAGAATTATCCCCAGCTGAAGGCCAATACCAATTTCATCCAGCTCCAGGATGAACTGGCGGGAACGGAAAACCGGCTGGCTGTGGCTCGGAAGGACTATAATGATGCGGCCCAGACTTACAATGCCAAAATCAAGAGTTTTCCTACGGTATTGGTGGCCCGGCTGATGGGTTTCCAGGAACGGAGCTACTTCCAGGCGGATCCACAGGCTCAGAAAGCTCCCCAAGTGAAGTTTTAACAGAACGGGCAGCGTGAAAGGAGGAAGCCTATGAAAAGGCTGTTGCTGTTCCTGCTGCTGTTCTTTCAGATGGCCTTTACGCCTCTCCAAGCGGGAGCGGCGGCCAAGGTACCGCCCCGGCCCACTTCCAGCATCTATGTCCAGGATCAGGCAGGCGTCCTGTCTCGGAGCACCCGGGATACCATCAGTGCTTACAGTACGGCCCTGGCCCGGAAGACCAAGGCCCAGATTGTGGTACTGACGGTGCCCAGTCTGCAGGGGCAGTCCTTGGAAGACTATTCCCTAACGGTACTTCGCCAGTGGGGCGTCGGAGACAAAGAGAAAAACAACGGGGTCCTGCTGCTGGTGGCGGTCCAAGACCGGAAAAGCCGGATCGAAGTGGGGTATGGATTGGAAGGTGCTCTGCCCGACGGCTTGACAGGACGGATCCAGGACCAAGCGATGCTGCCCTATTTCCGTCAGGGGGACTATGACCGGGGTATCCTCAATGCCTATTCGGCCATCCTCCAGACAGTGCTGAAGGAGTACAATCTGACTCCCCAGGATCTGCAGGTGGGAAAGACCCTGCCGGCTAAACAGGGGAACAGTGTGACTGTATCGCCCCTTATGGCAGGGGCCGGGCTCCTGGGGATCCTGGTACTCTTTCTCCTGGACCGGATTCTTCTGGGAGGCGCCCTGTTCCGTTTTCTCTTTTACCTGTTCTTCTTCCGGGGCGGCGGCCGTGGAGGCGGCGGCTTCGGTGGAGGAGGCTTCGGAGGCGGCAGCTACGGCGGCGGTTCCGGAGGAGGAGGGGGCTCCAGCAGGAGCTGGTAAAAAACGGGCTGTGAAAAAATGATTTCTCATTTTTCACAGCCCGTTTTTTTATGATTAGAACCGGAAATCCCGCTCTCCTCCATCGATCTTTTGGAGATAGGTCTCACAGGTGGTACGGACTTTTGGATTGGGGATATTGTCCAGCTCCCGTCGGATGGCTTCCATGCCTTTCTGCCGGGTTTCCGGAGAGGCGTAGTCGTCCAGGTATTCCCGGAGGGTCAGCAGGGCATTGGGCTGGCAGCAGTTGGAGATTTCTCCCGTCTTGGCCAAGCTCATGAACCGGTCCCCGGTGCGGCCGGCCCGGTAGCAGGCAGTGCAGAAGCTGGGGATGTATCCGTCGGTGAGGAGCCAATTGATCACCTGATCCAGGGTCCGGTTGTCGTTCACCTCGAATTGGGCAGAATCTTCTTCTTCCTCTTCGGCATATCCTCCCACGCTGGTCCGGGAAGCCCCGCTGATCTGGGAAACCCCCACTTCCAGTACAGCCTTCCGAGTGGCAGCGGATTCCCGAGTGGAGATGATGATGCCCGTATAGGGAACGGTGATCCGCAGGATGGCTACGATTTTCTTGAACATGGCATCGGAAATGGCATTGGGGAAAGACTGGACGGAAATGTCATCAGCTGGACGGATCCGGGGCACGCTGATGGTGTGGGGGCCTACTCCGAACATGGCTTCCAGATGTTCCTTGTGCATCAGGAGACCGGCAAAGTCATATCGGTACATGTTCAGCCCGAACAGCACTCCCACACCCACGTCGTCGATGCCGCCTTCCATGGCCCGGTCCATAGCTTCTGTATGGTAGGCATAGTCGTGTTTGGGACCGGTGGGATGAAGTTTTTCATAATTTTCTTTATGGTAGGTTTCCTGGAACAGGATATAGGTGCCGATGCCGGCTTCCTTCAGCTTCCGATAATTTTCTACAGTGGTGGCGGCGATGTTCACATTTACCCGGCGGATGGCACCGTTTTTGTGTTTGATACTGTAGATGGTGTGGATGCATTCCAGGATGTATTCAATGGGGTTGTGCACCGGATCTTCTCCGGCTTCCAGGGCCAGCCGTTTGTGGCCCATATCCTGGAGAGCGATGACTTCCTTGCGGATTTCGTCCTGGGTGAGCTTTTTCCGGGCAATGTGTTTGTTCTTCATGTGGTAGGGACAGTACACGCATCCGTTGACGCAGTAGTTGGACAGGTACAGAGGGGCAAAGAGTACGATCCGCTGGCCGTAGATCTTGTCCTTGATTTCCCGGGCCAGGTCATAGATCCCTTCCAGGATGGAGGGGCCTTCGCAGGCCAGGAGCACGGAAGCTTCCCGGTGGGTGAGTCCTTTCAAGGTACGGGCCTTTTCCAGAAGGCTCCGGCAGTAGTCCAGGTCACGGCTGCGCTCATCTGCAAAGGCCAGGGTGTCCAGGATTTCCTGGTGGTTGATGAATTCATCCGCTTTCGGAGATGCAGGATTGTACGGTATGGTCATTTTTTTCCTCCCCTTCGCTCCCTCTGAAATAGAAAAAGAGCCCGGCCTGAAAAAGGCCGCAGCTCCCCTGTGATTCGTTCCTGTACTGCCTTAGTACTCGGTTCACCTTGTACGCAGGGAGCAGATTATGGATATTGTAACGTGTGAAACAGAAAAAAGCAAGAAAAAAGAAAAAGTGCAGAGGGCAGAGCGCGGAACCATAGGGGCGTCTCCAGGCTTTTGCCTTTGGCAAAATGCCGCCAGAAGCGCCTGCTTCAGTACAAACCGAAGGTCATAAAAAACAATCCCAGGAGCCAGCTTACCGCTCCTGGGATCAGCCATATTCAGTTGTACAAGTTTCTTTCGAACTCAATTGTATTTTGGACTCACCTCAAAAACTGCTTTTTTTCGTTACATCACGATCCTGTATTTTGGACTCACCCCAAAAATCAATTGACTTACTTGAATTTCAATTCCTGATAACCGATCAACGCAGTTGCCGGGTTCAAAAGTGCGGTCCCGGTGAGGGTCGCAGTTTCGAAAGTGGCTTTGTAAATCACAAACGGTGTACCGCTTTTATCGTCTGTATATTTCGTGACCACAATGTTTTTGGCATCCGGATAGTCTGCCAATATGGTTCCTTTTACATCAGCTTCCGTTTTGCTCACCGTAACGGATCCGGGATAATTGGTCGTCTTGATGACGGCACTCTGTACTTTGCTGGTGGCCCGGTCTACAACGATCTCGTACCGCTGCAGGGTATCGGGAACCAGGTACTCCAGATCAAATTTTGCATCATCCGTCTTTGCGCTTGTCAGCACCGCTTCAGGCGGTACGACCTTCGCTGCAGCATCAATCGCAGCCTGTTTGCTGGCAATGGTATCTTTCACGGCTGGTGCAGCCATTGCGGGAACAACCGTACCAAAAGAGGAAGCAACAACCAATCCGGCAACGATTGCTTTCGCGATCTTTTTATCTAGGCCCATTGGAAACCCCTCCTGTCTTGCGGAAAATCCAACCTTTCCCTCTCTTTGATTGGATTCCCTTTCTTGGCTCTATCATAGCATTTTTCTGAAAATATGCAAGAAAAATCAGAAATCAAAAGGAAACTTTACATTTTTTGTTTCAAATGATGCGGCAGAAAAAAAGAAGCTGTTGCATCTGCAACAGCTTCTGTACATTTCATTGGTGGCCCCGGAGTGATTCGAACACTCGACCTTTTGGTTCGTAGCCAAACGCTCTATCCAGCTGAGCTACGGAGTCATTACCGAACAGTCATTATTATACGGAATCCAGGATGGAATGTCAAGCTGTTTTCGAAAAAAGTCAGCAGGTACAGCAGAATTTCCGGAAGGAAAGAGCGGGGAGGCTAGGCATTTCTGCACTTATATTATATAATAAGATATTA
>CAJMQS010000026.1 GCA_905215645.1 uncultured bacterium
TTTTTGGGTAAGGGTGACTCTTGAAAAGTGTCCACACTTATGGGTACAGTATAAAGTGCAGTACCCCCTTTTTCATACCCTGAACCGTGTCGTGCTCCCCTGATTGGTGGGGATGATTTCCAGCTGGGCGGAGATCCTTTCTTTCAATTCGGCTACGTGGGAGATGATGCCTACCAGCCGGCCTCCTTTTTGGAGTTCCAGCAGGGCGCTGATGGCACTGTCCAGGGTTTCTGGATCCAAGGAACCGAATCCTTCATCCACCAGGATGGTATCCAGGTGCAGGCCCCCGGCGTAGGATTCCAGCACATCGGACAGCCCCAGGGCCAGGGACAGAGAGGTGAAGAAGATTTCGCCTCCGGACAGGGTGGTCACGGCCCGGGCCTGGCCGGTGAAGGCATCCATGATTTCCAGGCCCAGCCCCTGTTCCTTCCGGGCATCCACGATATCGTGGCTCCGATACAGGCTGTAGCGGCCCTGGCTGATTTTGTTCAGTCGCAGGTTGGCCGTCTGGAGTACATCATCCAGCACCGCCTGGAGTACAAAGGAAGAAAAAGTCAGTTTCCGGCTGTTGTCTCCTTTGGCGGCGGAGGCCAAGAGAGCAATGGGACCGTAAGCTTCCTGGAGACGGGACAGGTCCTTTTCCAGTTTTTCCAGCTGTTTCAGGCTGGCTTCTTCCCGGCGGAGGGTTTCCTGGAGGGCACCGGTCCGGGCGGCCAGGGTTTGGGATGTAATGCCGGTCTGCAGGACGGCTTCCTGGAGGGGCGCCAGATCCGGAGGCGTCTTGTCCTTCAGTTGGTCAGCCAGGATCTTCAGTTCTCCCTGGAGGCTGTCCGTCTGCTGCCGGTACCGGTCCACCTGCGCCTGCCACAAAGGCTTTTTGGGCAGGGCATTGTGGACCGCGATAAAAGTATGCTGGTCTGGGAAAGGAGACTGCGCCAGGGCGGTTTTGTAGGCTTCCCGGTCCTCTTCAAAGGCTTTTTGGGCAGCGGCCAGGTTCTCTTCGGCAGTTTTGCAGGAGCCGGCTGCTTGGTCCGCTTCCTTCTGGGCTTTTTCCAGGGCTTTCTGCTTCCGGTTCAGCTGGGCGATCTGGGCTTCCATGACCTGGGTCTTTCGGGCCAATTCTTCCTGAGCCTGGCGGGTCTGGGTGGCGGGATGGGGATGGTCCGGGGAACCGCACACCGGGCAGGGCTTTCCGGGCACCAGGGTCTGGGCCAGCCGGACCGTCTCTCCGGAAACGGCGGTCATCCGGGCCAGCTGTTCCCGGACCTGAGCCATCTGCTCCTGGAGGGCATGGGTGTTGGTTTCCGTGGCAGAAGCCAGCTGCTGCTGGAGGGCTTCCTGGGCGGCCTTGAGGGTATCCCGGGCACGGGTCAGCAGTCCTTCTGCTCTATCCTGCTGGGCTTTGGCTTTTCGAGTCTGCTCATAGATGGGATGGAGCTTCAAGGCCTCTTCCAGCCACTGGAGCTTCTGCTGGAGGTCCTGGATGGCAGGAGCCTGCTGGAGCAGGGTTTCCTTCCGCTTTTGGCTTTCCTGCCAGCGCTGGAAGGTATGGGCCAGCTGCTGGGCCTGCTGGAGGGCCTCTAGGGCGGCAGCAGCAGCTTTTTGGGCATCGGCTGCCTGCTTTTCCAATATCTTGGCCTGCTGTTTTTCCTCTTTGATCCGTCCCTTTAGGGCAGCAGGATCTTTCACATCGGCACTTTCCAGGAGCAGCAGGTATTTCTGCTTACAGTCATCATGTTGCTTTTTCAGGACTTTGGCCCGGGCATCCAGGGCGTCTTCCAGGGCACTGTACTGGCCTGTCTTGAACAGGGTTTCCAAGATGGCCTTCCGCTCTTTGGAATCGGCCACCAAAAAGCGGCGGAATTCTCCCTGGGGCAGCACCATCAGCTGTCGGAACTGCCGGGCCTGGAAGCCCAAGAGCTGTTCCACGGCATGGGTCACGGAACTGGTGGAGGTGCCCAGTACTTCCTGTCCTCCTGTCGGGAGGAACTCCACCAAGGAAGCACCTGACGGTACGGTACGTGTCCCTTCACCTCGCTGTTTGTTCAGGACCTGTTCCGGGGTCCGGGTGACTTTATAGGTACGGTCCTGATTCCGGAAGGTGAACTGGACTTCCGTCTTTTGATCAGGGGTGGCATAGTCGCTGCGCAGGGACCGGTTGTCCCGGAGATCCCCGCTGGCCGTGCCGTAAAGGGCGAAGGTGATAGCATCCAGGATGGTGGTCTTGCCGCTGCCGGTGGGGCCGGTGATCAGGAAGAACTGGTTGTCTCCCAACCGGGTAAAGTCGATGGTTTCTTCTCCAGCATAGGGACCGAAGGCGGTCATCACAAGTTTGAGCGGGCGCATCAGGCATGCCTCCCTTCCTGGCTGACTTCATCAGCAATCTGGTGGAACAGGGCTTTTTCTCCCTCTGTCAGGTCCCTTCCCTGGACTTCCCGGAAAAAGGCCTGGAACAAATCATCGGTGGAAAGTCCTTTCCGTTGGCTGGTGGCTGCCTCCTGGCTTTCCAGAGGTTGGAGCCGTTCATAGCCCAGTTGGAGGATCTGGGGGTACACTTGTTCCAGCCGGTGCTTGGCATCCAGGATGGGGACCTGGTCCGTCAGTTGGATCTGGAGATAATCCTGGAGATGGGCGGTCCGAGGATTTTCCAGGAGATCCCGGAATTCTCCCTTCAGCACCGCCAGTTCATGAGGGGCCGTCAGGGGGACCGTTTCCACGGAAATGTCTCCTTTGGCATCCAGGCCCACAATGTGGACGGCTTTTTTCTGGCTGGCTTCCGAAAAGGAATATTTCAGCAGGGAGCCGCAGTATCGGACCCGGGGACTGTTGTTCTGGCAGGCGTGGAGATGGCCTAGGGCCGTATAATTGAAGTCCTTGAAACAATCGATGCTCACGGTGGTGGCCCCGCCGGCGGCCAGGGGCCGTTCGCTGTCCGGCGTAGTCTGGGCCCCAGTCAGGAACACATGGGCCAGGGCGACTTTCCGGGCTCGGGTGGGAATCTGTCGGAGAATCCGTTCCACCTGCCACTGGAGGGCCGCTTCATGGGTGGGCTTCTTTTCCCCACTGAGCGCTGTGGCGGTCAGCGGTTCGCAGTAGGGGAGTGGGGCAAAGTAGACAGGACCGTGAGCATCTTCCAGTACTACCGGATGGGTATCCGGATCCACCGGACCGGTGATGTACAGCTGCCGGGCGGCAAACAGCGCCTGGCCGAAGTTCAGACGGTCCGGGTTGTCGTGGTTGCCGGCAATGAGGATGACGGGGATCTTCAGATCCAGTACCAAGCGGCGGAGGGTTTCGTCCAGCAGGTTCACCGCTTCCGTGGGAGGGACGGCCCGGTCGTAGACGTCCCCAGCTACCAAGAGGGCATCCACTTTGCAGTCCCGGGCCAGGTCCAGGATCTGGTCCAAGGCGGCCTGCTGGTCCTCCAGCAGGTGGAGACCATGGAAGATCCGGCCCAGGTGCCAGTCAGATGTATGTAAGAATCGCACAGCAATACCTCGCTTTCCTAAAAGTAACTGCTACCATCATAACACGAAGGGGAAAAGAAGGCCATGGGAAGAGGAGACAGACTGAGGGATGAAACCATTTGTGAAAAAATAGAAATCTTGTCATAAAAATATTCTTACGGTATACTGAACCTAGAAAATATAAACAAACGCCAGGGGTTGTGGATCATAGGGAGTCCATGGACCGGAATCAGAGGAGCAGTATCTGGGAGAATGGTTTTGGCTGGATAGAATGTGGAGTCATGGACGGTATTGCAGTGTTTTTCTTAGCGGTCCATTTTAATGAAAAATGAGGAGGGAGTTTTTATGAAAAAGGCTTTGGTGATCCTTGTTGCCTTATTATTCACCCTGTGCCTGGCTGCACCGGCACTGGCCTATTTGGGCAATCCTCGGACGATGAAATTCCATAATGAAAGCTGCCGGACCATCAAGCATCGGGGCAATTTCGTAGAAATCGAAAGCCGGGAAGAAGCCATTGAGGAAGGGTATGTACCCTGCAAGGTTTGTCATCCGTAATTTCAAAACCTGTTATAAGAGGTAGATGTTTTTTAAAATCAGAGGGGGTTGCCGTATGTGTGGAAATCACGCACGTGCAGCAACCCCCTTGATCTCGAGTGGCGACCTGCGACCGGAGGTATGAAAAATTTCACACCCCTCTCACTTCCATCATGTATAATAACAAGATATGGATGCAGGAGGAATTGTTATGCGGAAACTATTTGGGATCCTGGTCTTCTGCCTGCTGATGGTGCTGCCGGTGCCCCGGAGCCAGGCGGCCATGATCAGCCAGAAGCAGGAAATCGAAATGGGGCAGCAGGTAGCCCAGCAGCTGGAGAACCACTACGGTCTGGTCCAGGATGACGAGATCCAGGACCGAGTGAGCCGGATCGGCCAGAAGCTGTTGGCCAACGGTACCCGCCCCGGCCTCACCTATACCTTCAAGGTGCTGAATACTCCCGATGTGAACGCCCTGGCCTGCCCAGGCGGTTTCATCTATGTGTACAAGGGGCTCCTGGACTACATGACCAGTGATGATGAATTGGCTGCTGTCCTAGGCCATGAAATCGGCCATATCGAAAAACGCCACACGGTCCACCAGATGGAACAGCAGATGGCACTGTCCCTCTTGACACTGCTGGCCGGGGTGGCATCTGGAGACCCTGGAGCCGGGATGGTGCTGGCTTCTACTGCCAGCCAGGCCCTGATGGCCGGCTACAGCCGGAAGGACGAACGGGAGGCGGACCAGGAGGGCTTCCGGCTGTCCACCCTGGCAGGGTACAATCCCTATGGATCCTACGTGACCATGGCCAAGCTGGAAGACATGAGCAAAGACATGGGGAACCCAGGGTACGGCCTCTTTGCATCCCACCCGGAGCCGGAAGTCCGGATGGCCAAGGCTCTGAAATGGACGGAACCCCTGAAGATCCCGGAAAAAGTCACGGTGAAACCGGACGGAACGGCTGCTGTGAACTTGGGAGCATGGTCTTTTCCCATTACGGAAACTGCCGGGTATGACAAACCGGAATACCGGGCACGGCTCATGGCTGGGGCCCTGTACCTGGCCTGGAAGCGGGGAAACTTGGATGAATCCCATTTCATGACGGTGGACGGGGACCTCTGGTCCGATGTCTATTATGAAGACATCCGGGTCCTCCGGGTCTATCCCCAGGACAACCAGGAAAATGGGAACACCGGGGAACTGGCCCTGAAAATCGCTGGCCGGCTCCAGGAATGGGCCCGGATCGCTCGGCAGCAGCCGGTACCCAAAGCGGCACTGGCGGTTCCGGCTGCACCTGCCTCCGGACAGAAAGGAACCAACTATGAAAAATCTTGAAGCACTGGACCAGGAGCCCTATCTGTGGGACTATCTCCAGACGGTCCAAAAGCCCATCGTCCTCTATGGCATGGGCAATGGAGCCGATGCCATCCTGGACCGCTGCAACCTGCTGGGGATCCCGGTGGCCGGGGTCTTTGCCAGTGATGAGTTCGTCCGGGGCCAGGAGTTCCGGGGCTACAAGGTGAAGACCTACAAAGAGATGCAGGCGGAATGGGGCTCCTTTGTGATCCTCATCGCCTTTGCCAGCGAACGGCCGGAAATCCTCCGGCGTTTCTTCCATCTGGCGGAAGAACAGGAAACCTATGCGCCCCATCTGCCTTTGTTCGGAGATACCAACCTGGTGACGCCAGCCTGGATCCGGGAAAACCGGGGAGTGCTGGAACGGGTCTATGGGAAGCTGGCAGATGATGCCAGCCGACAGGTGATGGAGGACATCCTCCGGTACAAGCTGACGGGGAAGCTGGGCTATCTGGGCCGGACCACGGACCGGCGGCAGGATCTGGAGACCCTGTTTGCTTTTGGAGAGACGGAAAGTTATGGGGACTTGGGCGCCTACAATGGGGATACCCTCCGGGAATTCCTGGAACTTACTGGAGGCCATTACGACCATCTCTACGCAGTGGAACCGGATCCCAAAAATTTCGCCAAGCTCCAGCACTTTGTGGAAACAGAACAGCTGGGCCGCTGCAGCCTGTGCCCGGAAGGAATCTGGGCCCAGGCCGCACAGCTTCCCTTTGCTGCCCGGGGAGGCCGGATGTCCGCTTTGGAACAGGCAGGGAAAAAAGAAGTGGCGGTGACCTGCCTGGATGATTTGGTGGGAGAAGCTCCTCTGACCTGCATCAAGATGGATGTGGAAGGGGTGGAAAAGGAAGCCTTGGCCGGAGGGGCCAGGGTGATCCGCCGCTGCCGGCCGAAAATGCTGCTGGCAGGCTACCATCATGATGACGACCTATGGGAAATCCCTCTGGAAGTCTGGAACCTGGTGCCGGAATACCGGATCTATCTCCGCCGCCATCCTTATGTTCCCTGTTGGGAGATAAATTTTTTCGCAACGGTCTGAGACTTGAGGCGGGTGTTACAAAACAGAATGACGCGTGGAAAAAAACGGGGCAAAATGCCCCGTTTCGTTGCTCCTGGGGCTGGGATATGTTAGAATGGAACAATAGACCAAACAGTGATCCCAGAAGTTTTCACAGGGAAATGAGAAGGAAAGAAGGATGGTAGAAATGAAGATGTGGAAGAAAGGGTTCCTCCTCCTGACAGCACTGGCTGTGGGACTGACGGCTGGCTGCGGAGGCACCCAGCAAACAGGGGCAAAGAAGAACGTGAAAGTTGGAGTGGTCCAACTGGTGGAACACCAGGCATTGGATGCGGCCAACAAAGGCTTTGTGGATGGAATGGCTGCAGGCGGCTTCAAGGAAGGGGAAAACCTGACCCTGGACCAGCAGAATGCCCAGGCTGACCAGTCCAATCTCCAGACCATTGCCCAGCGGTTCGCCAACAACAAGGAAGATCTGATCTGTGCCATTGCCACCCCGGCAGCCCAGACGGTGGCCAACGTAACGAAAGAGATTCCCATCGTAGGGACGGCCATCACGGACTATAAGGAAGCCAAACTGGTGAAGGATCCGGAAAAACCGGGGACCAATGTGACTGGCACCACGGACATGAACCCCATCGATCAGCAATTGGACCTGCTCCTGAAGATCGTTCCCAAGACCAAGACCATTGGGATCCTGTACAATTCCAGCGAAATCAATTCTCAGATCCAGGTGAAGAAGATGAAGGAACTGGCGGAAGCCAAGGGGCTGACAGTACGGGAAGCCACGGTTTCCAACGTCAATGACATCCAGCAGTCAGCCCAGAGCCTGGTGGGGCAGGTGGACGCCATCTATGTGCCCACGGACAATGTAATCGCTTCGGCCATGCCTGTCTTGGCCAAGATCACCAATCCGGCGAAAATCCCTGTGATCTGCGGGGAAGAAGGGGTGGTCAAGAGCGGGGCTTTGGCCACCATCGGCATCGATTATTACAAATTGGGCTATCAAACTGGCCTCATGGCGGCCAAGATCCTGAAAGGGGAAGCCAAGCCCCAGACCATGGCCATCGAAAAACAGAAGGACATGAAGGTCACAGTCAATGAAAGTACAGCCAAAGCGCTGGGGATCACTCTTCCGGAAGATGTCCTGAAGGGTGCAGCCATTGTGAAATAAGAGCGGGAGGGGAAGAATCATGAAGAAAAGTGTGAAAGCAGTGGCCGCTCTGGCCATGATCGCCATGCTGCTGGGTGCTGCCGGCTGCGGGGGAGATTCCAAACAGGCTTCGAAAAACAAGACTTATAATGTGGGGATCCTGCAGCTGGTGGAACATCCGGCCCTGGATGCAGCCAATAAGGGCTTTGTGGACGGCCTGAAATCCAAAGGCTTCGAAGAGGGGAAGAACATCAAGTTCGATAAGCAGAATGCTCAGGGGGATCAGTCCAATCTCCAGACCATCGCCCAGCGGTTCGTCAGCAACAAGGTGGACATGGTCTGCACCATCGCTACTCCGGCGGCCCAGACCATGGCCAATGCCACCAAGGAAATCCCCATCGTAGGGACGGCCATCACCGATTATAAAGTGGCCAAGCTGGTGAAGGACAACAGCCAGCCGGGCACCAACGTTACCGGGACTACGGACATGAATCCAGTGGAAGCCCAGATCGAACTGCTGGTGAAGATTATGCCCAAGGCCAAGACCGTAGGATTCATCTACAATTCCAGTGAAGTCAATTCCCAGCTCCAGATCGAACTGGCCAAAAAGGCTGCGGCGGCTCGGGGGCTGAAGACGGTGGAAGCGACGGTTTCCAGTGTCAATGATATCCAGCAGGCAGCCCAGAGCCTGGTGGGCAAAGTGGATGCCATGTATGTGCCCACGGACAACGTGCTGGCTTCCGCTATGCCCAACCTGATCAAGATCACCGATGAAGCCAAGATCCCTGTGTTCTGCGGGGAAGCAGGGATGACCAAAGCCGGCGGCGTAGCTACCTTGGGCATCGATTACTACAAGCTGGGCTTCCAGACTGGGGAAATGGCAGCGGATATCCTGTCCGGCAAAGCCAAACCCCAGAATATGGCCATCCAGGCCCAGAAGACCTTCACTGTGACCTTGAACGATGCACAGATCAAGAAACTGGGACTGACGATCCCGGATGATATCCTGAAAGAAGCCAAAGGAGCCAAATAATCCATGTTCGATCTTTTATTGCCAACCATTTCCCAGGGCCTTTTGTGGTCTCTCCTGGCCCTGGGGGTCTATATCACCTTCCGGGTGCTGGATATTGCGGATCTGACCGTAGAAGGGTCATTCCCCTTAGGAGCGTCCGTAGCTGTTACCCTGCTGGTCAAGGACGTGAACCCGGTGACGGCCATACTGGCAGCTGCCCTGGCAGGCGGTGTGGCCGGCGTGGTCACCGGCCTGCTCCACACCAAACTGCGGATCCCTGCGCTCCTGGCCGGGATCCTCACCATGATTGCATTATATTCCGTGAACCTGCGGATCATGGGCAAAGCCAATATCTCCCTCTTGGGGAAAGAAACGGCCTTTACCCTGGTGGAAAGTGCCCTGGGAGTGGCTTATTCCCAGGCCGTTCTCCTCGTGGGGCTGATTTCCTGCGTCCTGTTCTCCGTCCTGATGTACTGGTTCTTCGGGACGGAAATCGGGGCAGCCATCCGGGCTACCGGCTTCAATCCCCAGATGATCCGGGCCCAGGGGGTGGATACCAACATCATGCTGCTCATCGGCCTTTTCTTCAGCAATGCCCTGGTGGCCGTGGCTGGATCCTTAGTGGCCCAGAGCAATGGGTTTGCCGATGTGGGCATGGGGGTAGGGACCATCGTCATCGGCCTGGCTTCTGTAATCATCGGAGAGGTGCTCTTCGGCACCCGCAGCTTCAAGAATTCCCTGATTTCCGTGATCCTGGGGTCCATCGTCTACCGCCTGGTCATCGCCATCGTCCTGCAGATGGGGATGCCGCCCAATGACCTGAAACTGTTCACGGCAGTCCTAGTGGCCATCGCCCTGAGCCTGCCCATGGTCAAAGGGAAGTTCCAAAGCAGAAAGGCGGGGATCTGATGCTGGATATCAAACATTTATCCAAAACGTTCTTCCCGGGGACGGTCAATGAAAAGAAAGCCCTCACCGATGTGAACCTGCACATGGAACCGGGAGATTTCATCACCATCATCGGGGGCAACGGAGCCGGGAAATCCACCCTGCTGAACTCCATTGCCGGGGTGTTTCCCATCGATGGGGGACAGATCCTCATCGACGGGGTGGATGTGAGCAAAATGCCGGAACACAAACGGGCCCGGTACATCGGCCGGGTGTTCCAGGATCCCATGATGGGGACAGCAGCCGGGATGATGATCGAAGAGAACCTGGCCATCGCTTCTCGCAGAGGGAAGACGCCGGGCCTTGCCTGGGCTTTGAAGGACAGTGATCGGGAGAAATTCCGGGAAATGCTGAAGGAACTGGACCTGGGATTGGAAGACCGGCTCACCAGCCGGGTGGGGCTTCTTTCCGGGGGTCAGCGGCAGGCCTTGACCTTGTTGATGGCCGCCATGAACAAGCCCCGGATCCTGCTCCTGGACGAACATACGGCGGCACTGGATCCCAAGACGGCGGAAAAGGTGCTGGCCATGACGAAAAAAGTCATCGAACGGGATCATTTGACATCTTTGATGATTACGCATAATATGAGAGATGCACTGCGCTTCGGCAACCGGCTGATCATGATGAATGCCGGACGGATCGTGGTGGATGTGAATGCAGAAGAAAAGGCTAAGCTGACCATTCCGGATCTCCTGGCCCTGTTTGAAAAAGCGTCCGGCTCTGCACTGGACAATGACCGCATGATGCTCAGCTGAGGCATCAGCCAAATTGAGGGGGTAAAAACCGATTATGAAAAAAGTTCCATTTGTGACCAAAGAACAGGTCGAAAAACTGGCAGAGAAATATCCGACACCATTCTATGTGTACGATGAAAAGGGCATCCGGGAAACGGTGCGCAGCATCAACAAGGCTTTTGCCTGGAATAAGGGCTTCAAAGAATATTTTGCTGTGAAGGCTACGCCCCTGCCGGGAATCCTGAAGATCATGAAGGAAGAAGGCTGCGGCACCGACTGTTCCTCCTATCCGGAATTGGTGCTGTCCGATGTATGCGGCATCAAGGGCCATGATATCATGTTCTCTTCCAACGATACCCCTGTGAAAGATATGCAGGAAGCCTATAAACTGGGGGCCATCATCAACCTGGATGACTTCACCATGATCGACTTCCTGGAACAGGTGGCTGCCATTCCGGAAACCATCTGCTGCCGGTTCAATCCCGGGGGCGTCTTTGCCCTGGGCAACGATATCATGGACAATCCAGGGGATGCCAAGTACGGCATGACCCGGGACCAGCTCCGGGATGCTTTCAAGATCCTGAAGGCCAAAGGGGTGAAGCATTTCGGCATCCATGCCTTCCTGGCCAGCAATACGGTGACCAACGAATATTATCCGGAACTGGCCCGGCAGCTGTTCCAGCTGGCTGTGGACATGAAGCAGGAAACCGGCGTTGCTGTGGAATTCATCAATCTTTCCGGTGGGGTGGGAATTGCCTACCGGCCGGAACAGACACCCAATGACATCGCCGTCATCGGGGAAGGGGTCCGGAAGGTCTATGAAGAAGTGCTGACCCCTGCCGGCATGGGCAATGTGGCCCTCTTCACGGAAATGGGCCGTTTCGTCACCGGTCCTTACGGAGCGCTGGTGACCAAGGTCCTCCATTTCAAACATACCTACAAGGAATATGTAGGGGTTGATGCCTGTGCGGCCAATTTGATGCGTCCGGCCATGTATGGGGCTTATCATCACATCACGGTGCTGGGGAAGGAAAATGAACCTTGTGACCACACTTACGACATCACCGGCGGGCTGTGCGAAAACAATGACAAGTTCGCCATCGACCGGAAACTGCCGAAAATCGACAAAGGAGATTATCTCTTCATCCACGATGCTGGGGCTCACGGCTCTTCCATGGGCTACAACTACAATGCCAAACTGTGGTGCGCAGAACTGCTGCTGAAGGAAGACGGCTCTGTGGAACTGCTGCGCCGGGCAGAAACGGAAAAAGATTATTTTGCCACTCTGGACTTCACCGGTCTGTTCAAGGATTTGTAAATGAAGGGCCAGGAAAAGGAGAAAGCCCTCCAGGGCATGCTCCATATTCCCAACCTGAAACTGAAACTGGCTTTTGAAGGGATCCTGGTGGGAATCGCTACCGGCCTGTGCATCACGGTGCTCCGGCTTTGTCTGGGCTTTGTGGCCAAGAACCGGGCCAAGATGGTGGATTTTCTCCAGCATGTGCCTCCCGCCTATACCCTTTTGTGGGTGGCTGCTTTGCTCTTGATTGCCATGGGCATCGCTGCCCTGGTCCGGTGGGCTCCCATTGCCGGAGGCAGCGGCATTCCCCAGGTCCGGGGCATCGTCCTTGGGCTGGAACGGAGTACCCACTGGGCTCGGGTGATCCTGGTGAAGCTGCTGGATACTTCCCTGGGCATCGGGGCCGGTCTTTCCATGGGCCGGGAAGGGCCGTCGGTGCAGATCGGGGCTATGACCGGCCAGGGCATCGGCAACGCCCTGAACAATACCAATCTGGAAAAACGGGCCCTCATCAGCAGCGGCGCAGGAGCCGGACTGGCAGCTGCCTTCAATGCGCCTATGGCAGGTGTGATGTTCACCATGGAAGCCATCCATAAGAATCTGTCCGCCGTGGTCATGGCGCCCACCTTGATGGCCTGTATGACCACTACGGTGCTGGTCCACTGGGTCTTCGGGGTGGAAACCGTGCTGACCATTCCCAAAATGCCCATCTTGCCGGTGGAACTGTTGCCCCAGCTGATCGGCTTGGGACTGGTTTCCGGCTTCATCGGAGTCGCTTTCAACAAAGGCTCTCTGGGCATCGGGAAGTTCTACAGCCTGCCGGTATTCCGGAAGCCCTGGATGAAGATCGCTTTTCCCCTGCTCCTGACCATTCCTCTCACCTATCTGCTGCCCCAGGTCTTGGGCGCAGGGGATGGCATCATCGAAGCCATGGTGAGCCTGGAAGGGACCTTGAGCCTGGTGCTGGTGATCCTGATCGGGAAATTCATCTTCACCATCCTCAGTACCGGATCCGGAGCGCCTGGAGGCAGTCTCCAGCCCATGCTGGTGCTGGGCTCTTTGGTGGGCAGCTTTTACGGGAACCTGCTGGTCCAGCTGGGAATCCTGCCAGAAGCCTATCGGCTGAACATGGTGGTGTTCGGCATGGCCGGCCTCTTTGCCGGATCCGTCCGGGCACCGGTTACCGCCATCCTGCTGCTTTTGGAAATGACCGGGCGGTTCTATCATATGGTACCTCTGGGGATCGTGACCCTTTTTGCCTATGCGGCGGGAGAACTGGTCCATGATACGCCCATCTTCGATGCTATGCTGGAACGGTCCCTCCGGAGCAATCCCAAGGTGAAGAACATCCTGGAAGCACCGGCGGAGCAGATGCTGGTAGAAATCGCTGTGGAAGGGGGCTCCCGGGTGGAGGGGAAGACCCTCCAGGAAATCCGGCTGCCAGGGCGGGCCTTGGTGGTCTGCGTCCGCAGAGGGGACCAAGATATGATCCCCCAGGCCGATACCGTCCTTTTAGGGGGCGATTACGTGTACATCATTCCCAACCATGCCCGGCTCCATCAGCTGAACCGGCTGTTCAAGACGAAGACAGGAGAGGAAAGCTGAGCGGGTTGTCCGCTGCGTTTGCATTCAGAGAATTTGCCCGCAATTTTTTCATTCGGCCGCCGACCGTTGAACGTGGACCGCTGACCAAAGGGTGCTGTTGCTCTGCAACGGCACCCTTTTTCATGGTATAATAAAATTTAAAGTATACAGGAGGTGGTACCCATGGAAGAAGACAGCTTGTTTGCAGCCCAGGTGGAGGAACCTTTGGCTGCCCGGCTGCGGCCCCGGACCTTGGACGAATTCGTGGGACAGAAACAGCTCCTGGGACCGGGAAAGGTCCTGCGGAATCTGATCGAAGAAGACCGGATTTCCTCCATGATTTTCTGGGGGCCCCCCGGTGTGGGGAAAACCACCCTGGCCCAGATCATCGCCCATACCACCCGAGCCAGCTTCATCACTTTTTCGGCGGTGACCAGCAGCATCAAGGACATCCGTACCGTGATGCAGCGGGCAGATGACAACCGCCGTTTCGGCACCCGGACCATCGTCTTTGTGGACGAGATTCATCGGTTCAACCGGGCCCAGCAGGATGCCTTCCTGCCCTTTGTAGAAAAGGGGGCTATCATTCTCATCGGAGCCACTACGGAAAATCCTTCTTTTGAGGTGAACGGGGCACTGCTTAGCCGCTGCAAGGTCTTTGTATTGAAGGCCCTGGACCAAGAGGACATCAAAGGGATCCTCCAGCGGGCCCTTACTGATTCTCGAGGGTTCGGGAAGGAAAAGGTCCATCTGGAAGACGGCAGCCTGGAATTCCTGGCTCGACTGTCCAACGGAGATGCCCGGTCGGCCTTGGCCACTCTGGAAATGGTGGTGCTCAATGGGGAGAAACGGCCGGATGGGATCCATGTGAGCCGGGAACTGATCGAACAGTGTACCGGGAAAAAAGCTCTGCTCTATGATAAAAAGGGAGAAGAACATTACAATCTGATCTCCGCCCTCCATAAATCCATGCGGAATTCTGATCCGGATGCAGCAGTCTACTGGCTGGCCCGGATGCTGGAAGCCGGAGAGGACCCTCTTTACATTGCCCGGCGGGTGGTCCGCTTTGCCAGTGAAGATGTCGGGATTGCTGACTCTCGGGGATTGGAAATCGCTGTGGCCGCCTATCAGGCCTGCCATTTCATCGGGATGCCGGAATGTTCCGTGAACCTGACCCATGCGGTGATCTACCTTTCCATGGCCCCCAAATCCAACGCCATGGAATTGGCCTATAACGAGGCGAAGGCTGATGCTATCCAGCACCTTAATGAACCGGTACCTCTCCAGATCCGGAACGCGCCTACAAAGCTCATGGGCGAACTGGGGTATGGGAAAGGCTATCAATACGCCCATGACACCAAAGAGAAGATGGCTGCCATGCAGTGTCTTCCCGACGGCCTGAAAGACAAGTCCTATTACCATCCCACGGAGCAGGGATTGGAGGCCCGGTACAAGGATCGGCTGCGCCAGATCAAAGCGTGGAAAAAGGAACATGGGCAGTAATTGCAATAGAAAGAGCACAGTTTTGTCATGGATTTGTTACATTGGTCCAATATGATAGAAATGCCATGAAAGAAGGAATAAAAATGATACTTGGAATCGGTGTGGATATCCTAGAAGTGGGACGGATCGAACGGGCTTTGAAGCAAGAAGGCTTCAAGGAGAAAGCGTTCACCGATGAGGAAATCACCTGCTGTGAACAGAAAGGAGCCCACAGCAGTGAATCTTATGCGGCCCGGTTTGCGGCCAAGGAAGCCTTCGGCAAGGCACTGGGGACAGGTCTTCAGCCGGGACAGCTCCAGCAGGTTGAAGTGCTCACGGATGAAAAGACTGGGGCTCCCCGGCTCCATGTAATGGGACAGCTGCGGGTGGCTGCCCTGAGCCGGCAGGTGGAACGGATCCATGTGAGCCTGAGCCATACCGCTGAAAATGCCATAGCCCAAGTGATACTGGAGGGATAAGATGAAACTGATTGCAAGTGCAGCCATGAAAAAAGTGGATACCAAGGCCATCGGTGAGATGGGGATCCCGGAAGCCGTACTGATCGAGAATGCAGGCCGTGCCGTGGCCGATGGAGCAGTGGAGCTGCTGGGGGATGTCCGGGAGAAACGGATCATCCTGCTCATCGGCAAGGGGAATAATGGAGGAGACGGTCTGGCAGCCGCTCGGTTCCTGCTGAAACGGGGAGCCCTGGTGACCTTGGTTTTGGCAGAATCCCCGGAAAACTTTGGCCCGGGAGCCGCACTCCAGTATAAAATCGACCAAAATTTCCCTTTTACCATCCTGCGGTGGGAAAAAGACCAGAATGACGTACTCCAGTCCTGTGCCCAAGCGGATCTGTTCATCGATGCTCTGCTGGGGACCAGCTTTCACGGAAAAGTTCGGGAACCTATCCGTTCTCTGCTGGAGACGCTCCAGATGGTGCCTGTGCCGGTACTGGCCGTGGACATCCCCAGCGGGGTGGAAGCGGACCACGGATACACGGACCTGGCTCTCCATGCCCGGATGACAGTGACTATGATCGCTCCGAAACCGGGACTGTATCTATATCCCGGTGCCGGCTATACAGGAAAGGTGATCCTGGCCGACTTGAATACTCCACCTTCTTTGGTGCTGGAAGCGGAAAGCGATGCCGAACTCCTGACGGAAGACCTGATCCGCCATGTGCTGCCCAAACGGCCGGCCAATGCCCATAAGGGGATGAACGGGAAAATCGGGATCCTGGCCGGTAGCCTGGGCTATGCCGGAGCGGCGGAACTCTGTTCAAAGGCGGCGGTCCGGGCAGGAGCCGGCCTGGTGACTCTGTATACCCAGCCGGAAGTGCTCCAGCCTCTCATCATTAAATCCACGGAAGTGATGGTGCGCCCGGTGACGGAAGCCAGCCTGAAGGCTTTCCAGGCCTATGATGTGGTGGCAGTCGGTCCTGGAGTGGGCAAGGCACCGGAAACGGTCCAGTATCTGCGGGAACTGCTGCCCCAGCTGTCCCAGCCCATTGTACTAGATGCAGATGGGCTCAATGCTCTGGCTGGGGACGATGTCCTGCTGGCTTCCCTGAAACAGAAGATCTTTACCCCCCATCCTGGGGAAATGGCCCGGCTGCTGGGAAAAAGTGTGGGAGAAATCCTCCAGGATCCGGTCCAGGCGGCCCGGGAAGGAGCGGCCCGCTGGCAGGCTGTAGTGGTGCTGAAATGTACTCCTACGGTAGTGGCGCTGCCTGCTGGGCAGATCTTCCTCAATACCACCGGCAACGAAGGGATGGCGACCGGAGGCTGCGGCGATGTACTCACCGGCACCATCGCGGCTCTCCTGGGGCAGGGGCTGGACCTGGGACAGGCAGCCTGCTGCGGAGTCTATCTCCAGGGGCTGGCGGGAGATTTGGCTGCCCAGAACGGAAAAATCGGTCTAGCAGCGGGAGACCTGGTGCTCCAGCTGCCTAGGGCGCTGGAGAAAGTCAGAAAGGGATGAAAGGAGGCCGGACCGCCCGAAAGCGGACGGCACGCCGGCCTGATTTGCATGAACCCTGTGAAAGTGTTACAATGGCCGGGTAGTCTGGGAGGCAGAGGAAACCTGCTGCGTCCCAAGAGGAGGTTCCAACGTGATCAAAAAACTGCTGTTACTATTCTTCTGTCTGGTGGCATGCCTGGGAACGGGAAATGCACAGGCAGCAGCCAAAATCCAGGATGTGGTGTACGGAGTCAACCCCAACGGTCGGCTGCGGATTGTCCTGGATACCAATCAGGCAACAAGATATAAGACGGAGATGCTGGACAATGAACTGCGGGTCACCGTTTACGGAAACCTGAATTCATCCATCCCTCGTGTCACGACTCCCAAGAAGGCCACTTACGTATCCCGGGTCTATCTGGAACGGAAAGTCAACGCCACTGTGGTCCATGTGATGATGAAGAAACCCCTCCAAAAGGGGATGTTCAATGTGTTCAGCCTGAAAGCGGACCGGGTGGCAAAACGGCCTACCCGTGTAGTGGTGGATGTCATCGCCGCACCGCCTCAGAAGACTTTTACGCCCAAAAAGAAAGACCGGCCCAGCAGTTCGCCCTGGCAGTCCACCCGGCCGAAACCCAGCTTCGGCAGCACTTATTCCGTGGTAGGGGGGATCAAGGGCAAACGGATCACCCTGGATGCCGGCCATGGGGGTACGGACCCGGGGACCCATGGATTGGTGACCGGGACTTATGAAAAAGATGTGACCCTGCCCATCACCAAGAAGGTCAAGGCATTGCTGGAGAAGAAGGGCGCCATCGTCTACATGACCCGGACCACCGATGTAGATGTGTACGGACCGGATGCGACGGATGCAGAAGAACTCCAGGCTAGGGTGGATGTGGCAGAAAACAGCCATTCGGACATGTTCATCAGCATCCACATCAATGCCAGTGAAAATACCAGCGTAGGCGGGTTCTCCACCTATTACCATCCCAAGACCAAATATGATATCCAAGTGGCCCAGTGCATCCAGGATCAGCTGATGAAAACTGCTGATGTGGATGATCTGGGGGTACGGTATGCCAACTTCTATGTGAACAAGCGAAGCACCATGCCTGGGGCTTTGGTGGAATGCCTGTTCCTGACCAACAAACGGGAGGAAAAACTCCTGATTTCCGATTGGTTCCAGAATAAGGTGGCCAAGGCCATTGCAGACGGGATCGAGGATTTCTACAATCAGCACCAAGGAGGTTGAGCCGATGCAAAGAAAAATGACCCGATGGACGGCAGTGTTCCTGCTGCTGGGTGGGCTGACTTTCCTGGGAGGCTGCGGTACGCCGAGTACGACCGTGCATCCGGAGACCCAGAAGGAAACCGCAGCAGCGGACCAGAAATCCGGCAAGGGGGCGTCCCAGACGTCCGGGCAGACTCTGTACCGGGCAGGGAAGAATGGAAAACTGAAGGCCCAGACGGTGAAACTTGCAGGATCCAAGGACAAGCTGCCTTTGGCAGTCCTGAAGGAGCTGGTGGAAAGACAGCCCCAGGGGGATACGACCTTCCCCAAAGGGCTGAAAGTCAATCAGGTCACCGTCAAGGATAAAGTGGCCACCGTGGATTTCAGCCGGGAATTCCAGACCCGGCGAGGTGACCATGATACCCTGCTGATGCTGTATGCAGTGGTGGATACTCTCACCGAGTTCCCCGAGATCCAAAGCGTGAAATTCACCGTAAAGGGAAAACCAGTGACGGTGCTGGGAGGACAGGACCTGTCAGTTCCGCTGCAGCGGGATAAGAAGTATATACAGTGAAAAAGAGGGTTTGCGTCACATCAATGTGCCGCAAGCCCTCTTTTTCACCTCTCCCTCATCTTCCCCCGCTATAATGGAACCAACAAATCGCAGAGGAGGCATCTGGTATGCACTGTAAAAAATCTTTCCTGGCTTTCTGTCTGTTGGCTTCTTTGGGGGCTGCGGTTCCTGGCTTTGCCGGGGTGCCGGCAGGGGCAGGGACCGCACCTGCTGTGCTGGGCCAGGGGAATCCGCTGCCTCTGTCTTCGGAGGGGAAGGCACCTCAAGGGATGCCGCCCGGGGGCTTCAATCCTCCCGGCCAGGTGATCCAGGGAACGGCTGCGGTGGACCTGAAAGCTAACGGTGTCTATACGGATCAAACGTATACTTCTGTAGGCAATGATGAAAATGCCCTCCGGGTCACTGGGGCTGCTGTGAACCTGGACCAGGTAGCCATACGGAAAACCGGCGGGGCTTCCTCCAACACGGAGGGGGGAGATTTCTATGGCATGAACGCAGCCCTCCTGGCCACTGATGGAGCCAAAGTGACCATCAAGGATTCCACCGTGACTTCTTCCGCAAAAAACGGCAATGGCCTATTCAGTTACGGAAAAGATACGTCTTTGGATGCGGAACGGGTGACCATCACCACCACCGGGGACAACTCCGGAGGGATCCAGACTACCGGGGGAGCCACCACCCGGGCCTGGAACCTCAATGTCCATACTGCCGGGAATTCTTCTGCTGCCATCCGGTCCGACCGGGGCGGCGGTACGGTCCAGGTGAACGGTGGGATCTATGTGACCGAGGGCAGCGGATCGCCGGCCATCTATTCCACAGCAGCTATTTCCGTCCAGGATGCGGTGCTCCAGGCAGCTCATTCAGAAGGGGCCGTGATTGAAGGGAAAAACAACATCCGGCTGGTCAACTGTACCTTGGAAGGTTCCATGGATGCCCAGCGGACTCTGGGAGGCAGGACTTTTGCAGAAGAAAATGTCCATGGCGTGATGATTTATCAATCCATGAGCGGAGACGCAGAACAGGGAACTTCTTCCTTTGCCATGGAAGGGGGAAAACTCATCTGCCATCGGGGAGACCTGTTCTATGTGACCAACACGGACTGTACCCTGGATCTTACCGGGGTATCTCTGGAGAACTTGGATCCCCAGGGAAAACTCCTGCGGGTGGAAGGCAACAGTGCTTCCCGAGGCTGGGGCAAAGCCGGCAGTAACGGGGGAAAAGCCAAGGCGACCGCTGTAGGGCAGAAACTCCAGGGGGACATTGTGGTGGATACCATTTCCCAATTGGACCTGACCCTAGGGAAGGGAACGGTATTCCAGGGAGCCATTGCGTTGAAGGAAAATCCCAGCGGCACTGCCACTGGCAGCAATATTGCCGTGACCGTAGAAAAAGGAGCCACCTGGAACCTGACCGGAGACAGCACTGTGGACACCCTGGTGAACCATGGGAAAATCAATCTGCGGGGGCATAAGCTGACGGTGTTGGGGAAATGAGAAAAAGGGGGGCTGTTGCACGTGCAACAGCCCCGTCTTTTACGCTTCTTTCAATTTTTTCACTGCTTCATCATACCGTGCTACAATGTCCGGTTCCGGTTCTTTGTCCATCAGGCTGACGATGAGGATGGCCAGGCAGGAAAGGACGAATCCAGGAATGATTTCATAGACGCCAGTGAAGGCAAAGAAATTCTTCCAGATCAGGACTGTGGAACCTCCCACCACGATCCCTGCAAAAGCTCCGTCCGTGGTCATCCGGCGCCAGAACAGGGAAAATAGGACCAGAGGACCAAAGGCTGCCCCGAATCCAGCCCAGGCGTAAGACACGATGTTCAGGATCATGCTGTCCGGATTCATGGCCAGGACCAGGGAGAGGGCAGATACCACAATGATCATCATCCGGCTCATGCGTACCAGTTCCCCGGCAGTGGCTTTCGGGTTGATCAGGATCTTATAGAAATCGGTGGTGAAGGAGGAAGCTGCTACCAGGAGCTGGCTGTCCGAAGTGCTCATGATGGCACCCAGGATCCCGGAAGTGATGATCCCAGCCAGGAAGGGATGATAGAATTTCCCGCTCATCTGGATGAAGACAGTTTCCGCAGCTCCGCCTTTCAGCACATCGCCCAGATAGACCCGGCCGGTCAGCCCTACCAGTACGGCCATGGCCAGGGAAATGATGACCCAGGTAACGGCGATGTGGGTGGCCTGCCGGATGCTCTTGGGATCCCGGATGGCCATGAAGCGGACCAGGATATGAGGCTGGCCGAAATAGCCCAGGCCCCAGGCCAGGAGGGAGATGATAGCAGTGAGGCTCAGTACGCTGCCGTCGGCACCTCTTACCATGTTGAAGTAATAGGGGCTGATGGCATTCAGCCGTTCAATGGTGGGGCCCACGCCCCCGATATAGTACATGGCTGTGACCGGGACCACCAGGATGGAAAAGAACATGAGGAAGCCCTGGAACAGATCCGTCCAGCATACGGCGGCAAAACCGCCCATGAGGGTATAGAAGACCACGATACCGGCAGTCAGGAACAGGGAATAGCGATAGTCCAGCCCAAAGGCCGTATTGAAGAGCTTGCCTCCGGCTACGAAGCTGGAAGAAGTGTAGATCAGGAAGAAGATAAAAATAAAGAAGGCCGAAGCGATCCGCAGTTTCCGGTGCTTGTCATAGAACCGGTTGTCGAAGTATTCCGGCAGGGTGATGGCATTTCCCATGACGGAAGTGAAGATCCGCAGCCGTTTGGCCACTACGATCCAGTTGACCCAAGTGCCGATGATCAGGCCCAGGGCGATCCAGAAGGCACTGATACCAGCCATATAGGCATAACCGGGCAGCCCCATGAGCATCCAGCCGCTCATGTCCGAGGCTTCCGCACTCATGGACGTGACCCAGGGCCCCAGAGCGCGCCCTCCCAGTGCGTACCCCTCCATATCTTCATCTTTTTTATAGGTGATCAGGCCGATCCCGATCAGTACTGCGAAATACAGTACCAGAGCCACTACTGTGCTCAGTGCGATATGCATAGACAACATCCTTTCCTGTTATGAATAAAATTCATTATATAATAGAAAATTCTTCAACGCAATAAAATCTGAGATCCCTGTTTTTCTTTCATCTCGCCCTTGCCTTTTGCCTGTCTTTAATATAAAATAAACAAGAATAAGGCAAGACAATATTTTTTTGCTGACAGATACTACATAACGCATCCAATTGAGGGCTTGCTCCTTCGCCGCGCTGATGGTGCTGGCTTGCACAGGGGCAACCCTCTACTTATTGTGGAGAGGGCCATGACACCTGTTAAGATTACCATCCATAGCGAAACCCTGGGAGAAGGCGCTGCCCAGCCCATGACGCTGGTGGCCTTCGGACAGCTGACGGAAAAGGGCAGGACCACCTATGTCCGGTATGAGGAAACCCAAGTGACCGGCATGGAGGGAACCCGCACCACCCTGAAGTGGACGGAGGATTCCCTGACGGTGATCCGGCATGGCCGTTATGAACATCGGCAGCAGTATGAACGGGGCCGGAACAGTTCGTTTCAATACAGGACCCCGTATTTTACTGTTCCCATGATGGTCTATACCCGAGAACTGAACATTTCCCGGAAAGAACATGCCTGGCAGGTCCAGGTGTACTATGACCTGGAAATGGACAGCCAGCCCAATGGAAGCGTTCGTTTGCGAATCGAGATCGAGGAGGAAGAAAAGCGTGGACATGAAGAAAGTACTGGCGGAAGCAGTGGCCTCCGCCGTCCGGAAGGCCATTGAGGCAGGGAAGCTGCCCCAGGGGGAGATGGCACCGGTAGTCCTGACCGTACCGCCCCAGAAAGCCTTTGGTGATTTTGCCACCAATTTTGCCTTGCAGGCAGCCCGGAATTTCCATTGCGCACCCCGGGTGATCGCAGGAGCCGTACAGGAATTCCTGGAATGCCCCAGTGTAGAGAAAGTGGAAATCGCCGGTCCTGGATTTTTGAACTTCTATCTGAAGGAAGACTGGCTGGGTGAATCCCTCCGGTCCATCCTGGAAAAGGGTGAGAACTACGGGAACCTGCCGCCGAAAAAAGGGGAAAAGATCCAGATCGAATACGTCAGCGCCAATCCCACCGGTCCCCTCCATGTGGGCCACGGACGTGGTGCGGCTGTGGGCAGTGCCCTGGCCAATCTGATGAAGGCTGCCGGTTATGATGTGACCCGGGAGTACTACATCAACGACGCTGGGAACCAGATGCACAATTTGGCCCTTTCTGTCAATGCACGGTACCTGGAACTCTTCGACATTCCCTGTGAATTCCCAGAAAACGGGTACCATGGGGAAGACATCAAGGTGACGGCCCAGCGGATCAAAGCCAAATATGGGGACAAATTCATCCATATGCCGGAAGCAGAACGGCTGGAACAGTTCCAGAGCATTGCCAAGGAAGAAAAGCTGGCGGCCCTGAAAGAAGATCTGGAAGCTTTCAACTGCGAGTTCGACGTATGGTTCAGCGAACAGAGCCTCCACGACGCCGACAAGATCCATCAGGCGGTGGACGAACTCCAGGAAAAAGGCTATGTGTATGAAAAAGACGGGGCCAAGTGGTTCAGATCCACGGCTTTCGGAGACGATAAAGACCGGGTGGTGATCAGGGATAACGGGGTCTCTACCTATTTTGCCGCGGATATCGCTTACCACCAGAACAAGTTCCAGCGGGGCTTCGACCGGGTAATCAACCTGTGGGGCGCCGACCATCACGGGTACATTCCCCGGGTGAAGGCGGCTATGGAAGCCTTGGGCTATGATCCCAGCCGGCTGGAGGTGCTGATCCTCCAAATGGTGGCCCTGTACCGGAATGGCGAACTGGTGAAGATGAGCAAGCGGACCGGCAAGAGCGTGACCCTCAACGAACTGATCGAAGAGGTGGGGACCGATGCGGCCCGGTTCTTCTTCATCATGCGGAGCATGGACAGCCAGCTGGATTTCGACCTGACTTTGGCTACGGAACATTCCAATGACAACCCAGTGTACTATGTCCAGTATGCCCATGCCCGGATCTGCAGCATCCTGCGGCAGATGGAGGAAGACAAGATCACCCTCCGGAAGGACTGTGACCTTTCCGTGCTGAAGGAACCCATTGAAACCGACCTGATCAAGAAGCTGAACGATTATGAGGAACTGATCGATACAGCGGCAGCGGAACGGGCTCCCCATAAGATCGCTCATTATGTGTACGATTTGGCCGGGCTGTTCCATTCATTCTACAACCAGTGCCGCGTCTTGGGGGTGGATCCTGCGGTACAGCAGGCTCGTCTGGCGTTGATTACAGCCGTGGGCAATACTTTGCGCCATGGTTTGAAGATCCTGGGTGTCAGTGCACCGGACCATATGTAAATTAGGCGGAAGCCAAAAAGGGAGGAAGAAAATGACCAAGTATATTTTTGTAACGGGCGGCGTGGTATCGTCTTTAGGCAAAGGGATTACGGCGGCTTCTCTGGGGCGTCTGCTCAAGAGCAGAGGCTATAAAGTCACCATCCAGAAATTCGATCCCTATATCAACATCGATCCCGGTACCATGAGCCCGTACCAGCACGGCGAAGTGTTCGTCACTGACGACGGTGCTGAAACGGACCTGGATCTGGGCCATTACGAACGGTTCATTGATATCAACCTGACCCGGAACTCCAATGTGACGGCCGGCCGGATCTACCAGTCCGTGATCAACAAGGAACGCCGGGGCGATTATCTGGGCCGTACGGTACAGGTCATTCCTCATATCACCAACGAGATCAAAGAACGGGTCTATCGGGTAGGCCGGGAAGAAAATGCAGATTTTGTCATTACGGAAATCGGCGGTACCGTTGGGGACATCGAATCCGAGCCCTTTATGGAGGCCATCCGGCAGGTGAAGAAGGATGTGGGCAAGAATGACGTGCTCTACATCCATGTGACCCTGGTGCCTTACATTGCAGCGGCCGGGGAACTGAAGACCAAACCCACCCAGCACAGTGTGAAGGAACTGCGCAGCATCGGCATCACCCCGGATATCCTGGTCTGCCGGAGCGAAAAGGAAATCAGCAAGGAAATGCGGGAAAAGATCTCCATGTTCTGTGACGTGGATGCAGATGCAGTGTTCCAGTCCATCACCGCCCCCAGCATCTATGAAGTCCCCATGCTGCTGGAAGACCAGGGCATGGATAAAGTGGTCCTGCGGAAGCTGGATATGGAAGACAAACCCAAGGATATGGATGCCTGGCATGCTATGGTGAAGAAGATCCTGGCTCCCCATGAAAAGAAATCCACCATTGCCGTGGTGGGGAAATATGTGGAACTGCCGGATGCCTACATCAGCATCGTAGAAGCCCTGAAACATGCCAGCTACTTCCATGACGCCGATGTGGATATCGAATACATCAATGCGGTGGATCTGGAAGATCCCCAGGCGGATTTCGCCCAGATCTTCAAAGGCGTGGATGGGATCCTGGTGCCCGGCGGTTTTGGCGACCGGGGCATCGAAGGGATGATCCTGGCGGCCAAATATGCCCGGGAAAACAAGATCCCCTTCTTTGGGATCTGCTTGGGGATGCAGTGCCTGGTCATCGAATATGCCCGGGATGTGTGCGGTATGGCCAAAGCCAATTCCACGGAATTCGACGAAAATACCCCCTATCCTGTGATCTATCTGATGCCGGAACAGATGAGCGTGGAAATCAAGGGCGGCACCATGCGGCTGGGGGCTTATCCCTGCAAGCTGTATCCGGGCACCCTGGCGGAAAAAGCTTATGGCACGGAAATGATCAGCGAACGGCACCGTCACCGCTATGAAGTGAACAACGAACTGCGGGACGAGCTGTTCAGCCACGGCCTGGTCCTGGGCGGTACCCTGCCCAACGGGAAACTGGTGGAAATGGTGGAACTGCCCACCGATGTCCATCCTTGGTACCTGGGTGTCCAGTTCCATCCGGAACTGAAGTCCCGGCCCACCAATCCCCATCCTTTGTTCAAGGCTTTCATCGCAGCTGCTTTGAACTACCACAACCATTGATTTCTGCAGCGATAGCAGGTACAATGATAGGGCAATGAAAATTGCCGAACGAATTGGGAGGCGTATGGAATGAACAGAGAATTATCCATGGAATTTGTCCGTGTAACGGAAGCTGCAGCAATTGCCAGTGCCCGCGGCGTAGGCCGGGGAGATAAGAACGGCATTGACCAGCTGGCCGTGGACGCCATGCGGAAAATGTTTGACACCGTCCATATCAACGGTACGGTGGTCATCGGCGAAGGGGAAATGGATGAAGCCCCGATGCTGTATATCGGTGAAGAAGTGGGAGCCGGCGGTCCTGATGTGGACATTGCCGTGGATCCTGTGGAAGGGACCAACCTGGTGGCCAAAGGCCAGAACGGCGCCATTGCCGTCATCGCCATTGCCCCTAAAGGCTGCTTGCTCCATGCTCCGGATATGTACATGGATAAGATTGCCGTAGGACCTCGGGCCAAGGGATGCATCAACATCGATGATCCTGTAAGCGTGAACCTGGAACGGGTGGCCAAGGCGCTGCACCGGAATGTGAACGACCTGACGGTAGTGGCCCTGGACCGGCCTCGTCATCGGAAGATCATTGAAGAAGTCCGTTCTGTAGGTGCCCGGATCCGTCTCATCAGCGACGGGGATGTGGATCCCATCATCGATGCTGGCATCGAAGGGACCGGCGTCCATATGTACATTGGCCGGGGCGGCGCTCCGGAAGGTGTGTTGGCTGCCTGCGGACTGAAATGCCTGGGCGGCGACATGCAGGCCCGGCTGGTCCCGGAAAACGAGGATCAGGCGGAACGGTGCCGGAAGATGGGCATCGAAGACACCAAGAAGATCCTGACCATCGATGATCTGGTCAAGGGAGATGACTGCATGTTCACGGCAACGGCCATCACCAACTGTGACATGCTCCGGGGAGTCAACTACTTCGGCAACGGGGCCCGTACCCATACCATTTCCATGCGGTATGCCACCGGGACGGTCCGCTTCATCGATGCGGTCCATACCTTCGACCGGAACGACATCAATATTAAACTGTAATCGAAAGGGGCTGTTGCATTTGCAACGGCCCCGTCAACGGTCAGCAGTCAACGGCCGCTGACTGTTGACTGCTGACAAGCGGAGGGGTGTTGCCCAGCAACACCCCTCTTTCCCTATTTCCATAAAGAGAGAATTTTATGATAAATACACTGACGAAACTGCTTTTAGAGGAAAAGAATGTACAGGAAGCCACAGGGCTCTGGAAGCGGGAAAGCGGACCTGTACAACTCACCGGCCTCACATCATCCGTGAAAGCCGGCTTTTTGTGTGCCCTCCAGCAGGCTGCCCAGGCGGCCCAGCCCCTGGTGGTCCTGACCGTGAATCGGGAGAGCATCCGGGCCCAGCGCCGGGAACTGGCCTATTTCTATCCGGATCTGGCTATGCGGGAACTGTATCCGGCCAGCCTGATCCATGGGCAGGTGGACACCCGGAATGAGCAGGTGGTGGCGGAACGGGCTGCCGCCTTGGAAATGATCTGCAGGAAAGAGGAAGGGATCATCTTCGTAACAGCGGAAGCGGCCATCCAGAAACTGCCGCCTCCGGAGTCCCTGGTCCGGGAAAATCTGAAACTGGCCGCCGGGCAGGAACTGGAACAGGCCCTGGTGGTGGAAAAACTGGTGAAAGCCGGCTACGAGCGGACCGAACAGGTGGATACCATCGGCCAGCTGGCAGTCCGGGGTGATATCCTGGATGTATTCCCCATCAATGCCAAGGACCCGGTGCGGATCGAATGGTTTGACAATACCATCGATGTGATCAAACGTTTCGATTTGGATACCCAGCGGAGCATCGCTTCCATTCCCCAGGTGGGGATCATGCCCCTGGCAGTCCAGGGTCAGGAAGAGACTTCTTCCATTTTTCAGTATCTGGCAGCGGATCAGCTGGCTGTACTGGATGAGCCGGCGGGCTTTTTCGAGGAATGCCGGAAGAGCTGGGGGGACAGCCGGGAATTCGCTGACCGGCTGCTGGACCAGGAGACCATGATCCAACAAGCTGGAGGGATCCATCTGGTGACGGTCAGTGACTTGGGCCATCCCTATTTTCCCCAGGCTCCTCGGCTCCATGTCCAGGTCCGGGCTATGGCTCCCTACAATAAAAATACCGATCTGCTCCAGAAAGACCTGAAAGGCTGGCTGGATCAGGGTATCCATCCTTTGATCATGATGGGGACCCGAGACAAGGCCGCCGGTTTGGCGGAAAGCCTGAAGGGCAGCGGCCTTCCCATGGCTTTTGCAGGACAGTTCAAGGGCGTCCCGGAAAAAGGCGGAGCCGTTTTTGCCGGCAGCCTGACCAACGGCTTTTATTTCTGGGACCAGAAGTGGCTGCTGCTTACCGAAAGCGATATTTTCGGGATGCAGAAGAAGCGGCGGCTGGTGAAGACCAAGGGCAAGGGGCCTTCCCTGAATTATTTCTCCGACATCAAGGTAGGGGACTATGTGGTCCATGACATCCAGGGCATCGGCCGATATATGGGTGTGGAGACCATCGAAGTGAACGGAGTCCATCGGGATTACCTCCAGCTCCAGTACGCCAAGGGGGACAAGCTCCATGTGCCGGTGGAACAGGTGGGGCTCCTCCACAAATATGTGGGCAACGAAGGGACACCGCCCAAACTGTCCAATATGGGGCGGAAAGACTGGCAGAAGACCACCCGGAAGGCCCAGAAAGCCATTACCATCCTGGCCACGGAATTGCTCCGGCTCTATGCCCAGCGGAAAATCACCCCGGGCCATGCCTTTGCTCCGGATACCCATTGGCAGAAGGAATTCGAGGACAGTTTCCCCTTTGAGGAGACTCCGGATCAGCTGAAGGCCATTGCGGAGATCAAGGCGGACATGGAAAAGCCCGTACCCATGGAACGGCTCCTGTGCGGGGACGTGGGCTATGGAAAGACGGAGGTGGCCATCCGGGCTGCCTTCAAGGCGGTGATGGACGGCAAACAGGTGGCGGTGCTGGCTCCTACCACGGTCCTGGCCCAGCAGCATCTCCTGACCTTCTCCCAGCGGATGGGCTCCTTTGGGGTGCGGGTGGAGATGCTCAGCCGGTTCCGGACTCCCAAACAGCAACGGGAAATCATGGAAAAGGTGGCGGAGGGCAAAATCGACGTGCTCATCGGCACCCACCGGATCCTGAACCCGGATGTGGAGTTCCACGACCTGGGGCTTCTCATCATCGACGAGGAACAGCGGTTCGGGGTGGCCCAGAAGGAAAAAATCAAGCAGCGCAGTGCCGGCATCGATGTGCTGACCCTTTCTGCCACCCCCATTCCCCGGACTCTGCATCTGGCCCTGGTGAAGGGACGGGACATGAGCATCATCGAATCTCCGCCGGAAGACCGGCTGCCGGTGGAGACCTACGTGGCGGAATACGATGACGGGATGGTCCGGGAGGCCCTGGAACGGGAAATCCGCCGAGGCGGACGGATCTATTATGTCCACAACCGGATCGAAGGACTCAGTCGGATCGCGGCCCATCTCCGGGAACTGGTCCCTGGGATCACTATCGGCATGGCCCATGGAAGGATGGGGGAAGACGAACTGGAAGATGTGATGCTGGGATTCTACCAGGGAGATTTTGATGTACTCCTGTGCACCACCATCATCGAAAACGGTTTGGATGTGCCCTTGGCCAATACCATCATCATCGATGGAGCGGAAAACTTCGGATTGTCCCAGCTGTACCAGATGCGGGGACGGGTGGGCCGTTCCTCCCGGCTGGCTTATGCTTACTTCCTCTACAAGAAGGACCGGGTCCTCAGTGAGGTGGCGCAGAAGCGGCTCCAGGCCATCCGAGACTTCACGGAACTGGGGGCTGGCTTCAAGATCGCCATGCGGGACCTGGAGATCCGAGGCGCTGGGAATCTTTTGGGAGCAGAGCAGCATGGACAGATTGCCGGGGTGGGATTCGACCTGTACTGCCGGCTGCTGGAAAAGACCATCAATACCCTCCAGAACGGAGGCAATCCTGACGAGCCCATTGCCCCGGATCCGGTGATCGAAATGAAGCTGGATGCCTACATCCCTGATGATTATATTGACAATCCCCGGTATAAACTGGAACTGTACCATCGTTTGGGCGATATGAAATATGAAGACCGGGATGACCTGATGGATGAAATCATAGACCGGTTCGGGACGCCGCCGGAACAGGTGGTGAACCTGTGGCGGGTGGCAGCTCTCCGGGATCTGTGCCGAAAGCTGCGGATCACTGGAGTGGCGGTACGGCCGGGGGAAGTGCGGATCACTTTCAATCCCCACAGCAATGCCAATCCGGATGTGCTCCAGGCCCTGATCCGGAAATATGTGCCCCGAGCCACCCTGAAGCTGGGACCCCAGCCCCAATTCGTGCTTAAGACCCGGGGCATGGAGGAAGAACCCCTCCAGTGGCTGGAAAAGAATCTTCCCTCCATGCTATAATCACTAAGAGTGAAGAGTGAAGAGTGAAGAGTGAAGAGTGAAGAGTGAAGAGTGAAGAGTGAAGAGT
>CAJMQS010000027.1 GCA_905215645.1 uncultured bacterium
ATCATGGAAACAGGGGGGTTGTTGCACGTGTGAAAACCACACACGTGCAACAACCCCTCCGTCATACGTCAGTCGTCATACGTCATACGCTTTTGGAAATCAATTTTCCCAAATTGATTTTGAAATTTTAAAACCCGCTATAACGTTCAACTGATTTTCTTAAATTCGAAGCCAGTAGAGCTGGCTTCCATCGGCGTATGACGTATGACTTATGACGTATGACGGGCTGTTGCTCATGCAACAGCCCCTCTTTTTGTCAGCGGTCAGTTCAATCCTTTTTCGCTCTCTTTCCCCGTGCCTTCTTTTCTTCCGGGCCCAGGTTGAACTTCTTCAGATACCGGTACAGGGTCACCCGGCTCACATCCAGCATCAGGGCCAATTTGCTGATATTGCCCCCGGCAGCTTTCCAAGCAGCCACGAAGGCATCCTTGTCATGTTTCCAGGATTTCTCGATCCGGTGTTCTCCCGGCAGTTTGATGTGGGAAGCTTCGATGACGCTGCCGGAGGTGTGGAAGAAGGCCTGTTCGATGACCCCTTGGAGCTGTTTGATATTCCCAGGCCACTGGCAGCTGTTCAAAAGCTGCAGGGCTTCCTTGGAAAGGGTCTTTCCGGGCATGTTGTGCCGGGCAGCCATTTCGGTGAGGATGTGGTTGGCGATCACTTCCACGTCTTCCACCCGTTCCCGCAGAGGCGGTACCCGGATCACGGTCCCGATGACCAGTTCGTACAGGCTCCGGGAGAATAGCCCTTTGTCCGTCAGCCGTTTCAGGTTGGAATCGCAGGCAGCGATCACCCGCACGTTGAATTTCCGCCGGGTCCCGGTCTCCCAGTTCAGCACCCCGTTGCGCAGGGCATCGGCCAGCACATCTTCCAGCCGGGTGGGGAATTTCTCGATTTCATCCAGGAACAAGGTCCCCCCGTTGGCCAGTTCCAGGGCCCCTGCCGTCACATGGCCGGCCCCGTCGTCGCTGCCGAAGAATTCGGCTTCCAGTTCCGCTTCCGCCCCTTCATGGCCCCGGACGGTGATGAGGGGTGCTGCAGCCCGAGGGCTGGCCTGATGGATCCCGTGGGCCAGCCGCTGTTTGCCGGTGCCCGGTTCGCCCTGGAGCAGCAGGTTGTTGTCGCCCCGGGCCACCCGGGCAGCCTTGTGCTGGAGAACCAGGAATTCACTGGAATTCCCCACCATGCTGTACAGGCTGTACCGGGAACTGTATCCGGTGGCGTGGGCGATGGTGGTCTTCAGGTCCTCGATGGCCATGGTGATGATCACCACGCTGTCCACCTTGCCTCCGGCCCGCACCGGAAGGACGCTGGTCACATCTTCATAGGTCCGGTCCTGGGTGATCCAGGTGATTTCTTTCCGGATGGTGCTCTTCCCGGAGAGTCCTTTCTGGATGGGGATATGTTCGTAATTCAGGAACACTTCATCCAGCCGGTTCCGGCCTTCCAGGCGTTTTTTCCCGTTGGAATTGCAGTAGCGCAGGGTCCCGTCCGGGTTCACCCAGTACACAGAAGCCGGGATCTCTTCGGAGATCAGTCCGCAGACCTTCCAGTAGGCCAGCATGGTCAGGAAGTTCTCTACGGAATACTTCATGGTCATCAAAAGGCTCAGGAGGATGTCGTAGGGCAGATCATTCTGGTCCAGGGAGAACAGGGACAGGATGTACCGTCCCTGCCCCGCCACATCGATGGGTGCCGAGCAGGCATCCCCGGAATGGCTTTCCCGGATCCACATTTCCGGCCCGAACATCAGGAAGGGCACATTGTGGCTCCGGGCCACGCAGATGCTGGAGGTGCCCACATCTTCTTCCAGGACCCGCATGCCCTGGATATCTTCGATGCTCCGCTGGAAGAAGGGCAGGGCATAGTTCTTCAGCACATAGCCGTCTTCATCCACCAGCAGCATGCTCAAGTTGTGGGAATTGAAATACTGCTTGTTCTGCTCAAAGAGCCCGTCCACATATTTCACCACATCCTCATGGACTTCCAGGGCTCTTTCCAGTTCCTGAGGAGACAGCCGCACCCCATGGGCCGGCATGGTTTCATGGTTCAGTTTCCGGGCTTCGCACCGGCGCCAGGACTCCGCTACCCACGGATGGACGTTGGGATCTATGATCCCCTCGTCAATGAACTTGTTGTAGTAGCTGGTCAATTTTTCCTTATTGCGTCGTTCCCTAATCATCGATTTACCCCCTGATTCGCTTCAGCGATATGATTTATGTACCGGGACCAGGACCCGCTTGGCACCGTAGTATCTTGCTTTCCAGTAATCGTCGGACAGGCTGCACAGCCGCACTCCCTGGGAAGAAGTGGCATTCCAGAACAGCCCGTTCCCTGCGTAGATTCCCACATGGGAAGCCCCAGGTTCGTAGGTGGAGAAGAATACCAGATCCCCTGGCTTCAGCTGCCGCTGGGTCACGAAGAGCCCTTTTTCGAACTGCAGGTCCGCGGTACGGGGCAGCTGGGCCTTGTGCTGCCGGAAAACATACTGGACATAGCCGGAACAGTCAAAGGCCCGGGGGGTGGTCCCTCCGAAACTGTAGGGCACTCCCTTGTAGCGGGAAGCCGTCCGGACCACATCCTCTCCCTTCACCCCGTGGATTCCTTCTTTTTCAAAGGCGGCTTCCTGGATCCGGAAGTAGGTGGTATCATCCACTTTTCCCGTGGCCTGCAGCTTGTGGCTGCGCTGGAAATTCCGTACCTGTTCCTCCAGGTCCCGGGTATATTTCCCGGTCATGGGCGTCTTCATCCCGATGGCATTCAATTTGATCTGCACCGTCTTGACTTTCCAGCCCTTGTCCCCCACTTTCAGAGGAGCTGCTTTCCGGGCAGCCGCGCCTGCTGAAAGGGGAAGAGCCAGCACAGCCAGGACCAGCGCTGTGATGAGCTTATGCAGTTTCATACAAGGTGCCTCTTTTCCTGAATCAAAAGATCTTTTCAGATCTGGCAAAAATGAAACATTCTCAATACTCCATATTAGTATAAACTTCCCAATCCGTCAATTTGGAAAGTTTCCCGATGGACACTTCCAATTCCCGGAGCAGACGTTCCTTATCCTGGGGCAGGGTGCCGGCCAAGGCCACATAATTGGAAATGTGGTTGCTCCGGAACAAGGTATGGTTCCCGGGTCGGATTTCCACATTTTCCAGCATGGTATGAGCTTCCTGGGCCAGCCCCGCCGGGGACAGCAGTTCGAATTCTCCCTTTTCGAACTGCCGGAGCATCTCCGTTCCCTTGTACAGCCGCAGGGTCAGCACGCTGAGCATATTGGGCTGGATGGCGGTAATGGCTTTCCCGGTCTCCACGGCGTGGCGCTCACTGTCAGCTTTCCCGCCCAGGCCGGCGATCACCATCATGGACAGTTTCATCCCGCTGCGGACAACCTTTTGTCCGGCGGCGATGGCTTCTTCTGCCGTGACGCCTTTCTTGATCCGGGCCAAGAGGGCATCGTCTCCCGTTTCCAGGCCGAAATACAGCATCTTCAGCCCAGCCTCCCGGAGCTGTTCCATTTCTGCATCACTTTTCCGCAGGATATCCCGAGGGCCGGCGTAAGAAGTCACCCGCTGGAGATGGGGAAAGGTCCGGTAGAGCACTTCCAGGATCTTCAGCAATTTCGGGGTGGGGAGCACCAGGGCATCCCCGTCCGCCAGGAAGATCCGCTTCACCTGATCCTGGGCGTACCGGGCCGCCAGGGCGATCTGCCGGGAGATTTCCTCATCCGGGCAAAGGGCAAACTGCACGTCCTTGTACATGGCACAAAAGGTACAGGTATTGTGGGCACACCCTCGGGTCACCCGCAGGATGAAGCTGTTGGCTTCACTGGGGGGCCGGAAAACCGGTGTCTCATAATCATCGAAATACAATCCGAACATACGCACTTCCTCCCGCTTGCTGTAAAATCTCTTCCTTATATATACGAAGATATAGACAGTCTTTTCATAAGATTTCTCAAATTCTTACATTTGTACAAAAATCCACCTGCTACGATCATTATTATAAACTATTTTACACTCTCTTGCATGATTTTTTGTAAACTTTTTGGGAAGAAAATTTTTTCCCGCTTTCTGTCCCCTTCCTCTAAGAGAGTCGTTTCAGCCCCTTGTTTTTTGTGATTTAACAATATATAATTTTTACTTGAAGTTGACACATGAAAGGTTAGAGGTGAACTGAATGTCTGCACAAGAAGCAAGTTTCATGGGCGGTGTAGAAGTACCCCCCAGCAAGTCCTTGACCGACAAAGTGGCCATCGAAAGATGCCCGGCCCCGGACGTGGTGTACATTCCTCTTTCCCAGCACATTGGTGCTCCGGCAAAACCGGTGGTCAAACCAGGGGATAAGGTCACGATCGGGCAGGTGATTGGTGAAGCAGGCGGCTTCGTCAGCACCAATATCCACGCCAGCGTAAGCGGTATGGTGATGAAACTGGAAAATCGGTATATGCCCAATGGCATGATTTCCCAGTGCGTGGTCATCAAGAATGATGGCCAGGACACTATGTGCGAGGATATCAAACCCCGCAGCGAAGCTGACATCACCCCGGATCTGATCCGTCAGGTCCTGCGGGAAAAAGGGATCGCCGGTATGGGCGGCGCCACCTTCCCTACGGCGGTGAAGTATGCTCCTCCCAAGGAAGGCCACTGCCCCATCGACACGATCCTCCTGAACGGGATCGAATGCGAACCCTTTGTCACGGCGGACCACCGGACCCTGCTGGAATACGCCGATGAGATCATCCAAGGCCTGAAGTACTTCATGCTGGCCTCCGGCGCTGCCAAAGGCGTCATCGGCATCGAAGACAACAAGCCCGATGCCATCGAACTGATGCAGAAGAAAGTGGCCGGCGAAGCCAACATCGAAGTCTGCGTCTGCAAAGAAAAGTACCCTCAGGGTTCTGAAAAGCATCTGATCTATGCCGCTACCGGCCGTACGGTCCCTGACCGGGGTCTGCCTGCGGATGTAGGCGTCATCGTGGACAACGTAGGGACGGCTGTGGCTGCCTGCCGTGCTGTGAAAGACAACATCCCCCTGTACGAAAGAGTCGTGACCATCAGCGGTGACGGCGTGAAGAAACCGGGGAACTATATCGTCCGTCTGGGGACTCTCTACAGCGATGCTGTGGAAAAAGCCGCCGGCGGCCTGGAAGGGGATCCCGGAAAGATCGTTTCCGGCGGGATGATGATGGGCTTTGCCGTCAACTCTCTGGATTACCCCATCACCAAGGGCTCCAGCGGTCTCTTGATCTTCAATTCCAAATCTCCTTTCGCCCAGTATCATGAACCGGATCCCTGCGTGCACTGCGCCCGCTGCGTGGATGCCTGCCCCATGAAGCTGGAACCCACGGAAATCGTCCAGGCTGTGAAGAAACAGAACTGGGATGATGCAGAACGGTTCTTCTGCCATGCCTGCATCGAATGCGGTTCCTGTGCTTTCGTATGCCCTGCCCACATTCCTCTGGTGCAGTACATCCGGATGGGCAAGCAATTTATCAGAGGGAAAGGTGACGGCGGTCACAACCCCTTCTATAAATTCGACAAATAATTTCGCGAAAGGACTGGATATCGATTATGGAACCTATTAAAGAACCGAAACCGCTGGTTCTCGTTTCCTCGTCTCCCCACATGCACTGTGGGCTCACCATCAGCAAGTCCATGCGGGAAGTCATCCTGGCACTGGTACCTGCTGTCCTGGCTTCTGTTTATTATTTCCGCGTTGACGCCGTACGGGTCATCGTGTGCTGCGTGCTTTCTGCTCTTATCTTTGAAAAACTGGCCAACAAGGTCATGGGTGTGAAGAAGGACACCATCAAAGATGGTTCTGCAGCCCTCACCGGTCTGCTCCTGGCCCTGTGCCTGCCGGCCTCCCTGCCCAGCTACATGGCTGTCCTGGGCGGCATGTTCGCCGTAGTGATCGGCAAGGCCATCTTCGGCGGCCTGGGCAAGAACATCTTCAACCCGGCCCATATCGGCCGTGCAATCCTGCTGGCTTCTTTCCCTCAGCAGATGACCACCTGGGTCATCCCCGCCACCAAAGCGGCTGCCGTTACGGCTGCCACCGCCGGGGCTGATGCCACCACAGCTGCCACCCCTCTGGCTGTGATGCGGATGACGGAAAAAGTATGGCAGGCCGGCGGTGCCGCTGCTTCCCAGCTGCCTCCCCTGTCCGATCTCTTCATCGGCAATATTGGCGGTTCCCTGGGTGAAACCTGCGTACCGGCCCTCGTCCTGGGCGGCCTGTACCTGATCTACAAGAAGCTCATCGACTGGCGCATCCCTGTGTTCTACCTGGCCACCGTGGCTGTGATCACTGGGATCTATGGTGCTGTCATGGGTTATCCCTCCACCTTCCCCCTGTACCATCTGTTTGCCGGCGGCCTGATGATCGGTGCCTTCTTCATGGCAACGGACTGGGTCACCTCCCCCATCACCAAAAAAGGCAAGATCATTTACGCCATCGGGCTGGGTCTCCTGACTTCCCTGATCCGTCTGCGGGGCAGCTACACGGAAGGCGTCTGCTATTCCATCCTGATGATGAACATGGTCACTCCTATGATTGACCGGTTCGTACGGAATGTATCCTTCGGAGGAGGTCAGAAGAAATGAGCAACCTCTTTGTTAAATACACCGGTATCCTGGCCGTCATCTGCGGCGTCAGCGTAGGTCTCGTCGCTGCTGCCAATGAAGGGACCAAGGATACCATCGCCAAGAAACACGAAGCCGATACCCGGGCCGCCTACAAGGTGGTGCTGCCGGAACTGGGCGATTTGAAGAAGCTGCCGGCTCCCGGCGGGCTGATCACCGATGTGCAGCAGTCTTCCAAGAACGGCAAGCCCAACGGCTACATCTACACCGTGACCCCCAGCGGCTACGGCGGAAAAGTGACCCTGATGGTGGGCATCTCCAAAGACGGGGATAAGATCACCGGGATCAAGGTCATGAACCACAGCGAAACCCCTGGCCTGGGTGCTAAGAGTACGGAACCCGCCTGGCAGGCCCAATTCAAAGGCAAACCTCTGAAAGATGCTCTGGTCGTCACCAAACAGGAAGCTGGCAAGCCCAATGAGATCAAAGCCATCACTGCGGCAACCATCACTTCCAGAGCCGTCGTCACCGGCGTCAACGCCGCCCGTGAGGACTACATGAAGAATCATGCCAATGGAAAGGACTGATCGAGATGCTGCATGAATTGACCAAAGGTATCATCAAGGAAAACCCGTTGTTCGTCCAGCTGCTGGGTGTATGTCCGTCGCTGGCAACGAGTACTTCCCTGACCAACGCAATCGGTATGGGCTGTGCCTTTACCTTCGTTCTGTTTTTCACCAACATGATCATCGCTGCTATCCGGAAACTGATCCCGGACCAGATCCACATTCCCTGCTACATCGTCGTTATCGCTTCCGTGGTAACTGTGCTGGAAATGCTGATGAACGCTTTCGTACCGGCGCTGTACGCAGCTCTGGGCGTATTCGTCCCTCTGATCGTAGTTAACTGTATCGTCCTGGGCCGTGCAGAAGCCTTCGCCTGCGACCACGGGATCATCGATTCCGCGCTGGACGCCATCGGCATGGGCATCGGCTATTCCTTCGCCCTGTGCTGCATCGCCTTCTTCCGGGAACTGGTCGGGGCCGGCAAGCTCTTTGACCACGCCGTCCTGCCTGCTTCCTATCAGCCGGTGCTGATCTTCATCCTGCCGGCCGGTGCTTTCCTGACCATGGGCTTTGTGTTCGCCGCGGTCAACTACTTCAAAGAAAGAGGTGCTCACAATGCATAGTACTTTCGGCATTCTCTTTAGCTCCATCTTCGTTTCCAACATCATCCTGTCCCGGTTCCTGGGGATGTGCTCCTTCCTGGGGGTTTCCAAGAACTTCAAGAACTCTGTGGGCATGAGCGCCGCCGTATCCTTCGTTATGCTGCTGGCTACCATGCTGTCCTATGCCTGCTACCATCTGCTCCTGGTTCCCTACCATCTGGAATACCTGAAGACCCTGGTCTTCATCCTGGCCATCGCCACCCTGGTACAGCTGGTTGAAATGTTCATGAAAAAGGCCATGCCCTCCCTGCACAAGGCCATGGGTATCTACCTGCCCCTGATCACCACCAACTGCGCCATCCTGGGTATCGCTCTGATCAACGTGGAAAGCAATTACAACTTCATCGATTCCTGCGTGAACTCCATCGGTACGTCCATCGGCTACACCATGGCTATCCTGCTGTTCTCCTGCATCCGTGAACGTCTGGATGAAAAGGCCCTGCCCAAATGCCTGCAGAACCTTCCCATTGCTTTGATCACTGCCAGCTGCATGTCCATTTCCATGATGGGGATGAGCGGCATCCATTGAGTTAGGAGCTGAAAATTATGATTACGACTGCTGTGATTCTGGTCGCAGTGCTGGGCGGTGCATTCGGCCTGGTACTGGCTACGGCCAGCAAGAAATTTGCCGTTGAAGAAGATCCCCGGATCGGGGAGATCACCAACCTGCTGCCCGGCGCCAACTGCGGCGGGTGCGGATATGCCGGCTGCGGAGCCATGGCTGACGCCATCGTTTCCGGCCAGGAAAAGGATGCCACCAAATGCGTGGTCTGCAATGCGGAAAATAAAAAAGCCATTGCCGCCATCATGGGTGTGGAAAGTAATGATGACGAAAACGCCGTCCGCAGCATCCCCCGTCTCCACTGCAACGGCTGCACGGCCAACCGGACCCCTGTGGCCAACCGGGAAGGCATCAAGAACTGCTATGTGAAGGCTGCTAACGCCGGCGGCCCTGGCCAGTGCAACTTCGGCTGCTTCGGGGACGGTGCCTGCGTGGACGCCTGCAACTTCGGTGCCCTGAAAATCGGCGAAAACGGCCTGCCGGAATTCGACTACAACAAATGCGTCAGCTGCGGTGCCTGCGCCAAGGCCTGCCCTCAGCTGCTGATCGAAATGATCCCGGCGGATAAGAAAGTCCTGGTCCAGTGCAACAACCGGGAAAAGGGCAAAGCTGCCATGACCAACTGCAAGGTGTCCTGCATCAGCTGCGGCATCTGCGTGAAGACCTGCCCCAAACAGGCCATCACTCTGGAAGACGGCCCCAACGGCAGCATCCCGGTCATCGACTACACCAAGTGCGTGGGCTGCGGCCTGTGCACCATGAAGTGTCCTCGGAAGTGCCTGGTGAAGATCAATCCTGTCACCGGTACGCCTGAAGCCCCTGCCAAGGAAGAACCCACCGGCTGCGCCTGCTGTGCCATGGCCGCTCAGTGCCCTTCCGCCCAGGCCCAAAAGCAGAAATAACATGAGGACCTCTATGAAAAAACTATTAGCTTCGCTTCTGGTTTTCAGCAGCCTGACTTGTGCAGGCTGCTTTTTTCAAACCGAAAAACACGAAGACACCCGGTTCATGATGGACACCATCGTGACCATCACCACCACCGGTGACAGCAAAAAGGACCTGACAGATGCCACCAACGACGCTCTCCAGCTGTTCCAGACCATTGCCAACCAGACGGATCCCTATACGGAACAGGGGCCGGAGGACCTGTATGCCGTGAACCAGAGTGCCGGGAAGGGACCCCACAAAGCCTCTCCCTATCTCATGGACATCCTGAGCCAGGTCCAGCCCATGGGGAACCGGGATCTGGACCTGACCTTGGGCCCGGTGATCCAGGTATGGAACGCCCACAAAGAAGCCAAGACCGTCCCCAGCCAGGAAGAAGTGGCCCAGGCACTGGCCAAAACCGGTCCTGAGAAGTATACTGTAGACACAGCCGCCAATACGGTGACCCTGGCCCCCGGTGCCCAGCTGGATCTGGGAGCGGTGGCCAAAGGCTATGCAGTGGAACAAACGGCGGACCTCTTGAGCCGGGACAAACGGATCAAGACCGCCCTCATCAACGCAGGAGGCAACATCAAAGTGCTGGGCACCAAAGAGGATGGCAGTCCTTGGAAGATCGGCATCCAAGACCCCCGGAACCCCCAGAAGATCCTGGGGACCCTGGCAGTAAAGGACGGTACGGCCATCGCCACCAGCGGGGATTACCAGCGGTACTATGAAGTGGACGGGAAGCGGTACCACCATATCCTGGATCCCCAGACCGGCTGGCCAGCCTGGCATGCCCGTTCCGTCACCGTGGTCACCCATTCGGCCTTCTGGGCGGATTATTATTCCACCCTGCTCTTTGTACTTCCGGAAGACAAGGCCATGGCCCTGGTGGAAAAAGATCCCAACCTGGAAATGCTCTATGTGGACCTGGAGGGGAAGACCTATGTATCCTCCGGCCTGAAAGACATCTATACCCCAGAAAAATAAGGAGACCTTATGCGCAAGAATGATTTTTGGCTGATCCTGGTCCTGCTGGTACTGGCAGCAGGGAGCTGGTTCCTGTTCCGTTCCGACAGTACGCCCCGGGATAAAGTCCTGGTGGTCCGAAAAGACCAGCAGGTGCTCCAGCGGATCGAACTGAAAAAAGTGACCTCGGAGACCAAGCTGATCGTGCCGGTGGAACATGGAGAACTGGTCATCGCTTATGACAGAGAAGGGGGCCGAGTACTCTCCTCCCCCTGTCCGGACCAGGTCTGCGTCCACCAGGGAAAGATCACCCGTTCCGGCCAGACCATCGCCTGCGTACCGGAAAAGGTCCTTGTCACCATTACCACAGCAGTAAAGGAAAATGATCATGATGCCATCCTCCGCTAAACTTTCCATCCACGAAATCACCCAGCTGGGCGTCCTCCTGGCAGCTGCCATCGCCCTCCGGCTGGCAGAAACCAGCCTGGCCTGGCTGCTGCCCCTGCCGGGAGCCCACCTGGGGCTGGCCAATACGGTGACCATCATCGTCCTGTACCTCTACGGACCGGGCAAGGGAGCGCTGTTCCTGGCCAGCCGGATCCTCCTGACCGGTCTCCTGTTCACGGGGCTTTTGAGCCCCGGTTTCTTGATCGGGCTGGGAGGCGCCGCCCTGAGCTTTGTGGGCATGGCCCTGGGAGAGAAGCACCATTGGTTCTCCACCATCGGGATCGGCCTTCTTGGAGCCTTCCTCCACAACTGCGGCCAGATCCTGATGGCGGTGGCCATCATGCGCACCCCGGCCCTGTTCTCCTACCTGCCGGTGCTGATTGCCATCGGCATCCCCACCGGCCTGTTCACCGGCTTTTTGGCCGGTTTCTTCCTGGAGAGGATGAAGGAGAAGGGCAGCGCCGCCTGAAGGGCGCTGCCCTAGTCGGGAGTCAGAAGTCGGAAGTCGGAAGCCCCAGGACAAATTTGCAGGCAAATTTTTGAATATGAAGGACCTTTGCACGAAACGGTTGCTCAGAACAACCTCGACACTAGTTCTACACAGCCAGAAGAATCCGTCCAGCAAGACGGATTCTATCCTAAGGCTTCTGACTCCAGACTTCCGACTTGTGGTGCTGCCTGGCAGCACTTTGTGACCGAGCTGCCAACGGCAGCTCTGTAAAGGAGCATACAAATCCATGGAACCTGCAAACTTTGACGAACTGAAAAAACAGCTGGAAGACTGCACCGCCTGCCCCCTCCGCCAGGACTGCCAGGCCCCAGTGGGCTGGTTCGGCAGCCTGGAAAGCCCTCTCATGATCGTGGGAGAAGGCCCTGGAGGCGTGGAGGATGACTACGGCTGTCCTCTCATCGGGCCCAGCGGCCAGCTGCTGGACCGGGCCCTCTGGTCCGTCCGGATCACTCGGGACCGGGTCTATACCACCAATGTAATCAAATGCCGGCCCAAAGGGAACCGGACTCCCACCGTGGAAGAAGGGGCCTTCTGTGCCCAAAAATGGCTGGAACAGGAGATCCGTCTCCTCCAGCCCAAGGTGATCCTGGCGCTGGGCAGTGTAGCCCTCCGGTATTTCAAGGGACCGGACGCCCGGATCACCCGGGAACGGGGCCAATGGTTCACCACCCCCGAAGGGATCCCCTGCCTGGCCACTTTCCATCCCTCCTATCTGCTCCGGCTCACCGGCCAGTCCCAGATTGCCGCCAAATGGGAAGTCTTCCACGACCTGGAAGCCATCAAAGCCAAAGTGGAGGAACAGTGCCCCGGGTACAGCTGGAACAGCGGCGCTCCGGTCCATCTGTTTGAGTTGTTCAGGAAAAGGGGCTGAAAAGGCTGCCGTCCTGCGGCAGCCTTTTCTGTGCTAAAATAAAGGAAAGAGAGGTGTTTCCTATGACAATCCTTGCTTCTTTTGCTGTCCCCCATCCCCCCATCATCCTCCCGGAAGTCGGCCGGGGGGAAGAGAGGAAGATCGCCGCTACCACGGCCGCCTATGAGGCCGCCATGAAACAGGCGGCGGAATTCCAGCCGGATACCCTGATCATCACCAGTCCCCATGCGGAAATGTACCTGGATTACTTCCACATCGCCCCAGGCCGGGAAGCCCAGGGGAATTTCGCCCAATTCGGTGCCTCCCAGGTAGAAATTTCCGTCCAGTACGACCGGGATCTGGCCGCCCTGATCGCCGATGAGGCAGAAAAAGCCGGCATCCCTGCCGGATTTGAAGGAGAACGGAATCCGGACCTGGACCACGGTACCCTGATTCCCCTCTATTTCTACCGGAAATTCGGGTCCCTGGAAAAGGTCCGGATCGTGTGGATCGGCCTTTCCGGCATGTCTTCTGCGATCCATTACCGGTTCGGCCAGTGCATCCGGGATGCGGCAGAAAAGTTGGGGCGCCGGGCAGTGTTCATCGCCAGCGGGGACCTGTCCCACAAACTGAAAGAAGCTGGCCCTTATGGGTATGTACCGGAAGGCCCTGTCTTCGACCGGCAGTGTACGGAAGCCCTGGGCCAGGGAGATTTCTTCCGCCTCCTGACCCTGGACCATTCCCTGTGCACCCGTGCCGCCGAATGCGGCCTCCGTTCCTTCTGGATCATGGCCGGTGCCTGGGACGGCACTGCGGTCCGCTCCCATCTCCTGTCCCATGAAGGACCTTTTGGGGTAGGGTACGGAGTGGCTTCCTTCCTAGGAGAAGGCCTGGACCCCAACCGGAAATTCCTCCGTCCCCTGCTGGAAGCAGAAAGAAAGCAGCGGGCAGAGCGGATCGCCCAGGAAGATCCCTATGTGAAACTGGCCCGTTTGGCCGTGGAAACCTATGTAAAAAGCCATGGAATCGCCCCCCTGCCGGCTGATCTTCCCTCGGAAATGCTCCATACCCGGGCCGGCGCCTTTGTGTCCCTCCATCTCCAGGATCAGCTCCGGGGCTGCATCGGCACTTTCCTGCCCACCCAGGACTGCCTGGCCCGGGAGATCCTGCTGAACGGGATCGCAGCCGCCACCCGGGATCCCCGTTTCCCCGCCGTCCGCCGGGAAGAACTGCCTTATCTGGAATACAATGTGGATGTGCTCAGCACCCCGGAACCGATCTCTGGGCCGGAGGAACTGGATCCTCGGAAGTATGGGGTCATCGTGAAAAGTGCTCAAGACGAACGGAGAGGCCTTCTGCTGCCCGATTTGGATGGAGTGGATACCGTAGCTGCCCAAATCTCCATCGCCCGTCAGAAAGGAAATATCGCGGCCAAAGAGCCTGTCAACTTATTCCGGTTCCAGGTGGTGAGGCACAGATGACGGAAGCGCCATCCCTCCTCACCTGCTCCCTCTGTCCCCACCACTGCCGGCTGGCCCCGGGGCAGACCGGTTTCTGCCGGGCCCGGAGCCAGCGGGAGGGGAGGATCCGTCCGGACAATTACGGCTTCCTCACCTCCCTGGCCCTGGATCCTATCGAAAAAAAGCCCCTCCGCCGCTTCCATCCCGGAAGCCAGATCCTGTCTCTGGGCAGCTGGGGCTGCAATCTCCGCTGCCCCTTCTGTCAGAACGCCTCCATTTCCCAGGCCGGGGCAGAAACAGCCCGGCTGCAGCTTGATCCGGAACAGCTGCTAGCCCTGGCCCTGGAATACCGGGAGAAAGCCGGCAGCATCGGAGTGGCCTTCACCTACAACGAACCCTTGGTAGGCTATGAATATGTCCGGGACTGTGCCCGGCTGCTGAAGGAAAACGGACTCTGCACCGTCCTGGTGACCAACGGGACCCTCTGCCGGGAGCCTTGGGAAGCCCTGCTGCCCCTGGTGGACGCCGCCAACATCGACCTGAAGGGGTTCACCCCGGCATTCTACCAGTGGCTCCAGGGGGACCTGGAAACGGTGAAGACCAATATCCAACTGGCGGTGGAAGCCGGCTGCCATGTGGAAGTGACCACCCTGGTAATCCCAGGAAAAAACGACGGAGCCGAAGACATGGAAAAGGAGGCCCAATGGCTGGCCTCCCTATCTCCGGATCTCCCCCTCCATATTTCCCGGTACTTCCCCCGCTGGCACTTGGAACTCTCTCCCACTCCGGTAGCAACCGTCTATCATCTGGCCGCCCTGGCCCGGAAGTGGCTGAAGTACGTGTATGAAGGGAATTGCTGAAAAGGGGGCTGTTGCGCATGCAACAGCCCGTCATACGTCATAGATCATACGTCATACGCCGATGGAAGCCAGCTCTACTGGCTTCGAATTTAAGAAAATCAGTTGAACGTTATAGCGGGTTTTAAAATTTCAAAATCAATTTGGAAAAATTGATTTCCAAAAGCGTATGACGTATGACGACTGACGTATGACGAAGGGGTTGTTGCACGTGTGTGGTTTTCACACGTGCAACAGCCCCCGTCTTTTTTATCTCCACCACCCTGCTTTCTGCTGCATGGGCGGACGTTTTTTGTTCTGATTCTGCTGACGCTGTCTCCGTTCTTCTTCTTTTCTTCTCCGGATCTCTGCTTCCCGTCTCTTCCGGGCTTCTGCTTCCCGTTTCTTCTGGATTTCCTTCTGGCGTTTTTCAAAAGCCTTCTGGTTCCCATTGTCCCGCCGTTCCATCCGAGGTCCTTGGTTGTTCCAGGGAGTGGCCGCTTCGGCTTTGCTGCTCACCATAGCGCTGGCACCCAGCACCAGGGTCACGCCCAGCAGGAAGATGCTGGTCACTTTCTTGAAACGGTCCTTCAGGGTTTCATAAGGTTTAGCCATTGCATAGGTCACGATCTTTGTCATAATGGATTACCTCCTTCAGTCCAGCAGCTGCTGGATGGGATTCAGTTTATGGACCTGTCCATGGAGGACCTGTCCGTTTTGGGCATCTACTAAGAACTGGTAGCGCATGCCGTCTTTTTCACACCGAGCAAGATACACTCCCGGGAAAGCATTGGCCGCTTTGGCCATCTCCGGACGGGGCATTCCCGGCTGGTCCATGGCACCGGGCTGGTTCTGGTTTCCCTTCCGGTTTTCCTGGGCGCCGTTCTGTCCAGGCTGTCCTGCCGGCTGCTGTCCTTGGACATCCCCTTGGCCGGGGCGGCCATTCTGTCCGGGCTGCCCCGGCTGACCGAACTGGCCATCCTGTCCAGGCTGCCCCTGCCGTTTGTCCTCTTTCCGTCCGGATTCCTCCCGACGGTCGGACTGTTTCTTGCGGTCTTTTCTTTCCTGTTTCTTTTCCTTCTTGCTGACCTTCCGGTCTTCTTTCTTTTCGCCCGGTTTCCGGTCATCCAAGGTGATGCTCTGGAAAGTGATGGTAGAAGGATCGGTCCCCAGGGTGCTGGCGATGTTTTCCTTCACTGCATCGGTAGAAACCAAGGTGATATTCTGCTGGGCCGCCATATTCTGGAGCATCCGGGTCTTGGCCTGGGCTTCCTGGAGCTTGGCTTCTGCCTTGGCCTTGTGCATGGCGAATTTCCCGCCCCCTGCCACAATGGCCAGAGCCAGGAGACAGCCGGCTCCCTTTTTCAGCCGCTGAGGGGTGATCTGTTTCCGGCCCCAGTTTGCTGCTTCAACCAAACGTGCTTTGCATTGTTCCATCTTTTCTTTTTCCATGTCGAACCCTCCTCAGGACTTTTGTGGTTTCCCTTTGATGGTTCTCAGTATACAAAGGAAAAATGAAGCGGAAATGAAAGGAAGCGGGAGCTCTGTGAACTATTTTTCACAAAACTCCCGCCAACTCTCCGGTTATCTTTCCTGGGGAGGCAGCCAGAGAAAGAAGGTGCTGCCCTTCCCCACCTGGCTTTCCGCCCGTACCTTCCCCTTCATCAGCTTGGCAGCCGCTGCTACAAAGGAAAGGCCCAAGCCCAGGCCCATATTCTGTTTTTTGTTCCGGGAGGGATCCGCCTGGTACAGCCGATTCCAGATCTTATCCAATTCTCCTGGCGGGATCCCGTTGCCGTCATCCTCCACGGAAAGCCGGATCCCTTCCGGGGTCTTTTTCAGTGTCACAGCAATCCGGCTCCGGGTAAACTTCAGCGCGTTGTCCAGATAATTGCTCAGGATCCGGTGGAGAAGAGGTTCATCTCCCCGTACCCGGAGGCCCGGCTCGATCCGTTCCTCCCATTGGAATTTCCCAGACTGGGGCAGCTTCTGATAATCTTCCAGGGTCTCCTGGACCAGTTTGCTCAGATCCACGGGCACCAGTTCCAGGTTCTTCCGGTTCCCCAGCCGGGACAGTTCCAGCAGCTGGTTGATCAGCTGGCTCATCCGCCGGGACTGCTGGAAGATATGTTGGAATTCCTCCCGGGCTTCCTCCAGGTTATCCGTATAATCCTTGCCGAACTCGCTTTCCGCCATAATCACCGCCGTGGGGGTCCGCAGCTCATGGGATACATCGGAGGTGAACCGTTTCTCCCGTTCCAGCAGGTCTTCGATCTGCCCCAGCATCCAGTTGAAAGTCCGGCCCATCTGGTGGATCTCATCCCGGCTGTCATCCAAAGGGATCCGCTGGGACAAGTCTCCCGTCTCCCCGATGGCCCGGGCCGCCTCGCTGATGGCCTGGACCGGAGCAAAGCTCCGTTTGATGATCTTGTAGCCTCCCAAAGTGACCAGGATCAGGAACAAAGGTAGCGCGATCATCGCCCCCACCAGCATGGCCTGGTGGTACCGAGCATACACCGTATCCGCCAGATATCCCCGGATGAACCGGCCCGGGCCGTGGAAGTTCCCGTTCCGGATCTGTTCCTTGTCTGGCCGCAGAGGCAGATCGATGTAATGGTAGGGGACCCCGTTGATCACCACCGGCTGGGGACCCCTGCCAAACATGGGTTCCACAATCCGAGGAGCATTTTCCGGCTCCGTACCCTGGAGCAAAGTTCCCTCATCGCTCCACAGCGCCAGGTACACATTGTCATCATAGGCCCGGAACTTTCCGTTCTTCTCCAGATACCGATCCCCAGCCTTTTCCACCGTTTTGATCAGGGTCCGGGTGGCTGTCCGTTTTTCATAATCCGCCCCCATTTTCAGGATCACCCCGGTAAAAAGGAGCAGGATAATGGACAGGAACAGGGTGTACCACAGAGTGACCCGGAGAGAGACCGGCAGGCTCTTCAGCTGTTTCCACCCTTTCTTCGCCCACCAGCATACCGGGAACTTATTCTTTAAGGACATAACCCGCCCCCCTTACCGTGTGGAGCAGCTTGGGTTCGAAATCTTTATCGATTTTCTTCCGCAGAGTCTTGATGTACACATCCACCATATTGGAATATCCTTCATAGGAAAAATCCCAGGCATGTTCCAAGATCTGTTCCCGGGAAAGGACGGTCCCCTGGTTCCGCAGGAGATAATCCAGCACAGAAAATTCCTTGGGGGTCAGGGTGATCTCCTGGCCGTTCCGGGTAACCTGATGGGTCCGGGTATCTAGGGTCAAATCCGCCAAGGTCAGCTGGGTCCTGGCCGTCTGCTGGGAATTACTCCGCCGGAGCAGGCTGCGGATCCGGGCCAGCAGTTCATCGAATTCAAAAGGCTTCACCAGATAATCATCCCCGCCGCAGTCCAGCCCGGTGACCTTGTCCTGGGTGCTGTCCAGCGCTGTCAAAAACAGCACGGGCACCTGGCTGCCTTTTTCTCGGATCTTCTTCACCAGGGTCAGGCCGTCCATTTCCGGCATCATGATATCTACAATCAATAAATCATATTCGGCAGCGTCCAAGTATTCCAAAGCTTCCTTCCCGTTAAAGGCGCAGTCCACGGAATAGGCTTCGATCTTCAGCCGCTTGGCAATGATTTTATTCAAGGTGGGTTCATCTTCCACCACTAAGATTTTCATCCGACATCCCTCCTATACTTCTACATTGTACAGGATAGCAGGGGAAAATGAAAAGGCAATGAAAAGGAAAGTGGGAGGGGAAAGATTTGTTTTTATGGTTAGCGTTAACTAAATTATAGCGAGTCGAATTGTATCCGCATTTTACCTTGCTTTTTAACAAAAAAGAAGTACAATATCTATGGGGAGAAAACAAGAGAAGAAAAAACTTTAAAAGTTTTTTCGAAAAAAGCTTGCATCCTATCTGGATGTATGCTAGAATAACTCCTGTAAGTAAAGACTAACCGCATTGTCTTTATTTTTTTCAAGACTAATGGTTAGGATTTCCTAACCATTAGTCACTCCCCTTGCTTATTGTCGATGAAGAACTTGCCTCGGCCGGTTTTTCAACTCATTGTCATAGGAAATGCCGGAATGTGTGCCCCGGCATTTTCAACTCCCTCTCAATGGGAGGAACCGCCACTCCTCAGGTTCCTCCGTCCAACCCTTTTTTATTGTCAACCTTCAAGCAAAAACAGCGGCAGAGAAGCGCAGCTCTGTCGCTGTTTTTGTTGTAAGGGAGTGTTGCACGTTTGTGATTTTCACACGTGCAACACCCTCTTCTTCTGTCATTTCTTGTTCCCGGCATAATAGTTGATCAGGCAGCCCGCAGCCAGGATGTCTTTCTGGGACGGTTCCACGCTGCCCAGATGCAGGGTGATCTCCGCCGTCTTCTTGCCATCCCGGATGACATAGGCCTTGTAGGTATCCGTCTCTCCCAGAAGGGTTTCCCGCACGTGGGGCACATAGATCAGATCTCCCACAGCCAGCTTCCTGGAATCTTCATAGGAAGCCAGGAAGGGAAGCATCCCCCAGTTCATCACATTGCTCCGGTACCGCTTGGTGGCATATTCCAGGGCGATGTTGGCAGCGCCGCCCAGCACCCGCTGGCAGGAAGCTGCTTGTTCCCGGGCAGAGCCGTCACCGGGCTTGTTGGCATAGACCACGGAGCCGAGGGAAGTATCCTTTGCCATCTCTTCCACTGTTTCCGGCAGGGCCAGGGCTTCTTTCACAGTGCGGTAGACGGCTTCCAATTCTCCGCTGTCCGTTCCGTCCTGTCTGGCTTTTTCCAGGCTCCGTACCGCTTTGGCCCGGCCCACATATTCCGGCACCTTCCGGCTCAGGGCAAATTCACTGAGAGCATAAGGATCGCTCCGGTAAGAAGAGGTTTCCCCGGAAGGGATCAGTTCATCGGTGGTGGTCACCGGATCATCGATATACGCCGCCACTTTCAGCAGCAGGTTCGCGTTCATAGGTTCAATGGAAGGCCAAGGTTTGATGGAAGGGCCATAGACCAGTTCTTCCTTCTTATCCGGCTGGCCGATGCCATCGAACACTTTATGGTCATAAGGCAGGGAATCATAATGGTAGGGCGGAATGGTTTCATCATATTCCACTTCCGTAGCCGGCGTCAGGGCTCCCTGGTTGGCAGCAGTAGCAGCCACGCTCCGGGCATCCATCAGTGCCACAGAGGCGATCTGCCCCTTTCCCGGCTTGCTCCCTTCCCGGTTGGGGAAGTTCCGGGTGGTATGACGGATGCTGAATCCCTTGTTGTTGGGGGTATCTCCGGCTCCGAAGCAAGGACCACAGAAAGCGGAACGGACCACGGCGCCGGCATCCATCAGATCGGCCAGAGCTCCATTTCGCATCAGTTCCATATAAATGGGATGGCTGGAAGGATAGACACTGAAGGCGAACCGTTCGCTGCCGATGCTCTTCCCTTTCAGGATATGGGCAGCCGCCACCAAATTCTCATACAGCCCGCCGGAGCAGCCAGCGATCAGTCCCTGGTCGCAGTGCATCTTCCCATCGTAATACTTGTCTGCCAGGCCCAGGGACAGTTCCTTGTTGTCCAGCATGTTCACTGCCTGTTCTTCGATTTCCGCCAACAGGTCTTTGCCGCCTTCATTCAATTCCTTGATGGTATACACATGGCTGGGATGGAAGGGCATGGCAATCATGGATTCCACCTTGTCCAGATCCACCACTACAGCCCCATCATAGTAAGCCAGGTTTTCCGGCTGCATTTCCTTGTAAGCTTCCGGCCGGTGATGGAGTTCCAGGTAATCCTTGACAGTGGTATCCGTGGCCCAGATGGTGGTGAGGCAGGTGGTCTCCGTAGTCATCACATCGATGCCGTTCCGGAAATCCATGGACAGTCCGGCGATGCCAGGGCCCATGAATTCCATCACCTTGTTCTTCACAAACCCATTCTTGAAGACCGCTTTTTCAATGGCCAGTGCCACATCCTGGGGGCCCACCCCATGCCGGGGTTTTCCTTTCAGATAGATGGCGATGACCTGAGGCCGCCGGACATCATAGGTGTGGCCCAGCAGCTGCTTCACCAGTTCCGGTCCCCCTTCCCCGATGGCCATGGTCCCGAAAGCCCCGTACCGAGTATGGCTGTCAGAACCCAGGATCATCTTTCCGCCGCCGGCCATTTTCTCCCGCATGTATTCGTGGATGACGGCCATGTGGGGCGGTACGTAAAGGCCCCCGAACCGTTTCACCGCAGACAGGCCGAATACATGGTCATCTTCATTGATGGTCCCTCCCACGGCAGCCAAGCTGTTGTGGCAGTTGGTCAGGATGTAGGGGATGGGGAAATGATCCAGCCCGCTGGCGATGGCCGTCTGGATGATCCCTACGTAAGTGATATCATGGCTGGTCAGGGCATCGAATTTCAGATGCAGATCTTCCATCCCTGCTCCCTGCTGATGGGCTTCCAGTACCTGATAGGCCAGGGTCTTCTTGGCACCCTTCCCAGCGTCCGCCTGGATTCCCTGAGCGGCCAATTCGCTGCCTGTAAGCAGCTGTCCGTCTTTGTAATAAACTCCCTCATGGATCAGTTCTACCATTTTGACTCCTCCGTATCGAACCAAATCAGATTTTCTGTATCTTGCTTGTCTCTATAGTAGAATTCTCTGTGAAATAATACAAATACCTGTTTTCTGGTATCTGGTATCGATTTTTTTTATGCTTTCCAAAATGCTGAGACAGAAAAAACGGCAGCTTCCGCTGCCGCCGTTTTTTCCGTTGCTGGTTTTCTGAGGTTGGAATCTTCCTTTTCAGGAATTGCCCGTGATTCCTTCCTTCAAGGACAGTCTACCTGTTTTCAGTCCAAAAAACAAATAGGAATTTATTCGGATTTGCGATAAAATAAATCTATCTTTAAAAATGGGAGGCCCTCCATGGACAATAAAGACATCCTGCTGCTGAAGACCCTGTATGAAGAAAAGAACATCACCCATACTGCCAAGCGGCTCTTTCTTTCCCAGCCAGCCCTTACTGACCGGCTGAAGCGCCTGGAAGCAGAATTCGGCTGCACCCTTTTTTTGCGCCAGCCCAGGGGCATCCAATTCACTTCCGAGGGAGAGCTGCTGTACCGGTATTTCCTCCAAGCAGAAGCCTCCTATCAGAAAATCCAGGATACCCTTTCCGATGCCCGGATCCACCCGGCCGGCACCCTTTCCATTGCCTGCTCCAATGTTTTCGCCAAATACCACATGCCCCGGATCCTCACCCAGTTCCGGAAAACCTATCCCCGGATCGAGATCCACCTGAAAAGCGGGTTCAGCCATGACCGGTATCGGGATTTCCTGGAAGGCAAATACCACATCTGCATCGTCCGGGGCGAGCACAACTGGAATGAGGAGAAGCGGCTCCTGTGGCAGGATCCTCTCTGTGCCTTCAGCAAGGATCCCCTGAACATGGACCTCTTGCCCAGCTATCCCTATATCCACTATATGACGGATCCTTTGTTCCAGAACGTGCTGGATGACTGGTGGTACGCCCATTACAAGAAACCGCCTTTTACCATCATCGAAACCGATGCCATGGATACCTGCCTGAAAATGGTCCAGGAAGGGCTGGGATTCACCCTGCTTTCCCGGAGCTGCGGCCAGGAGACGCCCCATATCCATCCTACGGTACTGACCACCGTGGAAGGCAAGCCCCTGCTGCGGGAGACCTGGATGTTCTACCGGCACAATTACCATCTCCTGACCAGCGTCAAGGCTTTTGTGGAATTCATGAAGGAGAAGTATTAAGGGGGGCTGTTGCATGCGCAACAGCCCCTTAGTCAGAAGTCAGAAGTCTGAAGTTGGAAGCCTCAGGACAGGATCCGCCTGGCTGGACGGATCCTTTTGATTATGTAAAACCAGAATCGAAATCAATCTGAGCAATCATTTCGTCCAAAGGTTCTACATATTCAAAAATTTGCATGCAAATTTAACATTCGGCTCCAGACTTCAGACTCCAGACTTGAGCCGCTATGCGGCTCTACAGCTAGGGGGTGTTGCATGCACAGCAGCCCCCGTCTCGTGAGCCGCTAAGGGCGTTACCGCTGGAAATTCCGGCCGATATTCCAACAGCGGCCCACAACAGACCCGGTTTCCAGATAGAGAGCGTTCCGGAATTCGAACAGAATGGGCCGCATCTTTTCATAATCCGGCTTGTTCCGTTCATTCAGGTACTTTTCCTCCACATAGGTATGGACGGATTCCAGGATATAATTGTTGAACTGCCCCTCTTCCACCTTCCGGACCACACGACAGGTCATCACCAGCGGAGCATTGTCCGGGATGGGCGCTCCCTTCACCTCATCGAAATGATGGGAGAATACCTGGGACTTATCTTCAGCAGCCCCTTTGTGCATACCGCAGTAATCAGCTGCTGCCAGGATTTCCCGGTTCACCAGACTCACCGATACGGTGCCGTTGGTTTCGATTCCCCGGACAGAAAATTCATGAGCCTTGTCCACGCTGATCAGGAAACGGGTATGCTCCACCACCCCCACATGAGCAATGGGCAGCCAGTTCACCCGGCCGTCCACCACAGTCCCTACCACCGTTAAAGGGGTAGGATAAAGACCCATTACCGCACCAATTTCTTTTTGCATATAAGATCCCTCCTGTTTTCTTGTGTTTTGAAACATTCTGTGCTAATATTATTCTCATTCTTCCAAAATCGCAAGAATGCACTTTTTAGTACCATACTATCTATTTAGAAACTACAAGGAGGCCAGCATGGAAAAAAAGAAATACAACTGCCCAGTGGAAGCAGCCCTGAGCCAGTTGGGAGGCAAATACAAGGCCATCATCCTCTATTATCTGCTGACGGAAAACGTCCTGCGTTTCAGCCAGATCCAGCGCCATATCCCCCGGGCCACGGCAAAAATGCTCACCCAGCAGCTCCGGGAGCTGGAAGGGGATGGACTGATCCACCGCACGGTCTATCCGGTGGTCCCGCCCAAGACGGAATATACACTGACGCCCCGGGGAGAATCTCTCCGGCCCGTGATTTTCGCCATCTGCGACTGGGGCCGGGAATACATGGCCGGGACCTTTTAACTCCAGCAGTTCCCTTTTGGAAACTTATATACAAAAAAGTACGTTCTTTCCATCGAAATTTTTTCTGTCTACAATAAAAAGAAAAAAGGAGTGGATCATATGAACCGTTTTGTCAAACTTTGTCTCACCGCTATGCTGGCTCTTCCCCTTGGTATACTGTCTGCCCAGCCTGTTTCTGCAGCCTCTGCCAAAGGAAAGATCCTGCTGATCGCCTCCAGCGAAAATACGCTGGAACTGGCCAACCACACAGCCATGCCTACCGGCTTTTTCCTCAATGAACTGGCTGTACCCGCCGAATACCTCACAGAAAAGGGCTGGCAGGTAGTCCTGGCAACCCCGGAAGGGAAGGCGCCTGCCATGGATCAGGGATCCAACGACAAAAAATTCTTCCAGGGCAGTGAAGAAGCACGGGCCAAAGCGGAAGCCTTCGCCAAAAATCTGCAGCCCATCTCCTTCCAACAGGCACTGGAAAACGGCCTGGACCAGTATGACGCCCTATTCATCCCAGGCGGCCATGCTCCCATGGGCAGCCTGATGGAAAACCGGGAACTGGGGATCATCCTGAAAGATTTCCACGCCAAACAAAAGCCCACTGCCATGATCTGCCATGGACCGGCTGCCTCTCTGGCGGCCCTGCCGGATCCCGCCGCCTACCGAAAAGCCTTGGTGGACCGGGATGTGAAAAGCGTCCTCTCTCTGGGCAAGGGCTGGATCTATGACGGCTATGCCATGACCGCTCTTTCGGATGCGGAAGAATGGCCGGGCGAAGTAGCCAAAGGGACGGAAATGCCCTTTCATCTGGAGCAGGCCCTCCAGCTGGCCGGTGCCCGTATCCAAGTCCAGGGCATGAACCAGAGCCATGTGGTAAAGGACCGGGAACTGATTACCGGTCAGAACCCGGCCTCCGACCTGGAATTGGCCAAAGCACTGGAAAAAGCGTTGGAAAAATAAAAAAAAGGGGTGTTGCCTGGGCAACACCCTGTCAACGGTCAGCTGACAAAAAAAGACTGTGAAGAAATGACTTTTCCATTTCTTCACAGTCTTTTTTACATATGATGCATCCCGCCCATCTGATGCATTGGAGCGGGCATGGGCTGCCAGCCGGTAATGGTGGGATCCACCATGCCGAACACCATAGCCACGTGGCTCACCACCAAGAACCCGATCAAAAGACCGAAATGCCGGAGGGTCCGCTGCTGGTCCGTGAGATGTTTCCCTGTGATTCCCAGTTCCATGAGAGCAATGGCCCCCAGGGGGAAGATGCCCAAAAGATAGGCCACGATGGCCAGCTGATCCGCCCAGCCCTTCCAATGGATCCCGGGAATCACATTCACCAGAAGGTACAGCACCACCAGGGAAAAATAAACCCCGGCAGCGATCCCCAGCCGATGGTTCCAGGCTTTCCAGCCCGCTGCCCTGCCGCCATAATAGGTAGTATAGAACTCCGTAGCCACCAGAGATTCCGCCAATACCACCGGGATCACCATGAAAAGGATTAGGTTCCAGGGCTGGTTGGCCGCCAGCAGATCCATATAATTCGTCATAACCATTGCACATCGCTCCTTTGCTGTGATTCATTTAAATTCATAGCGATATTATAGGGATAAAATGTGCAGATGGTGGGGAGAGAATATGAAGAAAATATGAAGGGGCTGCTGCTCATGCAACACCCCCTCTACAATTCCACCACAAACTCCGCCCCGCCCTCTTTCCGGTTCCGGGCGATGATGGTCCCGCCCTGGGCTTCCACGAAGCTTTTGGCCAGAGAAAGCCCGATGCCGCTGCCGCCGGAAGCCCGGTTCCGGGATTTGTCCCCCCGGTAGAACTGTTCAAAGATATGGTCCAGGTCTTCCTGCGCAATCCCCGGCCCTTCATCGGCAATGGTCAGGCGCACCCGCTTCCCGACCGGTTCCATCTGCAGCAGGATGGCTGTCCCGGGATGGGTGTACCGGATGGCATTGGTGATCAAATTGTAGAGGATCTGGTTCACCCGGTCCGGATCCAGCTGCCGCACCGGAAGAGAAGGTGCCATATTTTTGACGAAATGGAGTCTCTTTTCTTCCAGCAGCGGTTCCAGCAGCTCCGCTGCCCGTTCCGCCTTTTCTCCCAGATCCACCGGCTGGAGATGGAGTTCCAATTGATGCACCTGAGCCAGGGAAAGATCCCGGAGATCCCCCACCAGCCGAGTCAGCCGCATGACTTCTTCCTGCATGGAAAACAATTTCTCCGGCTCCGGATCTTCCACTCCGTCCAACATGCTTTCCAGATGCCCCTGGAGCACTGCAAGGGGCGTTTTCAGTTCATGGGCGATATTGGCCAAAAATTCCTGCCGGTTGCTTTCATTGGCAGCCAGCTCGGCGGACATCTGGTTGAACACAGCCGCCAGCTGCCCCACTTCATCCTGGGTCTCCACTGGTACTTCCTGCTTCAGATGACCCTGACGGATCTTTTCGGCCGCCTGGGACAGCTGCCGCAGGGGCCGGGTGATATTCCCGGACAGGAAATAACTCACCACCAAGCCCATTCCGGCAAACAAAAAGCCGATCCACCACAGGGACTTGTGATAAGATTCCACAAAGGTCCGTTCTGCTGCCCCCAGCATCATCCGGTGGTGCATGCCGCCCATCATCCCCCGGCCCATACCTCGGCCGTACCCGCCGGCAGCCTGACCCCCTTGGCCTGCCAGGGCAGACGGATCCTGGAGATACTGGAAGAAATGGGTTTCCATCTGCTGGCTGCAGATGTAGATTACAATCAGGGCACAGATGAGGATCAGTAGGAAGGTACTCACCATCATCTTATTCCGAACACTGTGAAAGCGCATGGCTCAGCCTCCGAATTTATAACCGATGCCATAGACCGTCAGGATGTACCGAGGATTTTTAGAATCCGGTTCGATTTTCTTTCTCAAATTCCGGATATGGGCATCGATGGTCCTCTCATATCCGTCAAAAGCAAATCCATGGCTATTTTCCATTAATTGCAGTCGGTTATAGACATGACCAGGGCTTTTCATAAGGACTTCCAGTAAACTGAATTCAATAGGAGTTAGCTCGATGGGTTTCCAGGCTTCCGAGTTCTCTTCTTTTCGGAACAGCAGGTGCCGGTCCATATCCAGTTCCAGGTTTCCCGTCCGGATCACGGTTTCCGCCGGACTTTCCTTCCCTTTGCCATACGCCCCGTAGGTCCGCCGGAGCAGCGCCCGGACCCGTGCCACCAGCTCCCGCATGCTGAACGGTTTGGTCACATAGTCGTCCGCTCCCAGTTCCAGGCCCATGAGCCGGTCGAACTCCGCATCCCGAGCCGTCAGCATGATGATGGGCACCGTGCTTTCCTGCCGGATGGTCCGGCACACATCCCGGCCGTCGATCTTGGGCAGCATCAGATCCAGCACCAGCAGCTGAGGCCGATCCTTCCGGAATACCCGCAGGGCTTCCTCCCCATCCCGGGCAGAAAATACCGTGAACTGTTCCTTTTGGAAATAGTTCACCAGCAGCTCCAACAACTTGGGGTCATCATCCACCAGCAGTACAGAATAGTTTTCCATAGTTCCCTCCTTGCTGGGAACATTATATAAAAAGGGGGTGTTGCTGTGCAACACCCCCTTTTTTGTCAGCGGCCAACGGTCAGCAGTCAACAGCCTCTATCAGCTCTGCTGCCCCTGTCCCTGGCCGTCATCTCCCCAACAAGGGGGCTGATCCTGGTTCCAGCAGCCGCCCCGGCGTCCGCCTCTCCAGTGCCGGCCGTTCTGGTTGTAATAAGGACATCCAACCTGGTTGTCCAACGCTTGTACAACCGGCTGTTTACCGCTTCCTGCTTCCGAAGCATGGACAGCCGGTGTGGAAAACAGCCGAGGCCCGGCCACGCTCCCTGCCGCAAAGAAAACGGCTGCCATTGCCATTGTCTTGAATTTTGTTGTCATGATGGATCATCCTTTCTTCCTCATCCAGGAGGGTTTCTCTGTTCTTTGTCTTTATTATACCCGTTCCCTATGCAGGAGTTGTTGGGGAATTATGAAGAAAATGTGAAGGGGCTGTTGCATGCGCAACAGCCCCTTTAGTCGGAAGTCAGGAGTCTGAAGT
>CAJMQS010000028.1 GCA_905215645.1 uncultured bacterium
GTCATTTTCCTTTTTAGAGGAAAATCTTTGTTGCACTTAGATTGTAAATCCGCCACTGAAGAAAAAAGAAAGCTGTTGCATGTGTGAAAATCTCACACATGCAACAGCTCCCTCTTTTCACCCAAATACCGTCTGGACCAGGAACATGTACAGCACTGTGCCCCCAGCAATGGAAAGGAGCATCTGGCCTTTCCATTGCTGGAGGGCCAGGGTGACCGCAAGACTCAGGACTTCCGGGACACCGTGGCTGCCAGAGAGAAGTTTCACATCTTTCAGGCAGTACACCACCAGCATGGCGAAGACCGCACAGGGCAGGGCCTTGCCCAGGTACTGGATGAGGGGCGGGGTGGCCTTTTTCCCGGAGAACAGGAGAAAGGGCAGGAAGCGGGTGAGCATGGTCCCTAGGGCACAGAGAGCGATGGTGATGACCTGCTGGTCAAAAGGCATATCCGTCATATCAGCTCCCCTCCTTTTCCAGTTTGTTCCGCAGGAGCAGCAGTACGGCCAGGATGGAAACCATGGTGGGGATCATGAAGGACTCCGGACCGAACAGCAGCAGGCAGATCAGGGAACACCCCAGTCCCACGGCAGCCGTTGTTTTCTGTCTTTCTTTTTTCAGCTGTTCCTGGAAAATCACGGCAAACATGGCGGTCATGACAAAGGAAAGACCTTTGGTATTGAACTGGAGCAGCCCGCCCGCCAGACCACCTAAGGCGGCCCCGCTGACCCAATAGAACTGGTTCAGCAGGGTAACGAACACCATGAACCAGCCCCGGTCCACATCCGGGGGGATATCTGCGGTATAGTTGATGGAAAAAGTTTCATCACACATACCGAAGATCAGATAGGGCTTTTTCCACCCCATTCCCCGGAACCGGTCCAGCATGGCAATGCCGTAGAACAGGTGGCGAGCCTGGACCAGCAGACTGATGACCAGGGTCTGGAGGGGTGCAAAGGGAGAAAGGAGCAGACGCACGGCGATGAATTCCAGCGAACCGCCGAAGATGGTCATGCTCATGAACATAGGGTACCAGAAGGAGAATCCAGCAGAATGCATCAGGATCCCATAAGCCAGCCCCAGGAACCAGAACCCGGCGAAAATGGGCAGAGTATGGGGAAAAGCAGCCAGAAAAGCTTTGCGTTTCAAAGTGAGGAGGACCTCCTATAAAATTTCGAGTATAAGAAAAGTGACGTAAAATATTATACCATAGTTGGTAAGCACCAGGGCGGATTCCTTCATTCCAGGTATGTGTCATCAAGTTCTCGGTGAAACCTTCATTGCCGTATAGTTATTCAGAAATAGGGTCAAAAATTTTTTATCACTGCTTTGACGGAGACGACGTAGGGGTTTCGCCGCAGGCAAACCCGTCCCGGCCTCCCAGAGGGAAAAAGTCCTCCTATACCCGTACTGACCTGCACCTCACCCTTCCGCCGGGAGGGCAGACCCGTTCGTCCCTGGCGGGAGGCTCACAGCCTATCGCCTTGCCCTGACGGTCAAAGGCTGCGGCTACGGACCAGGAAGCCAGATGGTCTCGCCCGCGTGCTCCTCCCGTGGAACGACCACTGTCGATGTTATCCCGCCGACTCCTCCTGGGCCTGCCCTCCCAGCTCCCGGGGTATCGACGTATACTTTCACAGAATGCCAGCAGGGGCGGAATTGGGGACCGTTCTCATCACCAGCTCAGTGCTGCGGCCAAATGTCCCATGGGACTGCTGCTGGGACCGTAATTGGCAATCATACACTGATGGGCACCTACGTGAGAGACGAATACCGGCTTTTTCAGCGCTTCCCGCACCGCATCCCGGTACTCTTTCCGGGTTTTCATCGGTATACCGCGTAAGTCTCCTGCCAGGGCCTGCTCTAAGTCATCGTTCTTTAGGCCACTGATCACCTTAATCATCGCCAGACCGCCTCTATAGCTCCAACGCCGTCCCTGCTTCTTCATCCGATAGGTATACATCCGATGGTTGCTTTCACAAGTCCCCAGCCCTTTCCGACAGTCTTTCAGTCCCTCCCTTGTGATGGAGACGGTCAACCATACCTCGCTTCCTGACCCACCCAAGCCGCTGACGGATTTTCTCGTTTCATGGTACCGGTCCCGGAAATGCTCGTGACGCTGGCTGCCTTCTGCCAGTTTATCGAACACATCCTTCGTATATCCACTGCCCCCGTCACTGTTGCTCAAGACGGTGCACCGAGACAGGTCGTTAAGTCTCCAGAGCCTGGGCGAAAGCCTGGCACTGGAGCTCGATTCCCCGCCGCCAGAACTCCCTTTCCAGTGCCAGCCCGTTGGAACACCCTTTTATTAAGTTGATGAATTCTGATACAATGAAATCCATGGAAGACCTTCTCCTATCTATAGTGTTGGTGTCGAGACTTATACTATAAGATGAAGGTCTTCCTTTTTGCAAGTTTATAAGGGATTATTCATTTTACCGAGAACTATTTTACACTAAGTTCTGAAGCGGCTGCCACCGGCTCCCGAATGGGGGCTTAGGCAGCATCTCCTTTTATCTTTCCGCTCATGATGCTGGCAAATAGGCACAGGGCCATGTCCAGGGTCCAGAGAGCTACGTAGGATCCTGTCTGTTGGACCAGGATCCCGCCCAGCCAGGCACTGGCGAAGGCTCCCATCTGGTGTCCCAGGAACAGGACCCCCATGAGGGTAGCCGCCTGGGTGATGAAGAAATGTTCATGGACCAGGCCGGAGGTGGGGGATACGGTGGCATCCCCGGTAAAACCCAGGCCAATGGCAAACAGCACGCCGGTCCAGAAGGTCTTGGGGAGCAGGAACAGATAGAATCCCACCCACATGGCCCGGAATCCGTAATAGAATCCCAAGAGCTTCCCCTTGGCCATCCGGCTGCTGAGGTACCCGGACAGCAGAGCCCCTAGGATGGTGGCCAGACCGTAGACGGAAAAGACCCAACTGGCCGCCTGGGCGGGAATCCCATAGGAAATGAACTGGGAAAACAGGTGAGATTCGATGATCACCATGTGGAACCCGCAGGTAGAAAAGCCGGCTAGCAGGAGACGGAAGGTCCGGTTCCGAAATACATCTTTCCAGGACTTGTTTTCCTGGAGCAGGGAGGCTTGTCCTCTTTTTTGGGAATCTCGGGATGTGATAAAAAGAGCGATGGGAAGCAGCAGAGCAAAAGGCAGCAGCAGGCTTTCCAGTGTCCCGGCAACTCCTTTCCAGGCCAGCAGCTGTTGGAGCAGGGGGGACAGGAAGAACCCACAGAGACCGGCAGAGGCGTTGAGCATCCCGGCCAGCATCATGGCATTCTTCCGTCCGGCAAAATAGATGGCAGAGGTAAGGATGAGCCCAAAAGCCAGTGCACCTGCTCCGATGCCGAAACCAATCCCCAGGGACAGGAATAGGCCGGCAAAGGAATGGGCAAAGGTCATGCCCAACAGGCTGCCGGCCATGAGGAGGACGCCCAGCAGCAGTACCAGCCGGTTGGAAGTGCGGGCCGCCAGGAGCCCGAAGAAAGGCTGGGTGCACCCAAAGGCAAGCTGCATCACGGCAATGCAGAGACTCACATCTTTGTAAGAAAGTCCGGTATGGACAGCAAGAGGCTGGAGCAGGATTCCGATATCCGCCCGGAGTCCGCCAGTCATTCCGTACAGCAGACAGGCCAGGAGCCCGAAGCTGATGACCTGGCGGAAGGTCAGTTGTTTTGCTTCGTTTGTCAAAGCTATATTACCTCTTTTATACATTCCTCTTCGCCAGGCGCTCCACTGGTTCTGGGTTGGGCGTGAATTTTGGATCGAAGTCGGTGTTCAGGAAGGCCAGTGCATAGGCCACGCCCATGGCGGCGCCGGTCATGAGGCCTGTTTCATCCATGTCGAATTCCGGGGTGTGGTGGTTGGCCCCGCAGCCCTTTTCTGGATTGGCGATGCCGGTAAAGGCCAGGACTCCAGGGTATTCCTGCAGGAACAGGGCGAAGGATTCTGAGGCCATCCAGGGCTGGGGGTCCTGGAGCGCATCGCTGCCCAGGGCCTCCGCAACCGCCTTTCGTCCCAGCTGGGCGCAGGCAGTATTGTTCCGGGCCTCGAACAGGGCTTCGGGCATATGCTGGATTTCCGCTTCACAGCCGTAAATCGCTGCATTGCCCGTCAGGGCCTTTTTCAGGAAATCCTCAAAGGGTTTCCCGGCCTTTTCGTAATTGAAGAACCGGGCAGTGCCGCCGAAGGTCAGGTCTTCCGGGATCACATTGTACTTTTCCCCGCTGTGGACGAAGCCCAGAGAGAAGGTGAGGCATTCAAAAGGATCCACTTTCCGTTGGCGGAATTCGTTCAGCTGCTGGTACAGGGCGGCAAAGCAGTCCATAGGGTTGTTGGCCAGGTCCGGTCGGGCCCCGTGGCCGAAGGTCCCCTTCAGCCGGATTACAAAGGAACAGCCCCCTCCCATGACAGCTCCGGGGGTGATAGAAACTTTCCCGGCCGGCAAATCCCACCGCACATGGGTGGCGTAGCAGCCGTCGATCTTCAGTCCGGATTCCTTCACGATATAGGGCAGCAGGTTCTGGATATCCCCGCTTTCTTCTTCTCCCCGTTCAAAGCACAGCACCACTTTCCCGGTAAAGGCTTCACTGTGGGCTGCCAGGATCCGAGCGGCAGTGAGCAGCATGGCCATGTGGCCGTCGTGGCCGCAGGCATGGGAGACTCCGGGCACGTGGGAGATGCAGACTTTCTTTTCCTTTAGGTTTTCCGGGTTTTCGGCAATGGGGAGGGCATCGGTATCCGCCCGCATGAGCAGGGTCTTCCCGGGTTTGCCGCTGTCGATGATCCCCAAAAGGCCGCCATCGGGGACATTGATGGTAGGAATCCCCAATTCCTTCAGGTAGGCTTCAAGAAAGGCGATGGTATGCACTTCCCGGCAGCTCAGTTCTGGGTTTTCATGGAAATGACGGCGCAGCCGCACCGTTTCAGGATATTCCGCTTTTGCCAGTGCAAGGATATTCATAAGCAGGTTCCTTTCTCTGTGGAAATTGCGATTTTCTCCTAGTATACCACGGATGATTGTCATTTTTTCGACTTCAGCGTATAATTATAATATTATATGTATGGGATTTTCTGTATTGGAATGAACTAGATAGAAGAAGACCATACAATGAAGGAGGCTGAAGTATGGGAGGACATGTCCTTGGTTTGATCCATACCGTGACCATGCTGGATGTGATCGATATCCTGGTGGTGGCGTTTTTCCTGAATAAATTGTATCAGATGCTGAAGAATACCCGGGCGGCATCCCTGGTGAAAGGGCTCCTGATGCTGCTGGTGATCATGCTGATCAGCAAATGGCTGAACCTGTATGTGATCAACTGGATCCTGGAAAAATTCATGACGGTGGTCATGATCGCTCTGCCGGTGGTATTCCAGCCGGAACTCCGACGGGCCTTGGAACAGATCGGTCGGGGGAAGCTCTTCCGCCGGAGCACGGTGCTCGATGAAATCCAGGTGGAAAATATGCTGGAAGCAGTGGCTACCACGGCAGACGACCTAAGCCGGAACAAGATCGGTGCACTGATGGTCTTTGAACGGGAGACCGGTCTGGATGATTACATTGAAACAGGGATCCCCATCGATGGATTGATCAGTACAGCTCTTTTCGAAAATATCTTTATCCCCAATACGCCTCTCCATGACGGGGCCGTGATCATCCGCGGGGATCGGATCGCTGCAGCCAGCTGTCTCCTGCCCCTGACAGAAGCCCGGAACTTGAGCCAGGAACTGGGGACTCGGCACCGGGCGGCTATCGGCCTTTCCGAACAGACCGATGCCCTGGTGCTGGTGGTCAGTGAAGAAACTGGGACCATTTCTCTGGCGCGGGGAGGAGCTCTCCAGCGCTACCTGACCCACCGGGATGTGAAGGACCTGCTGCGGCCGGTGATGAAAACCCCCATGCTGAATTGGAAGGATACCATCCTGGCCAAACTGGGAAAGAAGCATCCCACTTCCGATGACCAGAAAGGAGGCGGCAGCCATGGTGAAAGATAACCAGACGCCCAACCGGAATTCCTGGCTGGTGCGGATTATGTCCGTGGTCTGCGCCTGCATCCTGTGGGTCTATGTGATGAATGAACAGAACCCGATTACCACCAAGACCTTCCAGGTACCTCTTACGGCCCAGAACTTGGCAGAAGACATGGTGGTGAAAGACCTGCCGGAAACCGTCAATGTGAAGGTCAGCGGCACCCGGTCTCAGATTGCCGTGCTCCGGGAAGGGGATATCAAAGCTTTCATCGACTTTACAGATGCTCCTAAGGGGCGGAATACCTATAACGTCCAGGCGTCTACCCGACTGGGAGAAGTGGCGGAAGTGACACCCAGCCTGCTCCAACTGGAAACGGATTCCCTGGCAGAAAAGACCATGACCCTGGAACCTCGGATCGTAGGCGTTCCCAACAGCGGGGTCACCGTCAGCCAGATGGATCTGGCTCCTACTCAGGTGACCATCAAGGGAGCCAGCGGTCGGATTTCTCAGGTGGACAAGGTACTGGTGATGGTTGACATCAGCCACCATGACCGGAACTTCTCTGCGGAAGCTACAGCAGTGGCCGTGGACCGGACAGGACGGGAAATGTATGATGTGAAGGTGGTGCCGGGCAAGATCAAGACCACTGTGACCATTGTGCGCCAGCTGGGAACCAATGATTTCCCTGTAAAAGCCAATATGTCCGGTAAGCTGCCGGACGGGGTCTCCATCAAGAGCGTGAAGATCACTCCGGACAGTGTACGTCTGACGGCGGAACCTAAGGTGCTGGGCGGCATCCGGGAAATCCTCACGGCTCCCATTGTCCTCAACAATATCACCAGTGATGTGGAACTGAAGATGCCTCTCCAGATCCCAGATCAGGTCCTGGCGGATCAGCACAGTGTCATCGTGGAAATCACTTTGCAGAAAGGAACGGAACAGCAGGATGCCAATAAAGCCGGTGGAAATCAGATTCAATAATTTGCGTGTAGGGCTGGACAGCCGGCATTCTCTGGCCCAGATCGTAGGCAAGAAGTACCACCTGTCGGAGAAGGCTCTCCGGCAGGTGGAAGTAATCCGGAAAGCGGTAGATGCACGGCGGAAAAGCAACATCTGCCTGGTGTACCATGTGCGGGCCGCCGTGGAGGTGCCCCCGGCGGTGCTCCAGAAGCTTCTCCGGGATCCTCAAGTGACCCTGTGGAAAGAAAAGCCGGAAGCGCCAGCGGTGCTGGGTACAGAAAAAATGCAGGGCCGTCCATTGGTGATCGGCTTGGGACCGGCGGGCCTTGTGGCAGCCCTGGAACTGGCCCGGCACGGGTATGCTCCTTTGGTGGTGGAACGTGGACGGGACCTGTCCCACCGGGTAAAGGATGTAGAACAGTTCTGGAAAACCGGGAAACTGGATCCGGTAAGCAATGTACAGTTCGGGGCCGGCGGTGCTGGGACCTTTTCCGACGGCAAGCTGACCACTCGGGTGAACGACCCCATTATGGGGTACTTGCTCCGGACTTTTGTAGAAGCGGGGGCTCCCAAAGAGATCCTTACGGAACAGAAACCCCATGTGGGTACGGACAAGCTCCGACTCATGGTCACCGGGCTCATCAGCCGGATCAAAAAGGCCGGAGGCGAAATCCGATACGAAACCCAGGTGACGGACTTCCGGGTAGACCAGAAACAGGGCCTTACCGGAGTGGAACTGAACGGCAGGGAGTGGGTGGACACCAATGGAGTGATCCTTGCCTGCGGCCACAGTGCCCGGGATACCTATGCAGCCCTGCTGAAACGATCCGTACACCTGGAGGCCAAGGCCTTTGCAGTAGGGGTGCGGATCGAGCACGAACAGGCTCTCATCAACCGGGCCCAGTACGGAAAATTTGCCAATCATCCTAAACTGGGGGCAGCAGATTATGCTCTGATCTTCCATGATAAGGAAACGGGGCGGGCGGTGTATTCCTTCTGCATGTGTCCTGGGGGACAGGTGGTGGCATCTGCTTCCGAACAGGGAGGCTTGGTGGTGAACGGCATGAGTCCTTTCAAACGGGATACGGGACTGGCCAACAGTGCTCTGGTGGTGAGTGTGGATCCGGCGGACTTCCCTTCTGGGCCTTTGGGTGGGATGGAATTCCAGCGGAAGTATGAACGTTTGGCCTGGAGCGTCAGCCGGGATTATCGGGCACCGGCCCAGACCAGCCGGAGCTTCCTGGACGAGACGGCTCCGGATCTGAGGGTGAGTTTTCGTCCCAGCTACCGGCCGGGACTGGTCCCGGCGGACTTGCGGAAGATCCTGCCGGACTTTGTGACGGAATCTCTGGAACACGGGCTGCGGGATTTTGAACGGAAACTGCCTGGATTCAGCACCCAGGGTCTGATGATCGGTGTGGAGACCCGGACTTCAGCACCAGTACGGATCCTCCGGGGAGAAGACGGCCAGTCGGTGAACTGCCGGGGTCTATATCCCACCGGAGAAGGGGCGGGCTACGCCGGCGGCATCATGAGCGCCGCCATGGACGGGTACCATCAGGCCAGAAGGCTGATGGGGAGGTTCGGGCCGGAGGAATAAGGTGCGGCTGCAGGGCAGCCGCTTGGTAAGGGCTCAGGTCTCGAGTCTCGGGACCTTGGATAGAACCTGTCTTCCAGCCAGGTTCTTTTGAAGATGCTGATGCAGTCCCGTGCCATCTCAAGGAACGAAAAGTTTGTTTTGAACTGGCTGGTTCTGCTCATTCAAAAAATTTGCCTGCAAATTTCTCATTCGGCTCGAGACACGAGACTCTAGACCCGAGACTATGTTATAATGTATCAGTTCAAGTAATATACAAGGAGATGCTTTTATGGAAAACATCATCATCATCGGGCACAAGAACCCGGATACGGACTCCATCTGCTCTGCCCTGAGCTATGCCTGGATCAAGACCCAGCTGGGGGAAAAGGTCACTGCCTGCCGGGCTGGGAAGGTGAACCCGGAAACCCAGTTTGTGCTGGATCACTGGAAAGTGGCGGCTCCGGAACTGGTGGAAAAGGTGGACGAAGGCCAGAAGATCATCCTGGTGGACCACAATGAAATGAGCCAGGCTGTGGACGGTCTGGATAAGGCCAATCTGCTGGAAATCATCGACCATCACCGTCTGGGCGGCATCGTCACCGCCAATCCCCTGTTTGTCCGGATGCAGCCGGTAGGGTGCACCGCCACCATCCTGTACAATGTGGCCGTGGAAAATGGACTGGACCTGCCCAAAGAAATCGCCGGGCTGCTGTTCTCCGCCATCAGCTCCGACACCCTGTACTTCAAGTCTCCCACTACCACGGAAAAGGATAAGGAAGCCGCCGGTGCTCTGGCCAAGATCGCTGAAATCGCTGATCCCCAGGGTTATGCCCTGGAAATGCTCCAGGCCGGTTCCGCCATCAATTCCATGAGTGCGGAAGAAATCTGTCATGGGGACATGAAGGAATTCGACTTCCCCCAGGGAAAAGTCACCGTGGCTCAGGTAAACGTGATGAACGGAGAAGCCGCCAAAGCCAAATGGCCGGAACTCCAGAAAGCCCTCCAGGCTATGGTAGATGGCGGGGAATCCGATACCAGCCTGTTGATGGTCACCGACATCATGGACGAAGTGACCGAGCTGCTGTGGGCCGGGAAAAACAAGGATATCCTGGACAAGGCCTTCGGAAAAGCCGAAGCCGACGGCCATTATCACCTGCCCAAGGTGCTGTCCCGGAAAAAACAGATCGTACCTCCTCTGACGGATGCGTTCAAAGGATAAAAAGAAAAAACGGTCCTATTAAAAGCGTTGCTTTTAATAGGACCGTTTTCCGTAGACTGGATGGACCGTTGGTTTCAGGGTCAGGCGCTTGGCCAGTTCCACGGCTTCTTCCAGATGCAGGTCCGTTTTGTTTCCATGCTCTTCGAAGATGCACATAGGATTGTCGCTGCCGATTTCGCTGCCAGGCATATAGAGGTACTGTTCATTGTCTCTGTCTCCTAAAATGAGACCAGAGAGCAGTTCTTCAGCCATGATGACGGACATGGATGTTCCTCCTTTCATCATTCAACCACTTAACCACTGTTTCATTTCCCTATTCTATCAGTCCGGTCTTTTCCTGACAAGGGATTCTTTGGTATAATGGTAGGGCAGAACGTAGGAAAGGGATGTGGAAATCATGAACAGACCCATTGCCAGTATCGATGTAGGACGTGCAGCACTGAGGATGGCGTTGACGGCTACGAGGGAAGATGAGGACCGTCTGAAAGAAAAGCTGAAGGAACAGGGCTTTCGGGCTGCAGCTGTGGATTTCGGAGGAGAATTCCTTCCTTCTATCAAAAAAATCGTGGAACGGGCCGTGGTGGCCGCGGAACGGCAGAATATCGTCACAGATTCCCATGTAGGAGCAGGGACGGTAGCCGGTGCTGCCCATGAAGCCTTGGAACAGATGATGACCAAAGCTGCCGGATTCAATGTGGGAGGAAAAATCGGGGTGGCCCGTTATGGAGAACACCTATGTGTGGCAGTGTATATGAGTGTGGGAGTGCTGAACCTGAACGAATTGGGGGTGGGACTGGCACACCGGAGCCTGGCGGGGATTGACTGATACAACTTTTCTGGAGAAAAAGAAAAAAATCCTTGACACTTTTCACGTGTCTATGCTAGAATAAGTGAGTCGTCAGATGGCGATAAAGAAATATGGTGGATATGGTGAAGCGGTTAACACACCGGATTGTGGCTCCGGCACGCGTGGGTTCGATCCCCACTATCCACCCCATATTTTTTTTATCCTTTTTTGGGGCATAGCCAAGTCGGTAAGGCACGGGACTTTGACTCCCGCATGCGTTGGTTCGAGTCCAGCTGCCCCAGCCAAGTGATTCACTAGCTCAGTTGGTAGAGCACCTGACTTTTAATCAGGGTGTCCCGGGTTCGAGTCCCGGGTGGATCACCATTTTTTTATATCTGAAAAGCGGCTGTGGCGGAATTGGCAGACGCGCCAGACTTAGGATCTGGTGTCTTCGACGTGCAGGTTCAAGTCCTGTCAGCCGCACCAATTTCATAGAAAAATCAAAGGGACTGTTGCGTTTGTGCAGCAGTCCCTTTTCCATTACAGCACTACGAACATGTTGTACAGCTTCAGCAGCCGGATATCTTCCTTGGAGATGGCCAATTCCTGGGCCAGGTCCTTGGTCTTTGTCAGCCGGTTTTTGCTCAAGAGGAGTTTGGCGGAGGTGGGCATCAGGGGATGGGAGGAAATCCCAAAGGCCAGGGCCCATTTCTTTTCACCGTCGATATAAGGAGAAGGGACAGAAATCATATACTGTTCCAGCCGGACGTTGTAGTTCTGGAACACCATATTGGTCAGGGCTCCATAATGGGTGATCCGGCCGGTATAGGTATGTTCACAGATTTGGATGTTCTCCTCGTCCAAGATATCCATGTACATCCGGATGTCAAAATGCTTTTCTCCAGGAGCACTGCCTTTTTTCTGTTCTTCCAATCCTGGCAGCACGGCCCGTTCTTCCTCGCCTGTTGTTCCAACTAGGTCGATGATGCTCTCACAGATCTTTTTCCTCCGTCCGTCATAATAGTAGGCATACAGCCGGTTCAGATCTACGAAGAAGGCAGGGACAGCCTGGAGGCCTGGATCGTTTCGGGTCATGGGGGGCTGGTACAGCAGATGGTCCACCGGCACTTCCAATATTTCCGCCAGGTCATACAGCACATTGATGTCCATGATGATCTGGCCGTTTTCATATTTGTACATGGTAGCCCGGCTTTTGCATACCGCATCTGCCAGTTCTTGGATGCTCATGTTCTTCCGTGTCCGGTAATGTTTGATATTATTTCCGATTTGTCTGGCAATATCCATAATTCCGATTCCTATAAATAGAATAATCCACCAAAAACTTTCGATAAGTTAATTGTAAAAGATTTAATAGGAAAAAACAATGGTTTTTCTTTTCTCAAGAGATAAAAAACGAGAAAATGTCTCGTGAAATGAGAATGACAGCATTTTCAAAAAAATGCAAATGGTCGTACAATAAGGCCATCAAACGGAGGGAAAACCTCCTGAACAGACAGAAAAGGAGATCATTGAACCATGAACAAAGAAGTTGCTTCCAAGAAGGCTCCCGCAGCCATTGGGCCTTATTCCCAGGCTATCCAGGCAGGCAATGCCATCTACGTATCCGGCCAGCTGCCCATCGATGCCAAGACCGGTGCGTTTCCGGCTGATGATATTGCCGCTCAGACCCGCCAATCCCTGGAGAATATCAAAGTGATCCTGGAAGAAGCTGGCTGTACCATGGGAGATGTGGTGAAATCCACGGTGTTGCTGAAGGACATTAGCGATTTTGGCGCCATGAATGCAGTGTATGGGGAGTACTTCTCCAAACCCTATCCGGCACGGGCCGCTTTCCAGGTGGGGGCACTGCCCAAGGATGCCAGAGTGGAAATCGAAGTCGTGGCCGTAAAATAATTGAGGGCAAAAGGCCGTGCTTTTGCCGACAGAAAGAAAAGGGGAGAATAAATATGAAATACAATTTTGATGAAGTGATTGACCGTTCCAACAACCGTTCCTCCAAATATGATGAACGGAAAAAGGTCTTCGGGACCATGGATGTGATCCCTCTGTGGGTGGCGGATATGGACTTCAAGACCGCTCAGCCCATCATCGATGCCTGTGTGAAGAAAGCCCAGGAAGGGATCTGGGGCTACACCTCCCGGCCGGCCAGCTACTTTGAAGCGGTCCAGCAGTGGGAAGAACGGCATAATCACTATAAACCGGATACGGCTCTCATGAGCTGGACCATCGGTGTGGTTTCCGCCATGGCCTCCCTCATCAAACTGTGTTCCAAACCTGGGGACAAGATCCTGATCCAGACCCCTATCTATGCAGAATTTTACGATATCACCGAAAATACCGGCCGTGTGGTTGCCGAAAGCGAAATGGTCCGGAAGGGTGACGACTGGGAAGTGGATTTCGCAGATTTCGAAAAGAAGGCCAAGGAATCCAAAATCTTCCTGCTGTGCAATCCTCACAACCCGCTGGGGAAGGTGTGGACCAAGGAAGAACTGAAAAAGATGATCGACATCTGCCTGGCCAATGATGTGCTGGTGATTTCCGACGAAATCCATTCCGATCTGATTTTCCACGGCAAGCATCACAATGCTGCGGTCACGGTGGATCCTTCCTACAAGGACAAGGTGATCACCTGCGTATCCGCCACCAAGACCTTTAACCTGGCAGGTCTCCAGTCCGCCACGGTAATCTTCCCCGACAAGGAACTGAAGGACACTTTCGATCACTACTGGTTCAGCATGGATATCCACCGGAACAACGCCTTCAGCTCCGTGGCCATGGAAGCTGCCTACCGGTATGGAGATGAATGGCTGGAACAGATGCTGGCCTATGTATCTGCCAACTTCGACTATGTGATCGACTTCTGCAAGAAGTACATCCCTCAGATCAAACCCAACTGTCCGGATGCCACCTATCTCATGTGGCTGGACTGCCGGGAGCTGGGCCTGAGCAATGAGGAACTGGTAGACTTCTTCATCCACAAGGCACACCTGGGACTGAACCCTGGCCATTCCTTCGGACGTTCTCTCCATGGCTACATGAGACTGAACGTGGCGTGCCCGAGAGCTACCCTGGAAAAAGCCATGCAGCAGCTGAAAGAAGCCGTAGACGGCCTGAAAAAGTAAGGGAGGGGAACCATCATGACCAAGAAGGAGTTGTGGGAAAGTTACCGGTTTCCGCTGATCCTCCTGGGAGGTATCGTCCTGGGAGCCATCATCGGGATCGTCTTTGGGAAACAGGCAACGGTCCTGAAACCCCTGGGTGATATCTTCATCAACCTGATGTTCACCATTGTGGTTCCCATGGTCTTTGTGTCCATCGCCACCGCTGTCGGGAGCATGCTGAACCTGAAACGTCTGGGCAAGATCTTGGGCAGCCTGATCTTCACCTTCATCGTCACCGGCATGTTTGCCGCTGCCCTGGTGCTGGTGGTAGTGAACATCTGGCCCCCGGCTGCCAACACCACCGTGCAGCTCACTGCCGGGAAGGTGGGCAAGACCCTGTCCGCCGGGCAGATGTTCGTCCAGACCCTGACGGTGGATGACTTTGTAGGCCTGTTCAGCCGGAAGAACATGCTGCCCAACATTGTGGCAGCCATTGCCATGGGGATCGCCATGAGCATGTGCGGCGGGGCAGAATCCCCCGTAGGGAAATTCATGGCCAACCTGAATGACATCATCATGAAACTGGTGAACATGATCATGAAGCTGGCCCCCATCGGCCTGGGTGCCTACTTCGCCAACCTGGTGGGGGAATACGGTCCCCAGCTGATCGGTGACTACGGCCGGACCATGGCCATCTACTACCCCATGTGCGTGGTGTATGCCATCATCTTCTTCACCGGTTATGCCTACTATGCAGGGGGCAGCCGGGGGGTCAAAGCCTTCTGGGGCCACATCCTGAAGCCGGCGGTCACCGCCTTCGGCACCCAGAGCTCCTGTGCCGCCATCCCGGCCAACATGGAAGCCTGTGACGAAATCGGGGTTCCCGAAGACATCTACGACATCGTCCTGCCCCTGGGCGCCACCATGCACATGGATGGTTCCGTCCTCAGCTCCATCATCAAGATCGCCTTCCTGTTTGAAATCTTCGGCATGCCCTTCACCGGGGTGGATGTGTACGCCAAAGCCATTGCCGTATCCATCCTCAGTGCCTTCGTCCTGTCCGGGGCTCCCGGAGGCGGCATGGTAGGCGAAATGCTCATTGTCAGCCTGTTCGGCTTCCCCCAGGAAGCATTCCCCATTATCGTGACCATCGGTTACCTGGTTGACCCCATGGCCACCTGCCTGAACTCTTCCGGCGATACCGTGGCTTCCATGATGATCAGCCGGATGGTGGAAGGCAAAGGCTGGATGGACAAAAAGACCGACCGGAAAACCGATCCGGAAAAAGCCGCCATTGCTGCCCAGATCGGCGGATGCGACTGCGGGAACAAATAAAATCTGATATAATACCTGTGAACCTGTATCCAACAAAAGGAGAGATGACTTATGCAGATCAAAGTAATCGGCAGCCACTGCTGCCCCGACACCCTCTATGCCCTGAACCAGCTGGCAGCTGCCGGCGCGGAAATCGACTTTGTGGATATCCTGGCCAGCCATGCTGATCTGAAACAGTACCTGGCCCTCCGGGACAGCGACCCGCTGTACGCTGAAATCCGGGGCACCGAACGTCTGGGGATCCCCTGCTTCATCAAAGAAGATGGCAGCAAGACCCTGGATCTGAAGCAAGTGTTGAAGTAAAGAATGTCAGCGGTCAGCTGACAACGGTCAGCGGCCGAAGGAGAGGACCCGCCTTTTGGGGCGGGTCCTTACCAATAAAACGAAGGAGATCACAACCATGCATGCTTTGACCCAACTGATCCGTGAGGATATGAAACCGGCCCTGGGGGTGACGGAACCTGGAGCCATTGCCCTGGCGGTTTCCACCGCCTGCCGCCATCTGCCGGAAAAACCGGAGAAGGTGGAGCTGTTCCTGAACAGCGGCATCTACAAAAACGCATTTACCTGCGGCATCCCCGGCACCAGCCATGTGGGGAACGCCTATGCGGCAGCCCTGGGAGCCCTGGCGGCGGACCCGGACAAAGGGCTTTTGTGTCTGGACGGGATCACGGAGGAGGATGTGAAGGCAGCGGAAGCCATGGTAAAGGCTGGGAAGATCGCCGTCCACATGAGCGAAATCACCAGCCGAATCTCCATTGAAGCCCGGGTGGCTGCCGGGAGCTGCAGTGCTACCTGCCTGATCCGGGATGCCCACACCAACATCGTAAAGGTAACGGAAAATGGCCGGACGGTGCTGGACAAAACATCTGCCCTCCAAGAGGAGGAGGGGACGGAACAGGTGCCAGTGATCCACCGGTATACCCTGGCCCAGCTGGCGGACTACGCCCGGACCGTGCCTCTGGATGAGATTTCCTTCATCCGGGAAGCCTTCACCATGAACATGGCTCTGTTCCAGGAAGGACTGGACAGTACCCGGACCACCTTTGCCCGGGTGCTCCTGGCCATGAACGGGGGGAAGGTGTTCTCTGAAGATGTGGTGAAGACCGCGGCCCTTATCTGCAACGGTGCCATCGAAGCCCGGGTCATCGGCCTGGACAAGCCTGCCATGAGCATCACCGGTTCCGGGGCCCACGGGATTATCGCCACCCTGCCTCTCTATGCGTATTACAAAGTGGAAAAATGCAGTGAGGAACAGCTGCTCCGGGCCACGGCCTTGAGCTATCTGATCTGCATGTACATCAAGGAATATTCCGGCAAGCTGTCCGCCTTCTGCGGCTGCGCCATTGCTGCCGGTACCGGTGCCGCCTGTGCCCTGGTGTTCCTGAAGGGCGGAGATGTGGACGCCATGACAAAAGCCCTCAACAACATGGCCAGTTCCATTACCGGCATGATCTGCGATGGAGGCAACCAGGGCTGTGTCATGAAGGGCATGACGGCGGTGGAAATGGCCTTTGCTTCGGCAGCCCTGGCCATGGATGATGCCTATATCTTCGATGCCCATGGGATCAACGGGACCACCCCGGAAGAAACCATGAAGAATATGGGACGGATCGCCTCTCCCGGCATGACGGGAACGGAAAAAACCATTGTGGACATTCTCCAGGACAAGAACCAAAGCGGGAAAAAGGAGGAAGACTGATATGGAAATTCGCTGTGCAAGACCCCAGGATGTGGACGCCATCGCCAACCTGGAAGCCACCTGCTTCCCTCAGGCAGAAGCAGCTACCCGGAAATCCATTGCGGACCGTGTGAAGGCCTATCCCAATCACTTTTTCCTCCTGTGGGACGGGGAGCAGCTGGTCTCCTTTGTGAACGGGCTGGTGACGGATCATCCGGATCTCACCGACGAAATGTATGAAAAAGCGGACATGCATCAGGAAGACGGGGCCTGGCAGATGATCTTCGGGGTGGACACGGATCCCCACCGCCGGAAACAGGGCCTGGCCGGAGAGGTGCTGGAAAAATTCATCGATGCGGCCCAGGCGGAGGGCCGGCAGGGAGTGGTGCTCACTTGCAAGGATCGACTGGTCCACTATTATGCCAAATTCGGTTTTGTGGATGAAGGCATCTCCGATTCCACCCACGGGGATGTGGTGTGGCACCAGATGCGGCTGACTTTCAATCGGAAGAAATAAGGGGAGACTAAAATGGAAAAGACGGATAAAAGATATCAGACCTATGTACAGATCCTGAAGGAAGAACTGGTGCCGGCCATGGGCTGCACCGAACCCATCGCCATCGCCTATGCAGCAGCCAAAGCCCGGGAGATCCTGGGCGCACTGCCGGACAAAGTGGAAATCGGCGTAAGCGGCAACATCATCAAGAACGTAAAGAGCGTAGTGGTGCCCAACACCGATGGCTTGAAAGGCATCCAGGCGGCAGCCGCCGCCGGGATCGTAGGAGGCAAATCCGAAAAGCAGCTGGAAGTCATTGCGGAAGTGACCCCGGAACAGAAGCGGAACATGAAAGACTTCCTGAAGGACGTGCCCATCCAGGTGGAGGCTGTAGACAACGGCCTGATCTTTGACATCATCGTCAAGCTCCACAAGGGAGACCATTCTTCCCTGGTACGGATCGCCCAGTACCACACCAACATCGTCCTGATCCAAAAGGATGAAAAGACCCTTTACGAAGCCAAGAAAGACGGAGGCGCCGGCTGCCAGGATGAAACCAAGGAAGTGGGTCTGGCGGACAAGAACCTGCTGAACATCAGGGACATCCTGGATTTTGCCAACACCTGCGACATCGAAGACGTGAAACCCATGCTGGACCCTCAGATCCAGTGCAACACTGCCATCTCGGAAGAAGGGCTCCTGGGGAACTACGGGGCCAACATCGGTTCCGTGCTGCTGAAGACCTACGGCAGCGATATCAAGAACCGGGCGGTGGCCAAGGCGGCGGCCGGGTCCGATGCCCGGATGAACGGCTGCGAACTGCCGGTGGTGATCAATTCCGGAAGTGGCAACCAGGGCATCACCGTGTCCGTACCTGTCATCGAATACGCCAAGGAGCTGAATGTTTCCAAGGAAAAATTGTACCGGGCACTCACCCTGTCCAACCTAATCGCCATCCATGAAAAGACCGGCATCGGTCGGCTGTCCGCCTACTGCGGGGCCGTTAGTGCCGGGTGCGCCGCCGGCTGCGGCATTGCCTATCTCCATGGGGAAGGCTATGATGCCATCTCCCATACCTTGGTCAATTCTCTGGCCATTGTGTCCGGGATCATCTGTGATGGGGCCAAGGCTTCCTGCGCCGCCAAGATCGCTTCCAGCGTGGAAGCGGGGCTCCTGGGCTACTCCATGTACAAGAGCGGCAACGAGTTCAAGAGCGGAGACGGCATCGTGAACAACGGAGTGGAAGCCACCATCCGCAACGTCAGCCAGCTGGGCCGGGAAGGCATGCGGGAAACCGACAAGGAGATCATCAAGATCATGCTGGCTCCCCAGCCGGAAGAAAAAGAATAAAAAAACTGCTGCAAGTGTGATCGATACACTTGCAGCAGTTTTTTATTCCACTACGATCTGGCAGCTTTTCATGGTTTCCAGGGCCGCATGATGGCTTTCCGGTGTGACTCCGGCACAGCAGCGGCTGTCCACTCGGATTTCCACTTCTGGCAGAGCCGCCTTCAGCAGCAGTGCATTGCTCACCACACAGATGTCCGTACACAGACCGATCAGCTCGATGCTGCTGATGGACTGTTTCCGGTCCAGTTCCTGGAGAGTTTCCGCCAGCTTCACCGAACCGAAAGAAGGCTTTTGGATCACGGGCCAGTGGTGTTCCTGCTGGAGCTTTTCCAGCCCGGGGATCAGCCGCCAGCCCGGCGTCCCTTTGATACAATGTTTCACCGGCAGCCGGCGGCCTTCCTGGGTCTCCAGATAATCTGTGCCATGGGTGTCCTGGGTGAAAATCACCTTCCCAGGGAAGGCAGCCACTTTTTTCAGGACTGCCGGAGTAATGGCCTGGGCCGCTTCTGACCCCAGGCTGCCGCCTACAAAGTCATTCTGCATATCGACTACGATTAAAAATCGGTTTTCCATGCCAACACATCCTTTCGCTCTTCACGCTTTACTCTTTACTCTTCGCTATCTTTTTTCTTCTCCGGCCGCACTTCCACGATGATTTCCTGGACCCGGTGCTCATTGGCCTGGGTCACGGTCACATGGAGGTTCCGGCAGTCAAAGGTATCCCCTTTCTTGGGGATGGTTTCCAGGGTATCCACCACCCAGCCGCTGATGGAATTGTTTTCCAGCCCGTAATCGTCGATATCCAGATCCAGGTATTTAAACAGATCGAACAGGTTGGCGTTCTGGGAATTGGAAGAGCAGGAAACCAGATACCGATTCTTGCCCAGTTTCCGGAAAGAAGAAACAGCTTTGTCGTGTTCATCCCAGATTTCTCCCACCAGCTCTTCCACAATGTCTTCGGTGGTCACCAAACCTCGGACCGTGCCATAGCTGTCCATCACCATGGCCATTTCTACCTTGGCTTCCTGCAGGGTCTTCAGCACTCGGGAAATTTTGGTGGACTGGTGGACCAGGGCCGCCTTTTTAATCTGCTTTTTCAGGTCGAAATGAGGATCCTGGAGATAGGCCGCAAAGAAATCCTTGGCGTGGAGGACTCCGATGATTTCACTGTAGTCATCCTTGAACACCGGCAGCCGGGAAAAACCATGGCCGCTGAACAGCTTCAGGGCTTCTTCCTTTCCTTCAGAAATATCCATGGCCACCATGTCCACCCGGGGGGTCATGATTTCCCGTACCCGGATATCACTGAACTCAATGGCACTTTTGATCAGCTGGCTGTCCTGTTTGTTGATGCCGCCGCCGCTTTCCACTTCGTCCACCATCAGCAGCAGTTCATCTTCCGTAGCATACTTATGGGAGACTTTTTTGCGCAGGCAGCGGTTAAAGGCGCTTTTCAGCAGCCGGAACAGGAAATTCAGCGGGGTGAACAGGAGTACCAGTATACTGAGCAGGCCGGAGCAGTCCATGGCGTATTTTTCCGGTGCATCACTGGCGACACTTTTCGGGATCACTTCTCCAAAGATCAGGATCACGATGGTGGTGAAAACGGTAGCCAGGGCCAGGCCGGATGGACCGAAAGCTGCTGTGGAGACGGCAGCTGCCAGGGATGCGGTGGCGATGTTCACTACATTGTTCCCAATCAGGATGGTGGACAGGGCATCGTCGAAATGGTTCAGCAGCCGAAGGGCTTTCCGGGCTTTTTTGCTGCCTCCTTTGGCCAGGTTCTTCAGCCGCAGCTTATTGGAACCGGTGAGAGCTGTTTCCGAGGCAGAAAAAAAGGCTGAAAAAGAGATAAAGACAATCAGAATCAGCGTCAGCGCTGTAGTCGGGATATGCAAAGAATCCATGAGATTACACTTCCTCCGTATGTTACTGATATTATAGGAGAAAGTATGACAGTGGTCAATGTTCTATGCTATAATAGGAAGGCTATGATAGATCAATCTTTGTTGAAAAATGCCCGGATCATCCAGTCCTGGCGCCGGAGTATCGGTTTTGAAGTCTGCGGGGACGGAACCTTGGTCCTGCGGATCCCTTACGGCCTTTCCCAACGGCAGCTGGAACAGGCAGTGGCAAAAAAAGAATCATGGATCAAGCGGGCCCAGGAAAAGGTCCGTCAGGAACAGTCGGAACACCGGACCCTGGAACTGGAGGAGGGGGAGACTTTCCCCCTGTTCGGACAGGATTGCACCTTGCATCGGCGGCCGGGAAAGGGATTCCGACTCCAGCCGGGGGAACTTTTTATGGGCCTGGAAGAAAACCGGGAGAGTCTGGCCCGCTTCCTGATCCGGCAGCTGGCACCGGTACTGTTTGAAATGGTCAGCCGCTATGCATCTCTCATGGGGCTGCCTCTGCCTCGGGTAAAATGCAGCCGGGCCCGATCCCGCTGGGGATACTGCAATTATAAAGGGGAACTGGGCTTCTCCTGGCCCCTGGTATTCTGTCCCCGGGAGGTCATTGCTTATGTGGTGGTCCATGAACTCTGCCATATCCGGAATATGTCCCATAACAAAACCTTCTGGCTCTCTGTGGCCCGGATCCTGCCGGATTACAGGGAACGGGAAAAGTGGCTGAAGGTCCATAGAAAGGTCATGAGTACATTATGAGCATTAATAAGAAGATCCTCCTTTGCTTCATCGCTCTGGTGGTAGTGGGGGCAGTGTCCATCACCCTTCTCCACCGGAGCCCCAAATATCTGGAACAGCAGCAGCAGGCCCAGCAGGCACAGACGGTCCATTCTCAGGATACCAAACTGCCCTATGATTATTTGAACAATGTCATCGCCCAGAGCGGGGCTGCCTGTTCCGTCTATTACCATTCCCTGGAGAATGAGGATGTGTTCTACAATTATTCCGGGAAGATGCCGGCGGGGGATATGGTGCGTCTTTATGTGGCTGCCGGCGTGCTGCGGCAGGTGGAAGACAAGGAACTGGCATTGGACGAAGTCTATACTCTCCGGGAAAAGGATTTCCGTCCGGACAGCCCGGTTTTGGGGAAACTGCCGGCAGGCAGCCGTCTTACGGTACAGAATCTGCTGGAGGATATGCTGCTCCAGAATGATGCCACAGCTTTGTATAAGCTGATCTGGATTGCTGGTCGGGAGGACCTGAACAGTTGGCTGGCCAAACAGGGATATGCAGATACGGTCATCGGCACCTATCAGCTGCCCTCTGGGGAAAATGGGGAAGATGCCCTGGCCCCTCAGGAGAAACGGCAGCTTAGCTATACTTCCGTCAACGATCTGGTGAATCTGCTGACTCGGCTTTATGAGGGAAAATGTGTATCTCAGAAACAGGATGCTTATCTGGTGGGACTCCTGCGGAAACAGCCTGGGCGGGATATGCTGGGAGCCCTGCTTCCCAAAAAGACGAAAATCGCCGGTCTCCAGTCCGATCGGGGAGCAGTCCTGGGTTCTGCCGGCATCATTTACGGGAAGGAAAAATATGTGTTGGCCATTTTGATGGATAAAGCGGTGCGTCCGGAAGAAAGCCGGAAGACCATCAACCAGATTTCCTCCATTATCTTCAATACAGTCAATGACAAAGAGGTGTTCAAGAAATGAAGAAAAAAGTCGATGTGGCCATTATCGGCGGCGGCCCGGCTTCCATTTATGCAGCATATGAGTTTGCCCTGAAATATCCTGAAGTGAAAGTCCTGATCCTGGAAGAAGGCCATGCCATCGACTTCCGGAACTGCCCCATCATTGCCGGCAAGGTGGAAAAGTGTGTCCGCTGCACCCCCTGCAGCATCATGCGGGGCTTTGGGGGCGCTGGGGCGTTTTCAGATGGGAAATACAACTTTACCACGGAATTCGGCGGGTGGCTCAGCGATTATATCCCCAAAAAGACCGTGATGGAATTGATCGATTATGTGGACGGCATCAATTTGAAACATGGTGCTCCTGGTGAAGTCTATTCCACCAAAAACTGCAAGATCGGCCGGAAGGCCCTGGGGGTGGATCTGCACCTTTTAAATGCCAAGGTGCGCCATCTGGGAACGGACAATAACCGGAAACTCATGGCCAGCATCTACCGTTTCCTGCTGGAACATGGCATTGAGATCCAATGTGATACTCAGGTGGAATCTTTTCGCCCCTGCCGGGAAGGTTATGAAGTATTTTTGAAAGACCGGGAAGACAGCATACAGTGCACCTACTTGATTGGCGCTCCCGGCCGGGCCGGAGCAGAATGGTTCTCTGACCAATGTGAGGCACTGGGCCTGGAACTGACCAACAATCAGGTGGATGTGGGGGTCCGGGTGGAAGTCCCCGCGGCGGTATTCCAGGAGATCACCGATGAAGTCTATGAAGCCAAGCTGGTCTACCGGACCAAGGGATATGGAGACCGGGTGCGGACCTTCTGCATGAACCCCAACGGCTATGTGGTGGCAGAAAACACCGACGGCATCGTCACCGTCAATGGGCACAGTTTCAGTGACCCGAAAAAAAACAGCGGCAACACCAACTTCGCCCTTCTGGTGAGCAATCGGTTCACAGAACCTTTCAAGGAACCCCACCGCTATGGCAAGCACATCGCTTCTCTGTCCAACATGCTGGGGGGAGGGGTATTGGTTCAGCGGTTCGGGGACCTGATCAAGGGCAGGCGGACCAATGCCCATCGGCTGGGGCAGAGCTTCCTCCGGCCCACTCTGAATGCGGTGCCTGGCGACCTGAGCCTGGTGCTGCCCAAACGGCATCTGGACAATATCATCGAAATGATCTATGCCCTGGACAAAGTGGCACCGGGGACTGCCAATGATGATACGCTCCTGTATGGAGTGGAAGTGAAGTTTTACAGTTCTCGGCTGGAATTGGATGATCAGCTGGAGACGAAACTTCCTAATTTCTTTGCCATCGGAGATGGAGCCGGCATCACCCGGGGACTGAGCCAGGCCAGTGCCAGCGGTGTCTATGTGGCTAGGATCATTGGGGAAAGGATGAAAGAGTAGAAAAGGGGCGTTGAATCGGTGCTGGAGGTGCTGCCTGGGCAGCACCTCTTTTCATATCTGCCCCAACTGGCTGACCATGCTCTCCCGGAGCATCTTGGAACGAGTCTTGGCCAGAGGGAGGATCCTTCCGTTCAGCAAGGTCACCTCTTCACCCCGGATATTCCGGATCCAGTGGAGGTTCACCATATAGCTGCGGTGGATCCTCAGGAAGTTGTACCGCTGGAGACGGACTTCTAGGCTCCGGATGGAATCCCGGTAGATGAAAGAGCCCCGCTGGGTGGCCACCAGGATCCGGGATCCCTCTGATTTGAAAAAGAGGATCTCCTTCAGCAGGACATGGTGCAGCCCCTGCCAGTTGCTGAACAGATAGGAATGGTTTTGGGGACAGGAATTATTTTCCAGCAGCTGCTGCAGGTCTTTTTGGAAGAGAAGGGGTGCAACAGATTTGTGATAATAGCGGTATAGGGGGATCTCGTAGCCGGCCAGGGAATCCTGGATGTGATCGGAAATGACTATAATGGGGACCAAGGAATCAAAACGGCGCAGCATCCGGGCGATTTTCAGATGGTGGTGTTCACTCTGGAAAGACCCTAGGACCACCAGGTTAAAATGGATCTTGCGGCGGCAGCTTTCAATCAAGGTATTGCCGCTGGAAAACGGGTAGATTTTCATGGCGTCAGTGGGGTGCGGGAGCTGATGGATGTAGCGGGTGAGCCGTGCAATTGTGGTTCGGTCACTGTCACAAAGAGCAATATGGAACATGATGGAAGCCTCCGTTCTTGAATATTTAAAAAAGTTGACACTTGTACAGTATATCATAAATCGTCATAAAAAGCAGAAAATTATTTTATTTTGTGCATTCCATGGGGATACATGAAGTTTTTGCAAGCAAATTTCTTTGGCTTACGGTATAATACTAAGAGTGACTATACTCCAGCCGGCTTCGTCCAGGATGCGGCTGGGAGAGAAGGAGCGCACACCATGTCGACTTGTCAGGAAGACCGGATGATTTATCACTATTGTTCCACCAGCGGCTTTTTCAACATCTTGCGCAATCAGTGTCTTTGGCTGACGGAAGCATCTTTTACCAATGATGCCTGGGAGAACCGGATGCTGGATCCTGTCTTTGAACAGGCCCTCACCGGATTGGTGGAAACTGGCGAAATCCAGAGGGACCAGGTGGGAACAGCACGGGAACTGTATTACCGCCACTCAGCCTGCTTCATCTATTTGGGCTGTTTTTCGGAAGAAGGAGATATCCTGCCCCAATGGCGCTCCTACGCCGATGACGGGCAGGGGTTCGCTATTGGTTTTTCTTCCCGGGAGATGGATTTTGACTGTTCTACGGTCCATCTGAATGCGGATTTCGCCAACAAATATTACCTGAAGAAGGTCATCTATATGCAGGAAGGCAGTGGGAAACAATTCCTTTCCCTGGCCCAAAACTGGATCCGCATGCGGCTGACCCGCGGGCGGCATCTGAACGAACGGGAAATCCGCCGGGCCATTGCTGACGATGCAGCTTTCTCTTCTCTGCGGTATTACTGTAAGGACGCCAGTTTCGCTTCAGAAAAAGAATTGCGGGCCCTGTGGCTGCCCGTCCTGCTGAAAGATGCCCAAGGGAATATGGCGGCAGGGAATCGGAAAGCCTACCGGCAGATCCATTTCCGACCGGAACCGGGCAGGTTGGTCCCTTACACAGAAATGCCTTTTGCCAAAAGCAGTGTCCGGGAAATCGTCCTGGGACCGAAAAATGAAATGAAAGAACAGCTGGATATCTTGAAGATGTTCCTGGCGGCCAATGGGTATGATGACCGGAACATCCGGCTGAAGGTTTCCAGGAGTTCCTATCGATAAGGAGAATAATATGCAGAATTTTGCCTTTACAGTACCTTCCGTGATGCAAAGAATCTACGATGCTATGGATGAACGGGGCCGGCTGCCCCGGGATTTTTCCCTCCGTCAGGCCATGGAACCGGAAGGATCGGCCCAGGGCTTCTATTACAGCGATGGCTTCATGGAAGGGAACATCACTGGCTTGGAAAAGGGGGAAGAAGAAAGCCCGGAACTCCAGGAAATCCTCCAGCAGATCCTTGACGGAGCGTATGATCAGGCTGTCCAGGGATTGCAAGCCTTCTTCGGGAAGGGCGAAGACCGCTTCATGAACGCTTATGTACTGCCTCTCCAGCAGGAAATCGATGCGCACCGGGAAGAACTGGATCCGGAACCACTCATTTGGTTTGCCCATCGGCTGCTCCAGGAAGCAGACCAGGAAGAGATCATCAAGTTTGCCCTGAGTCTGCTGGAATTCTTCGACCTCCAGGAAGAGGAAGATGTGGCAGAAGACATCCGGCTCCTGGCCCGCTGTAATGAATTTACCCTATTTTGCGTGCGGGATTTCCTCCAGTGGACCGACGGCCAGGAAGAAATCTTCCAGACCGCCCGGCAGGTATACGGCTGGGGACGGATCGCTGCCCTGGAATATCTGGAACCCCGGACTGCTCCGATCCGCCAGTGGATGCTGGAAGAAGGCTGGGACAATGATGTGAATCCTGTATACACTGCCCGGCTCCTGGCGGACCATGTGGATCTTCTGGGAGTCCTGGAACGGCCTACTCTGACCGCCAAGGCTTTTGAAGGGGCTGAAGCCTTAGTGGATGCCCTGCTGGTGGACGAACCGGTACCGGGGATTTCAGAAATCCGGCAGCCGGTGAAGCTGCTCACGGAATTTCTTCGGCACTGTGAAGAACAGGAAAAGGAATTGGAGGACTATCGGGTGATCCTTCGGATCCTTCAGTATGCCCACAGTAAACTGAAGGGGAAAGAACAGGAGACGGTGAAACAGGCCTGCGGCAAACTGCTTTTGTCTTTTGCCTGTGCCCAGACTGTCCAGCAGGCCATGAAAAAAGGAGAAGGTTTCGACCTGGCCCGGACCCTGGATCTGCCCTATGCCCAACAGGCCGTGGAACTGGTGCTCCAGGCCCCTCTGGACCATGTGGAGCTGCTGCCCTATGCCTTGACAGGAGACAAGCACCACGACCATCATGTGATGGACTTGTATGAAGATCTGATCCCCGGGTTCGAAAAAGCCTTTGAGAAACGGCAGGAAGGGGAGGTGTCTCTCCAGGAACAATTGAATGGGGTGTATATGGATCTGAATCGGATCCTCAGCCAACTGTACGGTTTTCCGGGCAACGGAGAAAAACTCTTCCTCACCGCTTTGAAATCTCCAGCCCTGATAAACCGGAACACCGCCCTGGAGATCCTCACACAATGGAAAAATCTGGGATACACCCTCAGCGACGGAATCCGGAACGGAGTGGAAAAACTCCTGGTCCGGGAGAACAACCAGGATGTAAAGGAAAAAGCGGAACAGCTGTTAAAGTAGGAAGAGGGCTTTGCACTCTTCCTACTTCACTAAAAACGGTTGACAGTTTTTCCGATGTTTGCTATACTATATAAGCTTTTTCTTTGAGAAAGCGGCAGGAAATCCACTTTTCAACAACGAAATGTTCCAACTGAAACATTGGAAGAAAAAACTGTTGACAAAGAAGAATGAATCTGCTAATATATAATAGCTGTCACTGAGACAGTGAGACGAACTTTGAGAA
>CAJMQS010000029.1 GCA_905215645.1 uncultured bacterium
TATGACGAAGGGGTTGTTGCACGTGTGTGGTTTTCACACGTGCAACAACCCCTTTACTTCTCCGGCTTCAACTTCTTTTCCGTAAACGCCTTCAACCCGTTCAGGGCTGCCAGGAAGACGCCGCCCATCAGGAACCAGAAGAGATGGAAGGTTTCCCAGGTCATGGCTGGCTGAGGGACCTTCAGGGTAGTGGGCCCCTGGGCGATGGCGTACAGGGAACCGATCATCAGCCCCAGGATGAAGTACACCATGGCGGACCGGTGATTGTCCAGGGCGTTCTTCACCAGCTTGATGATGCCCACGATGCCCGCCAGGACTCCGAACCCGAAGATGCACAGCACGGGGAAATAGGACAGGTTCATGTGGAGGAATTCCTTGATGGCGTTGATGATGGGCACATACAGTCCGAAGATTAGCAGCATGGTGGAACCGGAAATCCCCGACAGCACCATGGCACAGATGGCAATCGCGGCACAGACGAAGATGTACCCGCCCAGTAAGGGGGTCAGATGGGCGATTTCCACATTGGTGCCCTGGCCGCCCGTGGGGTTCACCGCCGCAATCACCAGAACCAGCACGATCCCCAGCACCATATAGATGATCCGGCTGGTCCGGCGCAGGCATTCCTTTTCTTCCTTGATGATGAGCGGCAGGGAGAAAATGGAGAAGCCCAGGAACAAGGAACTGAGTTCATAGATCCGGCTGGTGAACAGACTGGCGATGACCAGCACCGAGGATCCCATGCCGATGACCCAGCCCATGCCCAGCTTGGCCAGGAACCGGATGCCCTCCAGCTTCAGCTCCCGGCTGCCGTGGGTGAGCACGTACAGGGAACTGATGAATTCATCATAGAAACCCAGCACAAAGGCAATGGTCCCGCCGGAAACCCCGGGGACGCTGTCGGCCAGGGCCATGCAGAACCCTCGGACCATATTCAGGAACAAATCCATAATCGTCATCCTTTCTTGGGGCCATGCCCCTCCGTTTCTTTCCTATTATTATAAAAATCGGGTTTAAACAATTCCAAAACAAACAGGAAAAAAATAAACAAGATTTGTGTTATAATGATTCATCGGGCCGGCAGTTTTGCTGGACCCGACAGTGAGTCTTAATTATATCGTATTTCAGGAGAAAATAGAATAGCGGAGGAAAATCTCTTTTCCGACGCGAAGGAGGGAAAAGTTTGGATAGAAGCGAACTGAAACTGAAACTCATGGAATTTGCCGCCAAAGGGTACCAGGTGCCCCGGATGGACATGATCAAGACACCGGAACAGATCGAAGGAATCCGGAAGGCCGGCAAAGTCAATGCAGAAGTGCTGGATGCGGTGGAAAAGAACATCAAAGTGGGCATGACCACCGATGACATCAACACCATTGTGTACGATACCACAGTGAAACTCCATGCCATCCCGGCGTGCTTGAATTATGAGGGATTCCCCAAATCCGTGTGCACCTCTGTGAACGATGTGATCTGCCACGGGATCCCAGATCCCAGCCAGGTGTTGAAAAGCGGGGACATCGTCAATGTGGATGCCACCACCATCTATGATGGCTACGTGGGGGATGCTTCCCGGATGTTCATGCTGGGCCGGGTGCCCGCTGAACGGAAGAACCTGGTGGGAATCACTCGGGAATGCCTGAAACGGGGCATGGAAAATGCTGTGGGCTGGAAGAACACCCTGGGGGACATCGGAGCCGCCATCCAGAATTTTGCCCAGAAGCACGGCTGCAGCGTGGTCCGGGAATTCGGCGGCCACGGGGTTGGTTTGGAAATGCATGAAGATCCCTTTGTGTCCCATGTAGGGAAACGGAAGACCGGCATGCTGCTGGTCCCGGGCATGGTCATCACCATCGAACCCATGATCAATGCCGGCAGTCCGGAACTGTGGATTGACGAAATCAACGGCTGGACCGTCCATACTGCCGACGGCAAAGACAGCGCCCAGTGGGAACATACCCTCCTCATCACCGAAGGAGAGCCGGAAGTGCTGAGCTGGTAAACAATCAAAAAACGAAAGGATGTAAACAATATGACCTTTATGGACCTGGCAAAAGCCAGATATTCTGTACGGAAATTCAGCGATAAAGCCATTGAAAAGGAAAAACTGGACGCCATTTTGGAAGCCGGGCGGATTGCTCCCACCGGCCACAACTACCAGCCCTACCGGGTGTACGTGCTCCAGAGCCCAGAAGCCCTGGAAAAGATCCGGGGACTGACCCGCTGCGCCTTCAACGCGCCGGTGGTGCTCATGGTCACCGTCCGGAAGGACGAGGAATGGGTGAACCCTTTTGAACACAGCATCCGGGCCGGGGAACAGGATGCCAGCATCGTGGCCACCCATATGATGCTGGAAGCCTGGAAACAGGGCATCGGGTCCTGCTGGGTGAACTACTTCCCGGTGACCCAGACCGCTGACGCCTTCGGCCTGGAACTGAACGAAGTGCCTCTGTTGCTGCTGCCCATCGGCTATGCCGCAGAAGGGACAAAACCTGCCCATCTCCACACGGAACGGAGAAGCAATGAGGAATTGGTAAAAGTGCTGTAAGAGAAAAGGGGGGGTGCTGCACGTCCTGTGCAACACCCTCTCGTTGTAGTGCCGTATAGCGGTTCCAGGCTCATATAGGCTCATCTTCTGAATCATAAAAGAAGTCAGATACGGCCCTGACGGGCCTTGAGATATCAGAGGTCAACTTTGTACGATTTAGAGGCAAGACCGGTCTGCTTATCGCGGCCAAGCTGACGTCTGACATCTGACAGGCCCGTCAGGGCCGTGTCTAGCTTCATACACTACGATATGTTATACTGTACACGGTGTTGTCTATACGGTAGGCGGTCAAATCTTGCCCCAGAGATGGGGTGAGGACCATGAACGAAACAAATCTAACTTTATTTTTGTTAATCGTCTTGGTACTTCTTTTGCAAAAAAGAAATTAACCGCCCCACGCTCCCAAGCTAGGCGGTTAATTCTCAACTAAGCTATGGGGCTGACCGTCACCAGACAGCACCATTTGTATTTTCATTATAACACAGTTACAGGGGATTGCAAGGACGGAGTTACCACCTTCTCATACAGCCACACGGCCTTCCCATCCTGGGTAACACGGTCGTCATGGAGATGGCCGAAGAACCAACGGCGGTAGGTGAGGTGGCTTTCCAGTTCTTCCAGCTTCCGGGCTACCGGGCATTTGTCGCCCAGGTGGGCTATCATCCGCATACCGCCTTGGATTTTCCAGCGGGTGGGGGCTGTGTGGGTCACCACGTAGTCCGACTTCCATCCGGCCCGGTCCAGGGTCTCCCAGGCGTGCTGCCATTCTGCTTCGGAAGGGATTTCATCCGACCACCAGGAGATTCCTTCTCTCCGCATCCAACGGTCCGTGCTCATGGCTCCGCCCATGGTGAAGAAAGTATGGCCTTCCAGGGTGAACAGCTCTCCACGCATCAGGTGGAACAGGTTGGGCAGCAGCTGATGGGCTTTTCCGCCTTTCCATGCTACCACCGGGTATTGATTGAGCAGGGCAAAGTTCTCATGGTTCCCGTCTACAAAGGCCACTGTATAGGGCCAGCGGGCGATTTCCTCCAGCATTTCCCGGTCCGGGCCCTGGGCCGGGTCCGTCCAGGGAATCCCGAAATCCCCACAAACAATAAGGATATCCTCCGGCTGGCAGTCCACGCCCCGGGGAAGCAGATTCTCCGGCCGGATTCGGTCAAAATCCAGAGGGCCGTGGATGTCTCCTGTGAGATAGATCATGATGGTTTCCTTTCATGGGTTCAGGTTATTAGGATCACGCCGGGCGTCTCACGTCCTCAGGCAAAAGGAGACCATTTGCCGGGGGCAAATGCTTTTGAACGTATAAAAACGCAGGCCGGGACGGGCGTGCCTGCGGCTCACCCCTACAGCGTCAGGGTCGTACCGTAGGAGAACAACGTGTTCTGCCGGTTCTTCGTGGATCTGGTCCCACAAACCGAACAGGATCCTCTGCCCCCAACGTCGTAGAGAATATCTGGTACAACTCTATTATACGAGGGGGCGAGCCGAAAACAAACCTGTCCCGGTCGTCGGTCGAGCCTGATAAGAAGTCAGAAACGGCCCTGATGGGCCTTGAGACGTCAGACGTCAGCTTTGTTCGGCATAGCAGCAGGGACCTTCTGCTTATCGTCAACAAGCTGGCATCTGACTTCTGACAGGCCCGAAGGGCCGGGTCTGACATCTGTTGTCTTTCTATACAAAAAGCCGCTACCCGAAGGTGACGGCTGTCCTTTTTCAAAGTTGGTCGGGAAGACGGGAAAAACACGGATTGCCGTGATTTCCGGCTCCTGAAAATCCCATGGGCGCACCATGGGCGCAAATGGCTGCATCCCTTGTGCAATGAAATTCCCATAGATTGTGAAAAACTAGGTGCCAGACGCTGCACCTGCTCCGGATCCCCTGTCAAAAGCTGTGATAAAAGGCGCTTTGACAGGGGATTTTTGTGGAAGGGCTTCCGTTGCCGGATCCTATGCCGATATGTTATGCTGTACACGGTGTTGTCTATACGGTAGGCGGTCAAATCTTGCCCCAGAAATGGGGTGAGGCTCATGGACGATTTCAACATTACGCTTTTGCTGTTGATTATACTCCTGATTCTCGTAAAAAAAGATTAACCGCTCCCAGTCCAAAGGTTTGCGGTTAATCTAATCCAAAAATCCTATGGGGCTGACCGTCACCAGACAGCACCTTTTGTATTTTCATTATAACACAGATCCATAGGATTGCAAGAGAGGTACAGAAAGGGCATAAGAAAACCCGCCGTCGGCCATAAACGATAGGCGGGTTTTCTAAAACCAACATCGAACGGGGCTGACCAAATGGACAGTTCTTATTTCATTATATCACAGTTCCCTGAGATTGACCACCTTTTCATACAGCCACACAGCCTTCCCATCTTGTCTAATCCGGTCGTCATGGAGATGGCCGAAGAACCAGCGGTGGTAGGTGAGGTGGCTTTCCAGTTCTTCCAGCTTCCGGGCCACCGGGCATTTGTCTCCCAGGTGGGCTACCATTCGCATACCGCCCTGGATTTTCCAGCGGGTGGAGGCTGTGTGGGTCACCACGTAGTCCACCTTCCATCCAGCCCGGTCCAGGGTGTCCCAGGCGTGCTGCCATTCCGCTTTGGAAGGTATTTCTTTCGGCCACCAGGAAATCCCTTCTCTCCGCATCCAACGGTCCGTGCTCATGGCTCCGCCCATGGTGAAGAAGGTATGGCCTTCCAGAGTGAACAGCTCCCCACGCATCAGGTGGAATAGGTTGGGCAGCAGCTGATGGGCTTTTCCGCCTTTCCATGCTACCACCGGGTACTGATTGAGCAGGGCAAAGTTCTCATGGTTTCCGTCCACAAAGGCCACCGTATAGGGCCAGCGGGCGATTTCCTCCAGCATTTCCCGGTCCGGACCCTGGGCCGGGTTTGTCCAGGGTATCCCGAAATCCCCGCAAACAATAAGGATGTCCTCCGGCTGGCAGTCCACGCCCCGGGAAATCAGATTTTCCGGCCGGATCCGGTCAAAATCCAGAGAGCCGTGGATGTCTCCTGTGAGATAAATCATGATGGTTTCCTTTCATGGGTTCAGGTTATTAGGATCACGCCGGGCGTCTCACGTCCTCAGGCAAAAGGAGACCATTTGCCGGGGGCAAATGCTTTTGAACGTATAAAAACGCAGGCCGGGACGGGCGTGCCTGCGGCTCACCCCTACAGCGTCAGGGTCGTACCGTAGGAGAACAACGTGTTCTGCCGGTTCTTCGTGGATCTGGTCCCACAAACCGAACAGGATCCTCTGCCCCCAACGTCGTAGAGAATATCTGGTACAACTCTATTATACGAGGGGGCGAGCCGAAGCCAAACCCGTCCCGGCCGCCGGGGGGGGTATGGTAAGAAGTCAGAACCGGCCCTGACGGGCCTTGAGACGTCAGACGTCAGCTTTGTTCGGCGTAGCAGCAGGGACCTTCTGCTTATCGCCAACAAGCTGGCATCTGACTTCTGACAGGCCTGAAGGGCCGGGTCTGACTTCTGTTGTCTTTCTATACAAAAAGCCGCCACCCGAAGGTGACGGCTGTCCTTTTTCAAGTTGGTCGGGGCGACAGGATTCGAACCTGCGGCCTCTTAGTCCCGAACCAAGCGCGCTACCAAACTGCGCTACGCCCCGACAACACAAATAGATTATAGAGGTTCAGTTGGCTTTTGTCAACTGTTCTTTGCCAAATTCTGGGAAAATCTTCAGCCGGATCTCGAAAGGCCGTTCCCAGGGCAGGTTCACGGCGAACTGGGCATCCCGGAACCAATAGGCGTTCTTTCCGTCCTGGTAATAGGGGAACTGCCGGCAGTACCACAGGAAAACCTGGTGATAGATCCCCAGTTCCCGGGACAGGTAGCAGGTGGCGGCGTTGGGGTAGTCTCCGCCTTTTTCCGGGTCCACTCCGTTCAGCTCTTGGAGCTCGGCCATGTGGGGACGGATCAGCTTCTGGTAGGCCCAGTCATCCAGGAAACGGGCATAGTTGAACCGGAAGTTGGCACTGTACAAGGCCGGAAGCTGTTCTTTGGGCAGTCTTCGGGCCTGGCCGGATACGATGGTTCCTTGGGCTACCGCCGTACCGATGGCGTTGGAAGCGGTATTCCAGCCGGAATAGGCCAGCAGCTGGGGGAGAGGCGTCCCGTTGGCCATCAGGTGGGGCAGGATGCAGTCACCGGCGGAAAAACGGGTGGACAGGTCCACCAGGGCTACCGGCTTCCGGTCCATCAGTCCTTTGATGTCCTGGGCGATGGCCGTATAGGCTTTCGGCTCTTCGCTGCCGCAGTGGATATACAGGACGAAATCGGCCTCTTCTAGAGAGTCTGTGGCGGTGCCGTTGGCCAGCTGGATCTTTTCGGCAGCAATCTGGCCCAGGGTCAGGGGAACGAAATGGAGGGTGTAGTCCTCCATCTTCTTCGATCCGTAAAGGACTTTGATCTTCGGCCGGTAGCCGGTGCGCCGGCTGTAGATCCGGGCGGCGGCCAGGGCTCCCAGTTCGTCCGCTCCCTGGGAAGTGTAGATGGGCGGGTGCAGGTCGTAGGCCTGGGGGTAGGCACCAGCGTTCAGCCGGTTGTAGTTGGGCAGGCCGTAGGGATGGGCATCGTCCTGGCCGATCACCAGATCTGTCAGGTTCTCTTCTGTGACGAACTGGACCAGTTCTTGGTTGAACCGGTCGTTGTCCCGGTACAGGGTGATGTATTTCCATTTCAGGTCCATGGGGATCAGGGCCTTCACTTCTTCGTAGTTCTCTTTGTCATAGGGCAGCCCCCGGATCTTTTTGTCCATATTGATGGTCCAGGTCATGAGATGCCATTGGTACCACCGGTCGGGCAGCACGTGATCGCTGATCAGTAGCCGGGGGATGATGGAATACAGGTAGAATTGCTTATCCGGGCTGTTTTCCTTCAGCTCTTCCAAATAGGTGAAGAAGTCTCCGGCTTTTTGGTCCGTAAGAGGTTCCATCCGGGAATGGAGGAGTCCGCCGAAGATCAGGAGATCGGTGGAAAGCAAAGCTCCCTGCTGCTGAGGCAGGATGCCGGCCAGCCAACTCTTCAGCTCCGGCACACGGGCCGGTTCGTCATACCAGTCCATGATCTCATTGGGAGGTGCGGTGAAATGGATGCCTCCCAGGGCTCCCAGTTCCTCAGTGAAATCTCGGCAGGGAGGCCGGTTGTCCAGGGGCAGAAGGGCCCAGTTCTCCGCCGTAGGTACTTGTCCGGGAGAAAAAACAGCCCCTCTGGGTGCCAGAGTATGGTACAATACACCTGCAGCAGCGATGCAGCCCAGGGCGAAAGCCAGGAGGGGTTTCTTCTTCACAGCAGGGGACTCCTTTCATGAAATGATAAATACTATTATATCCTACGGAAGAGGTTTTGTGTATGCGGATCATTACGGGAAAAGCCAGGGGACTGAAACTGGTGACACCGAAGAATTATCTGGTGCGTCCTACAGCGGATCGGGTCAAAGAAGCCCTGTTCAACATCATCCAGGCCAGGATCCCGGGAAGCCAGGTGCTGGATGCTTTTGCGGGTACTGGGAATCTGGGGCTGGAGGCTTGGAGCCGGGGAGCGGAACAGATCGTCTATTTCGACAAAAGCCGGGAGAGCCTGAAATTGGTCCGGGCCAATGTGGAGAAGGCAAGGGCCGGGGAAGCGGTGACATTGATCCACACGGATGCGGTGAACGGATTGGCCATGATGGAGCAGCAGGGGAAACAGTTCGATGTGATCTTTTCAGACCCTCCCTATGATAAGGGGCTGAACCAGAAAGTGGTGGAGGCTTTGGAAAAATGGCCGGTATTGAAACCGGGAGGACTCCTGGTGCTGGAACATTCCCTGGGAGAGGACCCGAGAAGCTATCTGCCGGAAGGGACGGAATTCCGACAGGAAAAGTACGGAGATACGAAAATCTCCTTAATAGTGTGGAAAAGCTGAATTGTTTTTGTTATAATGATACTTAGCAAATCTGCTTCTTTTGGAGGTACAACGTGCGCAAAGCTGTATGTCCGGGCAGCTTCGACCCGGTTACCATGGGACATCTGGATATTTTTGAAAGGGCCAGCAGGATGTTCGATGAACTCATCATCAGCGTCTTTGTGAATCCGACGAAAGACAAGGCCATGTTTTCCATGGAGGAAAGGGTCGCCATGATCCGAAAGGCAACGGCTCATATTCCCAATGTACGGGTAACCTGTTTTTCCGGTCTGCTGAATGAATTCTGTGAACAGGAGGGCGCAAAATTCATCGTACGGGGGCTGCGGGCTTTCACGGATTTCGAATATGAATTCCAGCGGGCCCTGCTCATGAAGGAAATCGATGAACGGCTGGAAACGGTGTTCATCATGACCAATGCCAAGTATTCCTATCTCAGTTCTTCCGGAGTACGGGAAATGGTCTATTTTGGCGGTGATATCACTGGATTCGTCCCGGACTGTATCCGGGCGGAGGTCATGCAACGGGGGAAACCCTCGAACAGGAAGACTGAATACAAAAAGGAAGGATAGATGGTCATGGAATTAGATAAGATCTTGGACGAAATGGAAAGCATTCTGTCGGATGGTTGGAGAATCCCGCTTGTCAACAAAGTGGTAATCGACGAGAACGAAATCACCATGGTGATGGACAAGCTGAGAGCGGCTGTGCCCCTGGAAGTGAAACGGGCCCATGACCTGTTGGAAGAACAGAAGAACATCATCGATAAATCCCGGGCAGAAGCAGACCATATCGTAGAACAGGCCCATGCAGAAGGCGGACGGATCGTGGATCTGGCCAAGGCAGAAGCGGACCGTCTGGTCCGGCAGGAAGAAGTGGTGAAGGCAGCCGAGGAAAAAGCCAACGGCATCATCGCCACCACCCAGCAGTACGACCGGGATATGCGGGCTGCTGCGGATGCCTATGCGGAAAAGCTCCACAGCGAATCCATGCAGTACGCCATGGATGTGTTCAATTATCTGGAAGAGAACCTGACCAAGACCCTGAGTGCCGTAAAGGACAATGGGAATGCCCTGAAATCCTCCTATGATGCGGACCATCAGCTGAATGCAGGGGATGGGGAAGAAAAGAAATAAAAAAATCGATACAAAAGGGCTGCGGAAGCTGCCGGCAGGCATGCCGGCAGCTTTTTTATGCTGCAGAAATTATGGAATCATGACAAGCTGCCTGGACTGTGCTTTGACAAAAAAAGAGGCACTGCCCATCCCTGAGCCAGTGCCTCTTCGCTTTTTAAATGGTGGAACTAACTGGACTCGAACCAGTGACCCCCACGATGTCAACGTGATACTCTAACCATCTGAGCTATAGTTCCATAAGCAACAATGTTATTCTAAACGATAGGAGCCATTTTGTCAATAGGGTTTCCTGTTTCTTTTTTTTCAGGGAAACGATATAATGGAGGGGACAGTCAATCAATCCTTGGAGAAGTAGGAGGAATGGAGTTTGTCTGAAGTGACGGAAAAACGGTTTGTCTTCCAGGACGCTCGGGAAATGGTGGCGGTGCTGGGAGAAACGGATGAATACCTGAGACAGATGCAAAGGAGCCTGGGCTGCCAGCTGATCCCCCGGGGCAACGAACTGATCGCCCAGGGAAAGGAACAGGATGTGGAACTGGCCGGGAAGCTGATCCAGGAACTGCTCTACCTGTATAGGCAGGGCCTGCCGGTAACGGCCCATGATGTAAAATACAGCTTGAAACTGGTGCTGGAGGGACAGGAGGAGCAGCTGCATCGTCTTTTTACCGATACGGTATTGACCACAGTACGGGGAAGGCAGGTCAAGGCCAAGACCCTGGGTCAGATGCGCTATCTGAAGACCATTGCCCAAAATGACATCACCATTGCCATCGGTCCGGCCGGGACCGGGAAGACGTATCTGGCTGTAGCCATGGCGGTGAAAGCACTGAAGAATAAGGAAGTGGAGCGGATCATCCTGACCCGTCCGGCGGTAGAAGCAGGAGAAAAACTTGGCTTTCTGCCCGGAGACTTACAGGAAAAGGTGGATCCCTATCTCCGTCCGCTCTATGATGCTCTTTATGAGATGCTGGGGATGGAAGCGTTCCAAAAGAATCTCCAGCGGGGAATCATCGAAGTGGCTCCTCTGGCTTACATGCGGGGCCGTACCCTGAACGATGCCTTCATCATCCTGGACGAGGCCCAGAATACCACGGCGGAGCAGATGCGGATGGCCCTGACACGGTTCGGATTCGGCTCAAAGCTGGTGGTCACCGGGGATGCTACTCAGGTGGATCTGCCCAGCGGACGTCAGTCCGGCCTGGTGAATGCGGCCCAGGTGCTCCGGGACGTGCCGGGGATCGGTATCGTTTCTTTTTCAGAACACGATGTGGTCCGACACGAGATCGTCGGGGCCATCATCAAAGCCTATGAGAAATACGACCGGGCAAAGAAAGAACACCGGCTGGCGGCTGAAGGAAAAGACAAAGGAGCAGGAAAATGATCGTTACTTTAGAAAACAACCAGACGGAAATCGCCATTCCGGAAGAACTGGAAGAAACGCTGAAAAAGGCCATGGAAATCGTGGCCAAGAAGGAAGCCTTGGGACCCAATACGGAAGTGGACATCACCATTGTGGACAATGCAGAGATTCATACCCTGAACCGGGAGTACCGGGGTATCGACCGGCCCACGGATGTGCTTTCCTTTGCCCTGGACGAAGGGGATGAGGAACCGGAAGTGGAAGATGGGGAAGCGGAACATCTGCTGGGGGATGTGATCATCTCCGCGCCTCGGGCAGTGGAACAGGGGGAAGAATTCGGCCACGGGCTGACCCGGGAAATGACCTATCTGGCGGTCCACGGCATGCTCCACCTGCTGGGCTATGACCATATGGAAGAAGCGGACAAACGGGTGATGCGGGCCCGGGAAGAGGAAATCCTCCGGGAACTGGACCTGGCGGAGGAAAACTATGGAGGCTGAACTGGACCGGGAACTGTATGAAGCGGCCTGCCGGGCCCGGGAAAAAGCCTATGCGCCCTATTCCCATTTTGCGGTGGGAGCGGCCGTCCGGGCGGCGGATGGCCGGATCTTTACCGGCTGCAACATCGAAAATGCGTCCTATGGCCTGAGCCTGTGCGCGGAACGGTGTGCCATCTTTGCCGGGGTGAAGGAAGGGGCACGGGAATTCACGGCCCTTTGCGTCACGGCAGATACACTGGGACCGGTCTCTCCCTGCGGGGCCTGTCGGCAGGTGATGGTGGAATTTGCCATCCCCCGGATCTTTTTGACCAACCTCCAGGGATCCTGCAAAGAAATGACGGCAGCGGAATTGCTGCCCTATGCTTTCAAATTATAAGAGAAGAGGGAATCATGGAAGAACAGAAGAGCAAACAGCATCGGGCGGGCTTTGTGGCCATTGTGGGACGGCCAAACGCCGGGAAATCTACCCTGGTGAACCAACTGGTGGGGGAAAAAGTGGCCATCATCTCTGATCGGCCTCAGACCACCCGGAACCGGATCCTGAGCATCCTGAGCACCCCAGAGGCCCAGATCGTATTCCTGGACACCCCCGGCCTCCACAAACCCCAGGATCGCCTGGGAGAACATATGGTCCAGGCGGCCATCAACGCCATCAAAGAAGTGGATGTGGTGCTTTTTGTGGTGGATGCTTCGGAAAAACGGGGGAAGGGAGAGCAGGTGATCTTGGACCGGCTGAAAGGGGAATGCAAAGCCCCGGTCATCCTGGTCCTGAACAAAATCGATCAGCTGCCGGATAAAGCGGTACTGCTGCCCTTGATCGACAAGTTCCGGAAGGAATATCCCTTCCACAGCGTACTGACCCTTTCGGCTCTGGAAGACCAGGATTTCGCTCCTCTGCTCCAGGAAATCGTCCACTGTCTGCCGGAGGGGCCCAGCTTCTATCCGGAGGATATGTATACGGACCAGACGGAGCGGGTCATGGCTGCGGAAATCATCCGGGAAAAGGTCCTCCAGCTGACCCGGGACGAAGTGCCCCACGCGGTGGCTGTCCAGGTGCAGGAGATGAAGGACCGGCCCAACGGCCTGGTGTATGTGCGGGCGGATATCTTTGTGGAACGGGATTCCCAGAAGGCCATCTTGATCGGGGCTAAAGGGAAGATGCTGAAAGAAATCAGCCAGCGGGCCCGGACGGATATGGAGGCCTTCCTGGGCTGCCGGGTGTACCTGGAACTGTGGGTGAAGGTGCGCCCCAAGTGGCGGGAAAAAGAAGGGGACCTGAAACGGCTGGGTCTGGCTGGGGAGCGTCCCCAGTACTGATCCATATTGACCGGGTACGGGAGAAAAGTGTATAATTTTAAAGTGTAACTGTCTGGGAAGTTCCCAGCAAACTGATCAAAGGAGAGATGTCCTATAGACGCGGGACCTGCGCTTGGGCGCATATTGAAACCAATCATATATCCTTTTGCTTTTCTGTTCTGGCATGTGGGAGAAGTCCTGTACCATTTCATGGGGGAAGAACCGGTCCGCCGGGGAACCAGCCATTCGGAGGATGATATCCGGAAGATGGTCAGTGCCAGCGAAAAGGGCGGCAGCATCGATCCGGTGGAAAGCCGGCTCATCGACAATGTATTCGATTTTGCCGACCGGGTGGCCCGGGAGGTGATGGTGCCGCGGCAGGACATGGTTTGCCTGTTCGTGGATGACCCCATCGAGGAAAATATGAAAGTCATCCGGGAATCGGGGCACACCCGCTATCCCCTTTGTGAAGAGGACCGGGACCACATCCTGGGGATGATCCATATCCGGGAATTCATGAATGCGGACTATAAACAGCCGGGATTCGATCTCCGGTCCATCATGCGGGAAATCGATGTGGTGCCGGAAAGCATGTCCATCGCCAAGATCCTCCAGCTGATGCAGCACAAACATGTGCAGATGGCCGCCGTGGCAGATGAATACGGGGGTACGGCAGGGCTGGTGACCATGGAGGACCTGCTGGAAGAAATCGTAGGGGATATCCAGGACGAACATGATGCAGATATGCCGGAAATCAACAAGATGCCCGATGGATCCTATGTGTTCGATGGGCTGGTGCTCCTGGATGAAGTGTCGGAGATCATGGGGATCCAGTTCGACGATCCGGAAGAAGACACCATCGGAGGGTATGTGTTCGGTCTCATCGGCCGGCAGCCGGTGGTGGGAGACAGCGTAGAGGAAAACGGCTATAAATTCGAAGTGCTGGATTCCACCGGCTTCCGGGTCCTCCGGGTCCGGGTGATCCCTCTGAAAAAAGATAAGAAGGAAGCGGCTGTCCATGAGCAGTGAAGTGTTCCAAGACGAAGCAGTGATCCTCCGAGTCAAAAACTGGCAGACTGCGGATAAGTACGCAGTCTGCTTTTGTCGTGGACACGGAAAGATCCCTTTTGTGGCTTACGGGGCGGCCTATCCCCGGAGCCAGAGCGGAAGGCTGGTCCAGCCTTTTGCCCATCTCCAGGTAACCTTGAATCCCGGTCGGAAGGTGGCTTCTCTCCGGAGCTGTGAGAGCCTGGAAATGCCTCTTCCCATGGATTGGGAGAACCTGGCCTACGGGGCCATCATCGGAGAAGCGGCAGAAAATCTCCTGGGGGAAGGGGAGCCCCAGGAGGAAGTGTTCCAGCTGCTTTTGGAAGCGTTCCGGCTGCTGGGGAAACGGAACCGGCGGCTGGTCACCGACAGCACCCTGCTGAAGCTCCTGGCCCTGTGCGGTTTGAACCCCATCCTGGACCAGTGCACCAGCTGCGGGGAACCGGTGGAGGAAGACGGCTATTTCAGCCTGGTCCAGGGGGGCTTCCTCTGTAAAAAATGCGCCATGGGGGATGAACTGCCCTTTACGATACCTACCCGGAACCTGATGGCCCAGCTGCTCCATCTGGATCTGGCGGCGCCTCCGGATTTCACGGTGCGGGGCAGGGAACTGATGGCTTTAGAGAAAATCCTCTACCAGTTCATCCTTTACCAGACGGACCGGCCTCTGCGGAGCCTGGAATTTTTGGCGAAGATGGAGAAACCAAACCATGGATAATCGGCAGCTGGGCAAACTGATCCTGCGCCAGCGGAAAGATTTGATTTTCTGGCTGGTGCTGGTGTTCAATACGTTGACCACCTTTGCTACGCCGGCGGTGGATTGGTATTTCCCCCTGAAACTGGTCCTCTTGTTCTGGGTGGGGTCCGGAGTCTGGCTGGCCCTGCCCGTCATCGAACGGCTGAAGAAACGGGAACGGGCCTGGCATCTGGCCACGGCTGCCCTGGTACTGGGGACGCTGTACCTGTTCCCGGCAGCCTGGCCCCTGAAGGTGGAATATCCCCTGCTGGAGCTTTGGTTCTTGGTGACGGTGCCCTGTACCTGGTACAGCGTCTGGCACTTTTTCGGCCGGCGGAAGATGTGCCAGCCCCGGGGGATTTTGTGGACAATTTGGCCGGTACTGTTGACCTTGGGAGCCCTGTGGGCGGTCTGGGACACGGATTTTGGGGCTTTGGGAGCTGCTTTCCTCCAGCAGCTGTTCTATCTGGCCCTGGGGCTGGAATACTGCCGCTGTGGGGCCCATTACCAGCACCGGATGGTATTCAACGGCGGACTGCTGCTGATCACGGCGGCGTTCTGGAGCTGTCTGACGGCCTTTGTATTCGTCCTGCCAGAGCCGGTGTATCCGGCACTGTGGGCTGCTTGGCTGGGAGTGCTGAATTGGATCTTCCCGGAGCTGGGGAGAAGCCAGTGAAGAGTGAAGAACAGGATGGGACAAGAAGTCAGATACGGCCCTGATGGGCCTTGAGACATCAGACGTCAGATACGATGAATGATGAACGACCAACGATGAACGACCAACGATGAACGACCAACGATGAACGATAAATGAGGTATACCTATGAAACTGATCACCTGGAATGTAAACGGCCTCCGGGCTTGTATGAACAAGGGCTTTGGAGATTTTATGAAAGAAGCGGATGCGGATATTTTCTGCATCCAGGAAACCAAGATGCAGAGGGAACAGGCTTCCTTCGATTTCCCCGGCTACCATGAGTATTGGAACAGTGCGGTGAAGAAGGGGTATTCCGGTACTGCCATCTTTTCTAAAAAGGAACCGGTGAAGGTGACCTATGGCTTGGGCCTGGCGGAACACGACCAGGAGGGACGGGTGATCACCGCTGAATACCCGGATTTCATCCTGGTGAACGTATATACCCCCAATTCCCAGCGGGGGCTCACCCGGCTGGACTATCGGATGGAATGGGAAGACGTGTTCCAGGACTACTGCGCCGATCTGGCGGAACAGAAACCGGTAATCGTCTGCGGGGACATGAATGTAGCCGCCCAGCCCATCGACTTGAAGAACCCGGACAGCAACCACAAAAACGCTGGGTTCTCCGACGAGGAACGGGCCAAGTTCCAGCAGTTCCTGGGCCATGGGTTCGTGGATTCCTTCCGGAGCCTGTATCCAGAGAAAACCGGGGCCTACACCTGGTGGTCCTACATGTTCAAGGCCCGGGAACGGAATGCCGGGTGGCGGATCGACTACTTCCTGGTGTCCGCCAATGGAAAGGAACGGATCCAGGATGTGATCATCCACAATGAAGTACTGGGCAGCGACCACTGCCCGGTGGAACTGGACTGGAAATAGGAGGCCCGGAACATGGAAGGGGCATTTATCGGAGATATTGTTGGATCGGTGTATGAGTGGAAGGAACATAAGGGGAAAAGATTCCCGCTGTTTGCTCCCGGCTGCCGGGCTACGGATGACTCCCTGATGACACTGGCCGTGGCCAGGGCCTTCCAGGAGGCCCAGAAAGCTGGAAAGCTGCTGGCAGCGGATACTGTGCTGCCGCTCTTGGCTCGGGAAATGCGGCGCATCGGGCAGAAATATCCCGATGTCGGGTTCGGCGGTAAGTTCCGTTATTGGCTCTTTCACCCGGAAATGGGGGCTTACGGCAGTTTCGGCAACGGGGCGGCCATGCGGGTCTCCCCGGCTGGCTGGTTCGCCTCCACCCTGGAAGAAGCTCGGCAGCTGGCTGTCCTGTCCTGCCAGGTGACCCACAACCATCCAGATTCCTACCGAGCTGCCCAAGCTGTGGCCGGGGCCGTGTTCCTGGCCCGGCAGCACAGGACCAAAGCCCAGATCCGCACCTATCTCCGCCCGTACTATTCCCTGGATTTCCGGCTGGAGGAGATCCGGGACAGCTATCAGGGGGACGCCACCTGCAGTGGCTCTGTGCCCCAGGCACTGGAAAGCTTCCTGGAAGCCAAAGATTTCGAGGATGCCATCCGGAACGCTGTGTCTCTGGGTGGGGATACGGATACCCTGGCTGCCATTGCCGGCAGCATTGCCGAGCCTTTCTTCGGCATCCCGGAACAGATCCTGGAAGAAGCCAGGAAGTTCTATCTGCCGGAGATGATTCAGGCTGTGAAGTGAAATAAAAGATGTCAGACCGGCCCTTGCGGGCCTTTCAGAAGTCAGATGTCAGCTTGTTTGGCGATAAAAAGATCGGACATGGATCTTAGTCGTACAAAGCTGATGGCTGAAGGCCCCTTGGGCCGTGTCTGAAAGGCCTGGAGGGCCGGTCTGACGTCATACTGAGAAAAATACGGCTGCCTGTCAGGCTGCCGCTTTTTTCCTCAACCCCGCCCACACAAAAAGGAGCAGGGCTATGCAAAAGGACACCAGGGCGGTGACCTGGGCACTTTTGAGTCCCCACAGCATGGGTTCCACGTAATCGCCCCGGAGGAATTCCAGGAAGAACCGGAGCAGGCTGTAGAGCATCACATAGAGGCAGCAGGGCTGTCCCTTTTTGGGTTTGGTGGTCTGGAACAGCAGCAGCAGGGCAAAGAGGATCACGTCGATCTGTCCTTCCCACACTTCTGCCGGCCAGAGGGGCACCGCCCCGTAGGTGTTCCGGGCCAGGGTGCCAGCCGGGTACAGGATGCCGAAATCGCCTCCCGTAGGGGCCCCGAAGGCATCCCCGTTCAGCAGATTGGCCATCCGGCCTACGCTCTGTCCGATGAAAAGGGACGGGCAGATCACGTCCAGCATATCGATCCAGTCGATCTTGTGCCGCCAGCAGTAAATGGCGCCTCCCAATACACCTCCCAGGATGCCTCCCTGGATGGCCATGCCTCCCTGCCATACGTAGGGGATTTCCAGCAGATGCTCACTGTAGTAGCCCCAGTCAAAGAAGAACACATCCCAGAGCCGGGCGCCGATGAGCCCGCAGAAGCCGCCGTAGATACCGATGTCCGGCAGGTACTTTTCCCAGCCCCGGCCGTCCCGCCAGGCCAGGAAATAAGCCGTGGCGGTAGCCATGAAGATGGCGGTGCAGAGCATGAGGCCATACATGCGGATAGGAAAATTGCCGATGAAAAAAAGATACTGATGCACGATGGTTCCTTTCTGTCTATAAAATCTTCACCAGGTGGAATTTCACGTAATCTGCCGCCACCAGCCGGTAGCGGGTGCCGTCCCGGACCCCTTGGAACAGATTCAGGAAATGGGCGGCGTCCCCGTGGACATGGCCGTAGATGCACTGTTCCACCTGGTATTCCCGGCACAGTTCCGTAAAGCCCGTGACTTCTTCCGGCTTGTACAGAGGCGGGTAGTGGAGGGCAGCGATGAGATGTTTGGCTCCGGCTTCCCGGGCTCCTGCCAGGCTCCGTTCCAGCCGCTGGCATTCCCGGTCGTAGACCAGCTTGTCGTGTTCCCCGAACCCGGGCATGCTGGGCAGGTTCCAGCCCCTTGTGCCGCACAGGGCCACATCTCCCTTTAGATAAAAGGTGTTGTGGAGAAAATGGACCTTGGGGGGGAGAGCCTGCTGCATCTTGGTGAGGGAAGACCACCAATAGTCATGGTTCCCTTTGAGGATCACCAGATCTCCCGGCAGGGCGGCCAGGACACCAAGGTCCTTTTCCACCGCATCCGGCAGGTCCATGGACCAGGAGGTATCCCCCACCAGGAGGACGGTATCCTCCTCTTTGACGGTTCCTTTCCAATATTGGAGGACTTTGTCCCGGTGGCCCAGCCACTGGGGTCCAAACACTTCCATGGGTTTGGTGGGCGGTTCTCCGGAAAAGTGCAAATCTCCCATGGCATAGATTGCCATCATTCCCACTCCTTCCTGCGTTGACTTTATGAGACGCGAAATATATAATGAATCTATTGCACATGATAAAAACCACTGTAATACTCATATGTTACTGAATCCAGAGAACTTATGCAAGGTGTTTCAGAGGGGTTTTCTTTTTAGGAGGTATGTTCATGTTTAAGGAAAAGTACGAACCACATGAGATCGAGGCTCGGTGGCAAAAGTATTGGGAAGAGAACCAGACCTACAAGGTCAGCAATGAGGACCCTCGGCCCAAATCCTATGTATTGGAAATGTTCCCGTATCCCTCCGGCAACCTGCACATGGGCCATGTACGGAACTATTCCATCGGTGATGTAGTGGCTCGGTTCCGGACCATGCGGGGCTTCAATGTGCTCCATCCCATGGGCTTCGACTCCTTCGGCATGCCTGCAGAAAATGCCGCCATCAAACACCATATCCCCCCTGCGAAATGGACCATGGAGAATATCGCCAATATGACCCGGCAGCTGAAGGAACTGGGCCTGTCCTACGACTGGGACCGGAAGGTGATCACCTGCAAGGAAGATTATTACAAATGGACCCAGTGGTTCTTCGAACTGATGTACAAGCGGGGCCTGGCGGTGAAAAAGGAAGCTTCCGTGAACTGGTGCGATACCTGCGGCACGGTGCTGGCCAATGAACAGGTGGAAGACGGCAAATGCTGGCGCTGCCATCAGCCGGTAGAAAAAAAGCAGCTGAGCCAGTGGTTCTTCAAGATCACCGACTACGCAGAACAGCTGCTGGATGACCTGTCCAAGCTGAAAGGCTGGCCGGAACGGGTCAAGATCATGCAGAAGAACTGGATCGGCCGCAGCGAAGGCCTGGAATTCGGCTTCGAAGTCCCCAGCCTCCACAAGAAACTGAACGTGTACACCACCCGTCCGGATACCATCTACGGGGTCACCTTCGTAGTCATCCCGCCGGAACATCCCATGGTGGAAGAACTGCTGAAGGACAACCCCCGGAAAGCGGAACTGGAAGCCTTCTGCGACAAAGTGAAGAATACTTCTGATATTGAACGGACCTCCAGCGAATCGGAAAAACTGGGGATGTACACCGGGGTGGACTGCATCCATCCGCTCACCGGGGAAAAGGTCCAGATCTGGATCACCAACTATGTACTGGTGGATTACGGCACCGGCGCCGTCATGGGCGTACCTACCGGGGATCATCGTGACTGGCTGTTTGCCACCAAATACGGCATCAAGAAGATCCTGACCCTGCAGCCCAAGGATAAGGAACTGAAGCTGGAAGAGATGACCGATGCCTATGAGGAAAAGGACGGGGTCCTGGTGAATGCCGGTCCCTTCACGGGCATGGAAATGCATAAGGCCATGAAGGCCATCATCGATTATATGGAAGAAAAGGGCCTGGGGAAACGGCGGATCAACTACCGTCTCCGGGATTGGCTGATCAGCCGGCAGCGGTATTGGGGCTGCCCCATCCCGGTGGTGTACTGCCCGCACTGCGGGGAAGTGCTGGTGCCGGAAAAGGATCTGCCGGTGAAGCTGCCCCTGGATGTGAAATTCGATGCGGGAGCCAAGTCTCCTCTGGCCACCAGTGAACAGTTCGTCAACTGCACTTGCCCCAAATGCGGCGGCCCGGCCAAACGGGAACTGGACACCATGGATACCTTCCTGTGTTCTTCCTGGTACTACATGCGCTATGCGGATCCCCACAATGACAAGGCTCCCTTCAGCAAAGAGGCCGTGAACCATTGGATGCCGGTGGACCAGTACATCGGGGGCATCGAACATGCCATCCTGCATCTGCTGTACTCCCGGTTCTTCATGAAGGTGCTCCATGACGCCGGCCTGGTGGAAGCGGACGAACCCTTCACCAACCTGCTGACCCAGGGCATGGTGATCAAGGACGGAGCCAAGATGTCCAAATCCCTGGGGAATGTGGTCTCTCCGGAAGAAATCGTCGGGAAGTTCGGAGCTGATACTGCCCGTCTCTTCATCATGTTCGCCGCTCCTGTGGAACGGGAACTGGAATGGAGCGACCAGGGTGTGGAAGGGTCCTTCCGGTTCCTGAACCGGGTATGGCGGATCGTGTACTACTTCAAGGATGTACTGGCCCAGAAGGTCACCTCCTATGATACCGCTCACCTGAACGAAGCGGACGAAGAACTGCGCCATATCCTCCATGTGAGCATCAAGAAGGTCACCGAGGACATCGACAAGCGGTTCAACTTCAATACGGCCATTTCCACCCTGATGGAACTGGTGAACGCCCTGTATGCGTACCGGGAAAAGGCCGAACCGGTGAACTCCGGGCTGGTGTACGAAGCCATCTCCAAGCTGCTGCTGATGCTGGCTCCCTTCACTCCTCACATCACCGAGGAACTGTGGCATGACGCCATGGGCAGCGAAACCAGCATCCACAAGGAAGCCTGGCCTACCTACGATCCGGAAGCCATCAAGGTGGAAGAGGTGGAAGTATTGATCCAGGTGAATGGGAAGCCCAAGGCTCGGATCATGACTGCTCCCGAAATCAGCAAAGAGGACCTGGGGAACCTGGCCCTGGAACAGGCCGAAGTAAAGGCCGCCATCGGGGATAAAAAAGTGATGAAAGTCATTGCTGTTCCCGGCCGGCTGGTGAATATCGTAGCGAAGTAAGGCAAAAAAAGTGGCTGTGAAAAAATGAGAAATCATTTTTCACAGTCACTTTTTTGTTGATGGTCAATTGACCGGGGGGCTGTTGCATGAGCAACAGCCCCGTAGTCGGAAGTCAGGAGTCTGAAGTTGGAAGCCTCAGGACAGGATCCGCCTGTTTGGACGGATCCTTTTGATTATATAGAACCAGAATCGAAATCAACCTGGGATATCATTTGGTTCAAAGGTTTTACATATTCAAAAATTTGCTTGCAAATTTATCATTCGGCTCCAGACTTCAGACTTGAGCCGCTATGCGGCTCTACAGCTTAAGGTGTGTTGCGTATGCAACACACCCCCTTTACTGCATCTTTTTCCACTTACTGCCGCTCTTTTTCCACCTAGGAAGGAGTTCCTCTTCGGATGTCGAAAGGCATCCTTATGATCATTGCAAAAGGAGGGATTCCCGATGGATCCATGGGAAAAGAAGAAATGGCTGGTGGTCCTGGCCCTTGTCCTTATCTGTGCAGGCGGCAGCCTCTGGCAGGAAAGAAAGTCCCTGCCGGAGGGGCCGGAACCCCAGTCTGTGGTGCAGCAGGAAACGGCGCCCAAGGAAAAGCCTCCCCGGATCACCATCTACATCAGCGGGGCGGTCCAGGAACCAGGGCTCTACCAGGTGCCGCCTGGAGTCCGCTTCCAGGAGGCGCTGGCAGAAGCGGGGGGTGTGACGGAAGAAGCGGATCTGACCCGAGTCAACCTGGCCAGGAAGTGTAAGGATGGCTGTCAGATCAATGTGCCTTTCCAGAAGAAAAGTGCCAGGAAGACAGGGAACTATTCCGGCAGCCGGAAAGAGGCCCCGTCTGCTGGGCGAGGGGAAGTGCCAAGCCAGGGCGCAGCCCGGAGAATCAATCTGAATCAGGCGGGGGTCGAAGAACTGACGGAACTGCCCGGCATCGGGCCGGCTCTGGCCCGGCGGATCGTGGAATATCGGCAGGGACAGCCTTTCCGGAAGGTAGAAGAACTCCAGCAGGTCCCCGGCATCGGCCCGGCCAAATTCCGGAAGCTCCAGGACCAGGTGGAGGTGTGACATGAATCTGGTCCTTCAAGGAAGCTTGAGCTACGGCGCCGGGACTTGGTCCGGCCTGACTCTTGCCGGTCCCTGGCCATGCTGGATCCTGGGCCTTCTGGGCTGTACTCTTTGGGCGGCAGGGGTCTGGGAACACCGGAAAGGGAAGGTGTTCCTCCAACTTGCCTTCCTGGGCTTTTTGTTCTGTGCCGGAGGGCTCCAAGCCGGACTGCGGGTCCCAGCGGCACGGTGGATGGCTCCCCTCCAGGAACGGACCGTCACCCTCATCGGCCGGATGGTCCCCGGTTCCGTTGTCCGTACCCGGCAGGGAGGGATGGCTTTCCTGCTGGACGAAGAACGGGGCCGGGTCCGGGTATTCCTGAAAAAGGCCTCTTTCCCCCTGCAGGTGGGCAGGGTCCAGGTGACCGGCTTGTTCCTGCCTCCCGATGGCTTCTACAATCCAGGCTGCCAGCGGCCGGAAGAACGGGCTGCCATCCAGGGGGAAGGCGGGAAGCTCCAGAGCGACAGCGCCCATTTCCGGCTCCTTTCTGGGGAACCTTCCTGGCAGGACAAGATCTGGCTGTGGGGAGAAGCGTTCCGGAGACCGCTGCGGCAGACTATGGACCCAGAAATAAGTGCCCTGCTGGAAGGGATGCTGTTGGGAGGAAGCGGCCAGATTTCCCCTGAGGTCCTGCGGCTGTTCCAGCGCTGCGGCCTGAGCCATCTCCTTTCCGTATCTGGGAGCCATGTGGCTTTGCTGCTGGGCCTATTGACCGGGACCGCTTCCTTTTTCCGGATCCCCCGGAAAGCGGCTCTTCCCCTCCTGGGGCTGCTCTTGGCCGGATATGGGGTCCTCTGCGGGCTGCGGGCCTCTGTCTGCCGTGCTGTCATCCTGGGTTTGGGCACCCTGTGGGGAAACGCCAACCGGCATCGGGCGGAAGGTACGGCTTTCTTGGGCCTGGCCGGGATCCTGCTGCTGTCCTGGCATCCTTGGTGGATCCTGGATCCTGGGTTCCAGCTGTCTTTTTCCGCGGCTCTGGGGCTGATGACCCTGCGGCAGCCCGTGGCAAAAGGACTGGGCCATTTCCTTCCCGGCATCCTGGCAAAGGGACTGGCCGTGCCCATCAGTGCCCAGCTGCTCAGCCTGCCTTTCTTGGTACACCATTTCCATATGCTTTCGTTGGTTTCCTTGCTGGCCAACCTTCTCCTTGTCCCGCTCCTGTCCTTCTGCCTCACTGGCAGTACTGCCGGGGCGCTCCTGGGGATGGCCGGCCTGGATTTCCTGGCAGGGCCTGTGCTGGCAGGGGTCTCCTGTCTTTTGCGGCTTGCCCTTTGGGCCGGGGAATGGATCGCCCGGCTGCCCGGGACCCAGCTGGTCACCGGATCGCCCAGTCCCTGGCTTTGGCCTTTGTATTTCCTTATGGTCCTGGGACTTCTGGGAAAAGGCTGGTTCCTGCCCCGACGGGAAAGACTCCGCCGCTGGACCCTGGCAGCTGCCGGTACGGCACTTTGCCTGGAACTGCTGCTCCCCCGCTTCCGGCAGCAGCCTTTTACGGTCTATTTCCTGGATGTGGGGCAGGGGGACTGCGCCGTCCTGGTCACGCCGGAGCGGGAGATCATCTTGGTGGATACGGGGGGATTGAATGGGAAATTCGATCCGGGGGAACGGATCTTGGTTCCCTTCCTCCGCTATTTGGGAGCTGAAAAAGTGGACTTGGTCCTTTTAAGCCATGGACACCAGGATCACGCCGGCGGACTGGCGGGACTGGTACGGTGGTTACCTGTGAATGAACTGATGATTACACAGGAAAAAGACAGTAAATACGTGAAAAACGTATTATGCGATAGAAAATTGCGAGAAAACGTTAAAATTGTATACAAAATACAAACAAACCAGAAAATACGACGGAAAAAGAGTATACTAGAAATCGTGGAAGCACCTAAAACACAGAACGAGGGAGGTGAGGAGAACGAAAACTCTGCCATCGTCCGAGTGAGCTGCGGCGGCCGCAGCATCCTGTTTACCGGAGATGCTCCGGCAGAAACAGAGCTGGCCGCGGCCCAAAAGCCCATCCGGAGCGATGTGCTCAAAGTATCCCACCATGGTTCTAAGACTTCTTCGGACGCTGGGTTCCTGGCTGCAGCGGCTCCCCGTCTGGCAGTGGTTTCTGCCGGCAGGAGGAACCGGTTCGGCCATCCCCATCCGGAAACCCTGGACAGATTGGAACAGTTCGGGATCCCCTTGGCACGGACGGATCAGGAAGGTGCCATCAAGGTGATTTTTGACGAATGGGGTCCAGTATGGTATAGTTATCGCTGGCAACAAGATTGTTTCTAGGAGTGAATCAGATGTGAATACAACAGCAGATGTGTTTCTGGAAAATCTGCGGAAAAATCCAGCGTGTCCCCACGTTGTCATCGCCTGGGGAGAGGAGGAGTATTTCAAGAAAGCCATCGGGAAGGCCTTCCGGGAAAAAGCGTTCGCTTCCGGGGAAGAAGCCACCGAGTGGAGCTTTCAACGGGACTTTGAGCTTGAAGCACTGAGAGAAGCCATCAACAGCGTCCCTTTTTTCGGCGGACAGAACTGGGTGGTCTTGGAAGACCCCAAGATCCTGGCTGAGAAAGAAAAAACGGGAAGCCGCAGGGCAGGTGTGAAGGGTAAAAAGAAGGGGTCTACTTCCGTCGATGAGCTGATCCGGCTGTTGACGGACGTGCCGGATTATGCCTTTGTTTATTGTATATGCGGAAAACTTGATAAAAGACAATCCTTCTATAAAACCATGAGCAAAGAGGCTCCAGTGGTGGAATGTTCCCCTCTTCGCCCCTATCAGCTGCAGCCCTGGCTTCGGACCCAGGCGGATTCCTATGGCGCCCGGTTCACCCCGGGAGCCATGAACCTGATCCAGGAATACGTGTCGGCTGCCGACCCGGTCCCTCTGCTGTTCCTGCAGCAGGAAATCGGGAAAATCGCCCTGTATGCAGGGGAACGGAAGCTGTGGCAGGCAGACGATGTGACGCAGATGTTTTCCCAACTGCCGGAAATCTCCGGCTTTGCCCTGGGCAATGCGGTGGAGGAAAAGAAGCTGGACAAAGTCCTGGTCCTTTTGCAGGAAGAAAAGAAGAAAAACGGCAGTGAAGGGCTCTCGGCCCTGATCCTGCGTCTTTTTGCTTCCCTCCGGCGCCTGCTCCAGGTAAAGGAAATGATGGGGAAAGGTGCTCAGCAAGAGGCAGTCGCGTCTGCCCTGAAAATGCATCCTTATGCGGTGAAACTGGCCATGCAGCACAGCCATCTTTTTTCTGTTGCATCCTTACAAACTTGCATGGTCCGGCTTGCCAGGCTGGCAGCGGAATCCCGTCAGGGAGGACGTACCTGGGCGCGGCTGGAGGAAGTCTTGATCGCTTTGATCAATCAAAGATAAAGAAGGAGGAAAAGCACAAAGATGCTTGCATTGAATTCATATCAAACCCTTGCGGTGGGAATTTTACTGTACTATCTGGGGAAGATGCTCAAAAAGAACATCCGGTTCCTCCAGACGTACTGTATCCCCAACCCGGTCATCGGCGGCGTCCTGTTCGCCCTTTTGAACCTAATCCTGTTCGAATCGGGCGCAGGGGCCGTCAAGCTGGATACGGTCCAGCAGAGCTTTTTCATGAACATGTTCTTCACCAGCGTGGGCTTCAGCGCCAGCTATGTACTGCTGAAAAAAGGAGGCCGGGACGTACTGGTACTGACTGTGGTCTGTGCAGTGCTGATCACCTTCCAGGACATCATCGGGGTGTTGCTGGCCAAAATGACGGGGCTGCACCCCCTGCTGGGGCTGTGTGCCGGGTCCATCCCTCTGGTGGGCGGCCATGGCACTTCTGGAGCTTTTGGCCCTATGCTGGAAAAGATGGGTGCAGAACGGGCGACTACCGTGGCCATCGCCATGGCGACCTTTGGGTTGATTTCCGGCTCCCTGATGGGGGGACCGGTGGCGCACCGGCTGCTGGAGAAGTACCATCTCCACAGCACCCAGGAAGATGAGGCGGAATCTCTGGAAAAAGCCCGGAGCATGGAGGAAAATGCGCCCCTTACCATGACGGCGGAAAATTTCATGCTGGCTTTCGGGGAAATCCTGGTGGCCATGGGGCTGGGGACCCTGGTGAGCAAATTCTTCACCAGCGTGGGACTCACGTTCCCTGGGTACATCGGATCCATGCTGGTAGCAGCGGTGATCCGGAATATTTCCGACCATTCCAAGGGGAGCCTGCTGGTCCCCATGCATGAACTGGGCACCGTGGGGGATGTGAGCCTGAACATCTTCCTGTCCCTGGCCATGATGAGCCTGCGGATCTGGGAACTGTTCGATATCGCCGGGCCTCTCTTCATCATCGCCGTGGCCCAGGTCATTTTCATGGCTATCTTCACTACTTTTGTGGTGTTCCGGGCCATGGGCAGGGACTATGATGCAGCCGTGGAAGTATCGGCCGTGTGCGGCTTTGGGATGGGGGCTACCCCCAATGCCATGGCCAACATGAGTGCCATCACGTCCAATTACGGTCCAGCACCCCGGGCATTCTTCGCGGTGCCTTTGGTGGGAGCCATGTTCATCGACTTCTGCAATTCTGGGATCTTGATGGTGTTCATCAATTTGATCAATCGATAAAAAAAAGAAGGGGCTGTTGCATGAGCAACAGCCCGTCATACGTCATAGGTCATACGTCATACGCCGATGGAAGCCAGCTCTACTGGCTTCGAATTTAAGAAAAT